>CALFER010000079.1 GCA_937951895.1 uncultured bacterium
GCGACTCGGTCTGTTCCGGGACGATTAGCATCCCATCGAAACCACAATGATTGAATTCAACAGTCTCTGGTGAGTAAAAGTTGGCGCTTATAAAGTAGTTGTGGGCGACAATCCCTTTTCCTGCGCGTCCGTACAATTCCATTTCTCCATGTAACTCATTGCTTAGAACATCGATTTCACTCGGGATGCGCGACGTCGTACTGGGTAAGAACGCATCTCCTGGCGGATCCACCCGAGTTTGCCGGGTATTGATCAGACTCCCCACACAGTCATAGAATGTGACGAGATACACCCGGTTGGAGAGACTTCCGCTGATCAGGTGCAGATCCATCACGGAGGTATGAGATCCACTGATCAGCATCGAGACATCCGCGCCGTCGTTATCGAGCGTGGTCCGATCCGGACCGGCTCCGCGAATCGATTCATAGTCATTGAAATAGATCGGATAGGATTCTCCGTTGGAGGAGGGGGAATAACGACCTTCGGAGAGATTCACGGTGACGGGATGCCAGCGGCTGCCACGCGCAGCCTGCCCAGCATGTCCGATCGTCCGGAGCGGAAGCCCGGGTGATCCATCGCCCGTTATATCATTTCCAATTTCGGCATCGACATAGACCGTATCGGAATGGACATTGAGCGCGATCGGGATCGATCCCGCGGTGCCGGATGCCGTCCAGTCCAACCGGATGTCCGCCGGCAGGCACCACCCGGAACAAACCGGGACCGTCCAGTCGGATCCGTTTCCCACCGGCCAAGCGGCTGCTCCGGAAGGCAGATCGGCATAGGTTACCCAACTGCTGCCAACCTGCAGATCCGAATTGGATAAAATGAGAGAAATCATCAGATTGGATGCGTCTTCTCCACCGTTTGCGAGTCGGATTTTCAGGAACCCGGATTCACCGAAATCCGGTATCCCGTCATGATCGCCGAAGGATTCGTCTATCTGAATTGAATCAATATACAATTGAGGCGTGAAGAGATACTCGTGGCATCCCATGTCGATCCGGGAGCCTCCGCCGGGAGGAACCGGAGACGACGGATTGCCGGCATCGATACACGGAGATCCTCTCGCCAGCCTGAAATCTCGGTGCTCGGGATCCACAAACTGCGGACCGGCTGTGATGTTTCCAAGTCCTGTCACTGGTTCCTGCAGACAACAATAGTTGACAATACACGTCCCGGCCCGAAGGTTGATCTGGCCGATATTGTCAAAAAAAATACAGTTTTCAAATAGTACATAGCACCCATCGTTCCATATTGTGATTGCAGGTTTGTTGAGAGTAAACAGGGAATTTCTGATAATCACATCGGAAAATCCGTCGATGCCTGCCCCGCCCGATGATCCAAGAGACACAATACAATGATCGACCACAACATTGGAGGATTCATTGAAACCAAACCTACAATGTAAGTTTACAAGTTGAACGTTTGGGGTTTGAAATCCGCCAATGCCTTGCAGGAATACAGAACCCAATTCAGATCCGCGAATCACTTGATTGCTCAGGACATCGATGTATCGATCATCTCCACTTCCGGTTGGTCCATATTCACCGGGAGCGAGATGAAACACGGAGTGATTGTCGGGATATCCGGGGGCGGAATCGATGGCGAACTGTAGTTTTTTCCAGGGGTTGGTCTGCGTGCCATCGCCGGTTTCATCATTTCCGTTGACGGCATCGACGTAGTAATCCGAGCCATCGACCGGGATGACGAACACACAGATAAGGACCAGAAAGAGGATCATCGCTTTCTCCCCGCACCGCCTTCCGTCCCGCAAAAAATCCCCCGTTTGTGAAAGGGAGGCAGGGGGGATTTGCTGCCAGCCTGCATCCCGTTTCAACCTCCTGCTCTCAATTTAGTTCAATTCGCGCGGCAATGCAAACAATCGGTTCTTTCTATATTGACTTTTTTTTTTTAAAAAAGGGCATATTTATAACATAACATCGCTGGTTCCGCACAAACAGCGGGCTTTGCCAAAGGAGGTTTCTTTATGGTATTCAAAGTACTGATGAGCTGCCTCTGTTGCCTGATGGTTCTGAGTCCTGCCCAATCGGCGGAGACGTACGAGTGGGTATCGAAGCCGTATGGGATCGAGCGTCCGGGGCCCCGAACGGGCTTTGTCTGCGCGCACGATTACGATCACTTCGACACCAAGCATGCAATCAACGATCTGATCGTGTATGGCGGGACGGGGCCCAATGGAACGCCGATGGATCGCGACGGAGTGATCTGGATACAGAAGCTGCATGACGAGACGGCCGAGTGGGATAAGATGGTTCCTCTGTCCAGAGGGGTGATCCCACCGGCCCGGCACCATCCATCCGGCGTGGTATTTCCGGTTCTGCATCGGGAGTTGGAATCATCCGCGCAGTACATCAAGCGATTCCGGAATCTGATCACGTTTGGAGGGGCGATCGGGAGCACGGTGGATGACGGCATGTGGGTCTGCGCCCAGATCTATTGCAAAATCAGTGTTTTCGGACGCGAGCAGTTTTGGGAATGGATCGAGGCGGACCAGACGGGGGATCTGCCGGAAGCGCGATTGGCGCATCGGATGGCGTTCATTCCGGCAGGAATCATCGATGCCCATGCGTATGTGTTTCTGATCGGAGGCAAAGACGGCAGCAGCAATCCGATCACGGATGCCTATCTGGGAGAACTGACCTATTCGATCACGGACAGCAGCAGCAGTGATCCCTGGGAGTATACGATCTCGATCGATTGTGATTGGGAAGACCTCAAATTGGCGGAGTCGGATATCGAGGATATCGGCCTGACGGGCGAATCCGTGGTATTCGATCCGTATTATGGAGCCCATCCCCGGATTCTGATCTATGGGGGGTATGACGAGAACGGGGATGTGACGGATGCACTGGTCGAATTCGATTTGACGACGATGGAGTGGTCCGGGATCACCCCGATCAATGCCGGACCGGATGCGCGGGCGGAACACGCATGTGCGTTGGATATCCGCGAGCATCGATTGTTCATTCATGGAGGGAAAGACACAAATGGGGTTGTGCTGAACGATGTCGCTTATCTGGATCTGAGAACCAATGCGTGGACCATCGATCTATCATCCGGCAGGCCCTATCGGTATGGCCATGCAGGCGCGTATTACTGGATGACGGTGTTCGGAGGAATATCCAGCAACGGAGATTACATGGATGACACCTGGGAATACAAGCCGTTGGACTCGGGGAAGACCTGGGAGATCGAACCGGATGGCGAGTATGGACTGGATGATCCGGCGGGAGTGATCAACACGCCGCGAATCAAGGCCGGGGATATCGTCCGGATACATTCCGGGGAATCCGGGCACTATTACTCGACGCAGTGTGTGATCCCCTCCTACGTCGGCCACTTCACGATCGAGGGAGTCATACATGAAGGGACGAAACCGGTGTTGGCGCAGCCGTATACGGTAAGCACACCCATTCCGAAATTTGCCGACTACGAGCAGTCCGGAGAAGATCTCGAAGATTCGATCACGACCTTCTTCTTTGCCAACGATAACGGCTTCGTGATCCGGGACGGTTGCGGAATCACCATCCGGAATCTGAAGATCTGTCATTATCAGCAGACGCCGGATGACGAGATTCCCGGATCGATACTGGATCAGTATGAAGATATCACGAATTCGAACGATCTGTTGATGGCGGATCCGGGGATTGTGATGCATGGTCCGACGGAAATGGAGGGATGTGAATTCGAGAGCAACATCGTGGGAGCGACGCTGATCTGCGTGTCATCGGTACCGGGATCCCAGGAAGCCCGGATCATGGCCAGCAGTTTTTATCACAACTTTGTCGGTGCGGTCGTATTGGAGACCTCGCATGATTTTTCGTTCAATACGCTGGAATTGAATTACCTGGCGGGCATCGTGATGGAGAAAGGCGCGCACGGGCGCATTTTCGATAATCTGTTTATCGGGAACGGGTGCCATACGGAGTGTGCGGATGAATGGCGATCCGGGCTTCTGAGCAGCTTCGACATCGTCTCGGGAGTTCCGTATATTCAGACGCCGCTTATATGCAACAACACGTTTGTGAACAACGATCACGCCCTGTCGATCACGGAAGCGGTTCCCAGCAGGCAGTATCTGAACATGCCGGTATTATGGAACAACATCATCTACAAACCGACTCAGGGGACGGAATGCGCGGTCTATCTGACGGACGTCGATCGATGTCGCATGCGATCCGGAAACACACTATATGACTGCGATGAGAAGTGGTTGTCGGAAACGGACGGGAGTCTGCAGTCGATCGGAGACATTCCGGATGATGATCCCGCGTTTGCGTCCGTGTCGCAGGGCAACTACAAACTGAGTAGCGTGTCGCCGTGCATCAATGCGGGGATCACGACACTGGATCCCGGAATCGTGTCGGAAGGGGAGTACTCGGATTATCATCTGCTCGATGCGGGATATCATTTTTCGAATGTATCGAATGCGATGGGAGCGATCACGAATCTGACGTCGAATGGACTGCAGTTGAACTGGAGCGCTCCAACAGGATACATCGTACATGGATATCTGATCATCTGGGAAGACGCATCGGGCTTCATTTACGGGAGCGATCGAACGGCGTTCACGTCCTGTTCGATCTCGGGAGATCTGACCGGGTTGGGCTTATGGTTCGGTGTGTCGGCGTTCTCTTCCAGCGGGCAGTTCGGACAACCCGTGTTCATCCAAATGTGAAAGGAAACAAACGATGAGAAATGCAATCATTTTCTCCACGCTGGTTGCTATTACGTGCAACGCGATAGCGATAAATATACATGTGTGTCAAGAATGTTTGGAGACTCCGCAGTATAAGACGATCAATGCGGCATTGGCTGCGGCGAATTCTGGCGATACACTGAAAGTGCATTGGGAAGGCGAGGAATACTCAACTTACTCAGAACATGTTGTGATCCAAAAAAACGTCACACTGACATCTGATTGGACGCCTTCATCCGATCCGGATGAGCGTCCGATGGTCTGCTACGAGTTGACGGTCGGTAATGAAGAGGAGATCATCCGTGTCGACGTATCGGATGTGACGATCAGCAATCTTCGGATTCAAAGCAGTATTGGTTTGACTCCATCAACAGGCGATGAGCTGAACATGACATGCGATGCAGGAATCTATATGAAGAGCGGGAACGGTACGATTTCGAATTGCCGGATCACACGATGCCGTGTCGGCATTCTGCTTGAAAGCACCATCGCTCCGTATCTCAACAACGTGATCGATTCATGTGAGATTGGAGTCGTGACGACGGATCGCTGGCGCGCTCCGGATCAATCGTTCGTGCACGATGGCAACTTTTTTGGAATCGTACAGATCGACCCGGTGCGAACGGCAGCGACCTATCCCGTTGGTGTGTATCAACCGGACCGGATCACGAACTGCACGATCGCACGGAATCGATTCTATGGGATCGTGCTTCGGGGCGGGACGATGGCGCATGTGGAAAACAACCGGATCGTGTGGAATGGAACGGATGCAACCATCGAGAATTCAAATCATTATGGCGACGGCGGGATACTGTGTCTGTTTACAAGCGCCGAGATGGCCCAAACGGACGTCGAGGTGCAGTCTCCGATGATTCTGTCCAATACGATCTACGGCAACGACGGCTACCAGGTCTGCGTCATCACAGATGATCCGGGTCGGGAACCGCGATCGATTGCCAATGCACCGGTACTCATGAGCAACATCATCGGACCGGACACGATGAACTATCCGACGGGTACCCCGTCTTCGGCACCGAACTGGCTGGTCAGTTGCACGAGCGAGTCCACGAACGCAGCCTCGACACCTCAGCATGGATCGGCGCCGATCATGGCCTTCAACAATCTGTATCGTCCCGGAGCGACAGGGCCCGACACGACGTATTTCGCTCACCCCGGAAACCCGACACCGACACGGACACCGACATCGGGTACACCAACATCGCCGCCGAGTCCGACGGCGACACCCTCTCCGACGGGCACGTTGTATACCCCCTCTTATTCATGGACGCCGACCCCGGGGCCCGGTACGCCGGGTCATGGCACGCGAACCCCGGCCCCAGCCTATACCGCCAGACCGACCTTCACGCCCACTCCAACCGGCACGCCGCCAACCCCGACGGCCGGGCCGTATCGGATTGACGCGGCGACCTGGAGCATCCACAACACCTTCGGCGACCCGAAGTTTGTCGGCGGCGATACGATCGAAGACTTCGACTTTCATCTGAAGGATCCGGTCTTTCAGATGACACCGACTCCGAACGATTCCCGATCGGTTGCCTATGATTCCGGAGGATTCCGGCTCAATCCGGGACACACCCAGAGCAATGCGTCACCGGATATCGGGCAAGTGGACATCGGTGCGCATTATCCGTCCATAGTACCTGCAGTAACGGATCTGTCCTGTCGATATGAGAGTGGCACCTGGGCAGTCCAATGGACGAATCCCGATCGATATCCGGATAACGCGTTGTATTCGGATTTTGCGGGTATTGCATTTTACTTTGGTCAATCCCCGCCTCGGTCCGTCACGATACTCAGTCAACTCTACCTGGATCCATGCTCGGAATATGTTTTTACCTCCCATCCATCGGGAGCCAACCGATTTGGAGTGGCGACGTACAACGCAAGCGGCAGTCTATCGGCAATCGTCTGGCAGGAACTCTGCAACTGAAGGTATAGCGGCAGGCCTCCGTGCCTGCCGGCAAGGAAGCGGGTCTGTACTCTAGTACGGCCTCCGTGCGTGGAACAGCGCGTGCACACTCCGAGTCGGTGCCAACTCATCCCGTTCGGGGTGACCGGGAGGTCCGAACCGGGATCGAAGAGCAGGAACGAATCGGAGCGTTGTGAGGACCGACCAGTCGAAGCCCGGGACGGTATAAACCCGTTCGATCCTTCGACAGGCTCAGGATGAACGGGTATCGGATGAACGGTTCAACCGTATCCTCCCCGCGAAAACGGAACCCACGTCCGGACATACGAGTTGTCATCCCCGCGAAAACGCAACTACCAGTATGGGCGATCCTTGTGATCGCCCCACCTACGAGTTGTCATTCCCATACTTCGACCCGTCGAACACAGCAGCCGCCGGCGTCCCTGCCGGCGGGCCGTGCGAATTATAACCTCCTGGCGTCCCTGCCGGCGGGCAATGCGTATTAGAACCTGCTATGTATGTGCCGGCGGGCACGGAGGCCGTATCAGAGCACAAACCCGTTTCTTTGCCGGCGGGCACGGAGGCCGTATCAGAGTACAGACCCGTTTCTTTGCCGGCGGGCACGGAGGCCGTATCAGAGTACAGACCCGTTTCTTTGCCGGCGGGCACGGAGGCCCGCCGCTATCTAATCTCCCGTCCAGCCGTAGACGTTCAGATTGATCCGGCCATTTGCATCAAACCGGATCCCCTCCCCTTCGAGACGCTCACGCTGCTCGTCGGCTCCGAGCTGCAGACTGATCTCGCCCCGGCGGTTCACGATCCGATACCAGGGAACATCCAGTCCTTCCGGAAGTGCCGCAAGCGCATACCCGATCATCCGGGCCGAACAGCCCCCCACCCGTTCCGCGATCTGCCCGTAACTCGCCACCCGCCCCCTCGGAACTTCACGGACAGCCCGATATATCCGCGCATACAGCCCCTCGGATTCCGGCACGTTCCCCTGTTTCATGATACTTTTCCGAAACGTCTGGATATCAGGATCGCGAGCGATATGAAAGCGAGTAGTACGACCAATCCCGTGGGTGACGTCGCAGGCACGTCGAGCGATGGCGTTGGCGTCGGTGTCGGCCCCATGAAACAACCGCTCAGTTCGAGATCAAAGCTGAGATCCGAACTGGTGGGGTCGTTCTGATGCACCTCAACGGCAATCACATTGTCGCCGTCCACGAGCAACCCCATCGGAAGATCCCGATCGAACCACATCGCCTCGAATTCATCTCCGACAGAGATACATCCCGGAGTTGTCGGATCGATGAGCGTGGCAGGCATGTTCGACCGGAAGACCTCCGTTCCATTGATAGACACAACCGCCCCATCGTCGCGGATCAGCGCAAGCGTCAATCCGGTAAACAGGGACGCGTCCTCGATCGTGAAGTGATGCCGGAACCAGGTTGTCATATATTTGTTTCCCGGATCCGGACCGTATCCGATCACTGTCGATTCATCGCCGTCTCCGTAGCCGAGTTGAGCGGGTCCGGATAGCCACGAAGAGTCGTCAAACGTGGGATTTGTCCAGGATGTGCCGGGATCGACGCCCGTGTCGAGGTACTTCCAGGCAGCGCCTGATTCACACAGAGGAACGGATGCGCACGGAGGTGTCGGGGTCGGGACAGGGCCTCCGGCGAGATACCCCGAGTCGGCCATGCCGTACGGACCGCCGTGACCGTCATCCCGATAGGTTTCATACGTCACCATCGGACCGTTCACGTGGATCATGACGAATGTGCTGCGAGCGACCGAATCGCCCAGCCCCCGCGAGTGTCCCGCGTCGATCTGCCAGATCCCGTACAACTGCTCTGCACTGTAGCAATGCGTGTGGCCGGTGAGATATGCCACGACATTGTATTCCTGGAGCAACGCCCAGAACCGGTCGCGATTCTCGATATGGTCCCACTGATCCAGACTGTCTCCGGAGTGGCGGAGTGCGCCGCAATCCTGATCCCTTTGCACATAGGCCGGCTCATGACCGATCACGAAGATCAGTTCCCGGGTCGTCGCCGCGAGATCCGCCGCGAGCCAGTCGTAGAGCGCATCCGTGACGTCTCCATCCGTGCCGGTATCGCTGACCCCGTCGTAATATTCGTTGATCACCGCAAAATGGACATTCTCATGGTCGAAACTGTAACAGGTCTCGACGGCATTCACCGGTCCCGGATTGACGATCCCGGGAAGCGCTGTCCCGCCGGGGTTGTATAGTCTGAGCCAATCCATGTCCTCGGGTGTTTCGGATTCGTGATTGCCGACAACGGGATACCACGGATAGAGCGATCCGATGTATTGTTCGATGGTCCACTTCACGTTCACCGGGGGATCGATGTCGCCGGGACTGATCATGAATGCGCCTGCGCCGAGAGCGCTGATCGCTTCGCACGCACCGCGGTAAAACTGGGTCGTATCGTACGTATCGGGTCCCGCATAATTCCTCATGTCAGCCGTCACGGCAAAACTGAACGGTGCTCGTGCTGCAGAAACGCCTGAACCTGCCATACACAACAGCGCAACCCCAATCACTCCAAATCCGAATTTTCCCGATTTCATGTTCCTGCTTCCTCCTCCCTTGAGTCTGAACTTTCATTATAATCAATTCGGGGGTTCGATACGAACAACTCCCGGGGTTAAACGTAAATCCGGCAGCCGCCGACCTGCACGGAAATCGTCCTCGGAGACATCCTTTGTTCCAGAGGGCGGGGATGAAACGATTTTTCTCTGCCGCCGGGGAGGTCATCATGAGAAATCCTTTCTTTCTGTCTGTTGTCTTCATTCTGACGGTTTGCCTGTGCAACTCCCGGTCAGAGTGGACCTGGCTCAACCCGCTGCCCCAGGGGAACGACATCCGGACCATTCACGGATTCAATGATCATCTCGTCGCGGCAGGAGGTTGCGGGTCCGTGATCGAATGGAACGGGTCGACATGGAGTCACCGGGATCTGCCCGGCAACCATGCAATCCGGTCGCTGTGGTGCGCGAGTGCCACTGAGTGGTGGGCGGCGACGGAAAAGGCGTCCGTATGGCGGTTCGACGGCAGCACGTGGACTCAGGTCGTGTTCCCGTATCCGGAAGCCGACATCAACTCGATCTGGGCAGCAGGGGACGGAAGCGTTTGGATGGGCGGTCGACTTCCTTCCGGTTGGCCGGGGTCACCCGGTATCGCGTTTCATTTCTCGGGGTCTGACTGGACAGTCCACTCGATCGACAACACATACACCATCCATCAAATATGGGGACTGGATACCTCGCACGTCTATGCCGCGGGTGAAGAGGGCGTGATCAGCATGTTTGACGGACATTCATGGGTCTCGATGCCGACAGGGACCAATCTCTGGCTGCACGGTATCTGGGGACAATCCCCCATCGATCTGTACACCGCCGGGTTCAATGACGATGGCGAAGCTGGCATTCTGCACTGGGACGGTGTTGCATGGAACGCTGTGCTCGAGGAAACTTTCAGCTCACTCCAGTTCATTTCCGTCTCCGGTATTCCCGGGACCGGCATGGCTGCCATTTCCCGAAACACAGTCTACACGTACAACGGTTCGACTCTCGACACGGTCACGCTGATGAGTAACTTAAACACGATTTGGGGATCCCCCGACGGTTTCGTCACAGGAGGCCCCGACGGGTTTCTCGCATCCGATTTTTCCGACGAATGGATCGACCTGTCATCCCGTGTCTGTAGTTGGGTCGGGTCGATCGTGACGGGCGACAGCGCCGACATGCTGTTCGGAAGCCTGAACGGGACGCTCATCCATTGGAACGGAACGAATCTCACATCGATCGATACCGGCATGAATCGCGACATTCTGGACATGTGGGGGACATCGACGACGAATGCCTGGCTTTTGACGGATATCGGGCGACCAGCCATATACACATGGGACGGAGATCAGGCAGTCCGAAGCTATCAGGGTGATCCACAGGAAGACCTGACCTGCCTGACGGGGAATGCATCCGGAGCTGTTTTTGCAGGCGGCGCTTTATACGGCGGACCGGATCCGATCGCTGCTCTGCATCGATGGAATGGCTCGGAATGGAGCACGATCGATGCCGCATCCTTCTCGATGATTCTCGATATCTGCAGTCCCGCCCCGGACCAATTGTTTGTGATCGCCCGCTCCAGTGACTCGAACTGCTATCTCGCTCACTGGTCGGGTGGATCCTGGTCAAGTTGGTTGCTCGAAGATGTCGATCATGCTTATTCGATATGGGGATCCTCCGTGTCCGATGTTTTTATCGGAACCGACCATTCCGGGATTTATCATTTCGATGGAACCGCTGTAACAGCCATGCATCCGGGTACGATGGACGATGTGTCATTCAGAATGTTGTCGGGATTCGGACCGGATGCCGTGTTCGCTTCGGGTGAAACTCAAACCGGAACCGCCGTGTTGCTCTTCTGGGACGGCACACGATGGTCGGAATGCTCGGGACCCACGGAAAAACGGATCCTTTCGGTCGGAGGATCGTATCCGGATCATGTTTTTCTGGCGGGGGAATCCGGTGTGATCCTGACTGGATCAAATTCTGTCCCCCCCTATGATCACGGCGCCTATCTCGAACTCAACGCGACATTCTTCCGTCCGAACGATCCGTTCACCTGCGCCGTCCGGGCGGTCAACGGCGGCTCGGAACGCACCCTGGATGCCATCTTGTATGTGGTTCTGGATATCGGCACGGGAGACTATTATTTCTGGCCATCCTGGGCGCACTACCCGCCTTCGATCGACAGCAATCTACTCAATCTGGCTCCCGGTGAGACCGACCACTTCATTCTCTTCGATTTCATCTGGCCCGAAACCGGAGCGTCCATGAGCAATCTCCGATTCTGGACCATCATGACTTCACAGGAGGGGAACCCGATCGGCGACATCGATTGGGTCGAATGGGGATTCGGATTATGAAACGCCACCTGTCGTCCATCCTGCGTTTTCTCCTCATCCTCACCGCGCTGGCCTGCCTGGGGGGCTGTGTGCCGGACGCGCTCGGAGGAATCGCCCACGCGATGGAAACCGTCACCCGGATCACGACATGGACCGATGGCAACGCCGTGCGCGACATCGAATTCGTTTCCGATCACGAAATCTGGACCGCAACCAGCGGCGGGCTCGTTCGCTGGAATCCCCTCGACCGATCGTTCACGCACTTCACCACTCAAACCGGTCTGCCCGACAACTGGTTTCACTGCATGACCCGCTCACCCGGCGGCACGCTGTGGTTCGGATCGCGCTTTGGCGGACTGGTTTCCTGCGACGGCGAGGTATGGTCGGTTCTGACCACCTCAAGCGGCATGCCCGAAAACGAAGTCACCGCACTCGCCGCCGACGCTTCCGGACGCATCTACGCCGGGTTCGGCGCCGCCTTCGGCAACGGACTGGGAATCTGGGACGGCAGTTCCTGGACACTCCTGACCACCGCCGACGGTCTGCTCGGGAATCGCATCAACACTCTGTACTTCGAACCCGACATCGGCGTCTGGGTCGGCACCGGCAGCGGGTTGAACCTGATCGAAAACGACGCGGTCACGGCATCCTATACAACATCCGACGGTCTGGCGCACAACCTCGTCCATTCGATCACCGCCGACCCTCAGCATAATCTCTGGATCGGCACCGACGCCGGCCTGACTCTCAAGCACAGCAATCTCTGGACCTCTTTTTCCGGTGAGGGGTTGCCCGACGACCATATCCGTGCCGTCGCCGTCGATTCGGACAGTGTCGTCTGGGTCGGCACGGACGCCGGCATCGCGTACCGTCGAAACGGCGCCTGGCATGCGCTGACCCCCGAGCAGAACCTGTCGGGCTGGCGCGCGACGGCACTGGCGGCTGCCTCCGATGGATCCATGTTCTGCGGAACGGATGACGGCGGTCTGCAGCATCTGGTCGAGGGGGTCGCGGCGGATATCCATACGGTTCCGGGATGGCTGAAGGGCAATGAGGTGCGGTCGATGACCTATCGGGACGACCGGCTCTGGTACTGCACCGCGAGCGGCTCCATCGGGTGGTTCGACGGCGCGCAATCCACCGTCTGGCAACTCGGCGATCCGCGCAATCCGCCCCTCATCCGGGGCTTCGACTGGGATGATTCCGGCGTTCTGTGGGCCGGCACGTACGGACAGGGTGCGTTCCGATTCGAAAACGACACATGGACACCGTTCGGTATCGAAGAGGGATTGCCGTCACTGAAGATCATGGATGTAATCCGCGATTCGGACGGATCGATCTGGTTTCTGACGTTCGGGGGCGGTGCTGCGAACTGGAATGGGGTGGATTGGCGCTATATCGACACCTCCAATGGACTGCCGTCGAACATTGTCTATCGTGTGGAGACGGACTGCTTCAATCATGTGTGGTTCTGCACCGACGCCGGGGTCACGCGATGGGACGGCGCATCATGGCACTCGTGGTTCGAATCCGACGGGCTGGTCTTCCATCGCGTCTACGATCTCGAACAGGACCAGCACGGCGTCATGTGGTTCGGGGCCTGCAAGGGAATGTCGCGGTTCGACGGACGATCGTTCAGGAATTACTATGTCGAGGATGGGTTGCCGCATTACCGGGTGCGACGGATCCTGAGCCGTCCGCATGGCGCTGCATGGCTCGCGACCGGCGCGGGCATCAGTTTCTTCGACGGCGTCGCCTTCCACAACCTGTCACCTGTTGATGGACTGTCCGGCTGGGAAACACTCTCACTGGTCGCCGCCGGCCCCTCGACCCTGTATACCTGCGCGGAAGGCGGAATCAGCCGCATCGACCTGGAATCGACGACCGATTGTCCCCTGCTCGATGTCACCCTTTCCATGCCCGCCACCCTTCTCGAATCCGGCATCGTCTGCAGTTGCACAGCCCGGATCTGCAATCCCCTCGGAACAGATCTCGTGCAATACCCCCTCTGCGTCCTGCTCGAACTCAACGGCGCCTACTACTTCGCCCCGGAATTCAACCTCAGTTTCGACAGTTATCTCGATCAGTTGCCCGCTATTCCGCCCGGAATGACATCGATCCCCGTCATCCCCCCCCTCCTCTGGCCGGACGGCATCGATCCTTTCCACGGAGCAGTCTGGCTGGCCGCTATCCTCTCACCCGATCTCTCGAGTCTCGTCACTGACATCGCGCTGCTCGAATTCGGCTGGAACTGAACACGGATTTTGTCGGCGGTGTTTGAGGTCTGAGGCGAAGGCCTGATACTCCGCACCGCTCCACCCGCCATGCCTATAAACGGACAGGATCTTGTTGGTGAGGAGCATGTCGGCATCCGACCGGTATCCGAGCTGACCGAGCCGAACGTCACCCAGCGGCGTGCCGGGAATCGGGCTGAACTGGGCGAGATACGGTCTGATGCCGATCGACAGGAGTTGCGTGCAGGCGCGATCGAGCCATTCCAGGCGTTGATCGGGAAGCCCTGCAATCACGTAACACGACAGCGCAGCCGCTTCATATCCTGCCCGGATGAGGTGTTCAGCGGCACGGGAATAGGCCTGGAGAGCGCTGTCGTCGAGTCCTCGCGGACCGAGTCTCCGATCGAGATGATGCAGGCTCAGCCGGGGCTGTTCGAAACCCGCCGTGCGCATCAGGCATGCGATCTCCTCCGTGACGGAAGCGATACCGAGCGCGTTCGGTGTGTGCCAGGTCATGTGTTCAGCGCGTTCACACAGCATCCGCAGAAACTGTTTGAAGTGTTCGAGACCCTCCCGGGTGCCGCAGCCCAGGTCATCATCGTATAGAGCGAAATGCCGGAAACCGTGAACCCGGATCAGATGATCGATCTCGCGGGATATCACCTCGACCCGGCGAACCTGCCGGGCGTGACTCATCGCCGAGGCCACGCAGTAATCGCATCGGTGCATGCATCCCCGGCTGGTCATGATGGGCGCATATCCGATCGGTCCGGCGAGCTCCCAGGCGGGAGTAATCTCCGTTACATCCGCGCGGAACTCCCCCCCGGCGTGCTCCCGGACCCATCGGAAGAATATCTCGTCGGCTTCTCCGGGGAAAATCCGTGCCTGCGGCAGCAGACGGGTGAGGTGATCCGGGGCGATCGTCGCGTGAATGCCTCCGAGGGCAATCGGGAGGGGCCCGAAACGCTCCGTCAGCATGTCCATCAGCGCGATGAGCGGCCCGTACCAATAGGTCATGCCGGTCGTGACGAGTACGGCATCGGGCCGTTCCATTTCATTCAGGCGATCGCGAATGGCCTCGTCGGACAGCCCGAATCGTCGATAATGGCGAGGGATTCCGGAAAACGGATCCGGTTTCCCGATGCGGACGGCCCGGAACGGGTGTAGCAGACGTTTGTCGGTGTCCGGGGTGCCGGTGATCGGGAGAGTGCTTCGGAGGCAATCCAGGTAGTGGACATCGAATCCGGCCTGCATGAGACGGCGGGCGATCACGAGGAATCCGAGCGGTTGGGCGAAGTGGTCGAACGCGGAGAAATCTTCGATCCATGGACGAATCATGAGGATGCTTTTTCGCGACATCGTTCCTCCGGAACCGGTTTTCGCAGTTTGCCCGGGACGGGTGCAGGCAAACCGAAGTTTGCGCTGTGCAGGGAATTGTCGTTTATTATGAAAATAAGGTAAAGTGTGAATGTCGTGGGAGGAATTCTATGGCCGGAGAAAAAGTCATTGTCGTTGACACAAACGAAAAGGTCTCGATTCAACTCGCGGATGCCCTGAACAAGGTCGGATTCGATGCGTCCACGATTCAATGGGCCGAGGAAGCGCAGGCGTTGGTCCAGATGGGCGGCGTCGACGCGGTGGTGCTCCGGACGAAACTGGGCGGCATGACCGGTTTTGCCTTTACTCAGGCACTCCGCAAGAACCCGAATCTCGCGATCCGCCCCATCGTGATTCTGTACGGCAAGGACGATCAGGAATCGAAAGTGCAGGCATTCAAATCCGGCGCGGACGATTATCTCGTGCTGCCCTTCCCTCTACCCGAACTCATTTACCGCCTCGATGTCCGCCTCCGCAAGACGATCCAGGACAGCGGCTCGGGAGGATCGGGGGACCTGATCGAGGATTCCTCCACCGGTGAAATGGCGATCCCGGCATCGTTCCCCGATCAGGGTTCCGTCGTATCGCGGTCACTCCCCATGATTCTCGGAATCGTCTCGGCACGGAACATGACGGGATCCTTGCGACTGACACAGAAGGGCGTTATCCGCACCTTGTTTTTCGACGAGGGACGGCTGCGCGGTGTCCGATCGTCGAAACGCGGCGAATCGTTCAGCGTGTTTGCTCTGTGGCGGGGTGGGCTGGGCGGAACTGAGAAACAGAAGTACAGGGCGCTGGCGAAATCGGCCCAGGACCGGGTCGCCGCGGATTGGCTGATCAAGAACGGGGGACTCCGCCCGGATTGTGTCAATGGCCTCGCGGTTCGACACCTCATCCGATCGCTTGAAAAAGCCGTCCGGATGATGCACGCGGATTTCGACTGGACGGCGAAGGACGATCCGGCAGGCGTTCTGCTGATTGAATCACCGGGACTGTCCCTGATCCATACCCTCGCCGGGATTTATCGCTCGATGTGGTTCGCTCCGAAATACAGCGTTTTTCTACCGAAGCCGACGGTCTGCGTCTATCCCACGACGCGACTGGGGAAAATCGCCGATACGCTCCGGTTGACATCGCGTGAGGAGTCTTTTCTGGGATTGCTGGCGCGCGGCAGGACCATCGGTGAGATGCTGGACGAAGGGCACCGCATCATTCCGTATGCCGAGCAACTCGTTCATCTCTGCCTGAGTTTCGACGTGTTCAAAACCGGAGACAAACGGCTGCTCAGCCGGAAAGAGCAGGATGCCGTGGCCATTGCGGTTGAACGCAAGGCATCGG
This sequence comes from uncultured bacterium, assembly GCA_937951895.1. Taxonomy (GTDB): domain Bacteria; phylum CSSED10-310; class CSSED10-310; order CSSED10-310; family CALFER01; genus CALFER01. The sequence continues at coordinate 16,540 of CALFER010000079.1, forward strand.
ATATCCGGGATATCTCGAGCATTGAAAGCGAATCACTCGCGGACCCGAGAGACGAGGATCTCCCGCCGCCGCCCCGGAAAACCGCGCTACCTCCACCGCCGCCACCGCCCCCCAGAACCGATCCGAAACCGGACAACAAAGTTTCGATGCGCCCTGAACCGCGCCCCGAGATCCGTCCGGAACCGAAGCCGGAACCGAGAGTTGAACCGCACGCTCCGGGCGAAGACACGCATCCCGGCGTGATCGTCGCGCAATCGTCGAGCGTGCCTCCGGCGCCTCCTTCTGCTCCGCTCGCACGACTGCCTCTGATCAATGTTCAGGGCCCCTCTTCCTTCGAATTTTCCACGGGCGATCTCGCGTCGGGCAACCTGTCTGAAAAGCATGTCGCATTACCGTATGCGCGGATCTTCGAGGACAAGCTGACGGGAATTCTGAATATCCGGATCGCGGAATACGAATCGAAGTTGTTTTTCAAGCGGGGGCATCTATTGTTTGCGCGCACGGACGACCCGAAGATGCGCGTCGACCAGATCATGGTGGATCTCGGAATGATCACCGCCGCCCAGCGCGAACGGGTTCAGGAAGCGATTGAAGAACTCGGCAAGATGCGTTCCGGCACGATCATTTTCAAACGCCAGATCGTCAACATGGTCCAACTCTCGGAAGCCCTTCACCATCAGATCGGTCTGATTCTCAAGACCGTCTTCACCGCATCGGACGGGACCTTTGCGTTCACAGAGGGGGCGTTGCCTGAGGAAGAGCACATTCCGATGGATCTGCAGACCGCCGTCATCCTGCTCGACAACCTGCGTGCAATCGACGATCCGTCCGTGCTCATCGACATCCTCCCCGATCTCTCGGTCACACTCGGTCAATCCAGTCGCAGCCGTGAATTGATGCAGCAGATTCGTCTGGGGCCCAATGTCACACAGATTTTCGACAAATTCCGGCATGGTGTCACGGGGCGTGAGGCTTTTGTCGGTTCCGATATTTCTCTCCGGGAATTCAAATCGGTCCTGTGCGGCCTGATTCTTCTCGGGTTGTTGTACCGGATCAAATAGAACAGGGAAAGCAGCATGATCATGAACAGGGCCGCCGGCATTCTGATGCACCCGACATCACTTCCGGGTTCCCGTTCCACCGGATGCCTCGGAGCCGCCGCCGATCGATTCCTGGATTTTCTTTGCCGCGCCGGTCAATCGCTCTGGCAGATCCTGCCGCTCGGACCCACCGGATACGGCGATTCCCCCTACTCAGGCTACTCGGCATTCGCGGGAAACCATCTCCTGATCGATCTCGATCTGCTTCAAGCCGATGGATTGCTGACGTGTTCGGATATTCCCGCGCGCACCTGCGCCTCGTTTCGTGAATTGGAGGAGGTTAGTCTTGCCCCCCTGATGAAGGCTTGCAGGGCGTTCGGCCATGGAGGCGGGTGGCAATCGACAGAGTATGAAACCTTCGAGAATGCGCATGTCGTCTGGTTGCCGGATTATACGCTCTTTCGCGCCATCAAGGCATCGCAGGGCGGACGCGCCTGGTATGATTGGCCGAACGATCTTCGCAATCGCCACCTCAAAACGATTGAATCGACGAGACGTGACCTGAAGGAAGCCGTCGATTTCCACCGGTTTCTCCAGTTCCAGTTTTCGAAACAGTGGTCGCGACTGCGTCGGGCCGCACGAGAAAAAGGCATTCGCATCATCGGCGACATGCCGATTTTTGTGGCGGAGGATTCGGCGGATGTCTGGGCCCATCCCGATCTCTTCGATCTGACTGATTCGGGCCGTCCCGCTCATATCGCGGGAGTCCCTCCGGATTACTTCAGCCGGACCGGTCAGCGTTGGGGAAATCCGCTCTACCGCTGGGACAGGCTGGCCCGGGACGGCTACTCATGGTGGATGGATCGTTTCCGCGTGTTGCTCGGCCTGGTGGATATCATCCGGGTGGATCATTTTCGGGGTTTCGATCAGTACTGGTCGATTCCGGCATCGGACAGGACGGCGCAGAACGGACACTGGGAACCGGGACCGGGTGCGGATTTCTTCTCCCGTGCCGTGACCGTGCTTCCCGACCTGCCGCTCATCGCCGAGGATCTCGGGGTCATCACTCCCGACGTGACGGCTTTACGGGATCGGTTTGCGTTTCCCGGCATGAAGATTCTGCAGTTCGCATTCGGTTCGGGCCCGGGAAACGACTATCTGCCCCATAATTACTCCTCCCCGCGATGTGTCGTGTACACCGGAACGCACGACAACGACACGATCCGGGGCTGGTATCGATCCCTGAGACCGAAGCGCTCCAGTGCGCGGCGAGCCGTCAATCCCTGTTTTGCGCACCTCACGGAGTATCTTGCGGGCACGCATCGAACGATTCACTGGGATCTGATCGACCTGGCGATGAGCAGTGTGGCGGCATGGGCGATCGTGCCGGCACAGGATATCATGGGACTCGGTTCGGAGGCTCGCATGAACCTTCCGGGAAGAGCCGCGGGAAACTGGACATGGCATCTCGATTCCCTCGACGAACTCGACTTGCACTCGGACCACCTGCTGAGTGTCACCGGGCGGTACAACAGGAGGCCGTGATGGAGCAGAAACGACGCTGTATCTTTTGTGAACCGGACGCGACACGGCTGATCGCTTCGGATCCCCTCGCGTACGCCATCCGGGATGTGTTTCCGGTATCGTTGGGGCATACGCTCATTATCCCGAGACGGCATGTGGCCGGGTTGTTCGATGCGACGGATGAGGAACTGAAGGCCATTTTCAGGTTGCTCCGGATCTGCCGTGATGAACTCATGCAGGCCTATACGCCGGACGGGTACAACGTCGGTGTGAATATCGGAAAGTCGGCGGGGCAGACAATTTTTCACCTGCACGTCCATCTGATTCCCAGATATTCGAGTGACTGTGCGGATCCGACAGGAGGAGTTCGGAACGTGATTCCCGGGAGTGGACCGTACCGGTGATCGTTGTGTCGATGACGGGCGGAAAATGATCGGAGTGGATTTCAAAAGTGCGGACGGATCGGGTATGATAAGACCATGACACTGGCAGGACAGTTTGCGGCATTTGGTCGCGTGTTCGAGAGCAGCGAGCCGATCACGACGGCGACGCAGAAGGCGCAGGAGATTCACGCCGGGAAAGTCGTCGAGTGGCTGGATCTGACCACACGTCTGATGGAAGCGCCCCGGACGATGGCCAAGGAAGTCCAGTTCGCTCTGTCGGACGCGCTCGTGAGCACCCGTGCCCTGTATGCCCAGGGAGACGACATCTCGGCATGGCTCGGGCAATGCCGCATCGCCAAAGCCGCCGAGAAAGTTGCGCCGGGTTCCATTGCCGCACAGCATCTCGCCGCGGCGGCGCGCATGAGCGCCTATCTGTATCGCCTGGATGACGCCGAAAAGTATCTCCGGCGCATGTACCGCCAGATGACCCGCCCCGAACCTCCGATCGCGACGCAGTACTGGTCCCTCAAAGGCCTTCTGCTCAACATGAATCGACGTTTCAAGGATGCCATCCCCAATTTTCAGCTCGCCCTCGAGTATCTCCAGCAAACATCCCCGCGCGAAGCCAAATACTGGCTGAGCAACAACCGCGAAGACGTAATCGCGAACCGGATGCTCCATATTGCGGACTGCTGGCTGAACCTGGGTTGGGATGCGGTCGGCGACGAACGGTTGGAATGTGCGGCGCAGGCCCGGAGAATCATCGAGCGTGCGGTGAAGCTTCCGAAACTCGCCGTGGAGCAGTATCTGGCGGGTCTGAATGTGGTCGAACTCAATATCCTCGAAGGCCGGTTCGACGAAGCGCGGCAGGGAATCGACTATCTGCTCCACCATCAGACGAACTCCCAGAAAGCGGCCGTGCTCCGTCCCGCCGCGTATTTCATGCTGGCCCGACTGGCGGATATCGAAGACGACCATAACGCGATGATCGGACATCTCTCGCGAGCGCTCGCCGAATCCATGGTCTTCCCGAACGCGCTTCAGGAGTTGACCATCGTCGAGGGTGCAATCGAGTTGATGAAACGTCATTCTTCGGACCGCCAGCGTCTCGCACCCCTGATGGAAGCCATGGTCGTCATGCTCGAAGCCAAGGATTGGTACACCGGCCGGGATCACTCGAAATCCGTCGTTCGATATACGCTGACCCTGTGGGACAACTGGCATGGTCGGGTGGATGATCCGGGAATCCGGGATGACCTGTATTGGGCGGGCTATCTCCACGATATCGGCAAACTGAGGCTCCCCCGCAGTCTGCTCAACAAGATCGCCCCGCTGTGCGATACGGAATGGACGATGATCCGGCAGCATCCCACTCACGGAAAGGATATTCTCGAGACGTTCGGCGTTCCCAGAATCGCTCAGTGGGTCAGCGAACATCACCAGAATGCCAGCGGAACGGGATACCCGGGCAGCGACCCGGCGTCTCCGATGGGCCTGTGCATCACCATTTCGGACATCCTGGAAGCCGCGACCAATTCGAACCGGAAATACAAGAAACCCAAAACCATTCCGCAGGCGTTATCGGAACTCAAGGCGAGCGGGGATCATCGTTATCCGCAGTCTCTGATCGAAACAGCTGAGCGGATGCTGACAGGTTGATGCCATGAATCGATCGCAGGAAGCCGATTCCGAACGCCGCCAGAAACTGCTTGAAGCCCGGAAACATGTCGAGGAAAATCCGGAGCAGGCGGCATCCTGGATTCAGCTCGGGCTTCTCCTGTCGCAGTACGGCGACAAGACCGGTGCGGTACGCGCATTCGACAAGGCCCTGACCATCGATCCCGACAACAAATACGCCCGCTCCCGCCTCGATATGCTCATGACCCATCCCGATGCCGTGAAACAGGTGTCCCGCACCTTCTCATCCACGCCTTCACGCACACACCCCTGGGTCGCCCGGACCTTCTGGATCATCGCGGCGGTCATTGTCATATCGGTCATCCTGAATGTCTTCATTTTCCAATCCACTCACTCCGTCGTCGTCACCGAAGACAACAATTCGTTTCCGGTCTTCGCCGCAGAAAACCCCTTTTTCGGCTATTCATCCATTCGCGGCAATCCGATGTATTTTCGAGCCTTTACCGGTGGCAGTTTCCACATCGCGAAACACCCCGGAGGCACTCCCGAGCTGTTCCGTCCGGATGGGCAACCCAGCCGGGACGACAAAGATAGCCAGTACTGTTTTTCGAGTGATGCGGAGTGGATCGCTTTTGTGCGACAGCGCTCGGTCTGCGTCGCGAAACGCGATGGATCGGGATTTCGGATCATTGAAGAGGGCAGCAGTCCGCAATGGTCCCCCACCGGCAGACAGCTCGCATTCATCGGTTTCGATTCGTCTCAACCCTACAGCGCCTCGAATGCACTCATCCTCATCGATTTCTCCGCCGACAGCCGCCTGCAACTCGCCGACACGATTTCCGATTCGTTCGCCTGGTCGCCGACCGGGCAGGAAATCGCCTTCGTATCAGAACCCCATGAACGGTCTCCGATGGATGTCATCATGATGCAGAGCACCGACGCAGAAGGGGAAGAAACCTCGGACGAAGCCGCCTACGTGACGCCCTGTCGAATCTCGGTCGTCGATGTCATGACCCGCGACATCGTGGATCTGCCCGAAACCGGCAATCTGCTTTTCCCGGCCTGGCTTCCGGACGGTCGTACGATCCTGTACTTCGTGAGCAGGTCCACCGGTACGGAAATCCATGCCGCTGCTCCGGATGGAACGAATACTCGCACGCTCTACGGATCGGGAACCCGGTTTTCGTATCCGGGACCGATCTCCGTCAGCTCCGACGGGAAATGGTTCGTTTTCGAAGCGCTCGCTGCAGGGGATACCGAATCCGAGACGATCGAGGTACCGGATGCGTATCGGGGCTACACCGGCGCTCCGACCATGGAAACCGGCGCCATGGATTTTCAGCCCGATCTGTTTGCGGCGCGAGCGGACGGGTCCGACTGTCACCGGTTGATCAACATTCACGACACGAAATCACATCCGCAGTTTCAGCCCGGCACACACTGGGTCTATTACCACACCATCCCGCTCGGCGGCAAAGTGCAGATCTGGAAAACAAAGGTCAGGTAGCCGGCGGGTATTGGGCGAGCGCTTTCCCGAGTTCGTCCCGGATCGAGTCCCGGAGACGTTCGGGTTCCAGCACCTCGATCGCGGACCCGAACCCGAGAGCCCATTTCTGGAGATCGAATTCGCCTCCACAGAAGAATGCCACCTCGATCGACCCGTCCGGAAGATCCGTGAGTGTCTGGGAGGGGTGGAATGACCGCTCCCGGATGAACGGGACCATCCATGCCGCGAACCGAAATCGGCTTGCAAAGGGCTTCTGGTCGTAAATCCCGAAACTCTGATCGGCCCGGGACTGGATCGCGGAGGAGTCATGCGTCGACGCCGTTTCACCCTCGACGATCGTGATCTGTCTGAATCGTTCGACAGCCAGCGTCCAGTAGTCGCGAAATCCTCTCACGTATGCGCGGATGTAAATGCCGCCGTCATAGAAAAACAGTTTGACCGGTTCGATCTTGAGAGTCAGGAGGCGCCCGCTCTGAAATGACTGATAGTGGACCCGCAGGACCCGTCGGGTGAGAATCGATTCGGTGAAAAAGCCGATTGTCTGCCGATGCTTCCGGTAGTCTTTGGTGACTTTTTCCTGGCATTGGAACACATCGAGCAGGGAGTTGATGCCTGTCGAGACATCGGTGTGGAGTGCGAGCCGCATTTTGGTGAATGCCCGCTCGAGTTGCTCGTGAAACGGCAGTCCGGAGCGATCCGGGATGAGACTGCTGAAGAATCGGAGCGCCAGAATGTCCTCCATCCCGAACGTGACCTGCGGCAGAGATGGTTGGTGGTCGGGTGAGATGAACCGGTACCGTTTCCGTCGGCGGTCATCGGGAACCGGTTCCGCAGTGATCGGGAAGTACAGCGACAGAATGGTCAGATGCCGCTGCACGGTCCGGTCGCTCAGGGACGTCCGCCCGGCGATCTCCCTGACCGACAGGCCCAGGGCTGTTTCGAGAAGCTGTTTGAGTATCAGAACGGTATGTTCGAGTTGAAAACCGCGATTGTTCATCGATCCGCCATTTCCTTCCTTGAAAAAAATGTGTCATGTCGCGAATCCGCGACCAGCGATGACGCGATTCCTTGTTCGAATCATAGCAGGGAGGGTTACGGCATGTATAGTCATTCAGCGGAACACATGGACAGCCTCGAAACGTACGGTGTGATCGGTCTGTGGGGGGTGCTCACGGAAGAAGCCGCCGCGAACATCGCCGAGTCGATCGTGCGGATCAACCGAAAGCGGTGTCACGACTGCATTCAGATGATCATCTCCTCACCCGGCGGATCGCTCATGGGCGCGTTCGGGATCGTCGACCTGATCGACTGGTCGAAACTGCCCGTCTTCACGACCGGTCTCGGGCTGGTCGCTTCGGCCGCCCTGACCATCTTCAGTTCGGGTGCCTCGGGACATCGCGTGCTCCTGCCCAACACATCGGTCCTCTCACACCGGTTCTCAACCACCATCTCCGGAAACCACGCCCAGATTCTCGCGGATCGAAAGCACCAGGACATTCTCCACGATCGTCTGGTACGCCATGTCATCGCGCATTCGAAACTGAAGACCTGCGAACAGGTGGAAGCACTTGTTCTGCGGGAAGTCGACACGTGGCTGACGGCGGAGGAAGCGGTCGAGATGGGGTTTGCCGATGAGGTGTACGGCACTGCCGGGCAGAAAGGAGAGCTGCACGATGAGTGATGGTGAAATCCGGTATCAGCTCGAGTATCCCCAGACAAAACTCAATCAGGTCATTCTGCCGGACGAGATGATCCGGCGGACGATGAACCTGATCGATCAGTACGATTCCATGATCGATGCCCGCACACGTCTCGGGCTTCCCGACGCGATCGATTATGGCCGGGCGACGGTCATTCTGTTTGAAGGCCCATCCGGAGCCGGGAAAACGATGTTTGCCCGCGCCATCAGCAACCATCTGCAGAAACCGCTCGTAACACCCCGACTCTCACAGAGCGGCAGCTCGGGTACGGGCGTGCTGCATGCGACGGAGAGCATCGAAAGCTTCTTCGCGGAAGTCGAGCGTCGGGGAGGGATCGCGTTGATTGACGAATGCGAGGAACTCTGCTCGATCGAAAGCGCGCATACGAGTGACTTTCTCAGAGCGGTCGAGAAACATGAAATCATCGTGCTGATGACCACCTCGCACGGCAATCTGATCGATCCGGCCATGGAGCGGAGAATCTCGCTGAGACTGACGTTCAGTTTTCCGTCGGCGGCTGAACGTGAAGCGATCTGGAAGAGCATGATCACGCCGAACATCCGCATGTCGGATGACCTGGATTTTCATATCGTTTCGAAGCTCTATCCCACGACCGGCGGCAAGATCAAAAACGCTTTCATGTATGCGCTCAACCTGGCCATTCAAAGGGATCCGGAGCATGTCGTTCTGTCGATGAGCGACATCGAGGAAGCCTTTGCGGCAACGGAGCTCTGCCCTTGGACCGAACGCGGCGTGCGCCGTCTGATCAAACTCGATCATCGCTGGCCGTCGTTCGTCTCGTCCGAACGCGTCCGGTTGAAAGCGGACGAGCTCGCGGAAAAAATCCGGAGATGGCCGGAGATCGTCGGGCGCGTGATACCGGAGCGCGGGATGGAACCTCACGGCCCGAAAATTCTCGTCACAGGACGAAACCGCGAAACCTCGCTGCGCGTCGCCTGCTATCTCGCCGCCAGCCTCAGCCCCGTCGCCTGCACGATCAACATCGCATCGATCCGGGAACAGTTCGGGCGGTTCGGATTCGATCTGTACAGCGGTCAGATCGACACGCTGCTGACCAACCACCGAGCGGCCGGAAATCCGGTGCTGGTAGAAGCATCTGAACTGCTGCTCGGCAAACAGCTCCCGCCCCCATCCGACTCCGGAGCGTTTGAACTCACCTTGCTCAGAATCCTGCTCGAACATCCCCACACCGTCATCTTCGTCTCGTCGCTCCCGCGCCGGCTCATCTCCGATCAACTGGCCGGACTGACCGACGTCATCGATGTGGATATTCAAGACACGGAGGATACGGCCATGTTCTGGAGCGGGATTCTCGATCATGCCCGGATCACATATGACCGCGAACTGCCGGAAACTCTCGCGCGGCAATTCGATTTCAAGCTCGATGACATCCGCCGGATCGTGCTCGAAATCCTGTGGCACCGCCCGAATCTCCTCACGGGAGAACCGATGACCGAGCAGGATGTCCGCGATGTGCTGACGGGGTTTCTGTCGCGGGATCGTCTCCGCAGCGAGATTCTATTTACGAAGATCGATCGGCCCTGAGGCCCGCATCGCTGGATTTCCGACGCCGGATCGATTAGGGTAACCGGGATGAAATCGCTCCCGACCCGCAACCGGGCTGCGCTGATCCCGGCCCTGCTTCTTCCCGGCTTCGCCTCGCTGTTCTATTTCATTCTCATTCCGGAATCCTCCGCCGCCCGAATCATCTATGGCACGACAAAACTGTTCACGCTGCTCTGGCCCATTCTCGCAATCCGTTTCCTGCTCGCACCCGCATCCATTCCCCGCCTGAAATCCTCCTGGAAGGGTGACCGCCGCGATGTCCTCGCGGGAATGACCGCGGGCGTGCTCATGGCCCTGACCATCCTCGCCGCCTTCCTGTCTCCCGCCGGCAGCCCCGTAATCGGAGCAACCGATCTGATCCGCCGCAAAGCCGCGCTCCTGGGCATGCTCGACGCATACATCCCCACCGCTCTCGTCATGTCGCTGATCCATTCAGCCGTCGAGGAATACTACTGGCGATGGTTCGTATTCGAATGCGCTCGCAGTCAGATGCCGACACGAGCCGCACATCTGATCGCCGGGCTGGCGTTCGCGTTCCACCATATCGTCGTCACGATCGTCTACTTCGGCCCGGTCTTCGGACTCCTCTTCGGCCTTGCGGTCGGCTTCGCCGGAATGATCTGGAGCGTCATGTACCAGTTGAGGGGATCGCTGATCTCCCCCTGGATCGCCCATGTATGCTGTGACCTGGCCATCTTCGCGATCGGGTACCATCTGATAGTCTGACCGCACCGGATGGATGTCGGTGTCAGCGATACTCCCAGGGAATCGCCTGCACGGTTCCGAACAGATCGAATGTGCCGCGCGTGAACGAAGCACCGTAAAAGTACAATCCGGACGCAGATCCCGTGCCGGACGGCCAGTCGAACTCCAGAACCGTTTCCTCGGCGGATTCCAGCGCTCCGAGATCATAGGATTTGTTCCCCAGACCCTGCGCAATCGGAATCCAGTCCGGCCAGCTCCAGAAATTGCCATAGACATCGAGAAGGATGTAGGCGTCCAGTTCGATCCGGGTCGATGTCGAATTGCCGAGTGTCATGTGGAGGAAAAAGCGATCACCGGCGGCGAGGATCGGATCGTCGAGCATCAGGGTGAGGCCGTCGGAGGGGACCGTCGGAGGCGGAGTGGGTGTCGGCGAAGGAGGCAGGGTGAACGTCGGGGATGGTTCGGGCGTGTCGGTCGGCCGCATGGTCGCAGTCGGTGTGCGGGTCGCGGATGGAGTCGGCGTCGGTGTTCGGGTCGGAGTGATCGTCGGCGGGGGAGCGGTCGCAGTCGGTGTTCGAGTCGGAGTCTCTGTCGGAACCGGTGTGTGTGTTCGTGTCGGGGAGGACGTCGGTGTATGGGTTGCGGTGAATGTGGGTGTCGGTGTTCGGCTCGGCGTCATGGTCGGCGGAGGCGGAGTCGGAGTTACCGTGGGCGTACCGGTCGGCGTATCGGTCGGGATCGGTGACGAGGTTGGAGATGCGGACGAAGTCGGCGACACAGTCGCCGACGGAGTTTCAGTCGGGGGGGGTGTGAGAGACGGCGTGAACGTCGGTGACGGAGTGAACGACGAGATCGGTTCGGTGGATTTGAACACCGAGCCATTCGGGTAGGCCCCGGCCATCAGATAATGATCGGATGTCTCGATCAGCGATGTGACATACACCGCTCCGGAAAGTTGAGCGGTATTGATCCAGGTATCGCCGTGATCGGTCGACCGGAAGACATCTCCGACTGACCCGGTTGCGGCATACAAGGCTCCGTCGCTCCCCTCCAGCAGTTTGAAGAGGATATCCGCCCCCGACAGAGAGCCTCCGGTCATCCATGTCTGACCCGAATCGGTCGATTTGAAGACCACCGCATCCGGATTCGTCGCGGCATACAGCGCGCCGTCAGATCCCATGAGGAGATCGCGGACCTCCTCGGCATCCGTCAGTTCCGATGCGACAGACCAACTTGCGCCGGAATCGGTCGAGTGATGCACGTCCCCGTTGGGACCGCTCCCGGTAAAAAAGACCCCCGGAGATGGCTCGATCATGCAGAAAACATTTTCAGCCGCGGGAAGCTGCATGGGAGGTGATATCCACTGGGGTGGTGCGAGCGACAGGTCGTATGCGTAGATGTTTCCGCCGGATCCGGTCGTCGCATAGATTCGGTTGTCGGTCCCCCGGAGCAGTTCGTAGATGGTTGTCCCGACTGTTCCGCCCGTGTAGAGCCACAAAGTGCCCGAGTTGGTGCTGCGATAGACGTCGGCGCCGGAATTGATCCCGGCGTACAGGATGTTGTTGTGCTCGATGATGCTCATCGCCTCGATCGCACCGGCGATGTTGCCCGTGTTTGACCAGGCTGCGCCGCCGTCGGTCGACTTGAAGACATCGCCATTGGGCGAGGTTCCCGCAAAAACAGTTCCGGCTGGATTCTGGTAGATGGAGTACACCCATCCGGCATTCAGAAGATCACCGGTCTCGGCCCAATCCCAGGCATCGGCCTCCAGGGGGAGCAGGAGGATCAACAAAGCGATCGTCAACGTTTTCATAGAGCCGTCCTTCCGGATCGAAAAAGACGCCGGATCAGAGCCGGCGCGTCAGGAAATCATATTACGGCTTTGCCTGATGAGCTGCAAGCGACCGCCGGAACGGGCGGCAGGCAGGATCGCTCAGTGAAGAGGATCGGGGTAACTGATCGCCTGCTCGAACAGAAAAGGTGCGACGGACTGGAGTTGCACCCAGCCCACGCTCAGGTTGTATTTCCCGTTTTTCTCGACGAACTTGCCGACCAATCGGGTCAACTCGGCGAGCATGCGCCATTTCATCTTCAGGCTCTTCAGATCAGACGCCGGTTTGAACAACTGATGCACACCGATCAGAAAGCCCTCGGGAGCCGTTTTGAGGGACTGGATACTTTCGTCGAGGTGATGGGAGAGATTCAGAAACTGACCGTTAACCAGAAAAATGATTTCATAGAGATTTTCAAGCGCACAGGAAATCTCATGGTGAAAGTAAAAAATATTCTGTTCATCCCGGATCTCGGCCAGATCTTCCACTACCGATGTCGTTTCAGCGAAGATCTGGGGAATCACCATTTCCTGATACTCTTTCGGCATCGGATTGATTCGGCTTTTCCATGCTTCGAGCTGCTTCCGGGGATCCCAGAGAATTTTGCCCTCAAAGAGCGATGCGACGAGCATCGTGCTTTCGAGATGGCGCCTTTTCTCGATCGAACTGATCCGATCGCAGATCGTGTCCTGGCTGACGTGCCAGACCCTGAATCGAGCGCCGTTTTTGTGAAATGCATCCGTATCGATCGGATTGTTGATGCAGGTCAGTTCCGAACCCATGTCTGCCATGTCGCGCACGACGCGAATGCGAGTCGACACATCGGGAACGTCCAGACACACCATCATCAGATCGATATCCGATGCCGCCGTGGCATTGCCACGTGCTCGGGATCCGATCAGCATGGCGCTTCGGAACTCGGGGATCCGCTGATATCCCCGGATAACTTCGGAAATTTGTTTCTCGAGCTGATTCACCCGGCATCCTCCCGTCCCGTCAAACACACGAACGGTCGTTCAAAAGCGTGAGTTTTATATCGGAAAACGGAGATGAATGCAATCGGAATTGTCAGGGAGGACAATCAGAAGGGCAGGACATATTCGAGTCCGACATTGACCGCACTCGAAACATCCACTCCGACGAAATCCTCGATGTCCGCCTGATCGGTATCGCCTTTCCACGCTGAAGCCATCAACGTATAATCCAATGTCACTCTCAGGTTCTTGATCACTTCGAACGTGAATTCCGGTTTGAGCCGGAGTGAAACTGCATCTTGTTTGGCTGTGCCTTCATTGCTGTCATGGCTTTCAGGGTCGAACAGTGTGCGATCGTATCGCCAGTCATAATCGGCATCGCGGAAATAGCTCAACCCGAGGCAGAAGCGGAACTGGAATCGCTCGCCACCAACGAAGTTCAACTCACCGTCCAGCCCCGTCTTCAACTTGCCTTTTGCGTGCGCGTTCTCTGCGATTTCAGTGATCACGCCATCTTCGGATTTTTCAAGATACCCGTCTGAGAAATCGAGTTGGAAGGTGCGGATTCCGAATCGGATGTTGAAGTTGGGTCCCGATGTCAGGCGGATGAAGACATCCAGCACCTCACGTTCAACCGTGACCTTTCCCTCGATGTGCTTTCCCTCATCACCCGACCAGTCACCGGTGAAATCGTTTTCCATCTTTCCGTATCCGACACCGAAGGAAAACACATCGGCGGTACCGAAGCGCATCTCCATGCTGATCGCCGGATTGAAGAACGTCGTTTCGATATCCGCCGTAACATCTCTGACGGTAAAGGATCCGAGAGTGACGCCGTTGGCCACATCGAACAAGAGACTCGTCGCACCTGTCGGCAGGGACAAAAGCACCAGCGCTCCAATCGCAGCCAACCCTCTCACTGCCATCCTCCAAGCTTGTGTTTGCATGTCAATCCCTCCTCACAAGGTCGATTCTACTGATTCCTGTTGATGATATCCATCGTGCGCCATTCCGGATTCTGTTCGATCGGCAGCGGGCCGGTCTGATCGGTCAGAAAATAGTTGCCTCTCCCGTCAGTGAAAGCGCGTTTGTACGCCGGCATCCAGTATTCCTTCCCCGACTGAGGATCGCGGGTTTCCATCTGATCCGTGAGCACCTTGTAGACTTCGGTCTGCATGTCACTCCGCGCCTGACTCCGATTCCGGTTGATCTCGTTGTCCACCTGGTTCAGATAGCGAATCGTATCGTTGTACTGCTGTCCTCGCGCCGCGATGGCCGCGGACGCTTTCTGGACCCACACCGGGTCGAGTCGAAAGGATCGCAGGCAGAGTTCCATTGTGCGTTCGTCTTCGTGCCAGCGGTCTTTGGGGGCGACAAGGCCGAAGCATCCCACGGTGGTCCAGATCAGCCCCTGCATGTCATAGATGATCGCATAGATGCGTCCGTACGACGGAACCCCGTTGATCACCGCCTCGAAATTCACATACCCGCACTCCGATCGTGTGGCAACCGCAGGAACCCATGCCCGCAACTCTGGTGAGGGGTATGCCGGCCCCAGGATGCGCGCGCTTTGAAACTCCTGAGCCGACAACTGTCCGAGCACGATGATCCGGACATAGTCAGCAACCCCCATATACGGATACTGCCAGCACCCGTTCAGGACCTGGCCGGGCTGAATGTTCAGAATCCCCATGCTGCTCTGATTCGTCACGGCGGGATCCTGAAAATTGAACCGGGGATACCAGCCGAAGAACGACCGACCATCCGGGCTCGTGACCCGGAATCGGATGTTGGTCTCCACCAGATCGACGACATTCCAATCCACGCCGCTCGGAATCATCCCGCCATCCGCCCGCCATCCGCCCGGAATCAGCAGTGTGAACGCGCCCTGATACTGCTCGCGATACGCGCTCAGGGTGATGCCATCCGGCACAGGAGCCGGCATCTGGCCCAGAACGGGATCCATTCCCATGAGTCCCACGATCATCCAGAGCCATTTTTTCATTGTCCCCACCCGAACTCCCATGAATCCATCCCGCCGAACAACTCGGACATCCCGGCGTTCGTCATGGCAGCATACCAGAGAATCCCGTCGGCGGAACCTGAAATCTGCGGCCAATTGAATACAGGCAATATCACCATTTCCTCGCGTCCTTGATGGAGATCGATCACATACCGGTCAAATGACGTGTAACCGGGGGCGAAGAAATAACTTCCGTAGACATCCAGCAGCACAAACAACGGCACATCGGAATAGGTCTCATCGGAGGGATTGCACAGGAAAACGGAGCATCCGCAGGGATCCCCCTCCCGGAAGAAATGCGCCGGCATCCACAATTCGACACCCAGTTCACCGCAAGCGGGTGTTTCGGTCGGAAGCACGGTCGGTGTGTGTGACGGTTCGGCCGTGGCGGTCGGTTGGGATGTCGGTGTCATCGACGGTGTCGGCGATCGTGTGGGAGATGGAGTGGATGTGGGTGATGGCGTAAGTGTCGGGGTTCGGGTCGGAGTTGCAGTGGGTGGCACGGGGGTGGAGGTGGGGGTCGGAGTTCGCGACGGGGTCGGGGTGGGTGTCCGGCTCGGTGTCTGAGTCGGTGTCCGCGTCGGGGTCGCGGTCGCCGTCGATGTCGGGGTCGGCGGATTGAGAAGCGTCGGATAGTGATATCCGATGTCCACAATACCCACGTCGGGAATCTCGTCGATCCGCGTCGTGAATTCATCGAGACACTTCGGGACGATCGTCATACAGATCGAATCAGCGGGCTCGCTACCCGCATCGATGCATGGGCTGAGGGCACGGGCGGTCACATCCAGATAGTAATCGCCGTCGGGACCGGAAACGAAATGCGGATCGAGATCGATGTTGCTGTAGCCGGCGCCGGACCATCCTCCCTGGACATCGCTGTATGCGACCGTGATCGAGCCGGTCCCGGACGATACGCCGAGCACATTCCCCCAGAGAATCGCGTTCAGGATGATCGGTGAACCGGTCAGATTGAGTGCGTAACCTCCGTTATTGGCAACAGTGATATTGACCAGGGTCGCGATGGTCGATTCGATTCCGTTTCCTCCGTTATTGACCGAAGCGACATTCTGCATCCAGACATCCGCGGTAGTATTCAGCGCAATGCCGGCTCCGCTGCAATTCGCAACCAGCGTGTTCTCGATTCGAATCTCCTCGGATAGGATCTGATCCAGTCCCTTTGCCGCCGAATGGTCGAACACGCAATCCGACATCGGCATTGAATGCCCGTAATTCATCACCATCGGATTTCCCGATGCGCCACCGTATCGGATCCTGACTGAGCGAAATTCAGACTCCTCGCTCGATGAATCACTCAGCACATAGGCCCAATCGCCCGGAGCCGGTGTCGTGGCATTGCCGTCGTTCCAGGTGTCTCCGCCGATTGAATCGTCCTTCCACGAGGTTATGGAAATCGGCGCGGATGGGTTGCCGATCGCCGACAGATTGCCCAGATTGGTGATCGCACCGCTTTGCATCTTCAGGACGATTCCCGGATCGATGGTGAGGGAACTGCCGGAGTCGATGGCAAACCCGGTGGATGCAAATGCAAAGTCGTTGGTCGCGCTCAGATTCCCTGAAATACTGGTCTGCGGCAGCAGTATGGCATCGATCGCGTTACCGGCTCCTGCGTTGTTTTCGACAGTGCCAAACCCTCGAATCGGATAGCTTCCGCATTGATGGATCTGGTTTCCGGAAATGATGTTGAGGGGATAAAACACCGTCACGTCGATCCCTGCGCCGATTGTATATGCGATCTGGTTGTTCGAGATTGTGCATGGTGAGAACGTCGAAACGAGCAACCCCGGTCCACCGGAATACTCGATGATCGAATGCTGGAAGGATGGCGCTACATTCCCCAACAGCACGGATGGGTTTCCGAACGCACCATTGTACCGGAAAATCCCGTAATCGATGCTCCCGACCCCTCCCGATCCGTAACTCAGCGTGTTCCAATCTCCTGAGGCAGGCGTTGTCGCACTTCCGTCGTGATAGGTATCACCCGCGTAATCATCATCCTTCCATGATGTAAACACGATTGGATCGGATGAAGTGCCTGCAATCGACATGGTTCCATCGACCTGAATACTGCCGGATTCCATCTTGACGACGACCCCCGGTTCAATGATCATCGTATCCCCGATATTGATGTGGAATCCTTGAGCGGCATAGACATGATCAGCGGGCAGAGTGCCATCTATGTCTGTGTTCGGGAGCAGGATTGCGTCGATCGCATTGTCATGCAGGTCGTTTCCGGACAGATTGCCGAAGCCGCGGATCGGATAACTGCCGCAATGATGGATGTCATTGTTCTGTATGAGTGTATCCGACAGATAACCGGATATGAACAGACCGCTGCCTCCGATGTGTGCGATTGTGTTGTTGCTGATGTTTCCGGGGTTCACCAGGGCGAGTTGAACGGCGTTGTTGGCGCAATACTCGATGACACAGTTCTGCATATCGGCCTGAGGACAGGCCAACACAACGGCAGTATTTCCGTACGCGCCGGCATATCGGACGGTGCAGCTGTTCAGAGTGTTCGGCTGGCTGCCTCCGAAACTGAGATACGACCAGTCACCCGCAGCCGGCGATGTCGACGTTCCGTCGTGGTATGTGTCACCGCCCGCAGTGTCATCCTTCCATGATGTAAACACGACTGGATGCCCGGTCGTTCCGGATGTCGACAGCACGCCGCTGACCGAAACACTCGCGCCGTTTTCCATTTTAATCACCGCATCCGGGAGTAACTCCAATGTGTCATCCGCCGCGACGCTGAATCCCTGCGTCACAAAAACGAAGGAGTTCGATGGGTCGATCGTCCCGCTCACATTCGTGTTCGGAATCAGGATCCCATCGATTGCGTTGCCGCTGCCGGTATTGTTCACGATCTCACCGAAACCACGGATCGGATAACTCGCACAGTTCGATATCTGGCAATCTTCGATGACTGTATCGGGATGAAAAGTCGTCAGTGTGATTCCAGAGCTGCCCACATTCGATATGATGGTGTTGCGGATCACCGATGCCAGCGTGCCGCTTGAGTAAATACCGTAAGACCCGCAGTGTTCGATCGTCGAATTCGTCACGATGGCCGGAATTGCCTCAAAAAGCACGGCGATGTTCATTCCATACGCACCGGCGTATCGTACGATGCAATGATTCAGATCCGAATCGACCGAAGTCGATGCGAGGGTGATCCCCACCCAGTCACCCGGCCACGGCTGGGTACCCGAGCCATTGTGCCAGGTATCACCGCCATAGGTATCATCGTGAATCGACGTGAACACAATGGGATGTGCCGTCTCACCCTGCATGGTCATCGTTCCCGACACGGTGATTCCCGACGTGCTCTTGATGACAACTCCGGGTTCGATCGCGAGCGTATCTCCGGAAGCGACGCTGAACCCGCTTCCCACATTCAAAAACACGAAATCATTCGACGCAGACATGACTCCCTCGATCGCCCCCTGAGGCAACACGATCCCCTCCACCGCATTGTTGTTCCCCGTGTTGTTCACGATATTGCCGAAGCCGACGATCGGGTATCCGTTGCAATTCTGGAAATCATTACCCACGATGGATGTGCCGGGAACATAGTGTTGGAAGTAAACGGCATCGTATCCGGTATTCGAAAATGAATTGTAATCGATCGTCGAAGGGGCGATTTCACCGGTGACGAGAATGGCACGGTGCAGGAGGTGATTGAACGAGCTGTTTGTGACGGTGACCGGCACACTCAACGTTCGCAGCGCGGCTTCGTTCCCCTGACCGGCATACTCGATGATGCAGTGATCGAACACCGAGCCCGTTGACGACCCGTTCAACTGAATATTGACCCAGTCCCCGGCGGATGGACTGCCCTGATTCGACGTGAAGGTGATTGGAAGAAGTTCCGTTCCCGCCGCCGATAGCGTTCCGTTGATGACGAGTTGATGAAAAGCGCTCAGCCTGACCTGGACGCCGGGATCGATGGTCAGAGTGACACCGGCATTGACTGTCACTGTCGTGGTCGTGACATACGGACTTCCCATCAGAGTCCAGGTTGTGTCAACCGTGATGCTTCCACCGACCGGAGTTTCCGCCAGTGCGGGTTGAAGGACTCCGGACAAAATTCCACCCAGGACACACAACACCAATGCGATGTTGGTCGGCATCCCCCTCATAAAACCTCCTCCTGATACCATACCGTCCAGGTAATCGATCCGACAGGTTCAATCTGTGATTGACGGGTTCCCCACTCCCCTGCAGTCTAAACAAGTCAGGATTTTCGGTCAATAGAACATATCTATCGAAGCACGGAGAAGCTTGAACGGAAGTTCCGGCGGTTCACGGGTTTATTTTTTGCCTGTTTTCGAATAGACTCCCTGCAGTATTCAAAGCAGGATACTGGAAAGCCGCAGGAACCTTATGACAGGCAGATCGACTCGACATCTTCCCGATATCTGGCTCAAGGCATCGGTTCTGGGCAGTTTATGGGCCTCCAACGAGATCCTTCTGGGCAGTTTTCTTCATAATCTCAGAATCCCCTTCTCCGGAGCGTTTCTCGCCGCCGTCGGTGTCGCGATCCTGATCGGAGGTCGCCATATGTGGCCGGTCCGGGGTCTCTTCTGGCGTGCCGGCCTGATCTGCGCGGCTGTGAAATCGATCTCCCCGTCAGCCGTGATTCTCGGCCCCATGGTCGGAATCACTGCCGAAAGCCTGCTGCTGGAAGCCGTCATCCGTCTCGTCGGCGCCAGAACTCTCGGCTTCGCCCTCGGTGGAGCGCTCGCGGTCTCCTGGAGTCTCTTTCAGCAGATTTCCACGTACATACTGACATTCGGGATCGATATCGTCGATCTCTATTCGGGCCTCTACATGATGCTGGCCCGGGGTCTGAACATCCCTCGGATCGCTCCGATGGATCTGATCTCGCTGCTTCTGATTCTCCATGCCGCACTCGGTCTGCTCGCCGCTGTTTCCGCGATCGCGATCGGTCGCCGGGCGATCCGGTTCATCGATACGACTCCGGCGATCTCGCGCCTGACCGGACTCGATCCCGATCGCCGCAACATGCTCCGGATCAACGATTCCACCCAGTCTTTTTCCCTGTCTCTGCTCGGCGCCAACATCGCCGTCATCGCGTTCGGTCTCTGGCTTCTCGATCGACAGCCATTGCTCGCAGGTCTCGCTGTCCTGATTATCTACGCATTCTTCAACGCGGCTCGGTATCGAAACGCTTTCCGTCGCATGTCGCGCCCCGGTTTCTGGATCAGCCTCGCACTCGTCCTGATCAGCTCCGGTTTTCTGCTCGGCGCCGCCCGTCTCGATGACCATTCCGGTTGGGAAGCGGGTTTTCGGATGACCGTCCGTGCGATTCTGATCGTGATCGGGTTTTCCGCTCTGAGTGTCGAACTGCGCAATCCGAAACTCGTCACCTGGTTCGCCCGCCGGCGTCTCCAGGCATTTCCGGAAGCGCTCAGTGTCGCATTCGACGCGCTCCCGGCACTCGCATCCCTTGCCCCCTCCGCCGATCAGTTCATCCGGCGACCGCTCCACGCGCTGCCCGCCATGCTCCGACATGCCGACACATGGGTTCAGGCGCGGCAATCCCGCCGGAACCGGGTCGTGTTCGTGACCGGACGGACGAGTCAGGGGAAAAGCATCATGACGCAACGGATCGTCGAGAATCTCCGGGAACGCGGCGCCCGTGTGGCCGGCATCGCCGCGCCCGGCATCTGGCGCGAAGGCGTCCGCGAAGGCTTCGACATCATCGACCTGACTACCTCGGAGCGCACTCCGCTTTGCCGCCGCGATCCAGCTGTCTCGGACCCCCTCACCCTGCCATATATCTTTCTGGATGAGGGGATCCATGCCGGCCGAAAAGCGCTCGAAAACGATTCGGTGCGGGACGCCGATGTCGTGATCGTCGATGAAGTCGGGTTTCTGGAACTGGAAGGTAAACTCTGGGCCGAATCGCTCGACCGCCTGGTCCGCGAGTATAACGGCCCGATGATCTGGGTCGTGCGCCGAAATTTCGTGAAACAGGCCGCCTCGAAGTGGCTCAAATCCGAACCCCTCGTCTATGACGTCGAATCGGCTGACGCGGAATCGATCGCACGCGAGGTCTACCCGAATCGGTGATTCACCCTTTTCGGTCACGAGGTGATGATGACAACGATTGACACCTGTTCGTCCGGAACCGGCTCCCGGTTATGCATGATTCTGTCCGTTTTTCTTGCGTGCGCACCCTGCACGGCCCAGCAGATCAACGGACGCGACGTCATACTCGATGGTGAAGGAAAACTCCTGTCATGGATCAACCCGAATCCCTCCATCGCCTACATCGGAATCATCGATCTCGCGCTTGAATTCATCCGGACGGATGTCCAATCCGAACACGGCTACCCGAACTATTTCTGCAGACCCTCCTATCAGCGCGCCGAACCGCATGAGGGCACCGACTGGTTTTCGAACCCGTCGGATGTGCTGTCCGGATTCATTCACAGTTACATCGATGATTACTATGCATTCACTGGCGATGCGTCGCTCAATGATGATGTCATTCTGTTCGCGGACTACATGATCGAACAGGGGAGCACGCCGATCGGCACAGGGTGGGCCTGGCAGGGCTGCCCGTATCCGCAGGATTTCGGAGGCGTGCTGCCCCCCCGATCGTCGGATCGGGAAGGAATGATCGCGCCACACCTGACGGGGAAACTCGGGCGCTATTATACCTGGCTGTACCGGTTTACCGAAGACACCCGGTTTCTGACGGCTGCGATCCGTTGCGCGGACGCCCTGGTTGCCAACGTTCGAGCCGGCACCCAACTTCAATCACCCTGGCCGTACCGCGTCATGCCCGAGACGAACCTTGTGTATCAGAACTGTGACTACTGCGCGGATGTGATCGACCCGATCGAACTTTTCGATGAACTGATCGATCTGGGACACGATCCCGGCGGTATGTATACGTCGGTGCGACATGCCGTATGGACGTGGCTGTTTTCATCCGATGGACCGGTTGTGACGGGAAACTGGGGCAACTTCTTCGAGGACGCCAATTATCGATTCGCCAATCACTGTCAGATCAACACGGGCGAAACAGCCCGCTACTGTCTCGAAAACCCCGACAAGGATCCCGACTGGCAATCCCACGCACAAACGCTCATCACGCAGCAGGAATCGATCTACGGGGAAATCCAGTACGGCGCGATGGTGATGAACGAGCAGATCGACTGGTATTACCCGATGATCAGCCATACCGCTCGATACGCATCGATCTGTGCGCTCTATTACGAAATGACCGGCGATGCCGTGTATCGTGAAAAAGCCTATCGCGGCTACAACTGGAGCACCTACGGGAGTTGCCCGGAAAAGGCCCGTGTTCTGGTCGAAACGATCACGGTTCCCCCGACGACATCCGGCTGGTATACGGACTGCCACGGCGATTTCCTTCAGCACATCTTCGCGGGTCTGGCATCCGTGCCGGACTGGGCGCCGGATAACGAAAGTCACCTGCTCCGATCGACGTCGATCGTGCAGACCATCACGTACGAACCGGATTCCATCACCTATCGCACGTTTGACGCGGACTCGAAGGAAGTGTTCAGAATCGTCGACAAACCATTCTCGGTTACAGTCGACGGCATCCCTCTCGCGGAACGGACGGATCTGACCGAACCGGGCTGGACCTGGGAATCGAACAAGGGTTCCGGAGTCTGCCGGATCTGGCATACGACCGGCCGCAACATTGCGATCGAGCATCTTGCGCTGCCCGCGTTCGATCCCGTTGGCATCGCATCGATTCTGATCGTTCTCTCCGTGTTGCTGCTGCGTTCGCGGCGCCGCTGACTCAACGATCCCGACGCGATCGAATCAGGGACACGAATCGACGATTATAAAGGACGGTGGGTTCATATTCATCCTCTCTCGACGTCCGTCAGTCGTGAGTCGCGTGCGGTAGAGCGTCGGCTCCGAGACCCTGGTCGATTCCTTTCATCTTGTACAGTTTAATTGCAATTATTCCTGAGAATAATATGAAGTCGTTATCAGTAGTGAAAATTTCAAACTGCCTCCGGTTGGCGACTGCACAAATTAAAAAATCCGTATTTGAACCCTGAATTCCAATCCGTCTGCAAACATTGAAATATCGGGCGGCTTCTTCATAATCCGCGGCTGAAATCGGTTCATCCGGAAACGCAGACAATCGTTTCTTCAAACGGTCGAATTGGCTTCCACTCCGGATTCCCGAAAGCAGTTCTTGCCGGACAGGTCCTATCATCACGACTCTGTGATCCGCAATCAAACTTTCCAGTTCGCGCCTGATGGCTATGGAGATTTCTTTCGTTCGTCGAAGCGCCAGAGACCAGATGCTTGTATCGACAAGAACTTTCAAGATTTCGACCTTTGCTGCTTATAATCATAGTCCGGATCATATTCGATGGAACCGAATAGAAGAAAGATTTTTTCCTGTTCAAGCCTGTCGATATACTCCTGCAATGCTTTTGTGACTGCCTCTCTTTTTGTCCGGTGTCTGCCGAGTCTTTGAGCTTTGATAATCAGCTTGTCATCAATTTGGAGATTCGTCGCCACAATCATCACCTCCACACACTATTCTACACATCAAGATGTGTGAAATCAAGTTCTGCTGAAAAGAATCGAATGTCAGCCATCACGCGTTGGGGAAACCGTGCCGAAGGCACAGGGATTCGCTGCGCCGGACAGTTCGGGATCATTCCTTATTCATGTGCAGAGCGATACAATTGCCCTCCGAGTCTTCAAACTCCGCTACAAAACCGTAGTCTCCAGTGTCCGTTTTTGGGTAAATCAACTTACCTCCCGCACCAATCGCGTTTTTAAGCGTGGAATCAATGTCTGTCGTTGAAAAGTAAACCCGGGTTCCCTTCAGCGACGGTTGATAACTCTCGCCTTTTGCGAGGGCTCCGGTAGCACCCTCGCCCCCGATCTGATATGGAAATAGCGCCATATCATTGCCATCGATGTTCTGCCTTTCAAAGGTGACGCCAAATGTCCGGGAGTAAAAAGCGACTGCTCGATCCATATCTCGGACCGGAATTTCAAAATAGAATACGGGATTTTTCATATGATCTTTCTGTGAGAGGGAGGCACAACCAGCCACAAGGATCAACAAGCTGGCGGCGACGATGGCTTTCAAGGGTTATATCAAGGTCCATACCCCCATTCGACCATTGCATGATTGCCGCGAATCGCCGTCATATCCTCGTTCAGCATCGCTCCCCAGAACCGTAATCCGGTCACGGTTTCCGATCCGGTTTCCGGCCAGTCGAACGGAGGCAGGATCGTGAGTTCCGTGCTGCCGGTCGGGACCACCTCATACGAAAAATCGACTGTCGCCGGATCGGCCGGATCGAACATCTGCCATCCCGGCCAGAACCAGTAGCTTCCCTGGATATCCAGGAAAACGAACGTCGGCACATCGGTGAGCCCCTCATCCGGATTGTCCAGATACGCCGTCACGAAAAAGGATTCCCCGGGATGCGCCATCGCGGGCAGATCCAGCCGAACGCCCATAACGAGAGGTGGTTCGGTGGGGGCCGATGTCGGAGTCATGCTCGGGGTAAAGGTCGGAACGGGAGGAACCGTCGCCGTCGGCTCGACGGTCGGAGACGGCGAAGGGGTCGGTGTCTGGAACACGTTGCCGAACGATCCGTCGGGATTGATGTTCTGCCCGTAGACATCACCGTCATCCGAACGATGATCGTCCCAGATGAACAGGGCCGGACCCCAGATCGACAGCGCGGATTCGTGGAACAGTTTGTCGGAGTTCACCGTGGACGCGCCGACAATCTGCGGAGTCCACACGAAACTGCCCTCGGCATCGATTCGTGTCGCAAACAGGTGGAACACACCGGCGGACACCTCGGACATGTAACTGACCAGCGCATCACCCTCCATCGATAACACATTCAACTGCTGCTCGTTCTGCGAATCGACGGCCGTGAGACTCTTGCCCGCATCAGTCCACATTCTCTGACCGGTCGACGAGATCTTCTGCCCGTAAATGCCCCACGCGCTCTGATTGAAGTTTTCCTCGACCCAGAACGTCAGCACATCCTGTGTCGCAGGCAGAAAAATCGCAACGGGATTGACGCGCTGATACGGATCGCTCGTCGATACAGCGACACCGTTGTGCCCGAATGCCTCGATTCCGGCACTCGTCAGCCGCTGCACATAACACTGCAGGAGGGATTGCGAGGTGTCGTACCACGAGAACAGCGCACCGCCCGCACCATCCGTCGCAAAGTCCGGGAAATTCCCGAACTGAAGCGATCCGGTATCGAAGACGACCACGGGATTCGATCCCCACACCGCGTCGCCGTCCGCGTTGATTTTCTGGGCATAGAGATGTTTGCTTCCGGTAAACGTCAGGTATTGAACGAACGACGCGATGACTGTTCCATCTTCACTCTCACCCATATCCGAAACCATCAGGGTGCCGCCATTCGGATCGGTCACGATCAACGGAGTCGTCCATTGCGGCGTTCCACTGATGTCCAGACGCTGGAAAACAGAGGTGTCTTCGTCAATCCAGCCGGCGACGAAGCTGCCGTCGGGCATGGCCGCTGCCTCCGGCTTGGCAAAGTAGTTCGTGCCGGATGTGAGTTGAATGCCGTTCCCCCAGGGCAGCGATCCATCCGGCAGGACCAGATTGGCGACGACCTGGTCCGAACCGGTCGCATCCGACATGTATGCCAGAAACACCTGGTTGTCGGCATTCCGGGCCAGTGCGTAGTCCATGACGGATGAGTAGTTCAGATTGCCGACGAGAATTCCGTTGGGTGCCCAGACTTCGTTGCCTTCAAAGTCAAGCCGTTGAAGGCGGACATCGTAGCCTGAGCCCGAATCATACCAACTGACGAAGCAGCCTCCGTCGGTCGACGGCACGATGTGCGGGACCGTCTGAGCCCCGCTCCCGTCCGCAATCATCATGTTCACGGCAGGATCCGTCGACCATGCGGCCATCAGGTGTCCGTTCGCAAAGCACAGAGTCAGCGCGAGAAACCCGGTGAATAAACGTTGCATACTTTTACCCTCCCCATCTCTGAGGCTACCGGAAGCGGGGAGTTTCGGCAAGGTCCATTGCCGAATTTCAAGCGCTGAGGAAACTCGTCAGCCGCTCATTCGTATCCGAATTCCACCATGTCGATGTCTCCCAGAAGGGTCGCTGTCCCGGACGCCAGCGCCCCGACCCAGAACCGAAGTCCGGACGCACTGCCATCCACCGTCGGCCAGACGAAATTGAACACATTCTCCTCCGTCAGCCCCGCGGGAGGCGTTCTCATGCCGTAATCCAGAGTCTGCGTCCACGAGGGCCAGAACCAGTAACTGCCATATACATCGAGCAGAATGAAGACATCCGCACTGATGCCTCCGGAGCTGATGAGTCGCAGATCGAGATTGAATGTGTCTCCGGCATGAAACATGACGCCGTTCAGATCCAGATCGGGCGTCAGGTAAGCCGTCCCGGATCCCCAGGAAACAGTGACGGATCGAATGACCGGACTGCCCTGCTGAGCCGGATCGGCGGTCAGACGCGCACGCCAGCGCAGATCGGACCCGGGCGATGCGAACGAAAGCGGCATGCCGGGCGTCACGCCGTACCAGTTGAAGCCTCCGTCCGGAGATACTGCCCAGGACACGGCTCCGCCATTGAGCGTCACATCGGCATCCGTGATCACGGCCCATCGAACCGCGTCGGCACCGTTGAGTTTCGCCGAGACTCCTGAACCGGAATCCGAATAATACGGCCGCGGATCGATCAGCGGATTATCCGACGGGAACACCCGGGCACCCGACCCGTCCAGCGCCTGATAATACGGAACAGGAATGTTGTCCGCAGAGATATGATCGAAAAGGATCACCGTAGAGTCATCAGCAGGACAGATCAGATCCCGGATCGTCACGGCATTGCCCGACGTCAGCGCATTGACCCGAGGCTCGCTCCAGTCGAACACTCCTCCCGTGATACGCTGGGCCCAGATGCCGAACTCGGTCCCGACGCGCCCCGACCAGGCGGCCACGAGACTCAGCGGAGGCAGAAACGCGACACGGGTGCCGTAACAGGTCTCCACCGGCCCGCCCATCAGTACGGGAGATGAGGGAAGGGAATAATTGATCGATTGCGCATAGATGCTGTTCGATCCGGCCACGGAAGTCGAATAGGTGACATACGCCAGCGAGCCGTAGACCATCAGATCCGGATTGCGTTTGCTCACGCCGTCATCCGGATCGACTCTCACGTTCGGGAAAGCGACTGAACCATCCGACAGCACCCGGGTATAATAAACGTGATACCCGCTGACATGATCGTCCACCCACAATACTCCCGCGGAGCCGTCCGCAAATACCTCGAGCCGGATGTCGTCGTACGTCGTCAGGGAGGTATCACTGATCTTGATATCAGCCGGGAAAACACGAGCACCGGGACTGGTCACCACCTGATAGTAAATGCCGCGATCCGGATCACGCAGATCCGCCCAGGCCACGGCGGCTCTCCCGAGCGAATCGATACCGATATCGAACGTGTACGTGGCATATCCGGCCAGATCGCTGATCCGGAAGGAATCTCCGATCGGTGTCCAATCCGGATTGAACCATTGCCCTCTCATGATTGCCGGAACGGTGGGCCAGCCATCCGAATCGACCCATACCACGACCCGCTTGCCATCCGGCGCTTGCGCGGCCGTTGCCTGGCTGTAGGGTGTTTCCGCGAGAAACTCGTCATGCGCACCGATGCGGGTCGCGGGATCGCTGAACGATCGGCTGAACGTATCGAACGCGCCATTGCGGGTATCCATCCAGGTCACGGAAAAACCGCCGCCATCCTCACTTCCCTTGATGAACGAGGCGTTGCCGGCCGTTGTGTCGCCGGGCATGTTGACGAATTCTCTCGCCCGATCCCAGACGGCCCCTCCGTCATCCGTCAACGCCATGGCCACCGTCTTGAGCAGAAACAGTTCCTGACCGTGTTGTGCCACAGCCATGACTCCGGTGCCGATCGAGTACACGAGTTGAAACGCCCGGAGAGCCATCCAGTCGACACTCGAGAAATCAACCGCTTCAGGTTGAGAAGCCGGAAAATTGCCCATGAAGTCGATCAGCCGCGTGTAGGGTGCCCAGTTCCCCTCGAACGGCGATCCCATCCCGACCAGAACCCCTGACGGCGTGATCGCGATCGCGCTGTTGTCGATGCGCTCATCCATGCTCCAGACGACGCGATCCGACAGCCAGAGCGCATTTCCGTTGAAATCGCGATACATGATCTCGACCGATTCGAGCGGATATACATTCTCCTTGTAGGAAATGAACAGACCGAAACCCTCCAGAAGCGCGATCAGAGGACTCCGCTGCTCATTGAGAGTCTCCACCGGAACAGCCACCCCGTTGATCCAGGAAGGCGCACCCGAACTGTCGATCCGGGTCATCAGAATATCGGAGTTCTCCTCCCAGACCACGAACGATCGACCCGCGGTATCGACCGCGACCTTCGGAGTCCGCTCCTGGGTCGCTCCGCCGGGCTGAACCGGAACATCGGCAGACGACCAGATCCGATTGCCGTCCACATCGAGTTTCTGGGCGAAAATCCGCTGATCCCCAAGACGCGAATCCTCCCAGACGATGACGACAGACTCGAGCGGACCGGCGGCGATATCGCAGGCACCCTTGTTCTCGAGACTCATGTTCTGATTGACCACAACAGGCATCGCCCACTGTTCGCTCCCGCTCGAGTCGAACCGGTGCGCATAGATCCGATTGCCCGGGTTTCCAACCGCCCAGGCCAGCGCAATGTCCATCCCGGACACGGCGATCGCACTCCCGGCAATGTAATCGGTCGACGTCGCCACACGCTTCATCTCGGGCCATTCGGGCCGAGCGTTCCCGTCATACCTCTGAAGATACAGGGAGTACATTCCACCGCTGAGCGCCTCATATAGTGCGATGAAACCTCCGGAGGGATACGAAACGGTCTGAACGAGTTTCGGGGTCAGAGCGGATTCCGTTCTGTACAAAGAAAGCGACTGACTGAACACGTTCCAGTCGGCGGATGTGAGTGCCGGATCATTATGCGAGTAATCCGAAAATGTTTCGGTGTAGGTCGCCGCGGATGCGGAGGCGGCGAGCAGGATTGCGATCAATGTACTGTATAGACTGTGTTTCCACATGGTGAAGACTCCTTTCAGGGCAGCGTCCGGGACGCAATTCCAGACAATTATTATCAAGTATAATCGGAGCGCGGATCGATGTCAAGCTCGCATAAAGATAGAGAATTTTCTTTACGCCGCACGACCGGACCTTGTATGTTTGTTCGAGGCGGCACGACGGATGATCAGTTCCATTGTTCGAAATGCATTTCTTTCCATGGCGGCATCGCCGCTTGTTCCGACTGCGCTTGCGTGTTCCGACGCGTTGAAGCGGAGGCGTCTCGGGAGATTTTTCCTGGTCCTGTTTCCGGGACTTTTCTTTTTGGGCCTCGAGATCGTCGTTGCCTTTTTCATTCCGATCCACTGGACGCATCTCTGGATCACGCTCGCGGTGATTTCGCTCGGTCATGGAACGCTCACCTCGCTTCTGATGCCAAACGATGCGGCTTCCTCCCGGTCGGACACTCCTCCATGGACGATTTGGCCTGCCTGGGTGCTGTTTACCATCGTTCTGCTGGCGCCATTCGCTTTGCTCATCAGCCTTCTGGTGAATCCGAACGGTTTCCTGTTGATGTTCAAACCGGGGTATTTCCGCTGGTCTCTGGCCCTCAACTTACTCATCGGCATCCCGTTCGGTATCTTCTTCGGCGCGATCGCCATCCGGACGTCACCGGAGAGGAACTCGAAGCGGTTGTTCATGTTCTGTGCGGCGGTATCCGTGATGATTCTGGTCTTTTCAGTCGGGATTTTCCTGATGATCATGATGGAGGAGTCGATCGGCAACGACGGGGGTGCACTTCAGTCTCAGATGGCCCTTTACAAATATCTGATCGGCGTTGAGATCGGAGTTCTTTTCGTGCTGTCACCCCTTGCATGCATCGTGATTCTCATGAGGAGTCTTCGACTGAAATCGTTGTTGAATCGCGCGGTCTTCTGTCTGCTTCTGGTGTTCTGTGTGTTCACGCAAATGATGATTCTCGACAATGAATTCGTGTTCATGGTCCGAGAAAAAAACGCCAATCGGAGTCTTGGTGAAAAAAACTGGAGCGATGCGTGCAGAATCTATCGTTTCCTTGAAACGCGGAGCCCGAAAAATGTTCGAATGCCGGGAACGCTGATCAACTGGTCCGTGGCGGCGCTGCTGTCCGGAAATCAGGCAGACTGGTCACATATCCTGGACGCATCGACCCGGATACCGGATAATTACATCGAATCCGGCGCCAATTATGCTCTCAGGGAGATGGCGGCCCGAGCAGCCCCGATTCGTTCGAGCACCTTGATCGATCTCGATCCGGTAAACCCTGAACCCTATCTGGACAGCAACTGGTGCGCATTCCTGAGTGTCGCCCGGAAAATGACCGGCATGCCGAGTGAGTCTCAGTTGAAGTACCGCCTGAAACTGCTTTCACCGGTCGTCGACGAGATCCAGGTCGCTCCGTTGAGTAATCTGTCTGATCTCAGGATCGCCGCAACCGCATACGATCTCGAACCCGTTCTGATCCATCCTTCTGACATACCGGCAGCGATTGAGCGAGGGATTCCGGTTCTGGTCTGTGAATCGAGTCGGAATGGAAATCTTTTCTGGAACATCATCATCGGCGCTGAACCGTCGACGAATACCCTCATCTTCTTCTCGACAGAGTTCTACAGTCTGGTCGACAGTGCGGAACTGAAGCAGGAGGGGGTAGAGGCCCTGATTACAGGTGATTCGGATCAGATCGATTCGGACAGGAGCGATGCATTCTGGAAACTGATCAGTATCGACTATCTGCCGTCGCTCGAAACGCGTCTCGATCGGGATTTCGGGTGGGCACTGATCCTTTTGCCCGCAGGGGATCCGATGCCGGACGGACTGACTCCGATTGCGAAGGATCGACTTTTCGACATCGACCGTGCGCGATCGGCCTGCCTGAACCGGCAATTCACAGACATGCTCGGGGTGCTGGATCGTTACCCGGACGAAGCCTGGTCGAAGGCCTTGCGGATCATGTCGGCGTATATCACCCGGCCGCTGTTCACGGACATTGTATTTCCATCCGAAGAACGGGATCGGTTGCTGGCGGAGTGCGCGCGCCCGGAATTCATTGAAGCGATGGATTCATGGTCTTTACTGATGCTGACATCGCTGATTCCCGACACCATTCCTCTCGATAGCCGGACGGCGCTGGTCGTTTTCAGACGGTTATCCGATCTCGAACCAACCTACTCGTCGTATTTTCAGAAGTACATCGAGACGGCCGTGTTGCTGGGAGATGAACCGGAAGCGGTTCATGCCGCCCGTCATTATCTGAAAACCTCGCTGCACGATGGCGAAAGCCTGATCCAGTTACTCGGAGAACTCGTCCGGCTGCCCTGCTCCACACCCGAAATGAAATCCCTTCTGTCCTCTCTGATCGATCATTTCCCTCTCATCATCGGCGATCCGGATTCCACCGGATTCCGGATGACACGTCATTTCGGGCAGTATTCCGCTGCCCGTGCCCGTCTTTCGGATTCTCAGGAGCAGCGTCTGAAGTGGTGGACGTGTGCCGTCGAGGCTGATCCGGACAATGCAACCTATCTGAAAGAACTCCGGATCGTAACGCTCGAACGCACCCCGGGCGCGGACGTGACGTCACTCGATCTTCGGATCGACACGTTTTCACTTCCGGAGAAATCGTTATGAAGCGTTCGATTCACCCGGTCGGATTGATATTCCTGGGGCTGTTCGCGACGCCGGTCGCGGTCGCATGGATGATTGACCGGGAACGCCTCAGAATCGCTGATCCGGGGCGCAGATATCGCCTGTTCCCGTGGATCTCCCTGCTTTGCGCCGCTCTGTTTCTGACGCTGACCATCATCCCGATCAAGTGGAGTTACGCCGCCTGGATCTGGAGCGGCACCGTGCTTCTCCTGTCGATCATCCTGGCACTGACCGCGTACATGCGGAATCCGGACGAAGAAAAAGCCGAACCGAACAAGGGCTGGGCGATCCAGACTCTCGCGGCTGTTCCTTTCGTTCTCTTTCCGGCATTCGCCGTCGGCATCTTCTGCATGATCGTAACGAACACCCTGATGAATCGTTTCTTTGTGCGATTCCCGATCTTCGCGGCCTCGCCTGACGACGTCGCAATGATGATGGTCGATTCGGTCTGGACGGCTCTCTGGTGTCTTGTTTTCATCGGCATCTCTCTGCGGAGGGGTTTTCTGCGAAACGATTCCGAGATGGGTGTTGCGCTGGCGGCCTGGCTGTATGTGCTCATTTTGAAGAGCGTTCTCGCCGACCGGCTCCTGAAAATACTCGGG
Organism: uncultured bacterium; assembly: GCA_937951895.1. Classification (GTDB taxonomy): domain Bacteria; phylum CSSED10-310; class CSSED10-310; order CSSED10-310; family CALFER01; genus CALFER01. Next base: position 48,900 of record CALFER010000079.1, read on the forward strand.
TCTCTCGCGATCGGCATTCAGACGGATCTCGCATTCTCTGATTTGATGCGGGTCGTTCTGATCTTTGCCTTTTCGCTTGCCCTTCCGTTTCTCGCGGCTTATCTGGCCTGGAACCCCGGTCGAACGCTTCGCAAACACGTTCTCGTGACGGCGGTCTGCCTGCTTGCCTCGCTGTCCGGCTGCATGTCGCTCGGTGTGATCTCGTGGGTGGAATGTGCTGCCGGTAAGTCGATCGAACGATCCGGCGAACCCGTCCGGGCCATGAAATGGTATGGCCGCAGCCTGATCCGGCGCTCCAACCCGGAACTTGTCACCTACCTGCAGTACCGCATCGGGTTGCTCAGCTACAAAGCAGGGCAGACGGATCGGGCGATTGCGTCATTCAGGATGATCCAGACGATGAACAACGAAAACCCGGATCTTGTCGTCGCCGCCGGAAACCACCTCAACCGGTTGCTTGAACATGCTGCCGGTGATCGTGTTGTGCTTCCGGGTGTTGAAACACGGACGGAATTCTGCCCATCGTATTGCGCGCCGAACACGCTGTCGCTGGTGTTCCATTACTGGGACATCGACAAGCGGGCGACCGAGATCGGTTCGGAGATCGCGTTGTTCTTCCAGGGATCTGCGATCACGGATATCGTTGAATACTGCAATCGACTCGGATTCCGGCATATCATGATCCCGTTCATGGACGATTCGGATATCCGCACAATCCTGGCTGCGGGAATTCCGGTGACGGCCTATATCCCGGGACATGTTCTGGCGATATTCGGGTACGACGAGCGGCTCCGGACGTATATCGTCTACGATACGGCCTCGTGGGACATCTGGGAGGATCATCCGGCTGACGATTTCATGATGCAGTGGAGCAAAACCAACTATACCGGAGCGATCATTGCGCCGGTCGATGCATCCCCTGAGATCAATGCGGTGTGTGGCCGGTATGAAACGCCTGCATCGAAAGCCGCCTGGTACGGGACGCTTGCGGTCTCGACGGACAATCACTGGGAAACCCGAGATTACTGGAAGGGGGCCTTCCGTGCGGATCCGACGTATTTTCCGGCTTATTGCGCATTGGCCCGCGATGATCCCTCCCATGATTCCTCGTTCCGTTCCGTGTCGATCGAGCGGGGCATTGAAGCGGTTCAGGAACTGTATCGACGCGACCACTTCTGCAACTGGTTGTCGGTCATTGAGTTCATGGTGTTTTTGTTTCAGCAGCAGCACTATGCCGACCTGATCGACATTGCGCGCGACATCCGATCGCTGAACGTCGAACCGGTTGATCCCGAGGATAAGCGACACCTTCAGGACATTCAGAATCTCGCCGGAATTGCATCCTATTCCATCGGCGACTCGCTCACGGCCTTCCGTCTGATCGATCCGGAGAATCGTTCTTTTTCCGGTCTGAGTGCGCTCGTATCGGCAAAAGCGCAGATCGCTTCCGGGCAGCCTGAGAAAGCGATCTCGTCACTTGATATCGCGATCCGGTTCGGGTCCGGCGACATTGCCCGGGAGGCGATCGAGCAACTTGAGACGCTGGATTGGGCCATCGATTCCGGAGCGATTTTAGGGGGTTTCGAGGTCTATCTGAGGCGCTGGCCGCTGGACGTTCGTCGCCAGATCCGGTTCGCCGGGATGTGTCTGGACATTGAAAACCGCGGCGGAAAGAGTCAGGAAGGCCGGATGGTTCAGGCCCGGGTAGCGCTCTTGACCGCGCGGGCTCTCGCCCAACATGATCCGCTGTTGCAGTCCGTCATCGCCTCACTGGAGAACCGCCTCGGCATGGAAACCGATTCGCAGTAGAGTTCGCTGCCGGGGACGCGTCCGGGTCACGCAGGATCAGAACCGCTTCACATAGGCGTGACAATAGGGCATGGCACCTTTGTTTTCGTAGTAATCCTGATGGTAATCCTCGGCGGGCCAGAACGTCCCGGCCGGCGTCACTTTCGTGGCAATCCTGAGGCCTTTTTCCGTCAGAATTCCGATCAGCTTTTCGATTGTTGCTTTCTGTGCGTCGTCGAGACAGAACACCTCTGACCGGTACTGCTCGCCGACATCCGGGCCCTGGCGGTTCACCTGTGTCGGATCGTGGATCTCGAAAAACAGTTTCGCCAGAGTTTCATATGTTACGATTGTCGGATCGAATTGGATCCGGATGGCTTCTGCGTGTCCGGTCTTCTTGCCGCAGACTTCCTTGTAGGTCGGGTTATCCGTTGTCCCACCGATGTAACCGACGGTCGTATCGATGACCCCCGGAGTCTTCCTGAAATGGTATTCGACCCCCCAGAAACAACCTCCGGCGAAAATCGCTGTTTCGGTCTTTTTTTCCGCGGGTGAGGGGATGAACCGGATAGAGACGGAATTGACGCAATGCCGGGTATTTTTGTCCGTCATCTGTTCGCCGGTGAAGACGTGTCCGAGATGCCCTCCGCAGGCTGCGCAAAGAATCTCGGTGCGTCGGCCGTCCGCATCCGGGATCCGCTTGACCGCGCCGGGGATCTCATCGTCGAAACTCGGCCAGCCGCAATGGGAATCGAATTTGTCGTTGGATCGGTAGAGGGGGGTATCGCATCGGCGGCAGACGTAGGTTCCGGAGTCTTTTGTGTGGACATATTCCCCGGAAAACGGCTGTTCGGTTCCTTTGTGGAGAATCACGCGTTCCTCTTCCGGAGTCAGTGAATTGTATGGCATGGTTTGTCCTTTCGTTGTGAGGGGGATCATCGAGACGATCCAGAGAAGAATGATAGCGGTTATCGGGCGTTTCATGAGCGCCTCCTTCCTGACAGTATAACAGAAATGGCAGTTGGCGAGTTCCTGCATTGTGATTCATCGGAAGATATGGCTTAATATTTAAAATGAGTACAAAACAGCCGAGTCCCCATGACTCATCCAGAACTCGTCGTCCGTGAAGCGCCAGCGGAACGGTCGTCGTCGTCGTTGTCGTAATCGTCGTCGTAACTGAGACATCCCGTCAATTTAAAAACCATTCACCAACAATCATCAGAGAAAAACTGTGATGTATCCGAACCCGTTCTTCGATCCGTATTTCTTTTTTCTCTCAGAACGCTCCCCCTGCCCACCCCCATCTTGCCATCACACGCCAACCCGTCTACAATCGCCCCGAACTCGTTCCCAGGAGGCTCTCATGGATCCAGCAAAAAAGAATATTCTCACCGGCGATCGCCCCACCGGCCAACTCCATCTCGGCCACTACTTCGGCTCCATCAAAAACCGCGTCAAACTCCAGGACAGCTACAATACCTTCCTGCTGATCGCCGATGTTCAGGCGCTGACCGATAACTTCAAAAATCCGGACAAGGTCGCTGCCAACGTCGACGAAGTCGCCATCGACAACTTCGCCGCCGGCATCGACCCCGAAAAAGTCACCTACGTGATCCAGTCGGCAGTCCCCGCCATCGCTGAACTCACGGTTTTTTACGGCAACTTCTGCACGCTCGCACGCCTCCAGCGCAACCCGACGGTCAAATCCGAAATCGCCGCCAAAAAAGAACTATTCTCTAAAGGCGTTACTTACGGTTTCTTCGGTTATCCGATCAGCCAGGCAGCCGACATCACCGCCTTCGACGCCAATCTCGTGCCGGTCGGCGAAGATCAGCTCCCGATGATCGAAATGACCCGCGAAATCGTCCGGAAATTCAACCAGACCTATGATGTCGAAGCGCTGGTCGAGCCCGAAGCGTTTGTCTCGGAAGGCGCTCGCGTCCGTGGAATCGACGGCAATGCGAAGATGAGTAAAAGCCTCAATAACGCGGTCTACCTGCGCGATCCTCCCGAGGAAATCCAGCGCAAAATCATGTCGGCCTACACCGACCCCCTCAAAGCAGCCAAATCCGATCCGGGCCACCCCGAAGGTTGTATCGTCTGCGAGTATCTCGGATTGATCGACCCGGACAACCACGAACAACTCATGGCGGACTGCCGCGCAGGCAAAATGGGTTGTGTTCAGGACAAACGGAAACTCGCCACGATGCTCTCGGACTATCTCCAACCGTTCCGCGAACGCGCCCGCCCCTTCGAGGAAAACCGGAAACGACTGCGCGAACTCCTGCTTGACGGCACACAGATGGGCCGCAAGGTCTCCAACGAGGTACTCCGGCGCGCCAAAGACGCCATGAAAATCAATTACTTCGACTGATGCCGCCCATTTATCTCGACTACAACGCTACCACACCGATCGAATCATCGGCGGCCGACGCCATGATCCGCTGCATCCGGACGGTCTTCGGCAACCCCTCCAGCTCGCATGAATTCGGTGACCAGGCCAGAGCGGAAATCGGTGCGGCGCGCGCTGAACTGGGACGGCTGATCGGCGCGTCCCCCCGCAGCATCATCTTCACGGGCTGCGCAACGGAAGCGAATAATCTCGCGATCCGAGGTCTGATTCCGGATTGCACGGCTCACGGCCGGCATATCATCACTTCCGCGATCGAACATCCCGCGGTTCTGGAAGTCTGCCGATACCTCGAACGCAGCGGCGCGGAACTGACGATCCTCCGGGTCGACGAAAGAGGGGTGATCGATCCGGATGATGTCCGCGCGGCGATTCGTCCCACGACACGCCTCATCACGATCATGCACGCGAACAACGAAACGGGTGTGATCCAGCCGATCGCCGAGATTGCCGGGATTGCAAGGGCACACGGGATTCCGATGCATACGGATGCCGCGCAGTCGGTCGGCAAGATTCCGGTCGACATGGAGTGTCTCGGGGTTGATCTGCTGACGATTGCGGGGCATAAATTCGGAGCCCCGAAAGGTATCGGAGCGGTCGTGGTGCGCTCAGGATTGCCGCTCAACCGGATTCTGCACGGGGCGGGGCACGAGAACGGCCGGCGTCCCGGCACGGAAAACCTGGTCGGAATCGTCGGTCTGGGGGCCGCGAGTCGTTTCGCCCGCGAGCATCTCGGCGAAAACACGGCTCACCTGCTCGCCATGCGGGATCAGCTCGAACAGATGATTCTCGGTGTCTGCCCCTCAGCCCGGGTCAACAGCGGTGGCGCTCCGAGACTGCCGAACACCTCGAACATCGCGTTCCCCGGAATCGACGCGGACGATTTCATCCGGGAGACCTCCGCGATCGCCGTGTCGGCCGGAGCGGCATGCCACTCGGGAACCGTCACGCTGTCGCATGTGCTGAAAGCCATGGATGTCCCCATGCCACTCGCTCGGGGCTCGATTCGCTTCTCGACAGGTTTCCAGACAACCCCGAACGATATCCGGAATGCCTGCATGTGCGTTTGTTCCGCGCTGAAACGGCTGGGCGTTCCGATCCGGGAGGATGAATGAAAGCGACGACGTTCAACGCGAATTCGATCCGGATGCGATTACCTCAGGTGCTGGAATGGCTCGATACGCATCGCCCTGATCTGCTCGCAATCCAGGAAACGAAAGTTCAGGACCATGAGTTTCCGAAGGCTGAATTCGAAGCGATTGGATATGCGTGCGCTTTCCGGGGCCAGAAGTCGTATAACGGGGTGGCGATCCTGAGTCTGGAGCCGCTGACGGACATCCGGTACGGGTTCGGTCCGGACGAATCCGAGAGCACCCGATTGCTTCGAGGCGTTTACCGGGGGGTGCATGTCATCAACACGTATGTACCGCAGGGCCGCGAGATCGATTCCGAGCATTATGCGGGTAAACTGGAGTGGCTGCGCCGGTTGCGGGGCATGTTTGATGCGGAGTTGACCAGTGACACACCGGCGCTCTGGATGGGCGATCTGAACATCGCGCCGGACCCCGAGGATGTCTATGCGCCGGAGGAACTGGAGGGGCATGTCTGCTTCAACCGGGAGTTGACGCGAGTTTTTCGTGAGGAGGTGTGCGCGTTCGGTTTCGAGGATCTCTTCAGACGGTTCAACCACGGGCCGGGACATTACACGTTTTTCGATTACCGGATTCCCGGTGCGGTCAGCCGGAAGATGGGGTGGCGGATCGATCATATTCTAGGGACACCGCCGATGGCCGCCCGGGCGATTGCGTCCCGGATCGACCTGGAACCGCGCAGGAGCAAACTCCACAAAACTTCGGATCACACGTTTTTGGTGGTCGATTTTGCCACTGGTGCCTGATGGCAGCCGATTCCAGCGACATCCGGATTGCGACGGCATCTGATCTGAGGTATTTCGTCGAGATTCTCTCGGAGGATCTCGATGCCGATGAACTGACCGATGCCCGCAACACGGTCACACGTGAATTTCTGGAAATCGGATCCAATCGGGACATTTATATTCTCTTTCAGGAAAGCGCGCCTCTGGCGGTCGTGCAGGTGATTCTGAATCATGCCGATGATGATCCCGATCTGGCGGATGGTCGAACGACGGCTCACATTCATCACCTGCGCGTGCGAAAACAGCACCGGCGTCTCGGTATCGGCCGGCAATTGATGTCGGACATCGAGTCCCGTTATCGGGAACACGGATTCCGTCAACTCACGCTCGGCGTTGACAACTGGAATGATCCCGCGATCCGCTTCTACAACAGTCTCGGATACCGAGTTTTCAAGACGGAAGCCGGCCGGACTCCCGACGAGATCGTTTTTTACATGCGGAAAGAGCTTTGATTTTTCGCGTCACTTCTTGACGATCGGCACATAAATGTCCACTTCGGCTTTTTCGTCGTCGGTGAACCGCTCATCGTAATACTCGAAATCCTCCGTCCCTGCGCACTCGTATCCCGACTGAGGCAGCCAGACGCCGTAAATGAACGTGAACGTCTCGGGGATGCTCTTCTGCACCACCCCTTTCGCTGTGAATACGGCATACGTCGTCTCCGGAATCGTGCGCCCCGTCAACCCCTCCGGCACATCCGTGTCCGGCGTCACTTCCTGCGCGATCATGTAGGTGAATTCGCCGTCTTCGTTACAGTCGAAACACATGCCGTAACAGGCGTTGCCGATCCGGTTCGGAATCCGCTCCAGCGTTCCCTGACTCATGACCGTGCACCAGAACGCGGGAATTTCGCCCCCCGGCCCCATCTTGCCGTTCGTCCGGATGCTCACCCCGATGACCTTGAATGCCGGTCGCTTCACGATTTTCGGTTCCATGCGTAGTCCTCCCTGAATGAATCCCGCGTGATGCGGCTCGAACCGGATCGCGGGAAAGATGTCGAATGCGGGGCGTGCGTTTCGGAACTTCGCCGGAGTCACCCCGAACATCCGTTTGAATGCGCGTGTGAAGGAATAATGCGCGTCGTAGCCCGATTCGAGCGCGATGTCGAGCACACTTTTTCGCGTGGTGAGGAGTGTGCAGGCTGCGATCGTGAGACGCCGTTTGCGGATGTAGTCCATCACCGAGTAGCCGGTGAGTGCCGAGAATATCCGGTGGAAGTACCACAGGGACAGACAGGATCGGCGGGCGGCGTCCGAAACCGAAACGTCTTCCGTGAGATGCGATTCGATATACCGGACCGCCAGTTCGATCCGCTCGTGCAGGTCCGACATGCGCTTCCTCCTGTGCCTGAACCGTTACTTATATCAGCCTGCCCATGAATTCTCCACATTCCGTGCGATTCTTGTGCGGCCCCCGGATTTGCTTTTTTTCTCACCCCGTGGCACCCTTCCCGGCATCGTTCGGCGTCGCGGCATGCATCCCCGGAGTCACCCCATGGGCTATCTCGTTCTGGTCTCCACAATCTGGGCGTTCTCGTTCGGCCTGATCAAGTCGTATCTGCCAGGTATCGACCCCTCGTTTGTCTCTTTTGTTCGCATGAGTCTTTCATGGATCGTCTTCATTCCCCTCATCCGCATCCGGAGACTTTCGATCCGCACTTGTCTGGAACTGTCGGCGATCGGAGCGCTTCAGTTCGGTCTGATGTATGTCGCCTATATCGCATCCTTCCAGTATCTGGCCGCCTATCAGGTCGCGCTGTTCACCATTTTCACGCCGATCTACATCGCGCTGATGCATGACGCACTCAAACGGACATTCCACTGGCGTTATCTCGGAGCGGCTCTCTGCGCGATCCTGGCCGCCGCGCTGGTGGTTCGATCCGGTCCGGAGCGCTCGATCGACCTGACGGGATTCGCGCTGGTCCAACTGTCGAATCTCGGGTTCGCCGCCGGCCAGATCTGGTACGGATCGCTCCGGGTGAGGCGGCGGGAGGTTCGCGATCGGGATGTGTTTGCCTTGTTGTACAGCGGGGCGGCGCTGGTGACGCTGGCGGCCTGGTTACTCGGTCCGAGTCCGTCGATTCCCGAACTGACGACGGTTCAGTGGTCCGTCCTGGGATATCTCGGAGTGATCGCCTCGGGATTCTGTTTTTTTCTGTGGAATGTCGGCATGCAACGGGTCAATGCGGGGACTCTGGCGGTGATGAACAATCTGAAAATCCCTCTGGCGGTGCTCGTGTCGGTCTGCATTTTCGCCGAACCGGCATCGCTGACACGCCTCTTTTCCAGTCTCTTCCTCCTCCTCCTTGCCCTCCATCTCACCATGCGACACACACCGGCCCCCTCCCCGTCCCCCCGATAAAATCTGCTATCGAGTTAAGTAAGGTGTCCCTTTAATTCCTCCAATCGGCGAAAATCAACGGAATGGGTGGATTCAGTATGGTGTCCCTCTATTTCGTCTGGCATCACCGGACTATCTCGGCTATAGTGTTATGAGCGAGTCTGAGGTGGAACTGTCTGTGGATGCCGGTCGGCATCGCCCGAGGACTCGAAACGGATTTTTTATTGGAGGTTATCATGGCATTTGAGAATTTACTGGCGACACGAACCAAAAACATGGGTGCGAGCGCAATCCGGGAGATTCTCAAAGTCGTCTCACAACCCGGCATGATTTCTCTGGCCGGAGGCATCCCGGCTCCCGAAAGTTTCCCCATGGAGATCATCTCCGACATCACGAAAGACGTGATCGCGAAATACTCCAGCAAGGCATTCCAGTACGATCTGACGGAAGGCTTCATTCCCCTCCGCGAAGCCCTCGTGCCACTGCTCGCGTCCAAAGGCATTCATGCCTCCCCCTCCGAAATTCTCATCGGGAGCGGCTCCCAGGGCGTGCTCGACGCCATCGGCAAGATCCTCATCACTCGCGGTGACAAGATCGCCGTCGAAGCCCCGACGTATCTCGGCGCCATCCAGGCTTTCAATCCGTATGAACCGGAATACATCCGGATGGATATGGATGACAATGGTCTGATCCCGGAATCCCTCGAAGAGATTCTCAAGCACCACGACATCAAGTTCATCTATCTGGTACCCACCTTCCAGAACCCGACCGGCCGCACGATCCCGCTCGACCGGCGCAAACGGATCGCCGAACTGATTCAACAGCACAACGCGCTCCTGATCGAAGACGACCCCTACAGTTCTCTGCGGTACAAAGGCTCGGAAATCCCCTCGATCAAAACACTCGCACCCGACCACGTCGTGTATCTCGGCACGCTCTCCAAAGTGCTCGCACCCGGTCTCCGGATCGGCTTCCATGTCGCCCCCGAACTGATCCGGAAATGGCTTGTGCTGGTCAAGCAGGGCGTCGATCTCCATACGAGCACCTTCAATCAGGCGATCGCCGCGGAATACCTCTCCAACGGGCATCTCGAACGCCACCTCCCCAAAATCATCACGCTTTACAAGCCGAAACAGCAGGCCATGCTCGATGCGATGGACGAATTCTTCCCCGATACGGTCAAATGGACACGGCCGGAAGGCGGCATGTTCGTCTGGGCGGAAGGTCCCACGGGAGCGAACATGGAGAAGCTCTATCCGAAGGCGGTCGAGCGAAAAGCGGCATTTGTTCCGGGCAAATTTTTCTACACGTATCCCGGAGAAGGACTCGCGACCATGCGGCTCAATTTCACCATGCCGAGCGCCGAGAATATCCGCAAGGCGATTCAGGTGATCGGAGATGTGATCCGGAGCGCCTGAGACTGTCTTTTTTCAGGTTTTCAATCCGAGCGGTCGATCAGGTTTCGCACCAGTTCCAGCAATTCAGGGATCGGGACGGGTTTCCCGAGAAATGCCGATGCGCCGAGTTGCGTGCAGGTCTGCTCAGTTGCCGGGCTTCCGAATCCCGTAAACACGACGATCGGCACGCAATAGCGCATCCGGTTCAATTCCCTGAGCACGTCGATGCCGGAAAAACCGGGCATGTTCAGGTCCAGCAGCAACAGCGAATACGCGGTGGTCCGGATCTTCTCGATCGCCGCACTCCCCTCCCCGGTCGAGTCCACCCGATACCCGTTCAGTTCCAGAATCATCGACAGCGATTCGCGGATCATCTCTTCATCATCGATGATCAGTATCCGTTTCGGCTGTTCTGACGCTGTCCCGGTCATTCGCCCTTTCCCAGAGGAAGACGGATTCTGAGTTCCGATCCTCCGGACGAATGAGCGCTGACGGTCAGTGCGCCTCCGAGATTTCCGACGAGGCCATGCGAGATGGACAGGTCGATTTCCTGCTGCGATTCGGGAGCAGGATGCGTCGTTCGGATCGGGTGCGGGTCTTCCATTGATTCCTCGCAACCGCTTCTAAACGAGAATATCAGATCGTCCGTGTCCACTTCCACTCGAATCTCAAAGACCCCGCCCGCCGGCATCACCCGGACAACAAACAAAGTCAGGTTCAGAAACACCTGCCGGAGATGCTCGACGGAGGCATGCAGCGTCGGAAGCGATTCCGGTATCCGGACGATCAGGTCGATGCCGCGGGAGATCATCCAGGGGATGACCAGATCCCGGTAATCATGGATGAAGGCCCGGACGTCGATCGCATCCTGAGGCAGGATCGGCTGAAGGGCCATACCGGTCAGCGATCGGACGATCCCGGCAATCCGGACCCATTCGCGTCGGATGATTCCAAGACGCTCGATTGTCAGTGGATCAGCCGTCCCGGACTCGATCAGATAGACATAATTCTTGATGATTTCAAGCGGATTGTTGATCTCGTGGGCCGTCTGCGACGCCAGTGCCATACGGGTCGCTGCCGTTTCGAGATGCCGGATCTGGTTCTGCAGATTCCGGATCGTCCGCAGATCGCGTGAAATCCCGACGGTTCCGATCATGACTCCCTCTTCGTCCCGGACCTCGGCCACCGACAGACTGATTGGAATCAGCTCGCTGCTCCGATTCCGGATGGTGGTCTCGACTCCGATGCATTTCCCCTCGGCTTCGACCTGTTTCCAGATTCGTCCGAAATCATCGGCATTGGGATACAGCTCGACCATCGGAATCATCCGGATTTCCTCGATCGAATATCCCGTGAGAATCTCGGCGGCGCGATTGAACAGCACGATCCGCCCGGACTGATCGATGTAGGTGATCGCATCCGGCGACGCATCATAGATGCTCTTCAGGAGCGCCCACTCCATGAAACGGACCTCCCCGCGATTGCCTCGTGTCTGTGTCTCTTTCATTAGTCTGCCAGATCGATCGTGTTCCCGCAAGCGGTTCTCACAGTTGCCCCAGAAAAGACTTGACACACGCATCGAATGCGAGGGGTTGATCGATGAACGGCCAGTGTGTCGACGGCGAAAGAATGCTGTGCGGCACTCCGGCGCTCTCGAGTAACGCAATCGAGCGATCCGTGGCGCCACCCGGTTTTCCCGCGATGTAATGAACCGGCACCGTGAGTGCCGCCATGCGTTCCGCGAGCATTTCCGGTTTCGATGCTTCCACGAGATCATAGCTGTTGCGGCGGAACTGCATCGGATCGGCGAATCGCATGCTGGCGAAGTATCCCGCCAGCGCCGGACTTTCCAGCCCCTTCTTCAGGACTCTCTGCTGTATGCCCTCGAATCCTCGTGTTGCGAAATCCGGCCCGTCGTTCGAAACAACCTGTCCGCTGAAGGCGCAATCCCCGATCGAGATATTCCCTTCGACGTTGATGAATCCTTTCACTCGCCGCGGGTACTTTTCACAGATGATCTGCCCGAGCACTCCTCCCATGGAATGACCGATCAGGACGACGGGATCCGGGGTGACGGATCCGAGCCAGCGATCGAGCAAATCCGCGCAGTCATCGAGACTCAGGGGGGGGTTCGGCCAGGGACTGCGACCGTATCCCGGAAGATCCGGTGCGATCTGACGGATCGGCAGGTGCGTTAACCGTTCCATTGTGTTCTGGAAACAGAGACTCGATTCGCCGAGTCCGTGAAGGTATAAAACGACCGGATTGCTGGCCTCCGAAGCGACTTCGCGCACCATCAGGCCATCGATATATGCATGTTTCATGGACGATCCTCCCGGATCCGGTTCATATCGCAATTTGATGCGGGATGCCAGTGACAACAGAACCGCCAGGATTTCTGAATGAACGCCGGATGTGGTATAGTCACAGAAGCAGGAGGGGGGAATCATGGCTCTGTTCCGATTCATGCTCATCGTCAGTCTGTCTCTGGGCGCGGCAGGCGCAACCGCCGCGGAAACACTCGGGCCGGTCGCCCGGTTGCTGACTTTGCCCGATGCATCCACTCCGCGATTCAGTCCCGACGGAACCGCGATCGCGTTCACGCTCTACGGCGACAGCGGCATCCGGTTGCTCGAAAACGGCACGACCCGGACGCTGACCGATGCGCCGTTTTCCGGATGGCGGTTCGTCTGGGCTCCGGACAGCCGCTCGATCGTGTTCCGGACACGGAGCGACGACCAGTTCCGCCTCTACCGCGTCAGTATTTCGGGCGATATCGAGCCGCTCGGTCCACCCGCTGCGACGATTTCCACACCGGCGTTCTCCGGTCGCGTCGCGCAAGCGCTCGTGAGCGGCACAGCGTCGCCCATGACGATCATCGAAGATACCTCCCACCGGGGACCCCTGTCATTCACGGCAGCGATCGACGGGATCGTGTATATCTGGACCGGAAACGCCCGACGCGCGCTGACGGACGGGACGGAAACCTGCTTTGAACCGCTGCGGTCGCCGGACGGTCGCTGGATTCTCTATCAGAGTCTCACATCCGGACTGCATCTGGTTTCGGCGGACGGCACGCAACGCAACGCGATCGGGCCGGGCAGCGATCCTTCGTGGTCACCTGATTCGAGATCCGTTCTGTTCAGTAAAACAGACGATGACGGTCACCGGATCACCGCATCGGATCTGTTCATCATTTCGATCGAACCATACGCACAAGCCATCCGGTTAACGAACACTCCGGATCGGATAGAACGACATCCCGACTGTTCGCCCGACATGCAGTCGATCGTCTTCGACTCGCAGGACGGCCTCGAACGCATGCGTCTCGACTTGAGGACGCTCATTCCGGCCACGGGCGGGGAGATCCGGCCATGATGACGCGCACACGCTTGTGTCTCACCACGGTGCTCGCATTCGCACTGCTGTCGTCGATTGCCGGCCCCGCTCTCGCGGATCTCAGCACGCGGATCATCGGGATCGATCCGGGGCATGGCGGGAGCGATGCCGGGGCTGTCGGCCCGACGGGTCTCGAGGAAGCCGACATCAACCTGACGACCTCGCTCGATGCGCGCAACTACATGCTTGCAGCCAATGCCTCGGTCTACATGACCCGCACGACGGATGTCTACGTGTCCCTGACCGCCCGCACGGATTATCTCAATTCGATCCCTGTTCACCGGGCGATTTCGATCCATCACAACGCCTCGAGTTCCGCTTCGGCGAACTATACCGGCGTGCATGTGTATCCCGGCACCTGTCCTTCGCCCAACACCTCCGGCAATCTCGCCTATTCCGTCGTCCAGCGTCTGGATGATCACCTGAACATCGGGTTCGTATCGAGCAACTGCAGCCGGCAGGGTGTTCACGAGGATAATTTCCACATGGTCCGGGAGACCGACATGGCGGCGATCCTGACCGAGAATTCGTTCATATCGAATCCGTCCGAGGAAACCCGGCTTCGCGGCTCCGGGTATCTCGACGCAAACGGCTGGGCGATCTACGCCGGATTATGCGATCATTACGGAACCTCCGCGACGACACCGACGCCCACCCGCACACCGACCGCGGGCGGCTCGGAATACATCGTCGACAACCGCGACGCGGGATTCAGCACGACCGGCAGCAACTGGTTTTTCAGCACCTACGGCACGAACTACGGAGCGGACAAGACGGCTGCCACGGAGGGGACCGGAACGGGTGTCGCGACCTGGAGCATCACACTGCCGGCCGGCCAATATGCCGTGACGGCATGGGTCACGAACGCGGCTTACACGACATCGGCCTATTACACGGTGCATCACTCCGGCGGCTCCACGGCCGTCACCCGCTCACAGTACAATCCGGGAGGCGGCTGGTGCGTGAGTCTCGGGACGTTCACCTTCAGCGGCGCGAGCAGCATCACGTTGACCGATAACACCGCCGGCGGCACGGTCGTGGCCGATGCCATCCGCTGGACACTCGTGGGTGGAGCCACCTCGACGCCCACCCGCACGCCGACACGGACCCCGACGCCGACATTCACGCCGACACCGACGCGCACCCCCACCCCTTCGCCGACGCCGACCGGCTCCTGGTCGCTCATCATCAACGACGTCGATCCCGGATTTTCGACATCGGGTCAGACCTGGTCCGTCAGCACATGGGGAACCAACTACGGCCCCGGGAACGAAAAGCACTATCGGGAAACCGGTACGGGAACCGGTTTCGCCACCTGGGCCTCGACCTTTGCAAACGGCCAGTATCACCTGACGGCCTGGGTCACCAGCGGCGCATATACAACGACTGCGCATTACACGATTCATCACGCGGATGGCTCGACCGATATCGTCCGAAGCCAGAACAACGCCACCGGAGGCTGGTGCGTGGATCTCGGGACTTATACCTTCAACGGACCGGGCAGCGTGGTGCTCAATGACAATACTTCCACCTATGTGGTCGCCGACGCGATCCGCTGGGAGATGATTTCGGGCAGCACACCGACGCCTGCGCCGACGGCGACCAGCACCCGCACGCCAACCCGCACGGCCACGCCGACGCGCACTCCGACTCCGACACCGAGTTCGACGGGCGGACCTGAATTCCGCGGAGTCTGGGTGACCCGCTGGAATTACAGTTCGGCGGCTGATGTCGAGAACATCATGATCGACGCCGCGGCCGCGCACTTCAACGCCGTTCTCTTCCAGGTGAGGGGGCGCGCGGATGCCTTCTATGATTCGGCCCTGGAGCCCTGGGCGCAGGAACTCACCGGAACGCTCGGTCAGGACCCCCTTTGGGACCCGCTGGCCGTTGCGGTGCAGGAGGCCCATGAACGGGGTCTGGAACTGCATGCGTATGTCAACACATTCACCTGCTGGAGCGGCTCGACGCCGCCCGCCGCATGTTCCCCTCAGCATATCTACAACGCCCATCCGGAATGGCTCCAGTGCGATTCCGCCGGCGATCCCATGGAACTGAACTCGGGGTATGTCTGTGTCAGTCCGGGGAATCCAGCCGTCCACGAGCATCTCGTTGATGTCGTGATGGATATCGCTCAGAATTACGATGTGGACGGCATCCATTTCGACTACATCCGGTATGCCGGTCCCGAGTATTCGCATGATCCGGTCAGTCTCACGCGCTTCGTGGACGAAAATCCCGACAGTTTGAGCTGGTCGGACTGGCAGCGCCGGCAGATCTCGGATTTCCTCGCGCTGGCTTACGGCGAACTGACGGCGGCCCGACCCGAACTGAAGGTTACTGCGGCGGTCTGGGGCATCTACAAGGATCTCTGGAGTTGGGGAACATCCGAGGGCTATTACGATTACTATCAGGATTCCCAGTCCTGGCTGGGTGAGGGCATCATCGACGCGATCTGCCCGATGATCTACTGGCCGCTCTACGACGGTTCGCCGCCGTATTTCGATTATCTGCTGGACGATTTCATGGATCACACGGGTGGACGTCATGTGTATGCGGGATTGAGTGCCGATTATGATACTTTCGGTGAGATTGCAAACGAGATCGCCTATGCGCGGAGTGTCGGCGCGCCGGGTCATGTCGTCTTCGCCTACGGCACGATCGATACCTACGGCTACCACGACGATTTTCCCGGCGGGCCCTACGCCGAGGCCGTGAGCGTGCCTGCGATGCCCTGGAAATCGTTCACTCCGACGCCGACCGTGACGCCGCCGCCGGCCGCCGTGCCGGTCTCGTCCGGCTGGAGTCTCCTGGCACTCGTCGCGCTCCTCACGGTGCTGATCATTACAAGGAGGCGTTCGATCTGACGAACAGCGTCTGAACAAACCGGCGTGCGGCGCGTAAAGCGGATCAGGCACGGATTTTTCATCATCCGTTCCGGGAGGAACGCCATGCACCGAAACAGCATCGCCATCGTCACCATGATCATCGTCTGCCTGAGTCCGTATTCGCTGGCCGCCCCTACGCCCGGGCATCTCAGCATCTCGGAACAGGGACGCATCGCCACCCACACGTCGCCTTTCCGGATCCTCTCCCCCGGGGGTCTTCGTTCGATCTCGATCGAGCCTATCCCCGGCGCATCCGACATCCCCCTCAACCGCGTGATCATGACGGACGGAGACGGCTTGATCCGATCATGGGATGACCTGCGCGGCAACGGGTTTCTCGTTTCGGATACCGGCGTGCTCGTCGCGATCGAGCGTCCCGACACGGATGCGGTTCCGGCGCGCCTCACGATCTTTCTGCCGGACGGCCGCGCGCATTCGATCGAACGGCTCGGGCTGCATTCCCCGGCGTTTTCGTCGGATCAGCGCGAGTTGCTCGCGCTGCATGACTCCGGGACCGACGCGATCGATCTCGATGCGCTGACCCTCCGGACGCTGCCGGTGTATTCCATGGCCGCGGCCGGTTGCGGAGGCTTCGTTGCGGGGCTCGACGGATCGAACGGAATCCGACTTGACCTGACTGACCGATCGGGGCGATGTCTGTCCCGGCACCTGGACGTCATCCCGCGCGACATGGCGTTCAGCGAAACGGATCGGACCTTGTGGATCATGGGCGCGGATCGGATTCTGCGGATCGGGCTGACCGGCGACTCGGTCGGCACGATTCCGGTATCTCCGGGTGAGGCGTTCACGGATCTCCTGGCGCTGCGTGAGGGCATTGTCACCGGAACGAGAGCACTCGACGCCGCACCGGGACACCGAGCGCGCGACGATGGGATTCCCTGGCCGTTCACGCCGGATGAACAGCATGTCGTGGGCAATTCCTACGGCGCGTATCAGGGATTCGACCCTTACAATCCCTACATGCACCCCGGGATCGACATCCTGGTCCCGTTCGGTTCTCCGGTTTACGCTGTTCGAGACGGTGTCGTGAAGGCGATTCTGACGACCTCCGGCGATCTGCACTGGCGTGTGGCGGTTGCGGACGAGGACACGTCCGGCACGAGCGATGGGTATCTCTACGCGCATCTCGTCGAGAGTTCCATTGCGGTCCAGGTCGGCGATCATGTCTCGGCCGGGCAACATCTGGGTAACATCGTCGAGTGGGTTACCGATTTCCATCATCTCCATTTCGCCCGCATTCAGGCCGCCGGAACCACCTGGACGGGAAGCTGGAAGAACACACGCAACCCTCACCTGCTCATCCGCAACCGCACCGAATCCGAACCACCGAGCTTTCTCGATGCGCGCCCCGGTTCGTTGTTTGCCTTCTGCGGCAACCAGAGCAACACCTACCAGGCTCCCGATGCACTGACCGGCGATGTCGATATCATCGTATCGGCCTTCGATCGCGTGCTCACGCATTACGAATCGGCCGTTCAGGAACTGTGGTATTCGATTTATCCGGAAGGCAATCCGGGCGCTCCGGTGGTCGACAATCGACTTGCGGTCCGCTTCGACATGGAACTCGACACCTATCAGAGCGGCTCGGTCAGTTCCTTCCTGGTCGATCTTCTTTATAAACAGGACACAACCTGCCAGACCTGGTTCGACTACGACGCGCGCCTCTTTTACTATATTCTGACCAATTCAAACGGCGACGATGTCTATGACGCAGCGGATCTGACCGAAGCCTGGCATACTGCGGAACTTCCGGACGGCCGATATGTGATCGAGGTCACCGCGGTGGACACGAACGCGAACATATCGACCGCGGCCATGACCGTGACGACCGCCAACGGAAATCCTCCGGTTCAGACGCCGACACCCACTCCCTCGTTCGATCTCGGAGTCCGGATCGACATGCCGACCTTCGTCCGCCCGGGCGGTGATTTTCAGGTCCGCGGATATCTGGACAATCCTGGAGATCCGATCGGGAACGCGCTGGTATTTTTCGTGCTTCAGGTTCATGATGCATATTGGTTCTGGCCGTCCTGGATCGAGTGTCCGGCTCAGCCATGCGCCGAAGCGGACTGGGATCCCCGTCCCATCGAGACTGGTTCCACCGAGATCATCGTCGTGCCTTGGTTCGTGTGGCCTGACACGGGGTCGCAGTCGGTTCAGGGATTGCGCATGGTTGGCGCGATGGTTTCCGGGGACGGTCTCGGGATACTGGGCACGATGGCGGACGTCGAATGGAGTTACGGTCCCTGATTCAGAGATGTGGTGCGGTCTTCCTGCTCCTGCTCGTTCTGCAGGCGTTCGCATACGGTCTGTCGATCCGCGACTACGGGTTCTACGCGGACGACTGGGTCTTCGCCGAACACACCTCGCTGGCCTCGGACACCGACTTTGCCTGCGCCGCTCGCTCATTCTTTTTCGACGCAACCGATCCGCGTCCGCTTCGTTGCATCGAACACGGCCTGATCGCGTTTTTGATCCGTTCTTTCGGTTTCCCCTCCGCCTACCTCCTGCAACTTGCCCTCGAAACACTCTCCGTCTTCCTGCTCTACCTGCTGCTCGCGCGTTCATTCACGCCGCCGACCGCCCTGCTCACCTCTGTGCTCTTCCTCCTGGCCCCCCTCGACACCACACAACTCTGGCTGGCCACCTTTCACTGGCGGATCGCCTTTCTCCTCGCCTGCGCCGCCCTGCTGCTCCTCGACACCCGCATCTGGCCCGCCGCTCCCCTCCTCATCCTGATCTCGGCCAGTTTCAACGAAGGCTTCCTGGCCTGGCTCGGCATCGCCGTGGCGCTCCCCCTCCACCGGATTTCCACCCGGACGCGAATCGTGCGTCTGATCGTATCGTTCAGCATCATCGCATCGGGCTACTTCCTGTGGCGATTCGTGCTTTTCCCCGCGATCAGTCCGGATCCACGCATGGTTCGATTGATGGATTGGGATGCGTCTTCCGACCTCCTGAGACGGTTTGCGCTGAACTACATCGTCGCGCTCTACGTGATTCTCGTCGCATCCATCCGCTTCTGCCTCGACGCCATTCTCCGGCACCCCCTCATCTTTATCGCCTGGCTGACGGCACTCGTCCCGATTCTCACCGCCTTTCTCCGGGTGAGGGGTCCCGCCCCGGCTGCCCGGGATACGCGTCCCTGTTCATGCTCCGACATACCCGTTCTCCTGAGGCTCGGGGCGGCCGCCTGGATTTTCACGTACTGGACCGGGATCTTCGACTGGACGGGGTTTGCGCCGGGAGGCGGGACACGGCTGAATTATCCCGGCAATCTGTCGTTCGCCGCCTGGACCGCCGCCGTGATCCTGCCCGTGTCCGGTTTGGGGCGCGCATCGGACCGGATCGCCCTGAGAAACCTGCGCATCGCGCTGACTATCTCGATCGCGCTGGCCGCGCTCTTGACCCGCACCCACCTCGTCCGGATGGACTATGTCGAGGCCTGGCGGGATCAGAAGACGCTGATTCCGGCGCTGACAGACGCCGCCCGGGATCTCGAACCGGGAACTGTCATCATTCTGAAATACGACGATCCGCCCGGCCGGTCGATCTCGACGTTCACCGACACCTGGCATCATGACGCGATCGTGAGGCTTTTTTTCCCCGGAAATGTGCGATTGGTTCTGGAAAAAAACATCTGGAAGTATGAATTTCCTCGGGAAGGTGATATATGCATCACCAACATCTTCGAAGCGATCCGGGTGACACCGGACCGATTGGCGTACTGGATCTGGGACCCCGGGGAATTGCATCGAATCAAAGGAGGAATGGACCGTGAGAACGCAGGTGGGAGAAACGCGAACGAACAGGCATCGGAATAATCTTTTCAGCGGATTCGGAACGGTGCGGCTCGCGATTCCGATGGTGCTGGTCGCGATATTTGCGGTTTCGTCGGCATGGGCGCTTCCGGAACCGTACTTCACGGACGTGACCGAATCGGCCGGGCTGACCGGTGCGCCCTCGTTCAGGATATCGATAGCGGATGTCAACGGCGACCTGTATCCCGATCTCCTGCTGCACGGCACAATGGATGAAACAGCGGATGTGCTCAAGAAGCAGCACCTCTTCCTGAACGTGCAGGGCGACGATCCGAACGATCCGTTTTCGCGGAAGTTCGTCGAGGTCACGGAGGACAGCGGCATCTGGGCGAATCGAAGTCAGACCGACGCGGGACGGCATTCCGACCTGGCGCTGTTCGGGGATGTCGACAACGACGGGGATCTGGATTACTTCGCGGGCATGTACTTTCATCGCCTCGAAAGCTACACCGACAACGGTGACCGGAACGAACTGCTGCTCAATGACGGTGCGGGCCATTTCACACTCAGTGAGCATCGTTCCTTTGACGCGCAGGGATTATGCAATACATCCTCTGCCGCCTTCGTCGACTATGATCTCGACGGCATCCTGGATCTGTGGGTCGGCAACTGGTTCCGCGATTATGCGGCGGACATCAAATCGCAGGATCTTCTGTATCGCGGCAACGGAGACGGCAGTTTCACGGAAGTGACCGCGACGGCGGGCATCGATGTGCTCCAGCCGACCTACGGGGTGTCGGTGGCGGATACCGACGGGGACGGCTGGCCGGATCTGTTTGCCGGCAACTACTGCCGGGATGCGTCCACGCATTATCACAACAACGGCGACGGGACATTCACGGAAATTCATGAAATTTCGCAGTATGGACTGTATATCGGACCGGGACCGGATACCGGTGATCGCCAGAACAAGTGTTCCTGGGGTTCGATGCCGCGTGATTTCGACAACGACGGCGACATGGACTTCTGGGAAATCATGGTGCACGGCGCGAAGAAAGTATTCTCGTGCCCGCTCATCAACGACAACGACGTCTTCACCTGGGCCTTCGATCATGTATCGCGCACGGACGACCCGGCCGGGATGCACCATGGCGATCATTACGGCAGTTGGATCGACTTCGACAACAACGGCCTGCCGGACTTCATCCTGACGGAGAACGGTTATGACAACAACCGGATTTATCTCTTCGAGCATGCCGCGGATCACACCTTCAGCGTGATCACTCAGACGGCGGGACTCAGCGGAATCAACGATCTGAATCTGTCGACCCACAACGCTTCGGTCTTCGATTTCGATCTCGACGGCGATGAAGACCTGATTTTCGGCTTCATCGGCACGGAGGACATCGGGTTGTATCGGAACGATATCGGCAATCTGAACAACTGGGTTTCGGTCCGTCTCGAAGGCGCCGGAACCCCCGGAAAAAGCAACCGTTCCGCGATCGGAGCGCGGGTGCAGGTGCGGGCCGGCGAGATGACATATACCCGGGTCGTGCAGGCCGGCGACGGTCATTTTTCGCCTCAAATGCCTTTCATTTTGCATTTCGGACTGGCCCGAGCCGCGACGATCGATTCCGTTACCGTAACCTGGCCCAATCAATCACATGCCTCCCTGACCGTTCTCAATCCCCCGATCAATCAGATGCTCACGATCCCCGAACGCCGGGCGGACACGACAGCCACGGACGGAATCGTCCTGGAAATGCCGAAAACGCTCTTCCATCCCGGCGACACGTGCGGGTTACGCGCATATATGCTGAATTCCGGTGAGGCACGCTCGGGCGTCCCGCTGGTGGTGGCACTCGAAATCGCCGGTGTGTACTGGTTCTGGGACAACTGGACATCGGATCTCGACTTCAATCTCGTCGATCTCCCCTCCGGCGAAACATGCGTACAGCTTCTGCCGGATTTCGCCTGGCCGGACACCGGCTCCAGCGAGTTGTATGCGATCCGGTTCCTGGGCGGACTGATCGATCCCGTGACCGGTGAACTGATCGGAGGCGCGGCGGGGCTGGGCATGTGCGAGTTCGGTTTCGCTCCGTAAGAAGGGCGTGCGGGATTGCAGGCGAGCCTCATCCGGGGTTAGAATCCGGAAATCAGGAGGTGCACCTGTGACTCAACCGGCATCGACAACGGAATACACAGTGGAAAAGGTGTCCCGACGAAGGGGCCCCGAGTTCGTTCTTCTGACGGCGGTATTCCTGATCTCGGCCTTCGCGGCGTTCCTGTTCGTCCGATCGGAACTCCGCAAGGCCGAAATGAACCAGGATCCCAACGTCGTTTACATCGAGCCGACACCGGAAGCGACCCGGACGACGACATGACGCTCTACTTCGACTCCGCGGCGACTTCGTTTCCCAAGCCGCCCCCGGTCATCGAAGCGGTGACCGCCGCCCTGTCGTCGCTCATGGGCAATCCGGGACGATCCCCGGGACGAGCCGTCGAACGCGAGCTGTTCCGCACACGGGAGGCGATCGCCGCGCTGTTCGGCATCCGGCAATCCGCTCGGATCGTGTTCACCCTCAACGCCACCTCGGCGATCAATATGGCGCTTTTCGGACTCCTCCGCGAAGGCGACCGGGTGATCACGACATCGATGGAGCACAACGCCGTGGTGAGGCCCCTGGTGCGACTGCGTGAGACTCGGGGGATTTCCGTCGAAATCGTTCGGGGATCGGATGAGGGGTTCATCGATCCGTCCGACATCGCGCGGGCACTCGATCGTCCCGCCCGGCTGATCGTGATGAACCACGCCTCGAATGTATGCGGTGCCTGGAACGAGATCGCGGAAGTCGGACGAATCGCACACGAACACGACTGCCTTTTCATGCTGGATGCCTCACAGAGCGCCGGCGTGATTCCGATCGATGTGGAACGGGATCGAATCGATCTGATGGCGTGTTCAGGACACAAAAATCTGCTCGGGCCATCGGGCACAGGCATCTGTTATCTCGCACCCGGAATCGACATCGATCCATTGATTTTTGGTGGAACCGGGTCGGCGTCGGACCGTGAGACCATGCCGGAGGTTCTCCCGGAGCGGTTCGAGGCGGGGACGCTGAATTTCCATGGGTTGATCGGGCTGGGTGCCGCGGCACGGTTCATAATGGAAACCGGGATTCAGACGATTTTCGATGCGGAGATCGCACTTGCGAAAGAGATGCGGGACCGGTTTTCGATGATCGGGGGCCTGGAGATTGCGGGACCGGTCTCATCCGGGAATCGGCTTCCGGTGTTTCCGATCCGGTGTCCCGGGCAGGATCCCGCGATGCTCGGGAACCTGCTGGACGAACTCGGAATCATGACGCGGACCGGATTGCATTGCGCGCCGTGGGCGCATCGGACGATCGGGACATATCCGCTGGGCGCGGTCCGCATTTCAGCCGGCTTTCTGACGCCTCCCGAGCACATCGAGATGCTCGGCCGGACACTGGAAACCGCGGTGGAGCGGTTGCGGGCATGAACACGGTGGAAGCAATGGCGGTGGTTTTATTCGAAAGCGTGCATGATTCGCTGCGCGCGGAAGATATTCTGGAACGGGCCAGGCTGACATACCGCGCGATCGTCAAACCGAGGGAACTCGGGAGCGATTGCGGCGTGGCGATCCGGCTGAAGATCGAGGATATTCCGTTCTTCATGGATCTGGTTTCGGATCGTTCGATTCAGGTTAAAGGAATTTTTCATCAGGTGGACGGCGAGTGGCGGCAGATGCAGCCGCCTGTCGGGGGTTAATCACGAAAACCGGGGCGAACGGGCTCCAGGACAGGAGATGTGAGATGTTATCGAAACGGGTGAGCATTCTGGAAGCGTCATTGACATTGAAGATATCCGCCAAGGCGAAACAGATGAAAAAACAGGGACTTCCGGTGATCGACTTCAGTGTGGGAGAACCGGATTTTCCGACCATGGATCATGTCAAGGCAGCGGGAAAGAAAGCGATCGACGACAATTTCACACGGTACACCCAGTCCGACGGCGCTCCGGAACTGAAGGAAGCGATCCTCTCGCGGCTGCTGGCGGATGAATCTATGGATTATCGGCCGAACCAGTTGATCGTGAGTCCCGGCGCGAAGGCCAGCATCTTTCTGGCTCTCGCCGCGCTGGTCAATGACGGAGAAGAAGTGCTGATCCCCTCACCCTACTGGGTGTCGTACCCGGAACAGGTCAAGCTCGTCGGCGGCATTCCGGTGCTGATCGAGACCCGTGAGGTGGACAATTTTCTGGTGACGCCCGCGCAGATCAAGGCAAAGATCACACCGCGGACCCGCGTGCTGATCATCAACAGCCCGTCGAATCCGACCGGGATGGTGTATTCCGAGGATCAGTTGCGGGCGATCATGGATGTCGCGGTGCGGGGGAATCTGATTGTAATCGCCGATGAAATTTACTCGAAGATCATCTATGACGGGTTCCGGTTCACGCGGATCGCGTCGTTGAGTCCCGAGATCGCCGAGCGGACCGTGACGATCGACGGCGTATCGAAGGCGTATTCGATGACCGGCTGGCGGATCGGATTTGCGCTCGGACCGCAGAAGATCATCGGGGCGATGAAGAGCATCCAGGATCATCTGACATCGAATCCCTGTTCGATTTCACAGATGGCAGCGCTGGCGGCATATGCGGGCGAGCAGGCCGAAGTTGTGCGGAGATCGGGAGAGTTTCAGGATCGACGGGATTTTCTGCTGGCCGAGTTGAATCGGATACCGGGAGTCCGCTGCGGGAAACCTCAGGGGGCATTTTATCTGTTTCCCAATATTCGAAAATACTTCAACACATCGGATGGGAAATACACGATAAAGACGGCATTCGACCTGGCAGATTATCTGCTCGAGAAGGCGAATGTGGCGACCGTTCCGGGTGAGGGATTCGGCGCAGCGGACAACATTCGGTTATCGTTCGCGACCTCGATGGAGAACATCAAGGCGGGGGTCAAGCGGATCGCGGGAGCGTTGGGAGAACTCGGAAAGTTGTAATATTCCCCTTCCCCCCATACCCCATGCCTGCCGGCCCAGCATCACGGCGGGCCTCCGTGCCCGTCGGCCCCAAATAGTAGTAACCCATTCTACGGCATAGGTCTGGATTCCCGTCTTCGCGGGAATGACACCTGTGTGGGGACAATCACAAGGATCGCCCTGACGGGATTCCCGCCTTCGCGGGAATGATACGGTAGATCCGTTCACCCGCCCCCCGTTCGTCCTGAGCCTGTCGAAGGATCGAACGGGTTATTGACCGTCTCGGGCTTCGACTGGTCGGTCCTCGCATTGCTTCGACATATTCGCTGCTCTCCGATATCGGTTCGGACCAACCGCTCAACCCGAACGGTGTGAGTGATTGCCGAGGCAGAGGGGACTGGCCCGGAGGCTGTGTGGGAACTAATCGTGTATGTGCCGGCAGGCACGGAGGCCTGCCGCTATGGCCGCTTATAAGTATAAGTTATTGACTAATAGGGCTTCCCATCAATTGCAGATTTCCTGCCACACAATCGGCGATAGCGAACCGCTTGCGTTGTACGTCGCCACTCCAAATCGGTTGGCTCCCGATGGATGGGAGGTAAAAACATATTCCGAGCATGGATCCAGGTAGAGTTGACTGAGTATCGTCACGGACCGAGGCGGGGATTGACCAAAGTAGAATGCAATACCCGCAAAATCCGAATACAATGCATTGTCCGGGTATCGATCGGGATTCGTCCATTGTACTGCCCATGTGCCACTCTCGTATCTACAGGACAGATTCGTCACGGATGGCGCTGTCGATGGATAATGCGCACCGATATCCACCTGCCCGATATCCGGTGAGGCATTGCTCAGGGTGTGTCCCGGATTGAGCCGGAATCCACCCGTATCATAAGCAACCGATCGGGGATCGTTCGGGGTCGGGGTCATCTGAAAAACCGGATCCTTCAGGTGAAAGTCGAAGTCTTCGATCATCGCGCCGCCGACAAACATCGGGTCGCCGAAGGTATTATGGATGCTCCAGGTCGACGCGTCGATCCGATACGGCCCGGCAGTCGGGGTAGGCGGCGTGCCGGTTGGAGTGGGCGTGAAGGTCGGTCTGGCGGTATAGGCTGGCGCCGGGGTTCGCGTGCCATGACCCGGTGTGCCGGGTCCCGGGGTCGGGGTCCATGAATAGGAGGGGGTATACCGCGTTCCCGTCGGAGAGGGTGTCGCCGTCGGACTCGGCGGCAATGTTGGTGTACCCGATGTCGGTGTCCGTGTCGGTGTCGGGTTTCCGGGGTGAGCGAAATACTTCGTGTCGGGCCCTGTCGCTCCGGGACGATACAGATTGTTGAACGCCATGATCGGCGCCGATCTATGCTGAGGTGTCGAGGCTGCATTCGTGGACTCGCTCGTGCAGCTGACCAGCCAGTTCGGTGCCGACGACGGGGTTCCCGTCGGATAGTTCATCGTGTCCGGTCCGATGATGTTGCTCATGAGTACCGGCGCATTGGCAATCGATCGCGGTTCCCGACCCGGATCATCCGTGATGACGCAGACCTGGTAGCCATCGTTGCCGTAGATCGTATTGGACAGAATCATCGGAGACTGCACCTCGACGTCCGTTTGGGCCATCTCGGCGCTTGTAAACAGACACAGTATCCCGCCGTCGCCATAATGATTTGAATTCTCGATGGTTGCATCCGTTCCATTCCACACGATCCGGTTGTTTTCCACATGCGCCATCGTCCCGCCCCGAAGCACGATCCCATAGAATCGATTCCGTGCGATCGTGCAGTTCGTGATCCGGTCCGGTTGATACACACCAACGGGATAGGTCGCTGCCGTTCGCACCGGGTCGATCTGTACGATTCCAAAAAAGTTGCCATCGTGCACGAACGATTGATCCGGAGCGCGCCAGCGATCCGTCGTCACGACTCCAATCTCACATGAATCGATCACGTTGTTGAGATACGGAGCGATGGTGCTTTCAAGCAGAATGCCGACACGGCATCGTGTGATCCGGCAATTCGAAATCGTACAGTTCCCGCTTTTCAGATAGATTCCTGCATCGGATGTCATGTTCAGTTCATCCCCTGTCGATGTGTTCAAGGATATACTGCTCTGAATCCGCAGATTGCTGATCGTCACATCGGAAACGTCGACACGGATGATTTCTTCTTCGTTGCCGACCGTCAACTCGTAGCCGACCATCGGACGCTCATCCGGATCGGATGAAGGTGTCCAATCAGATGTCAGTGTGACGTCTTTTTGGATCACAATATGTTCTGAGTAAGTTGAGTCCTCCTCGTTTTCCCAATGCACAATCAGTGTATCGCCAGAATTCGCCGCAGCCAATGCCGCATTGATGGTCTTATACGTGTAGCTTTGACCTTGCCCAATGTGACGCTCCACCGCATTGGTTTCAGATACTGCGCACAAGAACACAAAAAAAGTAAATATAAATTTCATCATTTGCTTCCTTTCACATTTGGATAAACACGGGTTGTCCGAACTGCCCGCTGGAAGAGAACGCCGACACACCAAACCATAAGCCCAATCCGGCCAGATCTCCCGAGATCTCATATGTTGTCGATGAAATCCGCTCACTCCCATAGATGAAACCCGTTGTGTCTTCCCAGATGATCAGATATCCCTGTACGGTGTACCCTGTCGGAGCGCTCCAGTTCAACTGCAACTCATCCGACGTCAGATTCGTGATCGGTCCCATCGCACTCGACACATTCGAAAAATGACAGCCCGCATCCAGAAGATGATAATCCGAGTATTCCCCTTCCGACATGATGCCGGGTTCCAGTGAGGTGATTCCCGCATTGATGCACGGCGACAAGACACTCAGTTTGTAATTGCCCAGCGACACGGACGCAAACACCGGATCGTCATCCGGAATATCTCCGATCGACTGCAGACTCCCGTCCGTTTCCGACAACCACTTCTCATCGCAGTCATATAGTGTGTTTCCGGATCGCATGCGACATCGATCGACGTCCGTCAGATAGACCGCGCATTCCGTCCCCTGAGTCGGTTTGTAGATGATGTTGTTCCATAATACCGGCATGTTCAGATACTGCCTGCTGGGAACCGCTTCCGTGATCGACAGGGCGTGATCGTTGTTCACAAACGTGTTGTTGCATATAAGCGGCGTCTGAATATACGGAACTCCCGAGACGATGTCGAAGCTGCTCAGAAGCCCGGATCGCCATTCATCCGCACACTCCGTATGGCACCCGTTCCCGATAAACAGATTATCGAAAATGCGCCCGTGCGCGCCTTTCTCCATCACGATGCCCGCCAGGTAATTCAATTCCAGCGTATTGAACGAAAAATCATGCGAGGTCTCCAATACGACCGCACCGACAAAGTTGTGATAAAAACTGCTGGCCGTGATCCGAGCTTCCTGGGATCCCGGTACCGATGACACGCAGATCAGCGTCGCTCCCACAATGTTGCTCTCGAATTCACACCCCTCCATCTCCGTCGGACCATGCATCACGATCCCAGGATCCGCCATCAGCAGATCGTTCGAATTCGTGATCTCCTCATACTGATCCAGTATCGTTCCGGGTATCTCGTCATCCGGCGTCTGCTGATAATGGCAGATCTTCAGATTCCGGATGCTGATCCCGCATCCATCCCGGATCACAAAGCCGTTATCGTTGGCAAAGAAGAAGGTCGTGATCGAATCTTCGAGATCTTCTCCGGACTGCTCGTAGTCGGCAAATTTCGGAATGGGTGTGCTTACCGTATACGGCTGCGCCAACACCGGTTTCGTCCCTTCATGTATGACTCCCTCGATCGTGAAGTGGCCGACGTAGGAGGGGATCACACACTGCGTCGAGTAATAGTGCCCGGATTCCCCGGAATGTATCCGGACGATATCCCCGGCCTTGATTCGCGGCGTGTTGATCACTCCCGCCGGATCATCCAGTCCATACTCGCCATCCGGTTCGATCTCCCAGGTCTTCCCCGAGTCCAACGGCTTGTATTCCCAGGTGTCATCCATGTAATCTCCGTTGCTGGATATTCCTCCGAACACCGTCATCCAGTAATACGCGCCTGCATGGCCATACCGATAGGGCCTGCCGGATGATAGATCGATGGTCCACGCATTGGTTCTCAGATCCAGATAAGCGACATCGTTCAGCACAACCCCATTTGTGTCTTTCCCTCCATGAATGAACAATCGATGCTCGCGGATATCCAACGCACATGCGTGTTCCGCCCGCGCATCCGGTCCGGCATTGATCGGGGTGATCCCGGACCACTCCATCGTCGTCAAATCGAATTCGACCAGTGCATCCGTCACATCCCCGTTCTCGTCATACCCCCCATAGATCAGAATCCGGGGATGGGCTCCATAATACGGATCGAATACCACGGATTCGCCCGTCAGGCCGATATCCTCGATATCCGACTCCGCCAATTTGAGGTCTTCCCAATCACAATCGATCGAGATCGTATACTCCCAGGGATCACTGCTGCTGCTGTCCGTGATCGAATAGGTCAGTTCTCCCAGATAGGCATCCGTGATCGGATTGCTGCTGCCGTCTTTGCCTCCGATCAGAAACACATACGCATGGGCATCGATGATTCCTGCCGGAATGAACGCCATCCGATGCGCCAATCGCGCTTCCGGCAGATCCCCCGTCTGGTCCGCCTCGATCCATTCCCAAAACTGCTCGCGTCCGAAAACACTGATTTTGCAATAGATCTGGGCGCAGACCCACATGCCGTCATCCACCGTGCTCCCGATCGCCCCTCCAAACGTGATCAGATTCCGGAATCGCTTGATGTACTGCGCGGATGATTCCAACTCCCGATGCAGAACCGGAAATACCACGCCGGATGGATGGTGCCGGGCCGGTGGGATCACCCCTCTGGACAGAGGAACCATCTTATCCCACTCGGCCGTCTCGTCATGCAGCTTCTGTATCCAGATCACTCCGTCGCGATCCATCGGCGTTCCATTGGGCCCCGTCCCGCCATACACGATCAGATCGTTGATTGCATGCTTGGTGTCGAAGTGATCGTAATCGTGCGCGCAGACAAAGCCCGTTCGGGGCCCCGGACGCTCGATCCCATACGGCTTCGATACCCACTCGTACGTCTCCGCCGATTGGGCAGGACTCAGAACCATCAGGCAACAGAGGCAGCTCATCAGTACTTTGAATACCATAAAGAAACCTCCTTTGGCAAAGCCCGCTGTTTGTGCGGAACCAGCGATGTTATGTTATAAATATGCCCTTTTTTAAAAAAAAAAAGTCAATATAGAAAGAACCGATTGTTTGCATTGCCGCGCGAATTGAACTAAATTGAGAGCAGGAGGTTGAAACGGGATGCAGGCTGGCAGCAAATCCCCCCTGCCCCCCCTTTCGCAAAGGGGGGAGTGCAGGTTATTGACTTTCATGGCTTCCCCCTTTGTAAAAGGGGGACGGGAGGGGGATTTTGAGCGTACCCGGGGACGAGAGGGGATAGTCGGGTGGTGGGTGACGGTCTGCCTCTTACTTGTCTGTTTCTGTTCGATCGTCACCCCGGCCTTTGCCTCGGACTTCTACGTCGATGCCGTCAACGGCAGCGATGAAACCGGCGACGGATCTCTGACCAATCCCTGGAAAAAACTCCAGTTCGCCATCGATTCCGCACCCGGATATCCCGACAATCACTCCGTGTTTCATCTCGCCCCCGGGGTTTATGGCCCTTCCGGGAACGGCGATGATTATGTCATCGAGTTGAAAAGTTACATGACTCTCATCGGAGATGTCACCAACACACGGGTTGATTACATCCGATGCGGTTACCCCAATGAATATTCTGTCGTTGACTCAACGATCCAAGGCATTCAGACCTCTGTTTTTGCGGAGTATGCATGTGCTAATGTTCATGTTAATAATTGTGTTATCATATCACCTGATAATGGCGTGTTTGTCAGTGATAGTCAGATGTTTGTAACTAATTGTGTTTTCTTTCGATGTAAGAGAGCGGTGTATCTTTGGAGTGGTTCTCTATCTATTACCAATTCCATCTTCTTGGATTGTATCAGTGAATTTCGAACACAGGAAGGGTCTTCGTTTTCTCTGTCGTATTGTCGCACGGAAACGGATCAACCCGGCGAGGGAAACATCACGGCCGACCCGCAGTTTGTGGATCCCGAGCACCGGGATTTCAGACTCGGGAGAGGATCTCCGTGTATCGATGCCGGCAATCCGTCGTCTCCGGTTCCTCCCGGCGGAGGCTCCCGGATCGACATGGGATGCCACGAGTATCTCTTCACGCCTCAATTGTATATTGATTCAATTCAGATAGACGAATCCTTCGGCGATCATGACGGGATACCGGATTTCGGTGAATCCGGGTTCCTGAAAATCCGACTCGCAAACGGTGGAGAAGACGCATCCAATCTGATGATTTCTCTCATTTTATCCAATTCGGATCTGCAGGTTGGCAGCAGTTGGGTAACCTATGCCGATCTGCCTTCCGGAGCAGCCGCTTGGCCGGTGGGAAACGGATCCGACTGGACGGTCCCGGTTTGTTCCGGGTGGTGCCTGCCGGCGGACATCCGGTTGGACTGGACGGCATCCGGCACCGCGGGATCGATCCCGATCGCGCTCAATGTCCATTCCGATACGGTCTATGTCGATGCCGAAATTGGAAATGATATAACGGGCGATGGATCACCCGGGCTTCCGCTCCGGACGATCGGACATGCTGGGCAGGCTGCGCGTGGCAGCCGCTGGCATCCCGTCACCGTGAATCTCTCCGAAGGTCGTTATTCCCCCTCCTCCAACGGAGAATCCTATCCGATCTATTTCAATGACTATGAATCGATTCGCGGAGCCGGTCCGGATCGGACTACGCTCGATAACGACGGCGCGGATGTCTCGATGCTGATCAGTGGATCTCAAACCTCCGTGATGGATCTGCACCTGGTCACCGGGAGTCTCAACTATCGGTTGTATCTCGTTAAATTCTATGACTGTGTGGGGAGTCTGATCAATACCCGGCAAACTCGTTTCGATCCGCCGGGAGACGCGTTTTTACCCAGTACGACGGCTTATATCCCGAGTGAAATCGATGTGCTGAACAATGAGTTACAAGGAGAAATGCAAGTGGCCGGACGCCCAGGAAAAGGGATTGTCGCCTACAACTACTTTATAAGCGCTAACTTTTACTCACCAGAGCTTGTTGAGTTCAATCATTGTGGTTTCGATGGGATGCTAATCGTCCCGGAACAGACCGAGTCGC
>CALFER010000080.1 GCA_937951895.1 uncultured bacterium
AGCCGATCAAAAGCAACGCCTTCGCAAGGTGGCTCTTCCCGGTACCGGAGTTCCCGGCGATGATGACACCCTGTTTGCGCCTGGCAAAATCGAGAGTCGCCAAGTCCATGATCTGGCGTTTATCGACACCCTTCTGGAAATCGAAGTCAAAGTCGGTCAGCAGTTTGCGTTCGGGCAGTTTTGAATCACGGATTCTTCGCTCGATTCTACGTTCTGTCAGCGCATTCACTTCGAGGGACAGAAGCCGATCGAGCAGCACGGTGGGAGGAGCGGATTCCTGGCTCGATCGGGAGAGTTCCTCATCAAGGGCATGGAAGATCCGGCTGAGTTTCAGAATCTTGAGATGGTTCTTGATCCGGGTGATGGTGTCCGTCGTTTTCATGTAATGCCTCCGGGACTGCGGTCTCAAACAGTACGGAATACTCGGCGAGGGATCGTTGGGAGATGGTCGGCAGCGCGTCACGCAATTGTTTCGACGCCTGCTCGTTGCGGACCGACTCGAGCGTCCGGGGTCTCGCCCTCGCCAGAAGAATCCGTTCCACCGCCTTGCAGTCATACGCGTGATAGTGACAGGCATGGCCGAGCGCCCGATCGATGTCGGAGCAGAGATACCGTTCCTTTTGATGGAGGATGTACCGGGCATGATATCCGGAATTCTTCGGCTGCGACTGTTGGAGTCCCCGTAAAAACGCCTCCGCGTGATCGCCCAATTCGATAAATTGCTGCCGGACAGGCTCGAGACCGTACCGGATGGTCCTGGATGTGTGAATGGCGGAACCGTCCACGATCATTCTGGCTCCGGCAGACATCCGCTCGTGACACACGATAAGATCGAGTTCCGGCGAGTAGATCCGGATCTCGTGCTCGGTAATCTTCACGGTCAGGATGTCGCTCACATGCTCGTAGGGCACGGGATACCGGTTGGTCTCAAACTCGATGTATCCCTCGAGACTGCATACTCGAAGTTCTACTGCCGCACAGTCATACGGATGCAAGGGCAACGGCTGAAGCGCCTGCTGCTCCTGTTCCAGAAACAGTTCGACCGGCGGTCGACCGGTGGTATCGTGCACATGCCGATCGCTCTTCTCATTCATCCACCATCGGGCACAGGCCTTCAGATCTTCGAGATCCTGAAACTCCCGGCCGCACAGCAGATTGCCTTCCACATACTGGAACGGTCGCTCGATTTTTCCCTTCGTTTGGGCCCGTCCCCGCTGGCAGATGATTGGGCGGACACGGTAATGGGTGATGAATGCCGAAAATGCCGGATTCATCACCGGCCGCCCCGCTTCCCATCGCAGCACGACCGTTTTCTCGCTGTCATACAGGCACTGCATGGGAGAGCCTGAAAAATGATCGAAGGCATCCCGATGCCGCCCGATCAGCGTGTAAAAATCCCGCCTTAACGTGAAGTCGATGAATTGCCGGCGAGAAAACCCGAGAATGTACGAAAAACATTGCACCTTGATGGTACCCATTTTCAAGAACGGAATCGTGTACGGGCTCCAATCCATCTGCCCCTGGATTCCAGGCCCGGTCTCAAACCGGATGACCGGCTCCCGCTTCGGCTTCGGACGCAGACCCCTCAACCGATCCCGGAGAATACTGACGCATCCGGTGTACCCCTGGATTCGTAACTCCTCAAATACCCTCTGACCGGTGATCCGGGGATGTTTTTCCAGCATCTTTTTCAGTGCATCTTCATAGGGATCGAGCTTGCTCGACCGTTTGCGGGGTCTGCGCGATTCGAGAATGTCGTGCCCAGAATCCCTTTCTTTCTCATGTTTCCTCAGAATTCTCCGGACCATGTTGCGGCTGATCTGAAAATGCCGGGCCAGCGCACGGATCGACCATCCCTCTCGGGTCCTCATGGTGACCAGTTGCCAGACGAGATCCTGTCGATTCTGGATGATGAGTGCCATCGCCTACTCCGGATTCATGCCGACGCCCGGCCCCCCGGCCGCTTCCCGCAATTCCTTCCCGGCACATTCCAGACTGGCCAGCGTTTCGGCGCAGCCCGCGCGCAACCGGCGCTCCTCCTCCTTCTCGAATTGATGAAAATCCGTGCCGGAAAGCAACAATGCCACATCCCGGCATGCCGATTCCAATGCCAGAAGTTTCCCCCGAATCCGCTTGCCCTCGTCACTCAGTCCGAAATCACCCCGGGGATCGGGTATGATCTCTTCGCCTCGGATCATCCGGCGCGGATCCCGCAGGATCGCATCGTGCCCCCATCGGGCAGTATGCATCAGCATCGCCACGACATGCCTCGTTTCCCTCCACGTCAGATGGTGTTTTCGAATCGACTCGAGCACGCGCTCTTGGTTGCAGCGCTGCAACCGCGCCAGCTCCACCCCAAGGCTGGCCGGCAACAGCCCCAGCCGAATGTCGTTCTGTACCTCGTCACTCAGCCGACTGATGATCGATGCCCGCCGGCTAACCCAGCTCTTGTGCCGTCCCAGCAAAAGCCCGATCTCCACCTGGCTCAATCCGTCATCATGGATCAAGGAGTGCACCACCAGCGTCTCTTCCATCGTCGAAATGCTTCGACCTACTCGATTCAGTTGCAGCATGGCCGCTTTGGCGACCCGAAGGGTTACCTCCAGTGACCGGACTGTCAATTCCGAAATACCCAGATCCCGGCCCGCGCGTAACCGCTTGAATCCATCCAGCATTTCCGGCTTCCCGGAATCCGCATGGCAGACAACCACAGGACTC
Source organism: uncultured bacterium (assembly GCA_937951895.1). Taxonomy (GTDB): domain Bacteria; phylum CSSED10-310; class CSSED10-310; order CSSED10-310; family CALFER01; genus CALFER01. The sequence continues at coordinate 2,719 of CALFER010000080.1, forward strand.
ATCTGCCCATATCTCCGCATCGACTCCACCATCGCTCGCTCCGCTCGCGGATCAATGATCCGAAACACTCCAAAACGCTCCCCAATGCTCTCGATCGGAATCCGCTCTGCCTCCTGACGGATTGACGCCATCGTGATCCCTCCCGGTTTCCCGCAGCGATCACGATAGATGACTATGAAACGCTTTGGCTATCGCGTCTTGAAATGAAATCCCGGGGGAGTCGACTGAATTCTCCTTGTATTCCAAACACGTGTGCCCTGATCACGTCTTGAAATGATCGTCGGAGTAGTCGTGCTATATATTCAATGATTATAAGAGGTTGCACACCGATCACGTCTTGAACAGTCTCACGGGGGATCTTAAGAGGTGACGCTCGCTGCGGACACGAAACCGTCTCCCGACCACACAATCGATCCGGCCGTCGGGATGACTCGGCTTCCAACCGCTTCGCTAAATAGATCTCCTGGTAATACGACCGGTTCTTCCGGTTCCATCGCCTGCATGCTTGTGCATGCCACCTCCGCTTGCATTCCATCGATGCGCAGGTCTTCTGGCGATCCCCGGATCTTGGATTCGGAGTGAACCACCTCCCGCATATCCGGCATGGTCGTTTCCGGCTCTTCGTCATTCTTTTCGGCATCGCTCCCTCCGTTTCCGGATTATTTGGAAACGATGCGCTATTTTTCAGCTTGTCTGCAACTCCCTGGGTGGGTCCATCTCGATCGGTGACCACCCATCTGATTCTCCGATCAGGTGGGTCCGTTTATCGGTGATGGGTGGGTCCAAAGTTTATCGGTGGTGGCA
>CALFER010000081.1 GCA_937951895.1 uncultured bacterium
TCAGGTGGGTCCGTTTATCGGTGATGGGTGGGTCCAAAGTTTATCGGTGGTGGCAAGGTTATTCTCATTCAAGGTTACTTTCCCCGCTCATGCCGCGCAATGGTCACCCCGCCTTGCGCGGTTTTTCATTATTAACCCCTCTAAGGTGATTCTTTATACTGGTAAGATTGACATATATGGACTTGTAACCCATATCCGGTCTTTCGGCCATGAATGAATAAACAAGGCGCCCATTCACTGCTTTTTCAATTTCTTGAATCGGGATGCCGGAAGCGATCGCGGCCTCTCTGATCGGCAAGTTCTCTATCAGATTTCTTCTCTTGAATCGCATTGTGCCGACCGCCTCTGAAGTGGTGGTTCTTCTTTTCCTTCGATGTAGCAATCCACCTTATCAAGAATTTCCATCAATTTTGAGAAGTCCGAAAGATGCATGGTTAAACCGCGCTTTGTAGGGTGTAATTCATTCGCCATATCATCCCAAACATGATCGCGGATATCGACAAACAAGCCGCCTTGGAATCGCTTCATTGATACCATAAGCGTATATTCACCATGCTTCATCTGTCCAAAGTCAACCCGGTCTGTATTGCCCCCGCTCATCTCATCACCCCTAGACCGCTTCCGATACCGGCTCGCTTCTGTTTTTTTCGATGAATTTATCAAGATCCGCCTTACGATACTTGATTCGATTTCCAATCTTCACATAGGGAATCTTCACCGTTCCGACACTCTTCCACCATGCCAGCGTTTTCCATGTAGTTCCAAGGTATTCCGCCGCCTCTTTTCTGCTCATCAATTCCGCCTTGCTCATCTTTCATCCCCTTCCGTGTTAGTTTCATTCTGATCTTGCCTAGAACATGCGGCAACTATTAGGCAATATAAGTCCGGAATGATTGGCATATAGAGCACTCTGCCAATCATTTTTTCAATCTGTCGCGATCGTGTCGATTATTCCGAGTATCGCCTTATCCACTCAGTAAGGCTGAATCGAATCGTCTTTGACGTGTACCCTGTTTCTTTCCAGAACCAACTAGCAAATTCACTTTTTTTCAATCCCGGATTTTCTGCTTTCTTCCGTTTCCATAGCTCAATGCAAGCTCTCCTTTTCGCGTCTGCTTCACTTCGCTTTCTCGCGTCTTCTCCGGACTTCATCCGCTTGTCTGTCCCGTTTCTCATTCGCGCCCCTGTTCTGGCGTTCGGATTGTGAAGAAATAGCAATTCATCGAATAAAGAATGTATTGCATGATAGCTCGAGTACCATAGGTATAAAATCAGATCCAAGTTTTTCAAGATAGAATCTCTATCAATCCGGCCTCTACTGGTTTCTTTCAGGAATCGTTCTTGAATAACATTGATCACCTGTGGAACGCCCCGCAACCATTCAACTTTTCTGATTATTTGAAGTGCATTTATCTGATTCAAGCTCATATCCGGATGTTTTTTTTCATAATCTATATCTCTTATCATTTCAACCTTATCAATGAAGCTCATTGGTTCGTTTTTCAAAATGATTTTCCATATTCTCTTGAACCGCTTAACATCCAATTCAATCAACTTCCTGAATTGATCAAGCCCTTGATCATACCTGCTTTCGTCTATTTCCATTGCCCCTATCATGCCGATTCTTTTCTCTCTTGATTCATCCGGGTGTAAATATAGAAACTCAGTCTTTTTTGGTTTCATCATTGCCTGTAGCCCCTTCAATCATGCCCTTGATCGCTCTGTTCACGCTCACCCGTACAGGATCTAAATTCAACCTTGCATAAATCGCTGTCGTACTCTGGTTTTTATGGCCTAAACTCTTGCCTATCACCGGCAAGCTTGCGCCCGTCGCGGCTTGCCAGCTTCCTAATGTGCGCCGCAAGTCATGAATCCGAAGGTTCTCTATTCCGGCCCTTGCCAGTAAATCACTCCATGCCGTCTTAGGTTCTGTTACGTGGCCCGTTTTTCCGCGTGAAGGGAAGACATAAGGCGACCTTCCACCGATCGCTTCAAGGCGCCGTCTCAAGATCGCGATCGCTTCATCAGACAAGATCACCCTCATAAGATCCCCGCTTTTCGATTCATCGCTCTGAACTGTCCACACGCCGCCGTCAATATCAAGATCATTCCACTTCATTGACTGCACGTTCCCGCGCCGCGCCCCTGTGAACAGCGCCAACGTGAAAAAGTCCCTCATATCCGGCGCCGTCTGCTTGCTTTCCAGGGCATCGAAGAAACGCTTCAATTCGTCGGCACTCATAAAGCGTTCTCTGCTTTTTTCTCTGAACATCCGGACGCCTAACCCCGGATTGCCCCCCTCAAAGTATCCGTTCTTCAATCCATAATTGAAGACAGACTTAACCAGCGCAAGCATCCTGTTTGCGATCGTCTTACCGGATTCATCGCCTATTCGATTATGCAGTTTAGTCAAAAGATCCGTGCTGATTTCCGATAGTTCCCTTGTGCCAAGACCCCGCAAGTGAACCCGAAAGATGCACTCATCATCCCGTGTTCGCTTTTTGTGCGGTCTTGAGTGCAGATCCATAAACAGATCATAGAGTGCTTTGAACGTCATTCCGTGAATCGGTTTCTTTTCCGTAGGATCTTCACCCCGCGCAATGTCGCCTGATAACTCAGCACATCGCGCCCGCGCCTGATAAACTGTCATTTCAGGGAATGTTTCAAGCTTTATCCATCGCACACGCCCGGCAACCTTTCGCACATAATAGAAGGTTTTCCGGCCTGTCGGATATATCCGGACTCTCAGGAATCGGTTTTCAGTGTCCCTGATATCCATAAAGCCTTTCGTCGGCAACCCGATCGATTCAAGAAATTTCTTCGTAAGATTCGCTGATTCTGTTTCGCTCATTGCCCCCGCCCTCTCAGTCAATATCTAACCTTCATCTAACCCGCTCATCTAACCCCGGCCCCGGTTTTCATCTAACCTATATCTAACCTCAAGGCCCATCTTCCACCATAACTAACTATAATTGACCAATAGAGCATCCGCAAGTCTTTGCCCCGGAAAGCCTTGTTTTATAGTGTTTTTCTATGATTTTCTTGAAAGCCAACGAGGGGACTTGAACCCCTGACCTGCTGATTACGAATCAGCTGCTCTACCGACTGAGCTACGTTGGCACCCGCTGCCAAAACAGCAGCCCATATTCATACCCATTTGCCTCCACACAGTCAAGCCCTATTTTCCCCCCCGCGTTCACTCGATCCAATTCACTCTCACACTGTCCCATCCCCCCCATACCGCTGACAGATCCGGCGTCAGTATCACACCGAAAAACCCACACGAACCACTCCCGATTCCCTCCGGCCACTCAAGCCCCTCAATGATCGATACAACGGTCTCCCCCGGCAAAAACCCCGGATTCCCCTCCTGATACGAATCATACTCCATCGAAAACGACGGCCCGAAAAAATACTGTCCGGCATACTCAATCACCACATGCAACGGATATCCGTCCACTGCAACACCCTGCGCATTGCAGACCACGGCATCTAAATGCCATCGGATGCCCGGCACCAGCACCCCGACATTGCTCACCAGACGCACTCCGGATGCATCACACCCCGCAGCTGTCGGAGAAGGCACCGGAGTCGGCTCGGGCGGATTGGTCGGCAAAGGCGTCGGCGTCATCATCTGAACCGACTGAGTCAGCATGTCAATGTCCAGATCCGACGTCGATCGATGATGCTGCATGGTCGCATGCGAGAAAAACACATCGGGACACCAGCCGGTTTCCACCTCACAATCCTCAACTCCCCCAAGAAACAACACCGGATTGTTCGCACAGATCGTGAACGTCTCATAATCCTGCATGAATAGCAGCCCATTTACATCCGTTTCGAGCTCAGCCGTACCATACGCCGCCCACTGCTGCTCCAGATCAAAAATGTCCAGCGCATTGCGGACCCATACTCCCAGATTCTGCTCCCAACCCATCCCGGGCGGGATCCCCGACCGCATCGATTCCAGATACGGATCAAAACAGAATTCGATCCGAAACCCGCCCGCTATGTACCCGTTCCCCCAGAAACAACTGTCAAGGTCACATTCAATCCGGTAATACACAGGATTCAACGTCAACTCGTCCAGCCACCATTCCCCGCTGATAGACCCATCACCATAGCATTCCAGCTCCTCAATAGCAGTCTCACACGTACAATCCGCGTAACCACCACCTCGCCGCATGCTGAACCGCTTCACCCGGATCAGTTCTCCGCTGATCGGATGATACTTTGCCTCGCTCCCCTGATACGTCCAATTCCCGCTCCCATACAGATTGACGATGATGTTCGCAGGAGATACCGCTCCATAAACATCAAACTGCCCCAGCACAAACGTGTGGACATCCACATCGGACTCAAACTGATCGCCTGTCGTCCACGCCAGTGTCCGCCCCGCCTCGAACCAGACAACCAGAAGGAGCACAAACAGCAGTAAATCTCGCCTGATACGCATGTCCATCTCCTTTCACCGTCAATTCCAATCTGTATGATCGCACCGGATTTGTCAAATGCCCCGATCCGCTCTACACTGTTCACTGCCGGATTCTTCAACACTGATCCAAACGAGGTCTCCATGAACGATCTGCTCATCCATGACTGCACGCTGCTCGATACCTCTTCCAGTCGCGTCACGCTGATTCCTCACCAGGATATCCTCATCGCCTCGCAACGGATCACCCGCATCGCAAACTCCGAACCGCTGCAACCGGATCAGGCAACTGAAACGATCGATGCCCGAGGCACGCTCGCCATGCCGGGACTCATCAACACCCACGCCCATGTCCCCATGGTCATTTTCCGCGGTCTCGCCGAAGACGTCGATCTCGACACATGGTTCAACGACTACATGTGGCCGCTCGAGCAGAACCTCCAGCCGGAGGACGTCTACTGGGGTATGCTCCTGGGACTGGTCGAAATGATCGAAGCAGGAGTCACTACAGTTGCCGATCACTACTTTTTCATGGATCGCGCCGCGCAGGCCGTCGAGGAAACCGGGGTTCGGGCGGCATTGGGCTGGGCGGTTTTCGGAAGTCAGGGTGAGGAGGGGCTGAACCGCTCCGCGGAGTTCGTCGCCGAATTCCAGGGCGCGGCAAAGGGCCGGATCACGACATGGATGGCTCCCCACGCCCCCTATACGTGTTCACCCGAGTTCCTCTCGGCCTGCGCGCACACTGCCTCGCAACTGAATACCGGAATCCATATCCATGCCTCCGAAACCCGCGTACAAACCGACGCCAGTCTCAGGAAATTCGGAAAAACCCCGATCGAGATTCTCCGCGATACCGGCATCCTCGATCGCCAAACCATCATCGCGCACGGTTGCGGGATCACGGAATCCGATATCGATATCCTCAAAAATCACCCCTGCGGGATCGCACACGCCCCGAAAACCTATCTGAAACTGGCCATGGGAATCGCTCCGGTCACGCGTCTCATCGCGGAAGGCATTCCCGTGGGCCTCGCGACGGACGGCGCTGTCAGCAACAATTCACTCGATATCTGGGAAAGCATGCGACTGACGGCCCTGTGCCAGAAGCATGAATCCCATCGACCGGAATCCATGTCGCTCGCCGAAACGCTGCATCTCGCGCTGAACGGAAGCGCACGAACTCTGGCAATGGCGGATTGCATCGGCCAACTCGAACCGGGCTATCACGCGGACATCATCCTGATCGACATGAATGGTACGCATATGCAACCAATTCATAATATTGCAGCCAATCTGGTCTACTCGGCGCGCGCCTCCGATGTCAAGACGGTGATCATCGACGGACGCGTGATCATGCGTGACCGTGTGATCCTGACGGTGGACAAACACGAGATCATCCGGCGGGTCAACATGTCGATGGAACGCCTGGCGCGACGATTTCCCGAGAAGCGCATCCAGACCTATCGCCCGTGATCGCTCCGGATACCAGGAATGTAAAATGAGCGATGGGCCGCAGCGACGGGCCTGGATGAACAACTCGAACATCGGACAGAGGACAACGGGTCCGGGCGAACTGAACCGCGAATTACACCTCATAGGATCATCTCTGAGTAAAAATGTAATTTCAACGATTGCAACTGAGCGCTTCATCCTCGAAAAGCCTTGATTCCCCTGATCGATACGATTGGTACGCATCTTGCCTTCCTTCCTGTCAGAGAAAGGAGGTTTTCTCATGAGAAACGCTCATACACCGGTTTTCTTCCGGACAATCCTCGGACTGATCCTGATCGCGATGATCTTTCCCGGAATCGGTGAATCCGCCTCACGGATCACTCAGACTCCCGCCCCTCCCACCCAAACCCCCTCTCCGACCGCAACAGCGCCTGGCGGCAGTCATTATCTGGCAGTGGATTCACTTCCGGCCTGCTCCGAGGCACTCGTCATCAATGTGACCGGATCCACCGTGCCGTATTCGAACATCGATATCTACATCATCGATCTCGAAACATCCGACAACCGGCATGTCTATCAATGGACCAACAGCAGTGCATTCAGCATTCCGATCACGCTTTTCGACGACACACTCAACGGGATCACGGTGCGATCATGCGGCGATGTCTATCCTCCACCCTGCACGACGATCTCGTATGTATCCCGCCCGGATCTGATCGTCGACACAGGCGATTGCTCGACAGCCACACCGACCGCTCCGCCGACCCCGGTGATTTCGGCAACCCCTGCCCCACCGAGTTCGACTCCGACGGTGGTTCCCACCTCGACTCCCCCGGACGAACCCACCGCGACACCCTCTGTTGCACCTTGCGACGTCCCCGGCGTCACGCTGAAGATGCCCGCCCACGAATTCCATGCTGGAGACCCGTGCTGGCTGGACGTGATTGTCTGCAATCCGACGGAGGAAACCTGGGACACCTTCCGACTCCTGGTCCTCCTGGAAATCTACGGTCAATACTTCTTCGCCCCATCCTGGTCGCCGGACATCGACTGGCTGGATGAGGAGTTCCCGCCTGGTGAGACAACGATCCGTCTGTTCGAGTTTGCCTGGCCCGAGGGACTGGGCGAAACGCCTTGGTTCAGATTCTATGCGGGGATATTCACCGACGATATGACTGCGTTGATCGGCGCGATCGGATACTGGGAATTCCGAGGCATCTGATCGTTAGTTGCGGTGCTCGCCGATTTCCTCTACGATTACGGCCATCAGGGAGGACTCTCCGATGGCCGATTTTTTTGTCGTGATGAGCACCATGCCGACCGAAACGGTCGCATCCGAAATCGCCCGTGCTGTCGTCTCGGAACGCCTGGCCGCCTGTGCCAACATCATCCCCGCCATGCGGTCGATCTATCTGTGGAAAGGCGACATTCACGACGATCCGGAGTGCCTCGCTCTCTTCAAAACGTCCTCGGACCGCCTCCAGTCGCTGATCGAACGGATCCGCTCGATCCATCCTTACGATGTCCCCGAGATCATCGCGCTCCCGATCGATTCCGGCCATCCGGGCTATTTTTCCTGGATCGAGGATTGCGTGACCGAATAACCCCTCCCCCCTCATCATCCTTGCCGTTGTCGTTGTCGTTGTCGTTATCGTAATCGTCGTCGTTATCGTATTCGATAGCAGTATCGAACCGCCCCCCCAACTCCCGAGATCAACGCCTATTCCAACGCCGATCCCCCCTGAGCAACCCGATCAGGACGATCTGAATTCTCGCGCGAGATCCCGTTTGACATCGCGATCCCGGATATCGTGCCGTTTGTCCTGTTTCGGCTTGCCCTTGGCCAGACCCAGCAGAACCTTGGCCCGCCCCTTGTCGTTGAAATAGATCTTGAGGGGAACCAGCGTGTAGCCCCGTTCCGCCACCTTCCCGATGAGTCGTTTGATTTCCTTCCGTTTGAGGAGCAACTGCCGCGGGCGTTCCGGATCGTGATTGAACCGGTTCCCTGCCATGTACGGTGCGATGTGGCAGCCGACCAGTGTGACCTGTCCGTTCTCGATCTTCGCGTAGGAATCCTTCAGATTGGCGCCGCCGTGCCGGAGCGACTTGACTTCGGTGCCCTGGAGCGCCATGCCGGCCTCGATCGTCTCTTCGACCACATAATCGAACCGTGCTTTTCTGTTCTCGGTGACCACTTTCCCGCTCATGGGACGCATGATAGACCGCCCGATCCAAACCATCAACAGGTTTCTCGGCATCCGCTCCCGACTCAGTCGTCTCGACGCCTCTTTTTTTTGCGCTCGTATTCTGCTAATTTGCGCTCTTCGGTCCGATTGGCTGGACCGGCATTCCATGGAGGTTTTCTGTGAAATTCACACCGGCATTTTCTCGAATTCTGCTCCTTCTGATCGTCGCAATGCCCCTTTTCATGACCACTGTCGCTCTCGGCGAATCCCCCTCTCACCCTGCCGCCGCCCCGAATGAATCCCACGGTGAGGGCCATCCGAGTCTGGGTGAAGTCCTGCCGTTGTGGAGCGGGATTCCGTTCGCCGGCATTCTACTCTCCATCGCCGTCATCCCGCTCATCGCTCCGTCCTTCTGGCACCACCATTTCGGGAAAGTCTCGATCTTCTGGTCCCTCCTCTTCTCCATCCCCTTCCTGATCGCGTTCAAGGGCGAGGCCTGGCACAGTCTTCTCCACATCATGCTGATCGACTATATCCCGTTCATCATTCTGCTCTGGGGTCTGTTCACGACCGCCGGCGGCATTGTGCTGAGGGGTTCTCTGGTCGGCACGCCGGGCGTCAATACGCTGCTCCTGATCATCGGGACGCTGGCGGCATCATGGGTCGGCACGACCGGCGCGGCCATGCTGCTGATCCGCCCGGTGATCCGCGCCAACCGTCATCGCAAATACATCGCGCATACCGTGATTTTCTTTATCTTTCTCGTGGCCAACATCGGAGGCAGTCTCACACCGCTCGGCGACCCGCCCCTCTTCCTGGGTTTTCTGCACGGCGTTCCGTTTTTCTGGACGACGTTGCATCTGATCCCGATCACCGGCTTCGTCGCCGGAATCGTCACGATCGTTTATTTTCTTCTGGATTCGTTCCTGTTCAGAAAGGAAGCGCCGGCGCTCGTGACCGCGAAGACAACGGTGCGCGAACCGATCCGGCTGGACGGGACGATCAATATCCTGTTTTTGCTCGGGATCATCACCGGTGTGCTCCTGAGCGGCAGTCTCAAGCTTGGAACCCTGAACATCCTCGGGATCCATACCGAACTGCAGAACTGGATGCGCGATGCGATGATCATCTCCATGGGACTGTTGTCCATGAAGTTCACCCGCAAGGTATACCGTGAAGCCAACGGATTCACCTGGGGACCGATTCTCGAGGTCGCCAAGCTGTTCGCCGGTATTTTCATCACGATCGTGCCGGTACTGGCGATTCTGCAATCCGGTGAGAAAGGCGCGATGCGCGCGTTGATCGCCGCGGTCAGTGAACCGTGGCATTATTTCTGGATGTCCGGAATACTATCCAGTTTCCTCGACAATGCCCCGACCTATCTTACCTTCTTCAACACCGCGCTCGGGAAACTCCATGAAGTCGAGGCCAACGTGCGACCGATGCTGGGCTATGCCGATCCGTCTCTGGCCAACCACACCTTCATCCGTCTCCTGACCGCCATCTCCTGTGGCGCGGTCTTCATGGGTGCGAACACCTATATCGGGAACGCGCCGAACTTCATGGTCAAGTCGATCGCCGAGGAAAACAGCATCAGGATGCCGAGTTTCTTCGGGTACATGGCCTGGTCGATTGCCATTCTGATCCCGGTCTTTATCATCACGACCGTCGTGTTCTTTTAAACGCTCTTGACGTTTTTACCGCTGAATCCATAATGGAATCATCCGGTCAGAAAGGGAAAACGATGTATCGAACAATCCTGTGTCCATTGAAACTGACACATTCCGAAGTCTCGGTCCGGCAACTCCTGCACACCTTTACCGTTGCAAAGTTCACGGGCGCATCCGTCCATCTCCTCCACATCTCTGAAAAAGTGCTGGATGATAAACAGGAGCAGATGCTCCGGATTTCGCTCGAACGCTTCCATGCTCTCGAGGAAGAAGCCATCCGCGACATTCAATCCGGGATCCGCGCGTTACTCGAACACCCCGACGTCAAATCAGCCGCTCAGGGAATCAAAACGGAAGTCCGTATCACAGGCGAAGATTCCCATACGGGGAAAAAAATCGTGGCGGTGGCCGACGAACTGAACGCGGATCTGATCGTCATCACGACATGCAAGCATCCATCAGCGATCGATCTGTTGATCCGCAGCGCGACCGATCATGTTGTGTCCTACGCCCACTGCCCGGTGCTCGTGATCAACCGGCGTGAAAAAGAGTCGAGTGTCAACTGACTGAACCTGTTCCGGAGGAATCCCGTCATGATGAAAAAACGCACGATCGACGACATGAATCTGAAGGGTCTGAAAACCTTCATCCGAGTGGATTTCAACGTGCCGATCAAGGATGGCAGGGTCGGCGACGATACGCGTGTCCGCGAAGCTCTTCCGACCATCCGCAAAGCGCTCGATGACGGCGCACGCGTGATTCTCGCGTCGCATCTCGGTGATCCGAAAGAAGGCCGCGACCCCGCGCTGAGTCTCGCGCCGGTGGCCTCCCGCCTCTCGGAACTGCTCGGCAAACCGGTCAAAATGGCTCCGGACTGCATCGGCCCCGAAGTCGAAGCGCAGGTTGACGCTCTGAAACCAGGTGAGGTGATCCTGCTGGAAAATCTCAGATTCCACAAAGGCGAAAAAAAGAACGACCCGGTGTTCGCTCAATCGCTGGCAAAACTGGCGGAAGCCTATGTGAACGACGCATTCGGCACGTGCCATCGCGCCCATGCCTCGATGGTCGGTATCGCCCCGGTGGTCAAACAGGCCGGCGCAGGCTATCTCGTTCAAAAGGAAATCAAATATCTCGCGGAAACACTCGAACACCCCAAACGCCCCTTCGTCGCCATCCTGGGCGGCGCAAAGGTCTCGAGTAAACTCGGTGTCATCAGGAACCTCCTGCCCAAAGTCGATCAGCTCATCATCGGCGGTGCCATGGCATTCACGTTCCTCAAAGCGCTCGGATACGAAACCGGCGGATCGCTGGTCGAAGCGGATCTGATCGACACAGCCCGCGATCTGCTGGCTCAGGCAGATGAACTCGGCAAATCGATCCTGCTCCCGACGGATATTGTCGCGGCGGAAGCGATCGAGGCCGGTGTGGAGAAGAAACTGGTGCCTGCTGACGAGATCCCTCACACCATGAAGGGTCTCGATATCGGCCCCGAAACGGTCGAACGCTTCACCAACGCGATCGCCGCAGCCGGCACGATCATCTGGAATGGACCGATGGGGGTCTTTGAAATCCCCGATTTCGCGGACGGCACGATGCAGATCGCGAAACGGGTGGCCGAATCGGGAGCGATCACGGTGATCGGCGGAGGCGACTCGGTGGCAGCCATCAAAAAAGCCGGTGTCGCATCCAAAATCACGCACATTTCGACGGGCGGAGGCGCCAGCCTGGAGTATCTCGAAGGGATCGACCTCCCCGGCATCGCAGTGCTATAGAATGCAAGGACGCTGAGCCTGTCGAAGCGTCCCTGTCACATCCGGACGCTGAGCCTGTCGAA
>CALFER010000082.1 GCA_937951895.1 uncultured bacterium
GAGACGCCGGCACGGAGGCCGGCGCCACCCGGCATCAATTTTTCTGTTGGGATTTTGGGTTAAAAAAGAATAGAGATAAAACCGCCAGGCAGAGACGCCTGGCGTAATCGTGTTTGCTGTTCGCATTCGGCGCAGGAAGCGCAAAACCCGGACACTGAGCCTGTCGAAGTGTCCAGGGGAGTAAGCGCGAAAGGGTCCCTTGCGAGTTGCCGCCAACTGCTCCCTTCGACAGGCTCAGGGAGCGGGTCTTGACGAGCTGCTCCCTTCGACAGGCTCAGGGAGCGGGTCTTGACGAGCTGCTCCCTTCGACAGGCTCAGGGAGCGGGATGGGCTGGCTTCCGTTCGGGTTCATCCCGGTAGACCGGCGCTCCGGAAATCAGGAAAAGATTTTTCTTAAAAAGTCCGTGGCCTCGTCCAATAAACTGCGCGGACGGCTCGATGCCTGAATCTGCCGGTCGCAGTATCCCGTCAGATCATCGAACAGTCCGGGGTTCAGATCATGAAGCACGCGATATCTCCGCTTCAGGCTCGCGAGCGTCTCCTTCACAACCAGAACCGGATATTCGCCCAACTCGTTCAACGCACCCCTGATTTCACTCTCGACACTCCCGCGAAATCCGAAGTCGATATCCAGCAGTTGTCCGACGTAAACCAGAACGGCTCTTTTGATCGGATTGATGATGGTCTGATCGGCGGTGAATCGATCGAACAGCTCCTGCACCCGCTTCGCTCGTGACGTGAACTCGTCGAAGTCCTTGAATTCATTGTTATCCGGCCACAGGACCATCGCGGCTTCCGAGTATGACGCGGCAATGATGAACAGCTTTTTCTTCATCGCGATGGAGGCCATGTTGATCATCCGGGAGGCGGCATAATGGCAGAGATCCGAATCGCTCCCGATCCCGTTCCTGAGCTCTCGAATCTCCGACTGAACCCGATTGGATTTGCCGGCTTGCACGAGAATATTGACCAGGAGGACAAATCGTTCGATGTCGTGTGCGTCCACGCGGTTGTCCGCCAGGATGGATTTCCGGATCCATGCCTCCGCATCATCGAACCGCATAGCGAACAGATCGCACCGTGCCAGAAACATCAGAACATCCGCATCCTCCGGATCGTCCTGATTCATTCCGATCAGCAGGGTTCTGGCCTGGCTCAACAGTCTGCCGGCTCTCTGCTCGTCTTCAGATTCGATCCTCATCGCGCAATCGATCATGGCCCCCGCATATTGCAGACAATACTCGATCGAATCGTCGGACAACTCCAGACACTCCCGGAAAGCCTCGTGCCCCTTCGCAGTCTGGTCCAGTTTGAAATGACAGATACCCTTGTGGCAGAAAACCTCCGCCGAAGACGGATGAATGCGACCGAGCCGGTCGAACGATTTCAATGCTTCTGTCCAATCTTCACGTTCGATCGCCTGTCCCGCTGTCTCCATCAATCGGCTGATCTCGCCGCCGTGCAGGAGCAACTCGGTATAGGAGCCGCGCAGTTCCGGCTTCCCGAGTGTTTCGTAGGCGGTCTGGATCTGCTTGAACCGATCCGGTGCGCGATGCGGCGGATGCTCCCGGACCATCCGCATGTAGGCTCGTTTGATTTCATCCTGTGACGCATCGCGACTCACGTTCAATACTTCATAGAAATCCTGCATGACAGATGACTCCCCTCTGTGTCTCAGAGTTCCGCAACAAAATCCGCCAGACGATCCTCGATCGACTCCAGATCGACACCGGACTGGCTCTCGAGAGCGTTTCGGGCATCGCGGACGATAACCAGTGCCTCGCGTCGTTTCGCATCACTCAGAGTTGGCATCGCCGCTTCTATTTTTCCGACCATTCCCCCGATCAACCGGAACCGCGGATTGGTGCGCCACAAGGCCTCGACATCCCGGGACTGTTTCTGCATGTCCGCCTGACTGTAGCGCTTTGAATCCTGATTCCACTCGCAGGCCGCTGTCTGACCGGTCGTCGGAATCGTCGCTTTCAATTCGATGATGCCGTTCAAATCGTAATTGAATTCGACCAGAACCGGATGAGGCTCGTCCGAATCCGAAACCGGTATGTCCGTGATCTCGACCTTCGCGCCTGTCGCATCCACCTCCTCGATCTCAAAGGTCGGCATTCCGTCGTTCTGATACAGGTTCATCTCGAGGATATCCTGTTCGGTATGGAGCAGCCGGTACATTTTGCTCGTGGAATAGGGCACTTTCGTGTCGCATGCGATGAGTTCGTCATAGATGAGCACCGGCGGGAACACGGTGGTGTCCAGAGTGTCCACTCCGAATCCCTTCGGAGCGACGTCGAGCAGCACGGGATCGGCGTCTTCCGGCAACTCGCCCATCAGGGCCGCCGCATGGATCGCCGCGCCCTGACACACCGCCAGATCCGGATCGACATCGTGCCGGGGAGTCACTCCCAGACACTCCGCGACCAGTTCCCGAACGATGGGCATGTAGGTTGTTCCGCCGACGAGGATCACACGGCTGATTTCACTCCGCGAGAGTCCGCCTTTTTCGAGCGTGTCATCGATGACCCTGCGTGCGCGATCGATGAGAGGCCGTGCCGCGGCATGGAACTCGGCTCGCGTGATTTCCGGATCGATCGTGACGGGCCGCCCGTTTTCGAACGCCCCGCTGAGCACGGTCATGCGGGCAGCCCGTTCCCGACTCAACATCATTTTGACGTCTTCGGCGGCATTCTTGATGCTGTTCTCGTCGTTCCCGATGATTTCGGCCTGCGGATGCTCGGCACGGAATCGTTCCAGTCCCAGTTTCCGGACGACGGCGTCGAAGTCCTTGCCGCCGAGCTGGGTATCGCCGTGGGAGGTCCGGATATCGAGCACTTTCGACATCATCTCGAATACCGTGATGTCCAGAGTCCCTCCTCCGAAGTCGAATACCATCAGTTTCTCTTCGAGATCGATGAATTTCATGCCGAATGCGAGTGCGGCGGCGGTCGGTTCGTTGATGAGTCTCAGGATGTTCAGTCCGGCGAGTTTCCCGGCGTTGAGCGTCGCCTGTCTCGCGACATCCTCGAAGTTCGCCGGAACCGAAAGAACGACATCGACGATGGGCTGACCCAGATGGATTTCGGCGATTTCCTTGAGCTGCTTCAGAATGAGGGCGCTGATCTGCTCCGGAAGGTATTCCTTGCCCGCGAGCTTCAGCGGCGCGGTCTCCTTCATGTGCCGCTTCACCTCTCTCAGAACGCGATCATCGGCACCTTTCAGATTCCGGGCATCCTCTCCGATGACCAGTTCCCCGCGCTCGTTGACCGCAACAATCGAAGGGACGATGGGTGAGCGGCTTCGGGTGAACGGATTGGGAATGGCTTCGGCGCGTCCGTTGCGAAAAACACAGATTTCGGATGTCGATGTGCCGAGATCGATACCGATGGGGAGTTGTTTACCTGGCATCCTGAGTCTCCTTTGCTGCATCGTGAGCAGATGATGGATCGAGATACGCTCCGGGAAACCGCAGTTCCTGTCCCGGAACGATGCATTCCGTTTCGAGTCGATTGGCGGCCATCACGAGCGGATACAATCGGCCGTCTCCGTACCATCGTGCCGCCAGTGTCCAGAGCGTGTCGCCTCGCCGGACACGGCTGAGCGGCCAATCCTGAATCCCGCCTGTTTTCCCGGGTGGTTCGATTGAATCGCCGTCACCGTCGGACGATGCGACCGCGACTGTCGGTTCGGGTGTAACGGTCGGCAGGACAAGCGTCTCCGTCGGAACGGCCGGGATCGGCCCGGATACGAGCGTTGCCTGTCTGTCGCGTTCCGGCACACGCCCGAGAAGATAACCCAGCAGAAACAGCCCGACGGTTGCCGCGATCCATCGGTGGGTATGACGGTGAATCGGAGCTGCGGTCAGGGGTTCCATGTGTGTTTCGCCGCCAACCGATTCGTCTTCCCGCGGAGGAGCGGGAATCGGATGCCCGAGCAGCACGCCGGCCGGGCGGATGATTCCGAATCCGTTTTGGTATCCCCAGGACCGGCAGGCGCGGATGGTCCACACGTCCGGGTCGGTGCGTTCCTCGATACTGTGAATTCTCGAATCGCAGGCGTCGCCCGCGCGCGGTACGATCACTCGAAAACCGGTTGGTTCGAGAGCCCTTTTCATGTTCTCGAAAATCGATTCGACTCCGGCTCGAAACTCCGGATTCAGGTCGTATGACAATGTTCGGAAAATGGAATCGAAGATGGAGACGGCAGTATCTTCCCACTGACGGATCTGGCGTTCCCGGAGTGATCGATCGGCGCGGATCCGAGACAGTTCGTCCGTGATTTCGGACAGATTTGCCATTCGTGCTTCGAGTTCGCCCAGGCGGGTCCGGACATCGGTGATCGAGCGTCCGGAGTCCTCCGCGAAGGCTTCGATCAGCATCCGCAGTTTGAGCAGGTCTCGAGCCGGAACCTGACCTCCTTCGTCACGGTTTGGGTGTTCCATCGTGCGTGATCAGATCGACAATTCCCAGCACGACACCATATGCACCGGCTCGTCGTCCACCACCAGCGCGGCTCCCTCGGTCCTCGGCGACTGAAATCGGATCTCGATCCCGTCGCCGATCGCACGATGTTCGGAGTCTTCACAGGCGCGGAGCCCGTCGATCACCTCACGCGTCGATATGGGGCCCGAATCGTTGCCCGGGAGATGAACGGCATCGAGCAGGCATCCCGACAGGGCTTTTTTGTGAATTCGGGCATAAACGGCCGGTTTCGAAATGTATTCGAACAGGAGCGGCTGCAGGCCGGCGAACACGATCATTCCGGTCTGCCCGGGCACCAGCGGAAACCGCGTGAGCATCTCATCGAAATTGGCTTTGCGAGACTCCAGAATGTCGCTGTATGCGCCGGTCTTCGATCGAACCCCCATCCGCTTCGATTCCTCGTCGATCCTGTTCCAGATTTCATGCTGGTCGCTGCGCCGTGAGGAATCCAGCCGGATCGACCGGGTCACCGTCTCCATCTTTTTCTTCCGCAGCGACGGACTCGACATGAATTTGCTCGATCGAAACGTCCGGCTCGTGTAATGCCATCGGCCTTTTTCGGAACAACTGACCGGAACGACCACTTTCGAGCCTGATTTCAGCAGGATACTGACGTTCAGAATGCGATTCTGCCGGGCGCCGACCAGTTCGTCGCCGCTCACGATCAGCACGGCCTGCGGTGCGTTGTTTTCGGCCAGCAGTTCCGGAACGTGTCCGCCTTCGGACCGTTCGGAGATGACCAGCCAGCCCCGGGCGATCGCTTCATCGAGCGACAGGTAATCCGGGCCGTCTCCCGCGGAACGACTCAACGGGAAAACCGTGACGTTTCCGGCGTTCTGAGCTTCGTGAATGCGCACCGATTCGAGCAATGTCGCGATGGATCCGTGCATAGGTCAATCGTCCTTCCCTGAACGGGTCAATGATTCGATCAGCGCGTCGATCCGGGTGAGGTGTTCCGTGGACGCTCCGATCAGTTTTCTGTAATCCTCGAGAGACAGTTTCCCGCAGATCGTTTCCTGCCAGACGGACAGTGTCCGGGTGATGATGGCGGCATTGATCTGCAGGAGGTGTTCGAACAGTGTGCGGTCGTTGAAATCGGCCTGTTTTTCGTTGAAGATGGCCAGTTTGAAGCGGTTTTTGATCTCATTCAGAATCTGATCCTTCTGTTCCAGACGCTTGTCGTGCTGCCTGCCCCGCTGCGCGAAGGCCATGGCGATCGAGGCTGCGAGGGTGGCGATCGCGATGGGCGGGAAGACGTTCAGCAGGGCATACAGGAGCGTGTGCCATCCGAGTGCCAGTCCGACCGATCCGACGACCGCCGCGGCCATCCCGGCAGCGAATGTCTGTTCCGCAGCGCCGAGTTCGATCCGGAGTCCCGGCATGTCCATCGATGCCGTCTTCGAGGTAAACGCGTTGACCTGACGGACATCCGGAGCGGCGTCGGTGATGACTCTGGCCCAGCCTTCTTCAAACCGCTTTGCCGCCCCGTCGATCGCCTCCCGCATTCCCCGTTCGATTTCATCGCGGGAAAGATGCGCGTCGAGAGCCTGCTCCAGCAGTCCCCGGTCGTCGAACGGTTCGAAATCGCCGAACTGCAATCCGGTCGCATGTTTTTCGGCTGTCTGTCGCAGTATTTCGATCATCCGGTTCGTCGTCTTGAGAACCGTCGCGCGGGTATCGGTCAGCATGTTGGCGCGGGTATTCAACTCTGCCAGTGTCCCGCCGATCGCCTCCGATTTCCGGGCGAAAAACCGATCGACGCCAGTGAACACCTCATCGAAAAAAACATCGATCGACTCCATTGCAAACGCGCGGAGCCTGGATTCACGGAGAGCCATGGTTTCCGAGATCGACAGGAACTGACTCGTGAAGGCCCGCACGTCGATCGCTTCGCGGAGCAGCCAGAAGCGCAGCGCGCCTCGGTCATCGGCCCGGGTCGCCTCCGCGAGCCCCTCCCGAGAGGTTTCGAGCGCTTTTTGCAGCGCGATCATGATCGCATCGACCTGGTTTTCGTCCGTTGCCCGCAGGTCGCGCCAGGCGGTTTCGAAGGCGTTCAGCTCGAGAATCCCGTTGAGGCGGGTATCGAGTTCCGTTCGGGTGAGGGGAGCTGTTGGTGTCATGCCCGGGCGGTCTCCTGCGCGAGTGTTTTCGAGGTCGAGCGGAGCGCATTTCGGGCGGATTGCGTCAGTTCGGTGATTTTTCGCAGCGTGGTGATGGGGTGTTCGAGGCTGTAGCTGATGGCGACGGCGGCTGCTGTTGCCGCGATGCAGCCCAGCCAGATCGGGCCTCCGACCAGATTCGCGGTGAGGAGCGCTGCGCCCGAGACGAGTGCGCCTTTGCCTGCGCTGACCGCCGCTGCGGGTTTGCCGGGTGAGCGATGGAAGCCGTAGAGCATTGCGCCGGCTGCGATCGGCAGGAGAAGCGGGTTGGCCGACGCGAGGGCTGACACGAGGCATCCCGAGCCGAATTGCGTGAGACGAGCGGGGTCCGCGGAGCGTCCCAGGAGCACTGCGCCGGCCAGGGCGATGCCGCCTCCGAGCAGTTCGGGGCCGTTCAGGGTGAGAGCATCCGCCAGATAGAGTTTCGTGACGCCGAGATGCGAGGCGGCTCGGGAGAGTTCGTCGAACTGGGTTGGGGTGAGACCGAGAAACGGGTTGATGCCGCTGACCGACATGCCGTCGCGGAGGAGATGTTCGGATGCCTGGGACAGTTCCGTCAGCCAGGAGTCGTCTGTTGCGACTGATCCGGCGGAGGTGAAGGCGGAAAGCAGGTCGTGGCTGCCGTCGATGAGGTGGTGGTAGAGCGGGCCTCCGGTGCGGGAGGCGATATAGGCGGCATCGATGGCGCGGTCGTAGGCGTCGAAGTTGTGGTTGAACGATGTGCTGAGCCAGGCGGCGAGAGAGTCTCCGGGGGCGCCGGCCAGACTTGATTCGGTGCCGAGGGCGATCGGGATTCCGTGTTGCCTGAGGAATTCAGCGGCGTTCCTGAGATGCTCCTTGAGACGGATTGTGCGTTCGAGCGGTCGATCGGGGTGATTCATGGCACTCGTTTTCCTCCCTTGGGACCGAATGTGTCGGCCTGTTCATCATGAGTAACGAAACCCGGCTGTACTTTCTGACACGGAGAACGCCGGCGCTATCCGCCGTCAAGTTTTTCTTCGTCGCGATCCGGCAGGCGTCTCTGCCTGCCGCCCCATCCCCCTCTATCCCATCGGCGAAAAAATGTGGATTGGGTGGCGCCGGCGTCCCTGCCGGCGTTCTCATACAGGGGCAGCGCCATTATCAAGAAGCCAGCACACTCTGTCTGCTTTCACTTGATTGTGAAGTTGAATGCTGTTTATCAGACGCCGGCGTCCCTGCCGGCGTTCTCATACAGGGGCAGCGCCATTATCAAGAAGCCAGCACACTCTGTCTGCTTTCACTTGATTGTGAAGTTGAATGCTGTTTATCAGACGCCGGCACGGAGGCCGGCGCCACCCGTCTTCCAATTTTTCACACTCATTTTTATGGAATCATAAAAAATAGAATGAGTGGGCTTTGCACAGTTACAGAGGGGAAAAACAATCGGTGTAATCGGTGGATGTGCGACGAACTGGATCGGGTCCCCGCTCCGCTCAATCCCCTTTTTCCGCGAGCGCAGTCAACGTGTCATATGTCCAGTTCCCGATGTCCGGTGGCAGAAACGGCGTGGTTCGGTGCAGGTGCCGATTCACAGTTTTCTCCCGCAACATCGCCTGCAGGATCCTCCGCATCACAGCATTGTGCGAAAGCGGGATCAGCTGGAAATGCGTGAAGATGTCCGTTGCAAGAGCCAGCATATGTGCGAATGGACGAACCTGGCCGATTCGCGCCGCAAAATACTCGATGGCGTCTTCGGTACGACTCAGCATCAGTAACTCGCGCACCCGACGATGGATCTCGAAAATCACGGCGGCTTGCTTCCACTTAGGATGGATCACCTGTTCCTCCTGAGGCCTCATACAGAACCGCCCATAGTCTATCAATTCCTCGAACCCGCACTCGTCAGGGTGTTCCAGTGCCTCCCCATCACACCAGCAATGGATGGCTTCCTTGTAGTTGCCGAGTCCTATGTAGGCTACTCCGAGCAAATGATGGACATGTGCCTGCAGCATGCCGGCTGTCGACTCACGGATGTCGCGGAGCCGTTCGAGGGCTTCGCGGAATTGAGCGGCAGACAGGTGCCGTTCTGCCATGCGCGCCCGGCAACGGGGATGATCGGGATGTGCGTGCAGGATCTCTTCTTCGAGCGATCTGGCGCGATCATACCAGCGCTTGGTCCTCATCGCCTCCACAAAGTCCAGCATCTCATTCGCGTCATCCGGGGAGGGTATCGGTGTTTCTTTTTCATTCCGGAATCGTTTGGTCCACTCCTGCACCTTCTGCGTTCCTGATTCCCTGCGGCAGCGATCGATATGCTCCAGAGACTCCGGATAGATTGGATCCCGATCCTGACCGTGTTGCAGTTCGGGCGGTACGACCGGAGCGGTCGCACCCAGGGATCTGATGAACACATCATTACCGCTGACAGATACAAGAATGACATGATTCGATGCGATGTCGGTCACCAGACAGGAGTGAAACGGGACCTCGATCGAGTAGAGCGATTCAAGTCCGTCGAGTGACGGCATCAGGGCTGTGAGCATGAATCGGGAGGCATCCGTGGAATTCTTTAACCCGTAAAGCACAAAAACGATTCGGAGTGCCTGGGAAGTTTTGACGGAATACTCATTCCAATTGTTCGAGTTTCTCAGGTTGATCGCTGTCCCGATCAGTTTGGTGCCCGAATGCAGTTCGATGCGCAGGTCGCCGTCCGGATAATCGGGATGCGGGTCATCGGACCAGTCGACATCGTCGGACAGAGCCGTGACCAGAATCATGTGTTCCTGATCGGGATGCATTGCCATCGCGTCACAGTTGATATCGGGCTCGAGGCGGATGCGGGTGAGATACCGGCCGTCCTCCTCGTACAGACGAACCCCCTCGTCCTTCTGCTGGTCGGAAAACAGGATATGATCCGGTGTCAGGACCGGCTCGGGAAACAGTCCGATGGGAATGGTTCTGAGGATCCGTCGGGTGGACAGACTCGCGATATAGCAACTGGGATTTTTTCGGATACTGGATTCGACCAGCCAGATCAGATCGCGATGCGGAATCGGGATGACGTCTTCCAGTCCGATGTCATCGTCGATGATGTCGTTAAAATCAATGTATTCCGTGACTAGAAGTGACTCGAGCGACACGACCAGACTGTAGCGATTCGTGGAGGCGATCTGCAGATCCTCTCCGCGGACGAACCCTTTCAGAGTAAGAGGCGGTCGCGGAGGTGTGAACAGAATGGTGACCATCACATTACCGCTTTCCACCTCGAAGATACGGATCAGAATCTTGTCATGGATCTCATCGATTATGACCAGACGAAGTCCGTCCTGCGTCAGGAGCGAATTGAAACGCGAGGGTCTGTTGATAGAATTGAGAATGCGCGAGTATGCGATCGGCGGAGCATCCTTCACGATCATGACCTTCCATTGCTCATCGATCGCTCGCTGGATCGTATCGATTTCCCTGTTCCATTTCCCGTCCGCGTCCCCGGAGATTCTCAATGCCCGGGCGACCGTCATCGCCTCGAACAGGTTCCCTCTCTGCATCAGGCGGTCGAATTTGCGCTCCTGGACACGCCGTTCCAACCGGCCATCGAGATCGATCACGAGGCGATTCAGGTGGTTCCGTCTTTCCGGTTCGAGTCGATCGGGATCGATTGCCCGGCGAATCGTGTCCGCCGTATCGAGATCATTGTCACGAAGCGCGTCTTCAAGTGCGTGCAATCGTTCCTGTGCCGCCCTGGTTTCGAGGGCTATCATGCGTTGTTGTGCTTCGTACAACGCAGTGTGAACCTCAGGGACTCGGGCCAGGATGACCTGGAGGGGTTCCAACGCTCGGACTATGTCGGCCGGATCGGCATGGTGTTCCAGGTCGTCTCTGGCGCGCCGCAGCGTTTCGACCGCGGAGACCAGCGTGCGGAGCGGTGCGTTTCCGGCTGCCATGTCGATCCAGGTAAACCGGATATCGTCGAGATCTCCCAGAATCCTGCTGCGCATCTCCGGTTTCAGCTTCGCGAACGATTCGAATGCGGCTCGCGCGTCACCCGCGGTCAAGAACGTCCGGATCACGCGGACTGCGCCCGCATCGGCTCGCGCGTCGATGCCTCGTCGGGCCTCACCGAGCCATTGGAGGTGCTGAGCGCTGAGTGTCCCGTATTCCGATGCCTCCTGCAAACGCTGGTGTGCCGTTTCCGGATCGTCATTCCGCAGTGCCTCGCGCGCCAGGTCGGTCAGTCGGTTGAATTGCAGGTGCCGCCGACTGGCGTCGATCGTGTGGAGAACGGTATTCGCAAGCGTGTGCTGGGGTTTCTCGGCGGCAAGTGCGCGGGCGAGTGATTCGGCATGGTCCAGACGGTTCGCCTCCCAGGCATTGCGCAGTTCCTGTTCGAGCGCATCCAGCCGGTTTGTCTGCAGTTCGACCGCTTCCGCGCGGATCGCATCTGTCACGATCCCTGCGGCATCGTTGCAGGACAGAGCCAGATCGAACATTGCGAGCGCACCGCGTGTGTCTCCAGTTGTGCGGAGGTGTCGGAATACCGCGAGACAGGCTTCTGCGGACCGGGTGGCGGGGGAGGCCAGTGCCGGGATCACGACATCGAACCGGCCGATTCGGCTCGCTGCGAGCGTCACGAGACGGGCGATGAAGGGATCCCGCATGGCGGCTTGTCCTGCGAGTTCCGCGATCCGTACCGCCTCGTCAAACCGGCCAATCTTTTCGACATGAAAATCGATGAGTTCCCTCAGCGCATCGATCCCGCCGGACATCGACCAGGCATCGGAGAACAGGCGTTCGGCCTCAGTGTAATCATAGGATTCAAGTGCCTTTCGACCGAGATCGAGCAGGGTTTCAGGTGTCGGCGTGGTTTGTTCGGGGAGACGATCGGGTTGTTTGTTGGCATCGGTTTGGGGGAAGGTTTGAATGGGAAGAGGGGAGAGGGATTCCTGCGATTCCCGAAGGAGGCGGCGGACGATGGCGGCGGCGTCCCTGTCGAGTGTATCGATCCGGGCGTGGCAGGCGTCCTCGGTGAAGAATTTGAGGCGGATGGAGACGACGTCGGGGGCGTGTGGCGCTGGAGGGTCGATGATGATCGAATCCGGGAAACGACGGATGAGGATGCTTTGGAGTTTGGATTTTTTCGAGTAGAGGGATTGGGTTGAGGATGGATCGAGATCGCGGTTTGTGGGGTTGATGGTGTGGATCATGCGGACGATTTCGAGGGAGGTTGCGCTGGCACCGGCGATCACATCGTCGGGGGTGGGCATTTTCCGGGTCGGGCGGTTTTTTTTATTTGGGGTCATGGAGCGAATCCTCCCGTTAAGAAGATAGCCGTTATGCTTTCGCGAATGCAAGTTTTCCTGGCCTGGACTCATTCCCCGAACACTCTGCCTGCCGCCCCATCCCCCTCTGTCCCATCTTCCCATTTTCCACGCTGGGTTACCACCAACAGCTCCCTTCGACAGGCTCAGGGAGCGGGATGGGGTCCTGGCCCAATCCCTGAAAACCGAAAACTTCCTGGAGCTTTTTCGATACCTCGTTCGTATAATGGATCAGGAAAGGAGGCCGCCGTGCTGCTGCCCCATCAGACTGAACTCAATGATCGTATCGTCGCCGACCTGCTGTTCGGTGAAACGCCCGAACCTCGCACCGAACCGGACCCGGCACCCTCCACCGTTCCGTTTCCCTTCGGACTCACTCCGGATACGTCCATTCCGCGCCTCGATGCGCGTTGCATCCGTTTCACCTGTAACGATTACATTCTGACCATGAACGCGCAAACACTCGGCGCGCTCCATGAACGCTATCAGACCGAACTCGTTCTGCAGGCACTGTGCGAGAAAGCGCTTCGCCCGGTTTTCGATCAGTGGAATCATGCCTGGTATCTTCCCGCGACGCTGCGGGAATGCCGCGCCGAAGCCGAACGCGTCAATCTCGATATCTGCCTGTTCATCAACACGCTGTTTGAGCCGTAATCACGTAGATGCTGTTCGTCAGGTGCGATGCCTGTCGAGGAACACGGTGCAGATCCTGTCTCTGAATGGCTGATGTAACGCATATTAAAAATCATTTACAAAAAATACTTGACTGCCTTCTATAAATCGCGTTATTCTTACTCTGTTACGAATAAAATGGTCGATCAGAAAAGGAGGAGAAGATGAAACAGATGATGCTCGGAAACTGCTTTTTCCAGGCTGGCGCCAGGTCTCGCTTCATTGTGTTACTGATGGTGCTCTGGGGAGTGACCGTGACGCCCATTCAGGCGGCGCCGACCACGCATGTGAAGGATTTCGGATATTGGACGGTCAATAATAACGGGTTTCCATACGAGGAGACGACCGGCGGATCAGGATCGGACACGGACGAGCCGGTGAATATCCAAAATACGATGCTTTCCGTGTTCAACGCATCCCCGACAGAATCGATCATTTACAGGATCAGGATCTACCATCATGACGGATTTCTGTTTCCCGAAAGCTGTTCACATATCATCAGTCCCCTGGAAACCCAGATTATTGATTTCAACGCGACGATTCAACGCATACTGACTGAGATGAATCCGTTTGATTCCAAATTGATGTACAATCACATCGGTTGGTTCTCCGTGGTTTGGGAGCAGGATGATCCGCCGGGCGATCCCTCACCTTCGAAATTGCATTTCATGTCCTGGGTGAAACAGGATTATCATAACGATATTCACTTTTATTCCGATCTGAGAATCCTTCCAAGTGCCGCCAGAACCATGCTGCCGGGGAAAAAACTCGATCAGACTCTCTATGTCCCGAGTGTCTTATGGAACTGGGACTGCTCAAACGATATCTGGTATCGACCTCGAGTCTATCTGTTCGTCACCAACCCCACCTCCGAGGAACAGCATTTCAGCATCAGACTTCGAGACAGAAGTGGAACGGAAATGGCCGCGATTCCTTCTGAAGGTGTGCATACCGTGAGTATTCCGGCATCGACGACCTGGAAAGGATCCGTTGAAGTATTCGTTTCACAATATTTTACTTACAATAATGCAGTTAACTGGCCTCAAGATCCGGGCTACATTGAGATCGAACCTGACCCGGCATACCCGGATTCCCACGAATTGCTTTTTTCTGCCGGTTGCGAGTTCATTTCGGATCGTTCCGAGTACTTCCAATCGTTTCTTGGCGGGACTGCCGCTGAAATTTTCGATACGATTCCGGTCCTCGATCAGTCTGAGATCAGAAGCACGTATCTCGTTCCCATGTGTTTCTATCACTATCCCTGCCCGACG
Source organism: uncultured bacterium (assembly GCA_937951895.1). Classification (GTDB taxonomy): domain Bacteria; phylum CSSED10-310; class CSSED10-310; order CSSED10-310; family CALFER01; genus CALFER01. The sequence goes on from CALFER010000082.1 coordinate 13,866, forward strand.
CTGGGAAACATCGGTCTTCAATCGTCGTACTTTGTTCTGTCGAATCCGAATGATGACCCAATAACGGTTTTAGCTTCGTATTATAATCAACAGGAGAGGATTACTCTTTCAGGCCATTATTCATCCGAAATCAAGGAGTTTATACTCCTGTCAGCGGATCCCTTTCCAATAGAGTTTTCCTCCGAGAATGGAGAGCCATTCCTCATCTATCACTATATCAATCGGTCTTTTCCTGATGGTGAAGACAATACTGTATCGGAAGAATGCTGGATGCCCGACGCTCAGAATCTAACCGTGGATCATCCATGTATCTACTCTCCGTACAAGATCGCGACTGACAGTGAAACTGAGGTCAACCTGAAAAACAACACGCAATCGCCGGTGACAATCCAATTCACTCTCTACTCTGATCAAGAACTGTCCACGCCTGAGATCGTGCTTGCGGCGAACTCATTCCAGAGAAAACCGCTTTCAGAGTTTTTACCGCCGGGAACGAACAGAACCGGATCGTTCAAGATGGAATTGTCGGCACCACCAGCGGGTGCGGATGTGGCCTATCAGATTCTGGCCATCGAGGGAGTCCGGTCTTGTGATCCCCCCTCGTTCTCTCTCGCCAATCTGCACACTGAACCCGATGTGCAGAATCAGACTCTGCAGAGCGGATCTCCCCAAATTCTGAATTACTCTGCCAGGAATTACGGAAACTTCATCGAAGTGAATTGGGAGGCGGTCGGCTGTACATCCTATGACGTGTTCGTGCAACCTCCGAATCAGACCGGCAGATTCTGTATCGAAAGCAAAACCGTTCCCCGTCAGACCAGCATCCTCGCTCATCAGCCAGGCAGTTATCAAATCACTATCCAAGGCTTTTCTCCAATGGGTGATGCGTCATCAGAATGCGTCATCCAACATACCTATTCGGAACCGCTGAAAACGTTCGATCTCGTGGAAACCAGCAGTAATAGTAAACATTACGAGGTCACTCAGTGCCTTTCCAAAAACATTTTTGGATTTTGCACCGAACGGAGCAAACCCCTGAACGTCTTCTATCTCGCGGAATCATCGATCGATATGATGTATTATCAGTATGGCTATCTGGCGGCCGATGAGATCGTGGAGGCGATAAATGCTCATTATTTCTGGATTTGCGAGTGGATCGTGAAGCACGGCTGCGATCTGAATGATGTTCTGTCTTCAGACTCCCAGCCTGAATGTCCGAATTTATCGTCCATGATCGATAAAGACACACTCCGGTATACCAAACAAATCCTAAACGGGATTTCAGAAAAATATCAAAGTATGCCGATCATTATGCCGCCTCAAAGACAATACATTCCGACTCCTGCACCTCAGAATATCCCTGTTCCCCATGAACTGAGCGTTTATGATATTCTCGCTCTCAATATGCTCGATGAACTCTGGTCACCCTGGTACAACGTGGAGAATAGTTACCCTGTATGCGAGGAGGGTTCGGGGGAAGCGAGATCCGACACTGAGAAACCTGACAAATGCGCCGTCGGCGTTTTCTGGGGGAAGTTCGCCGAACTGGAACCTCAGTCTGTCATTCATACGGATAACTGCCACTGGGGCCAGTATCTTGCCGACGATTTCTCCATCTTCGTTTTCGATTTTTCCAATCTTCCTCTGACAGTCAAACACCCCAATAACTACGTACTCGGAGCTATTCCCGGATGCATCCATCCATTCGGCTTCGGAATCAACAGCAAAAATCTCAGCATGAGCAGCATGGCGAGTGGCGTCGACCGCTTGACACTGCAGGACCTGGGTACATACATGGGGGCCACCGATCCACCGCTTCGTTATCTGGTCGAAATTTTCAGACTGATGATCGAGCAGGCGAATAGTACCCGGGATACGGATCGCATGCTGAGACAGTCTCCGATGATCGGCAAGTTGATCTCGCTGGCCGGAAACTCAGGTGATCTCGCAACGACGAGCATCGACCATCATCTGTATGACAGCTTGCTCTGGGCCTGCGTGGCAACCGATCCGCTTACGATCCATTACGCGATCGCCGACAGAATCACGAATCGTGAGTTTGCGGTTGGCAACGGCGGCGAGATCAGTTCGGTACAGCAGTTTCATCCTCAATTTTCGGATGATATCAGTTATGCCGGCTTCGATATTCTGGAAAACACCGATAACATGTACTACTGCTACAAGAAAATCAATCAGGAAATCAATCAGAATGACAGGATGTCGATATCTCAGATATACAGAATCGTCTCGTCGAGCATGCAGTTTCCGGATTTCATGAACACCGCATTCAGGAAAATGGAATCGGAAACAGCGATACAGACACATTTTGTGATTCTCGACCCTCAAAACAATCCTCGCGTTGCCGGTGATAAGTACAATCCCGTCTTTTACTTCGGCCTGATGGATAACACACACGAGGATTTTTATAATTCTGCGTATTCTCCTTACAATCTGATGCGCTTCCGGTGGAGAGAGTTGTTCGGCCTGGGTTCTGACCCTTCAGGAACGAACGCTCGCTGATTGAGAGAAGCCACGGGGCAATTCCACAGTCTTGACAAATGGAATTGCCCCGCCAATAATGCCTCCATTGAACCGGAAACGCATTTCTTCAAAGGAGGAACGCTTGTGCCCAATCAATCGATCGATAAACGCGAAGTGATTCTCAGCCGTACCGAACTGAAAGCCATCGACGACGCAGTCCGCTACATCAATCGCAAAAGCAACGAAGGCGCGCGCTCGCTGATCGAAATCGGCGAATACCTGCTCCAGAAATTCTTCGACAACGACCCGTCGAAAGTCGAGGATCGCGCTCCACGCAAGGGCATTTCACTGCGGAAACTCGCCGAACACCCCGACATCTCCCTGTCCTTCATGTCGCTCTCCAACGCCGTCCGTCTCGCGGTCCAGGAACACCTCTTCATCGACGACAAATACAAAGCACTCACCGACTCCCACAAAATCGCGCTCTTCCAGATCCCCGACGACGAAATGAAGCTCCACTATGCCGACCGCGTCCTCGACGAAGGTCTGAGCGTCCGAGGCCTCCGCGAAATGCTCGAAGACGCCCAATACCTCGCCACCCGCGGCCGCCCCTCACTCAAGGGCGAAACCGATACTCCGGCCCGCGACATGTATTCGAGCTACTTCAAACCGATCGACAAACTTCTCAAACTGGATTTTTCGCTCGAAAATATCCAACTGGAGGAGATTTCGGATGATCGCATGGAAATGATCATGGTGCTCAAGGGCCGGCTGGACAAGATCATCCAGAAGTGGAAACGCCTGCAGAAGTGACCGAATCGCTCCTGGTGGCCGCATGCTGCCGCGTGTCCAGACGTTTTGACACCATGCGCCGACGCGGCAGGAGCAGTGTCAGCGACGCCCATTCTGAACGCGAATCGTTTCACCACCGACCGGCACATGCACCTCATACCGTCGCATCAGTTCCTCCGGATCGCCCGGAAAATGCACGACATACTTGCGAGCATTCGGAAACAGGTCAAGAGCGTGTCTGAATTCCGCATCCGAGGCATGTGCACTGAAGGGGATCCGGGGGCACGAGTCGGTGACTTCGAGATGCCGTCCCGGGGTGATCGCGAACTGATAACCGGTCAGAATGGGTTCGATCGGATATGGAAAAACCATTTCCAGAATACCGCGACTTGGGCCCCCCTGCAGACATCCCGCCGAAGCGATCACCGCGTCGTGGTAGGCGAGCAGCTCCTCATAAGCATAGCGCGGGCAATCCGGATCGACGTGGACGTTTGCCGGTGTGTCGAAGCCGATCCGGCGCGTGATCCGCGCGGCCATGCCGAGCACGCATGCCTTGAGATTCGAACCGCGCAGACAAGCGATCACTTCCTGCGCCCTCCCGAGACTCATGACGGGGATCAACGCCCGGCTGCCGCGTGAGGCGATCGATTCGATCCGTCCGAGCAATTCACGGCGCGCATCATCGCTCCCCGGCATGTTGCCCGGACGCCCGGCATACGTGCCTTCGATGATCAGCCGGTCGACCGACCGGAGCATACCGGGATCCGGCCAGGCCAGCGGCATCGCCGAAAACAGAGGTCTCGCGCAATAATCACCCGTGTAAAACAGGCGCTCCTCCGTCGTTTCGATCAGAAAACTCGCGGCTCCATGCACATGCCCGGCAGGGAAGGCCGTCACCGTCACACCGGGCAGAGGTTGGAACGGCGCATGCCATTCGCACGGACGGTAGCGCGAATCGATCCGCTCCAGCACCCGATGCGCCTGCTCCTCCCGCCCCGTCGCGCGCGCCTCGATCTTCATGGAATCCTCGAACATGATATCCGTCACCGTCCGCGTCTGAGGTGTCGCGTACCAGTCCGCACGGGACGTGTTCCGTTTGCGGTACAGCCCGATCAGTCCGCCCGCGTGGTCGAGATGCGCGTGGGTGAGCAGAATCGCGTCGATTGACCGGAGTTCCTCGAAGCGCGGCCAGTGCATCCCCGTCGAGTCCGCCATGCCGAAATCGAGCAGCAGGTTGCCGGTCGTGAATCGCAGCAGGATCGATGACTGGCCGATCCCAGAGCCTCCCAGGAAACGGATGGCCTCGAGTCGACTCGGCCCCGCCGGATCCGGCACGAAGGGGAGGGGAGCGGTCGGGATTTTCCGGTCGATCTCAGCAGAAAACGGTCCGGGATCGTCGGGGAGGTTGTGGAGCGGGAGGTCGAGTGAATGCGCGGATCGGGCGATCCAGTGATCGGGTAGCGGTGTCAGTTCGAAGGCTCCGAAAAAGTGCCTCGCGCGCCGGGCGACAGCTGAGAACTCCTCATCCGGCGATCGGAAGGCCGACAGAAGCGATGCCGAAACGAGCCATTCGACCAGTGTGGTGCGGTCGGTCGGCGAATCACGGTGGATCATGCGATACAGTTCGATGAGGAAGTCGAGTGGTTCCGGGTTGAGGAGGTGTTCGACGAGTGCGTAGGAGAGCAGTTCGAGACGGTGGTTCGGTTCGATTGCGGCGAGAAATTCGCGATCGCCCGCGCGGAGGTGGTCGAGCACGCAGTTGAAGAGTGCGCATGTGCTGAAGAAATCGACGTCGACCTGATCGGGGCGGGTCCGGAGAAGTTCGCGGTGGAGGATCAGGGGAGGGACGCGGAGTTTGCCGATTCGCATCGTGACGTCCGGCATGAGGGACGGCAGTCGGCAGCCGCGTGTGCCGGCGTAACGGGCAGCCAGAACCGAGATGCGGTTATGGCGTTCAAAGCCGTGTGTCGATGCGATGATGCGATCTCGTTCCAGGCGATATTGAAATCGGTGTGATTCGGATCGACCGGATCCTTGCGTGTCGTTCATACTGAGCCTCCGTCGAAAGCTGCACGATTTGATCGCGCGGGATGTCCATCATCTGGAACGCTGGGCTGCGTGAAAATATGACATGAACGGTGGATGGGCTCAAGCGGAATGTGCGAAGGGGATCGATGGACGTTGGCCCGGGGCGGGAGGGGAGATAAACGCTGACAGGAGAGGGAGGCATTGCGGTGTCAGAAAACCGAGCCGTGAATCGTCTGGGTGATGGGGATCGCGGAAGGTGCTTGCCAGGAAGGGGAGAAGCGGCTATATATAGAAGTACCGACGGGCGCGAGACTCGGCGGGGTTGAAGGGTTCTTTGAAAATTTGGGGGGCGAAATGGTTTCGACGGGGACTGGTTGAGATCAAGGCTGCATGTCGAGCGTCTTGTCGGCTTGGAAAACGGCAAGAAAAACCAACTGCCAACGATAATTTGGCTCTGGCTGCCTAATTAGCGGTCACGGTTCCTTCTGAGTTGCACATGCTTGGGAGTCAAACCGTCATACTCATGTGATAGCGAGATTTGAAGCTTGTAAGGATCGAGCGAAAACTTTTCAAGCTAGCTGAGAACACTGCTGCGTTTACCTGGCGGATCGATGCGAACACTTTTTCGGTAGACTAAACATGTAGATGCTGAGGTTGAACGTCTTCGGACCCGGGTTCGATTCCCGGCGCCTCCACCATTTAGAAAAGACAAACCCGTCTCTCTGGGGTCATTCTCCGGGG
>CALFER010000083.1 GCA_937951895.1 uncultured bacterium
TTCGACAGGCTCAGTGTCCGGGTCTGTCATCCCCAAAGCAACACGATTACAGATTTGATGACGGGTGGCGCCGGCCTCCGTGCCGGCGTCTGACAATCAGCGCACATCCCTGAATAAATCACCGGAAGCTACGACGGGGTTGTTCTGCTCCTGGACACTTCGACAGGCTCAGTGTCCGGGTCTGTCATCCCCAAAGCAACACGATTACAGATTGATGACGGGTGGCGCCGGCCTCCGTGCCGGCGTTCCCATCGGTTCCCGCTGGCGATCCCCGGCGCTTTCCGCTATCCTCTGGCGCGTGGAACGACCGAACACCATCAACCCGGCCCGAGGCTACCCGATTGCGCTCCTGAGTGCGGCAGTCCTGTCTCTGACGGCCATCTTCATCCGGTATCTCACGGTCAATCACCACATGCCCGCCATGATTCTCGCATTCTGGCGTGATCTGCTCGCCTTCATCGTTCTGTTTTCAGTCCTGTTGGTCGTGCGGCCGGTGCTTCTCCGGAGTTCCCGGGCGAACGTTCCCTTTCTGCTCGTTTATGGACTCGAACTGTCGGTGCTCAATGCGGCTTGGACCTACTCGGTGGCTCTCAACGGTGCAGCCGTGGCGACGGTTCTGATCTACAGTTCGACGGCCTTCACCGTCCTGCTCGGCTGGTGGTTTCTCGGCGAACGACTCAACGGAGTCCGTATTGCGGCGGTCGCGCTGGGTCTTGCCGGGTGTGTCCTGGTTTCCGATGCTCTGGAAGCGGCTGTTCGTCAGGCTAACATGTCCGGCATTCTGACCGGTGTATTCTCGGGGTTCTGCTACGGAATCTATACCTTGCTCGGCCGGGCGGCATCGCGGCGTGGATTGAACCCCTGGACGACGGTGTTGCATACCTTCGGGTATGCCACGACGATGCTGCTGGTCTACAATCTGCTCCCTGCCGGATGGATTCCGGGCACGGCTTCCCGGTTCATCGATTTTTTGTGGCTCGGGACCAGCACAGACGGCTGGCTGGTTATCTTCCTGCTCGCAGCCGGCCCGACGGTGCTCGGCTATGGCCTTTACACCGTGAGTCTTGTCCACCTGCCTTCGGGCGTCGCCAATCTGATCGCAACCCTGGAGCCAGTGTTCACCGCCGTGATCGCCTGGTTGTGGTTTCACGAACAGCTCAACCCCGCGCAGATTCTGGGAAGCATTCTGATCCTCAGCGGTGTCGTGGTACTGCGGCTGTTCGACCGGCTGTCCTGATTTGCACCGTACCTGCGCGCTGCATTAGACTGGTAAGCATTACACGTCGATTGGAGGTGTTCCATGATCCCGAAACTCATAACATCCGCATGCGCTGCCATTGTTGTCATGCTCGGTATGATCACTCGGACGTGCGCGGTCGAACCATCTTCGGACCTTACGGCCATTGTCACGGGAGTCAATCGGTTTGCGGTCGATCTGTATGCGCAGATCCGATCGGCCGAAGGCAACCTGTTCGTCTCACCCTGCAGTCTCTCGACCGCCCTGGCGATGGCCTATGGCGGCGCTCGGGGTCAGACCGCAGCCCAGATGGAGAAAGTGATGCACTTTTCTCCGGGTAACGACACGGTCCATACAGGTTTTCAGGCTCTGGACGAGCGATTTCGGGACCTCCAGGTGAAGGGTTTCGTCGAACTTCTCACCGCGAATTCGATCTGGCCCCAGAAAGATTACGTGTTTCTCAAGGACTACGTCGCACTCCTCCAGAAGCGGTATGGCGTGAGTGTCTCTCCGGTGGATTATCGCGGCGATCCGGATGAGGCGGCGCGTCGGATCAACGCATGGGTGGAGGAGAAGACCCGTGAGAAAATCAAGGATCTGATCGCTCCCGGATCGCTCTCGCCGGCTGTCCGATTAGTTCTCGCCAATGCCATCTACTTCAAGGGCAAATGGAGTCGCTCATTCAAACCGGCTGATACTGCGGAAGCGCCGTTTACTCTGGAAAACGGTTCGACGAAGACGGTTCGGATGATGAATCAGAAGAGTGAATTCGGGTTCCGGGACGAGGGGTCATACAAAATTCTGGAACTGCCGTATTCCGGAGACGATCTGTCCATGATCATCCTGCTGCCGAAAACCGCTGGCGGACTGGCCGAACTCGAATCGTCGCTCTCGGCGGAAACGCTGGCTACATGGACGAGTGGATTACAGAAGGTCGAGGTTCGAGTGGGGCTGCCGACTTTCACGATCACATGGGGGGCGACCGATGTTTCTGATGCGTTGATGCAGATGGGCATGACGGACGCCTTCCGATCCGCCGATTTTTCAGGCATGGACGGGACCCGCGACCTGTTTGTCTCGAAGGTGATGCACAAGGCGTTCGTGGATGTGAACGAAGCGGGTACGGAAGCCGCGGCTGCGAGCGCCGTCGTGATGCAGAAGGTCATGATGCGGCCGCCTGCGCTTGAGTTTCGCGCGGATCATGCGTTCATGTTTCTGATTCGCGAAATGTCGACAGGCTGTGTGCTGTTCATGGGACGAGTGACAAACCCGTAGGCGGTGATCATCCCGGATCGGGTCCCTTTATTTCAATCTTGAAGCGACCCATTCATTTGTGTAGAATGCCCCGGTCGCCAAAGATCAGTCGCGGGACTGGAGCATCCAGGATGGAAGCGAGGGAATCACTGTGGGAAATGGATCTCATGAGAACAGGAATGGGCCTCTGGGTTCGAAACAATCACTCGGAATCATCGCCCATGAAATAAAAAGCCCGATCAGCTCTGTGATCCAGTTGCTCCAATCCGCTGAAATCCTGCTTCAGGATTCGGATCAGGCGGAAGCACTCGCATTGGTGCAGCGCGCCATCAAACGGGCCAGAAACGCGCTTCAGATTTCTCGCGGCCTTCTGGATTATCTCAAGGTGGATACCGTTCCGAAGCCTGCCGGGGAACATGAGCTGGTCCCCGCGGACAATATCCAGCCGTTGATCGAAGCGCAGATTCAGATGGCGTTCAATCGGGATGTCAGGCTGGAGCATGAGCTCCGGGATACCCATGTGCGTCTGAGAATCAACCAGTTCGAGTGGGACATTGTGGTCAGCAATCTGATTTCGAATGCGATCCGCTACTCGAAGCGCGATGCGGGGACACAGACCGTCTGGATCAGGACTTTTAAAAGGGAAAAGTCGTTTGTTTTCGAAGTGCGCGACCAGGGGATCGGGATGAGTGATGATGAGAAGAACCGGATATTCGACGGGTTCTATCGATCGATCAAGGCGAAGGAACAGACGACCAGCGGCTCCGGTTTCGGACTCGCGATGGTCAAGAAGATTGTTGAGGACGCGGGAGGGGCGATTGAATGTGTCAGTGCTCCCGGTGTCGGTACGACGTTCAGGGTCTTTTTCCCGATCAGTGGCTCATAGACCAGAATTTTGCCGTTAAAAAAAACGGCGGATCCGGAGATCCGCCGTTTGGGCCGTGTTCGATAAAAGGGATTACTTCATGCCTTCGACGACGACGATCGGGCAGAGTCCGCCGCCGGCCGAAATGTTGATGACAGCCGCTTCCGAGGTCCGGCACATGCCGCCGGCGTGTTGTCCGCCGAATGCGTAGAAGTTCTGGTTAAGTTTCTTGGATTTCCAGGCGAGTTCCGGTGCGACTTCCGGCAGTTCCATTTCGGGAATTTTCACATACTCCTGAACGACGTACTTCTGCTCCGTCGTGGCCGCCAGCTTGATGGTTTCTTCCCATTTAGCCTGTGTATTGACATTCCCGACGCACACGCCCTGACCGCCGTACAGATCCATCGGCTTCAGGACCAGTGTTTCGCGGTTCTTTCGGGTATATTCGAACAGGTCGACTTCGGTTTTTCCATCCGGACCCATCGTTTTTCGGGATGTCATCAGGCGCGTCCACGGGATGTTGGCGATCGCGACTTTGCGTTCTTCGCGACTGTACAGCTTCATGATCTGCGGATCCTGGAGGTGTTCCAGCAGCGATTTGATCGACGCCAGGAGCGATCGGATCGAGTTCACGCAGCAGAAGGCGTTGTCTTTGTAGGCTGCGCGGAGGGGTCTGATGTCTTCCCACACATCGGTCCAGTTCCGGATCCAGCCACGCCGGTACAGGATGTCGATTTCCATGCCGCCGGGTGTGTAGGCTTTGCCTTTGCGGTAATCGAGTTCCTGCGGGGTCGAGAATTCGCAGTTGAATCCCTGCCGTTTGAAATCCTCGACGATCAGCAGGAATTCCGGATAGGTCGCGCCTTTATCCGAGACGATTGCGATGTTCGGGAGCTGTTTCTTGCCGCCCCATTCGCGATAGGCCCGGAGAAGATTGTAGTGGATCTGAGGAATGAAGCGATCCGAACTGAGGTAGTATTTCCGGCGCAGTTTGTCCATGACCGGATTCTGCTCGATGATCTCGGTCTGCACATCGGAATACATCGGACCGCCGGGTGAATCGGTATTGAATTCGATGAACTTGAGTGAATCGTTGTCCATGAAGGCGTCGTTACGGGTGATCCAGACGCGGCGCTGGGTGCCGGTTTCGCTGGCGACGAGTTCGGTTTCCTTTTCTGTCAGGTTGAACATCGGTTTGAACGCATCGTCTTTCCAGTACAGAGCGGTCACCTTTTCGAGGATGCTCATGACATGGTTTGAAACGCGAGCGACTTCGTTCATCTGGTTGCGTGTGAGGAAGTACGGCATGATGAACACGGGGAATGGCTTGTTGACCACGTCGTTGCCCTTGCCCACATTGATGACGCACCCTCTGCGATGGAATTCCTCATTGGCCTGGTTCAGAATATTCTTCGCCGGGTTTTTCGGAGTATCCATCTTTTCGAGAGTTTTCCGGAAGTCCTTGTTGATTTTTTCGATGATCTTCGCATCCCTCATGTAGCATCTCCTCTCGTTGACGATAAGGGTTAGTTCGGTCGATTCTAGTCCTGAAACCGCATCAAGGCAAGCGTTTATTGCTCCAATCAGGGCTTGTAACCTCTCAAAAACCGTGACAGCGCCCTTTCATTGTGACTTTTCCTGAACAGATTTCGCTCCACCTTGTCGAACGACGATCCGCTGAAGATCAGTTCGCCGATCGTGTCGAAGGCGAGTTTTCTCGGGACGAGTTCCGCTTTGTAGGCCGCAACGGTTTCCGATGCCAGTTTCGCATGCTCGTCCGCAATCTCGTTCAAACGCCCGGCGTTCGGTTTGTTCCCGTCAATCACCACAATATTGAAGTATCCGCCTACTCCGATGTTGTTGGCGCTGGCCAGATTCGTCGCGTGGATGATCGATACCATCGCATCCACCGGATCCATCCGTTCACGCCGCTCCTGGACGGTTTTCGTCCCGACGAAATCGGCAAAGGCGAAATCCGACATGTCCTGTCCCGATCCGATGCTCTGAAACACCGCCTGCACCGGTTCATAGGAAAACGTCATCATATTGAAGTAGAAGATCCGGAAACCTTCCTGCGGTTCGTATCCGGCCATGATCCCACGGTTGACGAATAAAAACTTGAGCTCCGAGAAGCCGCCCTTCCATGTCATCGCCGACTGCGCTTCCTCGATGATCTCCTTCTGGCTGATATCCACCTTGCCGTTTTTCGTCTCATAGTATCCGCGTATCAGATCGATGCCCTTAAAACCGAATCGATGAAACAGATACTCGTCAACATGCCGCCGCTTCATCTCACAGATCGATCCGAAAATGCGGTCTGCCACCTGCTGGATGGTCAGGAACTTGCCCGGTTTCGCCGGGTACTTCTGCCGTGATTCGTCTTCCTGACGCAGAAAATGGAATGCGAGATGCTTGATTTCCTCGCTGACGGAACTCGTTCCCGAACCGCCGTACGCTGCAACAAGACCGAATTTTTCCGTCAGAGAAGTCGGAACGATGGACTGGATCTTGTCGCCCACATCGCCCTTGCGCTCCATGTTTCCCCAACTGACCTGCTCGTCGCATACCATGGCGCCTGAAAAGTCATCAAATCGGATCGCATTGACCACCGTCATGACGCAGCCTCCTCTTTGATCGCCGCAATCGAGCTTTTGTATCCCCGCAGGAAATGTTCGAAGGCACGGGCATCTTTCGAGACTTTCATGCAGTCCGTTTCGATCGCATCGACATCGGCATTGTCAATGATCAAGGCTTTGATGAATCGAATCGCGTCGGCTTTCCTGAGATAGCCGTGGACGTAGCCGATGACGATTTCCTGTGCGAGTTTCGCACCGTGGCCGATATACTCTCTGTATCGTTCTGCATGAGACTTTCCATGACCATTGAGAATCACGAAGGACGGATAGCCTCCGACTTCATGATTGAACCGCAACGCGGCCTCCTGTGCTTCCAGCAACGCGCAGAGCGCTTCCTCGGCACTCAGCCCCATCCGGCGCTTCTTGAGTTCCCGCTTCCGGAAAATGTCGATAAATGCAAGACTAGCGGCGTCACTGCCTTTGCCGATCGTTTCGAAGTTGCCGGTCCCGAAGAAGATATTCCCCGGCACGCCGCTCCACTCATACCAGTGAAATCCATTTCGCGAATCGATGCCGGCAATCAACGCATGCATCTCGAATAAATGCTTCGTTCTGGCCGCCGCAGGATTGTACTTCGACCAACTGAACGCATCGGTCCGGATCTGATCGAGCTTGATCTCCACCTTCTTCCCGGCCGTCTCGAAATGCCCCCGATTCAAATCATCGCTCGTGAAGCCATAGGCAAAAACGAGCTGATCGTCGATGCGCTTGCGGATCAGCATTTCGGTTTCCCGGACCGCAAACTCGGCGATCTCCTTCAATGTCTTGAACGGCTCGTCCCGCCCGGCCTTCGACGGATCCTGAACGGCCTCCTTCAAACTCTGCCTGATGCGCAGCACGGCCTCGAAAGTGACCGAGGGATCCCCCTCGATTCCGATCACGGCCTCGATCCCGGAATTCTCACAGAAATCAACGGGGAGGAGGGAGTGGAGACTATCTAAAGCGAGTGTCCTCCGGGTGCCGCGCCGCCAGAATTCCTCATCCGCGACCATGACCCCCGACAGTTCGTCGATTCGAATCAGATTGATCAATGCCATAAGCGCTCCTCACTGCGGAAAGAGAGTATCATTCCATCGTCAGATCGATTGCGATCAGACAGATCAGTTCCGCAAACACCATGAGCTGTTCGATGTCGACAAACTCGTTGGCGACATGAAACGCCGTATCATCGCCCGGGCCGAATGCCACCGACAGGATTCCGTGCTCGTTCATGCCCTTCGCAAAGGTGCTTCCACCCATTCCGAAGGGTTTCGGGTCGAGATCGAACTGTTTGGCGTTGGCCTGGATCGAACGTACCAGGATGTTGTCCGGAGATACCGCATGGGGTCGCGTGGCTCCCTGGACATCGATCACGAAATCCGGTGCGATCGATGCCGCGATCGCTTCGATCTCCGCCCGTACGCCTTCCGGTGTCTGGCTGTTGACGATCCGGATGTCGATATCACAATAGCACTCGCTGGGTACGATATTCGCCGCCGCTCCGCCATGAATCTCGCCGACATTGACCGTCGGGCGGATCAGAATCGGGTCCGGGTCGAACTTGAGTCGATACGCTTCGAAGGCGGTCAGGAAATGGGCCATCTTGTTGATCGCATTGACACCGCGCTCGGGTGTCGAACCATGCGCCTGGATCCCTTTCGCCGTGACCCGGACCACCATCCGGCCTTTCTCGGAAACATCGATCGACTGCATGTTCTCGCCGATGTCCGGAATGATCGCATAGGTGGGATTGATCAGCTTTTCTTCCATCAGATAATGGACACCGTAGTCGATCCCGTCGAGGTCCGTGGCTTCTTCGTCGGCCATGCCCGATACCTGGAGCTGGCCCGGGAATTCCTCGCCGACCACGCTTTTGAACACATAAGCGGCAATCATCGACGACACGAGCGGGCCTTTGTTGTCCAGAACGCCCCGGCCGTACACCTTGCCGTCTTTCTCGACCATCGTCCACGGATCGGAATCCCATCCCGGACCGGGCGGAACGACGTCCATGTGGCAGGCGATGAACAGTTTCCGATCGGCGGCTGAACCCTTTCCGACATATCCGATCACATTCGGACGGCCCTCCGTGCGCTCGAAGACATCATACCGGATTCCCCATTTGTCGAACTCGCGTTTCAGAATCTTCGCGACTCGCCATTCCTCACCCCGGATCTTCAGATAATCGAAGTTCGGCAGCTTGTCCGAGGGGACATTGACGGTTTTCTCGGCCACCATCTCCCGGAGAATCCGAAGCAGATCGTCCCGCAACCGGGGTTTGTTCATTTTGAAGAAATCGGTCAGTTTCTGTTTCAATAGAGCTTTATCCATCTGATGTCTCCTCTGACATGGGTTGAAAACGTTATCACGAGCCAGACCGGACTATATCGCAAGCGGGAAGCCGGTTCAAACTCCGGAGGCATTCTCAAGAACACAGAAACTCACCAGAGCGCCTCCGGCGGAGATGTTGATGATGCTGGAATCCGACGTCCGGCAGAAACCACCGCCGAATTCACCTGCGAACGTGAAGAAATTGACATTGATTTTCTTGGGCTCCCATACGAGATTCCCCTCGCGAGCGACGGGAAATCGGCCTTCGGGAATCGGCACATACTCCTGAACGACATGAGGGGCAACAAGTGCGCGGGCAATCGCGTCATCCCAGACGGATTCCGTCGATTCGCGCCCGATCACCACGCCCTTGCCGCCGAATTCCGCATTCGGTTTGATCACGTAGTTCGCCCGATTCGAGCGGATCTCGGAGATCAGATCGACCGTCCGGTCGTCCCGAACCGTTTTCCGTTCGCGAACGATTCTCGTCCACGGAAGATGCCGGCGAAGCAGTTCGCGCTCCTCGGCCGTGAACACCCACGCCATCCGCTCATCGGTCATGACTTCGAGGAGGTTTTTGTTGTCGCCGAGTTTTGCCGAGAATGGGTTGGCCATCACGGCGTTCCCGTCAGCGATCGCCCGGACGACCGGACGGGACTCCTCGACATGACGGGAGTAATCCGCCAGAATTCCGCGGCGGTATATCAGATCGATCCGGAAGTCCCCTTTCCGCAGAATCCCCTCCTCGTAGCTGCAGGACCAGGGATCCGTGAAAATCGAGGCGTATCCGAGTTCACGGAACAGTTCCGAAAACAACTTGAACTCCTCGACATTCGTCACCCCGGGGTCTCCCATGACGGCGATGTTGGGTTGGGACTTCCGGCCGGCGTCCTTCCATGCAGTGAGCAGGGCCTGAAGCACTTTCGGGCGGTACGGCTGATATTGAAACGTGTGTGTTTCAGACAGTTTTCTGAACACCGGTGTCTGGCTCAGCACTTCCCACTGAATATCGGAATAATATGCGCCTCCGGGGCTGTCACAATTGAATTCCAGAAACTTGAACGGTCCTTCGGGAGGGAAGATCGAATCCATTCTCGAGAAATAAATGTGCTTTGTCTGGTTCGCGAATCGCTCCATCAACGGCACTTCGGTGTCGGTCAGTTCAAAGAGTGGCCGGTATTCCGGGTGAGTGTAATACAGGCGGATCAATTTTTCCTGGCAGCCGAGTATGATATTGACGACCGACCGAAATCCCGTCACTTCTTCGGCGGTCAGGAAAAACGGTTTCATGAACGTCGGCAGAACCTTGCCTTTCGCCAGTGCGCGCCTCTGCGACAACTGCTGATCCATGTCGGCAACCTGTTGTGCGAACGCGCATTTCTCCGAATCGAGCCTCGTCAGCGCTTCATCGAACTCGTTCTCGATGTTCAATATGATCGGGTGCCGTTCCATGAAAACCTCCTTGATCGTTGAAGTGCGAAAACAATCGGTCCTGGATCAGTACATCCCTATTATTGATGGACCTCCCGAGTTTGTCCAGTTGGATCAACGCACGCACGACTCCGATCGATCTTGACAATCCGCTCCTTCCTGCCGGACGATGATCCCGAGGTTGTCTCATGATCGCATTCCTGCGCTCGATCCCATCCATCGTGCGGCTACCGGTTGCGCTGGCGTTGATTCTGGGCGCGGGCCCCGCAATCGCCTCGGGCGAAACGGACTGGTTTCCGGCTTTGATCACCGCCGCGCGCGAACAGATCGGTGTGACCGTGGCCTATGACCCGGCCTATCGAACCATCCCGTATCCGGACGGCGATGTTCCGCCGGATCGCGGGGTCTGCACGGATGTGATCATCCGGGCACTTCGCCGGGCGCATCGGATCGATCTTCAGAAACTCGTTCACACCGATATGCACGCTCGTTTCGCCGAGTATCCCCGGAACTGGCATCTGACCCGGCCGGACCCGAACATCGATCATCGCCGCGTTCCGAACCTCCAGACATTCCTTCGGAAACACGCCCTGGTCATCGACGACATCGTTCATGTCGAGGCGTTCCTGCCCGGCGATCTCGTCACCAGCATGCTTCCCGGAAATCTCCCGCATATCATGATCGTGAGCGATCAAAAGGCGCATGACGGCACGCCGCTGGTGATTCACAACATCGGCCGGGGCACTCAGGAGGAAGATTATCTCTTCCGGTATCCCATCACCGCCCATTATCGCCTGGATCCTGCGACTCTGATTCGTCTGCAGCGTCAATCTCCCTGATGAATCGATCGAATGGGATGAACCGGTTTGAACTGGTGAGATCTTCCCGGATGTGCTAGTTTATTCTGCCGATGGAGGAAAAAAACATGGAAAAAGCGTCCAGAATCAAAGCAGTTACCATAACTTTCCTGATGCCTGTTCTCGTGCTGACCGGGTTTTTGTCCTGGGGATGCTCCGGTCGGTCAGAGACTCAGTCGCCGCCCACCGTCGCACGACCGCAACTCTCGTCCACCCTCCCGTCCATACAGGATGGCGCAACGATTTTGCTCGCACAGGCTCAGTTCGATTATGTCAAGGACGAATCCGGGAAAGACCGGCCCGTCCCCGGAGCGGCTCGTCTGGTGATGTTCCGATATGCAAATCAATCCTGGACGGAAGAGGTTCTCGAAGACCCGGACAGCAACGTGTTTCACAAGGCGATTCCCTTTGTTCCGCCATCCGGAGATCCCGGAATTCTCACCATCGGCGCGGTCAAGGCCATGGCGAAGGTCTGGCGCAAACAGGATGGGAAGTGGCAGGCTGAAACTCTCTGGAACCCGGTCTTCGGCGGAAAATTCGATCGATTGCGTGATGTCGAAATCGCCGATCTGACGGGAGACGGCGCAGACGATATCGCGATCGCGACTCACGATCAGGGTGTTGTCGGAGTGCTGGTCTGGAACGGCTCAGCCTATGAACCGTTCGAGTTGTCGCGTCTCGAGAACACATTTGTTCACGAAGTCGAGACCGGCGATATCGATAGCGACGGTCTTCGTGAAATCTTTACGACTCCCAGCCTTCCGAACAAACTCGATGGAAGCGTGCAACCCGGTGAGATCGACATGTTTGCCCGAAAGGACGGGAAATGGGTGCAATCGAAGGTCGATTCGCTCGAATCCCGTCACGCCAAGGAAGTTCTCTGCACAACGCCGGACGGTGAAACGAACGCTGTCCTGTTCGCATCTCTGGAAGGCGAAAAAATCGGTGCGACCGATGCCGGCGACACTACACGGATTCGCCTGTATCGATACGCAGATGGTACATTTTCCAGCACGGATATCGCAAGCCTGCCGGGCCGTCTCTGCCGATTCCTGAACTACGGCGATACGGATGGCGACGGTAAAAAAGAGCTGATCGCCTCCACGAAGAGCGACGGCATCTTCAAACTCATGCCCTCAGGTGATGCCGAATGGAAATCCGAACTCATCGCATCCGGCACGTCCGGTTTCGAACACGCCACGTTTCTCGCGGACCTGAACGGCGACAACCGTCAGGAAATCATCGTCGCTTCGGACGATCAGCGGGAATTGCGTCTGTATCAGTGGGATGGAAAAACCTATATCAAAACGGTCATCGGTGCCCTCAGGAAAGATACCATCACGTTCAATGTGACGGTTCAACTCCAGCGGTGATCGATCATTTTCCGGTCCCTGCCGCCGATCCTTCATACACCAGCTCAACACCGGCGAAATCAACCGACCCGGGTGCGATCGTGTAGACCAGCGTCCTGTATTCCATCATCTCCGCGCCATCATAAAAAAACGGGATTTCGATCCGGTGGAACCGTCCGTCCGCCTGCTGCCTTCCCAGCCCGGTAATGCCGTAGCTCTTGTTTCCACGCCCTCCAGAGAGGACACCGTCATGCGCATATATCTCGATTGTGCAGGCTGAATCCGCCTCAACAGAGGGATTGATCTTCAGGTCGAATGCCGCCGTATATCGGCCGATGCGGGGCAAGGTGCGGTAGGGGCCGAACGCGAGTGCATGGGCGTTCTTGATCACCGTTCTGCCGGGGTTTGCGGGATCCGAAACCGCATCCCCCATCGTCCGTTCCATGCTCACGGCATCCCACTGACGCGTGACCGGCCCTATGATCCCGATGGAATCCAGCATGAAATCGGCATATCCGAATCGACTCATCCGCAACTCGATTCGAGCCTCTGCGGGTTCTTTCATTTCAAACTCGCGCTCGACGCGTTCATAAACAGCAGAGGTTTGAAAATCGCTCCGGCGGAGGGCAAAAGACGCCGCCGGTTCGCTTGAAGGTTCCGCGGATACACTCAGATCCGCGATCCTGGCATTCGGATTCGATTCCATGCTGCAGCGTGCAACGACCATGAGTCGGTACATGCCGGGCACCAGATTGACGGTCGGGCTGCGTGCAATGAGCGAATCGACGGTTCGGATCAGTCGTCCGTCGTTGTTTCCGGATGGGATATCACGTCCCGCAAACGTTCGGAACTCGGTGACCTCGAGACGGATCGTCGGGTCGATCATGCCGAAACAGTTCAGGTGGTCATCGAGTTGCTCGATCGAAGGACAGCCCCGGAACCACCGGATCGAATCGATTCGGTGCCGGATCGGGCTGGAGGAGGACGGTGCGGAAAACTCGACCGCGGCCGCTCGCAGGCCCGTTTTCAGCGCGAGCGTCACTCCTGTCCGGGCATCATTCTCCGTGTGATACATGCCTGCGGTCTGGCCGTCGATGCGGAGGCTCAGGAAACGGGTCGGGTCCGTATTCGAGAAATCCCACGTCAGGGCGACATGCGACCGACGATTCACGAGACCCCAGGCGGGCAGATTGCAGTCGTAATAGAGTTCTCCCGATCCATGCCACAGGCGGGCGGCGATGCGTGATCCGTCCTCGAACAGCGTGATTCGCTCGGGTCTGTCCGTAAACTCGATCGCGGCAATCTCGACCGGTTTCCCTGCATCGCGCGCGGACAGTTCGATGAAGAAAGCAACTCCCCCCTCATCCGCAATTCCTGACCGGTCCAGCGGCTCGAATCGATACGTGGTGAAGGCGTTCTGTGACACGACAATCGGTGAATCGACCGCAGCATCCTCGAAAGCGACCGGTGTTCGACACGCGGTGAGCAGGCACCCCAGAATCAGGATTCGACACACAGTGCGCATGACAATCCTTCCTTCGCCGGGCGCTGAGTTACCGGTGGATTCACATGAACGACGGTGATCTCGGGTGGGCAATTCAGGCGGATCGGTATCCAGATGACACCGAGTCCGGCACTGACGATCAGATCGGTGCGGTTGAACCGGAAATGACCCAGGTCGAGCAGGCGGCCGTGGGTTGAGGGGGCCACGAGCGATCCGATGAGGGGGAACCGCCATTGCCCGCCGTGAAGGTGCCCGGAGAACACGAGATCGACAGGGTTTTGCGACAGTTCGAAGATGCCGTCCGGGGTATGGCACATTACGATCCGAGGCATGTCGGGGTCGGCCTTGAGCGATTCATCGGGCAGACATCCACCCCAGGGCGCTTCGTGTCCACAGATGGTCACCGCTGTCCCGGTGTCGGTTACGATGCGTTCACAGGTCCCGCTCAGCACCCGGATCCCGCATTCGCGCAGCGCTTCACGGACCTGATCGGCTCCGGCCCAGTAATCGTGGTTCCCGAGCGATGCGAAGACGCCGAAGCGACCCGGAAGATCCCGGAAATTCTGCCGGATCAGCTCCGTGTGCCGCGATTCATTGACAAAATCACCGGTCAGAAGCAGCAGATCCGGGTCAATCTCACGGACGGCATCGAGACAGATTCGGAAATAGTCCGGATCGAAGCGATCGTCGAGATGAAAATCGGTCATCTGCGCAATCCGGAGTGGCGGAAGGCGATTCGAGGAGAGGGTGTATTCCCTGAGAACCAGCGCGTGCGTCGTGTTGAACAGCCGACCGGACGACCGTCGCAACGGTCTCGTGCGGCTCATTGAACCGAAGTGCTTCCTGCGCAGGAGATGCCGGATCCCCTCTCCCGAAAGAAACACGATGAGCGAGATGAGAGGGATCGCGAGCCAGGTGGAAAATCCGGTCCGGTATCCTGCGAGAGCCGGCAGGAGTGTGATGCATGCCAGGAATGCATAAGTCAGAGCGGTTTTCGAGCGGCACTGATTCAACTGCAGAATGATCCGGTCGAATACGACGAAGAATGCGATCGATCCGGACAGGCCCCAGATCAGCGCTGCGGCAAATCGTGAGAAATCAACGGCCATTCCCATGATCCGGCCTCCGGGTCAGCACGCGGACGGTCAGAATGATGCCGGTGGACAGCATGGCGAGTTGGATGCCGGCGAGAGTGAGAATGAACGATGGATTCAGTCGATTCTGATAAGACAGAAGCCACCAGACGTTCAACCCTTCGGCGTAATTGATCTGCGACATGGAACGGTGGGCCGCCGCAATCTGAGGCGGCAGTTGACTCATCAGACCGGGCGACAGGATGAGTTTTTTCAGTTCGGAGATATGGCCCGGAAGAGGGTTGAATTCGAACCGGTAATAGCCTGACTGCGAATTGAAGTATTCCGATATATGCGAGGCAATGTATGTCGAAAAATTGATGGTGACTCCGAGCGACTGGATGGCGAAACCGGCGATTCCCAGGCTGATCAGAACGATCGAGACGGTTCGTTTTTTTAAGGACAGCAGCGGAGCGATCGCGAGCAGCATGACGGGGAGTGCCGGCAGGAACAGACGCGGACCCCAGCAGACACCGCCCTCGACTTCCGCCCATCGACACAGAACGCTGATGAACATGGCCGGCATCAGGGCGGTCAGCACCGCTTCCGCGCGCGTCCGGCGCGACCGGGCCAGCATCACCATCCCGGCAATGGCGGACGCAGCTATTGGTGCAAAGATGAAGATGCTTTTGCCGGGGCTGAAGAACAGGATGCGCAGACCCTGAAGCGGATCCAGTGTGAAGCTGCGAAGCCGGCCGTCCGGAAGATACTCGTATCCCGTCTCGATCCATCCGCCGAATCGGATCTGGTTGTATCCCAGCAGCAGCGCAACGGCGGCGCAGCACAACGTCGAGAACACCAGGATCGGGCGCACACTCTGCGGTGCTTCATGATGATCGGCCGATCGCTTTTCCACGAGAAGCAGGTACAGGAACAGCGCGGGCAGCGCCGTTCCGGCGATCGGACGGACAATCAGCACGATCATCATCCAGATGCCGGCATGCAGAATGAACCGGATGGATCGGGTTTCGCCGTAGCGGAAAATGGCCTCGGCCGACGCCAGAATGCTCAGTGCGGTGAGGGGTTCGGCGAAAAATGTCTGAGCGTAGACCCAGAAGGGGGTTGAGAATCCGAGGCTCAGGGCGGCGAAGAAGGCCGGGCGTCGGGCCACGCCGAGTCGCAGGAGAAAGCGGTGAAACAGCACACACAGCCAGGCCGTGGCGAGCGCAGAGAACCACGGTGCGGTCATGTTGTCGATGTATTGCGCATCGGCCCAGGACATCATGAGCCTGCCGAGTTGGACGAATGGGGTGGCAAGCAGCGGTTGGAGGACACCGAACGGCATGTAATACCGTCCATCCGGACCGATCTTCCCCCCGCCCGTGTTCGGATTGATCGGGACATCGAACCAGCCGTGATCGATGAGGGAGCGCGACATGAACAGCATCGCGCCTTCATCCCGCACGTAAATGTGTCCGCCGCTGGTCAACAGGAAGATCGAGACACTCAGAAGGAAGAGGGCCGGGCCGGCGCCGGACCGGTTCACGGCACACGAGGAGCTGTCATTCACGAGTTTCGTCGAGATTGACGTTCCTGAGCAGTTTCCCGAGCAGTCCGAAACGTCCCGAGCCGCCTTCTGTTTCGATTCCCGGCACATCGATCTTCTCCTGAACAGGCTCCGCCTCCTTGACCGGCGTCTTCATGCTCAGCGCAATCCGCCGTCGCGCCCGGTCGATCTCCACAATACGGACCTGGACGAGTTGTTTCAAACTCAGAACCCGGGAGGGGTGAGAAATGCGTTCATTCGAAATCTCGCTGACGTGCAACAGGCCTTCCAGACCGGGGGCAAGTTCGATGAATGCCCCGAAAGCCTCGATGCGAAGTACCTTCCCCTGGAGTTCCTGCCCTTCCGCAAACGGCAATGCCGATTCCCAGGGGGCGGCGGTCAATGATTTCATGGACAGAGCGATCCGATCCCGACCGCGATCGTCCTGATCGACACTCAGGACCCGCACCCGGACGGTTTGGCCCGGAGCGACGAGATCGGACGGGGATTCGATGTGCGCGTGGGACATTTCGCGGAGTGGCACGAGACCTTCGATGCCCCCGATATCGACAAATGCGCCGAAACGGGCGAGGCGGGTGACGGTTCCGTCCAGGTCGATGCCGGGGCGGAGATTTTTCTTGAGTTCTTCGGCTTTTTCACGGGCTTCCTGCTCGAGAAGGTCGCGTCGTGAAACGACGATCCGGCGTCCCGATTCGCCGTATTCGATGATCAGGAAACGGCCCTTGAGACCGATGTAACCGTCGGCCTCTTCCGTGAATTGCGTATCGATCCGGCCTCGGGGGCAGAACGCCTGGATGCCTCCGATTTCGACATCGAATCCTCCCTTGTTCACCGCCTTCACCGTGCCTTCGACCGGCACACGACTCTCGAAGGCTTCCCGCAGCGCTTGCTTCGCATCATTCGATTTCAGTTTCAGGCCGCGGCTGAGTTGGATGCCTTCCGACGAGATTCGGGAGATCCAGACCTGGATCTCGTCCCCGACGTCGACCGAAAGATGACCTTTGGCATCCAGCAGTTCGGCGATCGGCAGAAACCCCTCATGGCGTCCGCCGAATGCCACGAATGCATCTTCGTCGCCAAACTGGATAATCCTGCCTGTAATCCGGTCGCCGGGATGGAATTCCTCGTCGGGGACCTCGGAATACTGCTCGAAAAGCGTTTCGAACGATTCGGAATCGCCGGCATCCGATGCGCCGGCGGGGTTGTCTGTCGGATTCTGGAATGTCATCGAAAAATCCTCACAGGAAAAGCGGAATCTGGACGCGAAGGATACGGAGGGACGACGCGGAATGTCAAGCGAGCCTTCGAGAAGAAGTTTTGGCGAATCGCATGTTGAGTAACCGGGCTGTCTAATGTATAATCAAGGCGATTTGCTGTGGGAGAGACCATGAGAGGAGAACAAATCCGGTGTTAGACAGGTTCACCGAGACCGCCAAGCAACTCGTTGCCGCGGCTCGAACGCTCGCGGAATCATCCAGCAGGCAGGAAATTGAGAACGAGCACATCCTGCGAGCCATGTTTGATCAGCCCAATTCCAGCGCATGGAAGATTCTGATTGACACCAATACGCCATGGTATCTGATCGATGCCGGTTTCCAGTCCGTCATCGGACAACCTTCGGGCGGAAGCTCCAAAATCACCGGATTCAGCGCGAATTTTAAAAAGGCCATCGAGCGTGTCTTTGTTATCGTTCAGGAACTCGGACACAACTGGATCAGTTCCGCGGTGATCCTTCAAGGGATTTTCGAATCGGGTTCGGCGGTGAGTGAAAAGCTGCTTCGGAGCTGGGGAATCAGCTCGAAGATGCTGAACGAGAAGATTCGGATGAACGGAGACATCGGAGGCGCTCCGGAGACATCATTTCAGGTGTCTCCGATCGATGCCGGGGTCTTCGATCTTTCGCATCATATCGACGAACATCTGTCGAAGGTATTCGAGCACAGTGTGACGATCGCGAAGTCATATCAGAATGACGAGGTCAATGTCTATCATCTGCTGCTTTCGCTCGCTTTCCTGGCCAGCCGCAGCGTGATCGACGTCTCCCCGCTCGACCCTTCGCTGATCGATCTGGCGACCGTCAAAGATCTCACGACACCGAAACTCGCCCCCTCGGAAGCGCCGGTCTCGGAGGGTATCGTGTTTTCGCAGGAAGTCCGATCCATTCTGATGACCGCCATTCACGAAGCGCTGTCATATGGCAAGTCCGCCGTCGGAGTCGTCGATTTCGCCGTGGGACTCTCGCTCATCCAGCCATCGCTCGCTCAGACGGGGCTTGGCTGCGATCATCTCTCACTCCGCAGACTGATGCTCGGGGCACCCCGCGTCGCCCGGACACCCGCGGAACCGCTCCCGGCCCCTGCTCCGGTCTCGACGCCCCCCCCGCCCCCCGCTCCACCCGCTGCGCCCTCCCCGGTTTCAGGGCAACTTCCCCCTCAACCGATGGTTTTCCCGCAGATTTCGCTGAGACGATACAACGCCGACAAAGGCGCGGTCATCACGATTCCACAGAAGTTCGCGGAGGAGTGGGGCGTGATGGCGTTGAACATCAACGATAATGTCCTGACCGTCGCAATGGTGAATCCATCGGATATCGCCGTGATATCGAAGTTGCGTGAGTTGACCGGGATGGAAATTGCGGTCATCAAGACGGAAGACAAGGATCTGCGCGCAGGATTCCGGATGAATTACTGATCCGGACTCATCGCAGAAGGCGGATCTTCGGTCTGAATCCATCCCAGATGCCGGATGAGGGCAACTCCGACCAGAAGACCCAGAAAATGAATCGACACCGGAATCAGAAGGTATCGCTGTGCATATTGGCAGAGAGAGCCGGATGCATTGCGATCGAGATCGAAGATCCAAACCAGGAGGCAGAACGGGACGTATCCCGCGCCCCAGCCGGCGAGCAGCGACCAGACGATCGGGGATCGACGGGCGTGCGTTGCGGTTAAAAACAGAATGATGCCGGTTCCGGCCAGATAGACTCCGAGAAACGGCCGGGCGTTGTCGCATCGATATGCCAGTCCGGCGGCTGCAAACAGGGTTGCGAGCATGATCAGGCCGATCCCGAGACGGATCGGGGCGGCCCGCCTGAGGCGTTGCGTGACGGCGACCGATATCAGCATGCCGGTCAGCGCAACAAGTTCGATGATCCATGCTTTAGCGCCGAATACATCCGGATTGGCGATTGGACCTACGAGCAGGCTGGCGATGATGTCGACGGACAGAATACCCGCGATCACTATGCGTGGTGAGGCTGCCCACGCCATGCAACAGCTTGCCGCCCATAACAGATCGACGGTCAGATCCATCGCGCCGGGGAAGACCATGAATCGCATCACAAGCAGTATCGAACACGCCACTGGATCCCGGGGAGGCTGTTTCATTCGATGAAGCGGGTGATCACTCGACGGCCTTCGCCTTGATCTTGATCTTGCCTTGTTCCGCAACAATCTTGTAACGGACGGCCTTGCACCCCTTCGTTGCTTGTAACTGACGCGTTTTCTGATCGATCATGCTCCGGAACCGGTCGTAATCCAGCTGAGGTGCTCCGGAGTCCGCGTGCTGTTTCTGCTGATTCTGCCACTCTTTGAACAGTTCCTGGAGTGTCGTTTCCTGATTTGCGGTGTTCGATACGATGTGTGATCGGGAGCGAACCGGGTTGAGTTTGCGACGGGCTTCAGCGAGTTTTTCAGGTGGCACGAGATCCGGACGCGAGGGGGCATGCTGCCCGCCGCTCTGGGATCGATTGCCTTCCTTCCGATCCCGAACCTGACGGCCGTAAAACTCCATCATGGTGTTGAATTTGGCGACAAGATTATAGTACTGGAAGCGACGCCAGCCCTTGAGATCCCTGAGAGCGGCGTATTTCTTGATCAGACGCCGGATCTGGGATTCGTTGAAAATCGGGAGATTCTTGAGTGTGCCGTTGAGATACTGGTTGTATTCGGCGCGCAACACTTTCAGGCGATTTTCAAAATCCTTCAGGTCCTTTTCAAATTCCTCGAGATCGAAGCTGTACTTCGGCATATCACACCTTCGGCAGCGCCAGAATTCGCAGAAGAGGCAGCCAGAGTTCCTCGATGAACGGACGCGGTCGCCCGTTGACCAGAAGCTCCCACCCTTTGGAATGCCGGACCTGATGGATCAGTTCAAACAGGCGGTCGTAGGATCCGTCCCGAAAGAAGACATAATGCAGAGGTTTTCGGCGTTCCAGCATGCGGTGGGGGAGATCAGTCCGGATCGAATTCCAGAGGGTCGCATCGGCGGGAGGGTCATCAAACACCACCGTGATCTCAAAGCGCATGCCGCCTCGACCGTCGTAACGGCCGACTTCGAGACCGACAAAATCGGTTTGACCGCAGAGCGCACATGGTTCGCTCGTATCCGGAAATCCGCAACGGGGACAAATCATCAGTCGGCTTCCCTTCGTCATGAAGGCACTCCGTTCAAGGTAATATGAGATGCATTTGGTGTCAAGATTCTGATACAGTACGGGCGCTCCGGGGTCAATCCGACGCGGATCGGGAGATTCAGGGAATGCGATGGACAGACGGACTGAAAGCGTATGTGACGAGTTGTATCTGGATCGGTCTGTCCGCGGCATCGATCGCATCTGACCTGGCCGTCTCCTCAGATGCAGGCTCGTTTCGAAATCCCGGCTGGACCGAGATCGCGGGATTGTTCATGGTCGTATTCCCGATGCTCACGGGTGTCGTCCTGATCCTCTCCCGCATTCACCTCCGCCTGCAGCCATCTTCGCGCTTCGATTCCTCGTTCAACACGATCGCAACTGCATGCGCACCTCTCATGCTGCTGTCCATCCGATTGCTCGAAAAACGCCATATGCTGGTCGATCCGACATTGTTTCTGAGGTATTCAGCCGGGATGCTGGCCCTTCTGAGTCTCTACGCGCGATTCGAGGGTCCGATCGGGGAAGTATGGCGCAAACTCGAACGTCGGCACGCACTCATTTTCGGAATCATCCTGTTCGCGATATCGGCTGCCTGGGCCGGAGGATGGTTCACTCCGCGCGCGCTGCCGACCGGAGATGAACCGTCGTACCTGATGATTACACACAGTATTGCCGAAGATCGGGATGTCCGGATGGATGATGATTACCAGGCAAAGGCCTACCGACGGTTCTTCCCCGGCAAATACCAGATGTTCTCTCATCTCGGATTCGACGGCGGGAATTATCCGCACCACTCGATCGGGCTTCCGTTTCTGCTCGCTCCGGTTTATACGATCGCATATCGCTGCGAATCGGATGCCTGCCTGGTGTTCGTGATTCGCCTGGCAATGGGATTCATCTTCGTGATTCTAGGGTATCAGACGCACAGACTGATCCGCGAATGGACCGGTTCCGCACGTGTATCAAACTGGACCTGTTACGGGATTTTCCTGTCCGGACCGCTTTTGTTCTATTCGATAGAAATCTACCCTGAAACCTTGATGGGGCTGATCGCGGTCCTGATCCTGAGACTTCTGACCCGGAGTTCTCCACGACACCCGCTCCAAACCGCGTTCGCCATCGGAGCGCTTGTGGCCTACATCCCCTGGCTCGGGATCAAGTATTTCTCGATCGCCACCGGTCTGGCCGTCTCATGCGTTCTGACCTGGTTCAGGCATTCGAATCGACTTCGGCTCGCGGGGATTTTCCTGGCGCCGATCCTGATTTCCGGTGTGCTCTATGCGGGGTATCTCCATGAACATTATCGGAATTTCAACCCGTCGGTGATTTACTCCGGTGTCATCCCCGGGACGGGTGAAGCGCCCCCTGACCCGGCCGCCGGCAAGATCTATACCGGAATCGATCGCATGTGCGATGCGCTGTTGTTTTCACTGGGTCTTGTCTGGGAGCAGCGGATCGGACTTCTGTTCCTCGCGCCGTTCTTCCTGCTGGCCGTGCCCGGTCTGATTCACCAATTCGGGCGCGATGCGCATCGAACGCTCCTTGTCCTGATCCCCATTCTCGCGCATCTGGCGATCTATGCATGGCACAACAACTGGGGAGGTTACTGCCCGCCGAATCGTCAGTTCATTGCCGTCGCGCCGCTCGTCGGGCTTCTTGCGGCTTCAGGGTGGCAGACAATCCGAAGCCGGTTTTCGTATGTGTTCAGCCGTGCAGCCCTTTTCAGTGGATGGACGGTCGCCGCACTGGTTCTGTATCACCCGGATTGGATGTATCATACGATGAATCCGCATCTGAGCGGAGGGCAGGCGAAATGGCTCCGGGCGTTCAGCCTCCCGAATCTGGTGGACTGGAAACAATGGTTTCCTCTCATCATGGGGAGCGATCGGAAATGGGGTCCCACCATCGTCTGGATCATCCTGACCGCTCTCGTCATCACTCTGCTTCTGAGATCTCCCGAAACTTCTCGGCCGGCTCCGCGGCTCCGGCTCCTTCCGATCACTCCGGTCATCGTCGTCGGTCTGTTGTGGCAATTCATCGGACTGCCTCTGAATCGTTTCGATATGCCGAATCCCCCCGAGCCATTTTCGCGATTCAGTTACCTGGACAACAATCATTTCGCTTACGAATCAGGCGGTTTCTGGATCAAAGCCGGTCAAACCGCCGAGTTCATCGTGGCCATGCGCGATCGTCGACCGGCTGTCCATCTGCGCGGACATTCGCTCGTTCCCAATGACGTCTCGATCGACGTGGGCGGAGCCGGTTTCCCTGTGGGGTCGATCGATGTGCGCGAGACGTTTTCCGGAACGATCGAGCCAAGACGGGTTTTTCGTCGGTGGGGAGACACCTATTTCCGGATCCGGGTCGGATGCACATCAGGCGGACGACCAATTGATCTGGGAGTGTCGAATGACAACCGGAATCTGGGTGTGTTCATCGCGTTTGCCCCGGTTGAGGGGCAATCCGGGACGTTGCGTCGCATGGTTGCTGCGTCGCTGAATCACTCGGCGAGGTGTTTGAGTTCCTTGCCGGGTTTGAAGTAAGGGACGCGTTTCGAGGCTACGTTCACGGAATCGCCGGTCTTCGGATTCCGTCCGGTCCGCGGCTGGCGAACCTTCGTCTTGAAGGATCCGAATCCCCGGAGTTCGACCTTATCGCCTGCGACTAGCGCGTCATGGATCGAATTGAAGAAAGTGTCGACGACGATCGCGGCTTCACGATAGCTCAGATAATCCACAGAATTAGCCAGTTCGGCGATAAACTCAGATTTGGTCATTTTCAGTTCCTTTCATGTTCGCAACCGTAAACAGAACTGAAAAATAACGTCTGGAACACGGACTGTCAACTGTGCGCGAGGAATTCGTCGGGATCTCCGATCAGCGCGATCCGGAAGGGATGGCAGACAGCGGTCATGACCTTTCCGGCCACCGCAGGATCTCCATCCATCATGTCCCGTGCCTGTTGCTCCGATGCGGCCCGGTAGATGACAAAGCCGCAAGGAGCATCCATACAGCGTCCTGCCAGAAGAACACGGCCTTCGCGAACGAGATTCTTCAGATAGTTGAAATGTTCCTCAATGAGTGCGTGCTCAGCCGGGTCCAACACTCCGTCGCTGCCTTTGACCAGCTTCAGTTCATACATGAATGTCGCCATGAGAACCTCCCGTGATTCGCCCGTTTCATCCGGATCCGTACATCCATTTTATCAGATTCATCGTTCGGTTGCGCGGGGTGACTTTACGGCGTGTCATGCTATACTTTCTTCCGTCAGCGGAGGAGACCCCGATGGACCCGGCGCAGTTTCAGATCAGCCTGAAAAATTTCCAGCTCATTCGAGACTCGAGATCGTCCAATCTCCTGTCGTTCGATGATCTCGAAACTCCCAGTGTGATGATTCGTCACGAGAATATCGGAGGGCATCCGATCCCCGTATTCGACGGAGAATTCTGGACATCCCGTCAGCGGCAGGCGAACAGCCTTCATGAAGTGTCGTACCGGGCATGTTTCAAGCCGCAGTTGCCGGCATTTTTCATCGAGCGCCTGACCGAACCGGGGGATCGTGTTTACGATCCGTTTGCCGGACGCGGAACGACACTCATCGAGGCCGCCCTTCGAGGACGATTCGTTACCGGAAACGATCTAAACCCCCTCTCGCGAATTCTCATTCAACCACGTCTCAATCCCCCGACTCTCTCGGATATCGCCGACCGCCTCGGCCAGCTTTCCTTTGACAATCCTCCTGAACCGGATCGGGATCTGAGCATGTTCTTTCATCCCGATACACTGAAAGAGATACTATGCCTCAGACAATATCTCGAAACCCGAAGAGCCGATGCCCGGAACGATGCCGTGGACGACTGGATCCGTCTCGTCGCAACCAATCGCCTGACCGGCCATTCACGCGGATTTTTTTCGGTTTATTCCCTTCCTCCCAATCAAGCGGTCACACCCGACCGACAGATCCGTATCAATCAGAAAACCGGCCTCAAACCGCCGTATCGCGATATCCGGAAGACGATCCTGCAAAAGTCCCGCAAACTACTGTCTGCGTTGACACCCGCCCACCTGAAGAATCTCCGGGCAGCAGCTTCGAACGCATCGCTGCTCGCACAGGATTCCCGCGATACCCCTCAAATCCGTAACGAATCCATCCATCTCACGGTGACCTCGCCACCGTTTCTGGAAATTGTGCATTACGAACGCGACAATTGGTTGAGGTGCTGGTTCAATCGGATCGATCTGGGAGAGGGATTCAGCAGAATCTGCAACGTCAGTAAACTGGCGGCATGGGGTCAGGTTATGCGCGAGGTGATGGACGAGTTGTATCGGGTGACCGCGCCCGGAGGATGGGTGATTTTCGAGGTTGGTGAAGTGCGGAACGGTATGATCCGATTGGAGGAAACCGCTATGCCGCAGGGGATCGATGCGGGGTTTCAGTGTGCGGGAATTCTGATCAATACCCAACGGTTCTCAAAAACCTCCAATATATGGGGTATCTCGAACAATAACACCGGAACGAATACCAACCGCATCATCATGTTCTGGAAAAATCCCGTCAGGACCGCATGAAACCTCGACTGCGAGTCCGAACTTTTTCCTGGAATCCAACCCTCCCGGCTCTCATTGCATCCTCGATCTCGACAGTATGGTGCCTCATCACCAGCAATCTCGATAAAAAACTGCCGTTCTCCATCTACCTGTACGGCGATTCGGAACTCTATCTGCTGTACGCTCGATCGATACTCAGCGGGCAACCGTTCGATTCCGGAATCCCATTTCATCCTCCTGTGGCGGCATGGACGACGGCCGGGTTTCTGAGTCTGGGTGTGCCGGTTGTAACCGTCAAACTGATATCGGGAATGATCATGGCTGCGGCCGTGACCGCGCTGGTATGGGATCTGGTCAGGAGAAGGCTGAACGCGACAGCGGGCCTGGCCGCCTCCACCCTGGTTTCCCTGTCCTTCGCAATCGCGGTCATCCTGTCGGTTCCCGGCGCGGACGGGGTCTATCTGATGCTGTCCGTCCTGTCGATCCGCCTCCTTCTTGGTTCAACCGCGATGACAGCGATGCGTGCGATCCCCTTCGGGGCTGTCTCGGCACTTGCCTGCCTGACTCGCGGCGAACACCTCATCCTGATTCCCGTCTATGCCGTTCTGATCGGGTATCGCTCACCCGGAGCCAGCGCACCGGGAATCACAGCACATCATCGCCTGATGCGGATCCTCAGACTGCCATGGGCGGTGTATCTCGCGACATGGATAATCATGATGTCTCCGTGGATGATCCGGAACTACCGGGTCATGCGCGCGGTGAATGCCGCCGACAGACAGGCCGGTGTTGACATGCCGGAGTTTCCGGTGGTCGTTCCTGTCACTCTGTACGGGCCGCTGAATTTCGCCCTCGCCAATAGCGGGGATGGATCGGGCGGTTTTTCCAGAGCGGCTCTCCCCGAGATCGGCGGTGACTGGAACATCGAACTCCGGAATCCCGTTCATCGCGACTGGCTGATCCGGGGTTATCGGATCGGCGCTCGAAGTATCCTGTCGGATCCTCGTGGAGCCTGGAGTCGGATCATCCGGAAGCTGGCCATCATGTCCGGTGCCTGCGAACTCGGCTTCACCGCGGTCTCCTTTCCAACCGGTCTCAGCGGGATCCGCAGATCGGTGGATCTGTTCGAACCGGATTCCCGTTGGTTCCGATGGATTATCCTGGTTCCGGCTGTGACGGGAATGATCCTGGTGCTGAGGCGGGATCGTTTCTTCGGAATCGTGCTCCTGATCGTCATCCTCCATCGTCTGCTGGTCGGGATGGCGTTTTTCGGATATGTCCGTCATGGCGCTCTGTTGCTTCCGGTCGTTTTTATTCTCGTGAGCGCTCCGCTGTGTCATCTGGAAAACACGCGTGCTTCCCCCTGGATGCGCGGAGCAATCAGCCTGATCCTCGCGGCCGGAATCAGTTATCACCTGATATCCCATGACCGTATGCGCGGATTTTCCGTTGATTACCAGGTGATTCCGGGAACGGGGCAGATCGATCAGCAGCAAGAGATACGGTTACACGATACAGGGCCGATGCGTCAGACGCTCTGACGTGCACGTCACTTTCCGCTGAAGTGCCGGATCAGTGCATCGACGTATACGCGAGCCAGGGACTGGCGATAATCCGGGTCCTGGAGTCGCTTCCGGTCCAATCCGTTTTTCAGATTGGCGAGTTCGATCAGGACCCGAGTGGGAATCCGTGTGAACTGGAGAACGGATGGCACGAAGACTTTTTTGGAGCGGACGATGTACTTGCGGATGGGTTGATCCGAATGAACGACAACGGACATGGCACGAGCGCTCCGGATGATCTGTCGGGCGAAACTCGCAGAAAAACCTTCCGCACGGAGTTTATCTTTACGGTTCATGGAGACTTTTGTCTGACCCTTGCATTCCTTGTACATCGAGAAAGCGGAAGCGGATTTTGAGATACTGCCTTTGTAGTAATCCGCTCCGGGCAGATAGATCATGATGCCACTGGCGTTCGGATGGAGACTGTCGGCATGGAAACTCGTGAACACAACCTGCTCATCCGCCGTCGGCGCATTCCGGGTGGCCTGGCTGAAATGATAATTGGCCAACATCCATCGCAATGACAGAGCGGTCCCGGCATCCTGAATCAGATAAGGAGGAGTCGTCAGGATTTTTTCCAGATTGGCCAATCCGGAGAGCGATTGGGTGTTCCTGAGTTTATATTGGGTTTCATAATCCCGTATCGTCGGGAGAACCCTGGCTTTTGTCGTTGATTCCAGAAGCTCCTTTACTCGACACAACACATCATACGCATATTCATCCTCGAGTTCCCCGTACGGGCCGATCGCGCCGGGATCGATACCCCCGTGTCCGGAGTCGAGAACGACTGTGACTCCTTCGAGTTGCCTGGTCTGGACCGTATTCTGGAACTGAGCCGATTCTTTCGATGTCTGTTCATACTGGATGCGCGCGGGATCGTTCGACGGGCGATACTGCGGTGAAAGCAATTCAACCGGAATTTTCAGAATCTTGTTGGCCGGGATATCATGAAAACTTGTCAGACCGGTTCGCTTCAGAATGATGTCGGCGGCTTCCAGCACTTCTTCGGAGGTAATCCGGGGCGTGAATCGGATGACGACATTCGAGTAAATCGTTTCGCCTTTTCTCAAAATGTATTGCGCATGAACTCCTTTGGCGTCTTCCTTGAAAGCAAGATCGCCCTCGACGGTAGGTTCGATGGACGGCTTCTGTCTCAGAAAAGGACTCAGGAGATCGTTCGGAACGATGATCTTTTGCCCGATTTTGATCGTTTCACCCGTGATCCCGTTCGCCTTGCTCAGAGCCACTGCGTTTTCCCCCGACCCCGTGAACCATTCGGCGATCCGCCAGAGCGTCTCGCCCCCGGGTCCGGCAAACGTAACGCGATGCTCCCTTCCGGACGGAGTGGTCGTATCCCGAGGGAACAAATTCTTCAAGGCGGTCTGCCGTCCGGAATCCGACAACTGATCGAACGGAATGCGATAGACCGCTTTGGAGAAATGATATCCCCTGGATGAATAGAACGATTTGAGCGATCCGGGATCTTTGCGCAGAAACAATTCGATGGATCCGGGAGAATTCGACTGGGAGGATGCCAGGAATTCGAGGAATATCGATCGATCTTTCAGGATCGCCGCCATGGAATCATCGATTGCCCGGATGTATGGATTGGCATGCGAGTGAGGGGTGAAAAACAGAAAGACCAGTGACAGGAGCGTGACCGATGCGGGGGGAGACAACAGAGAGCGGTTCACTGGACTTATTGCGCTTCCAAACTCCAGGTCCGGAAAACTTTGGACGACTGCGTATCGAGCAACTGAATCTGTTCGATGATGGCGCGCGCGTCCAGATACGGACCGTTCTGGATGACTGAAAAGCGCAGTGAGATGACCAGAACGAGATTCTTTTCGCACTCTCGCAATCGCCGCCCCTCCTCACGCTCCACCCTGAACTCCGGTTTTCGCAAAAAGAAAAGCTTGTCCTTGTGCTCCAATTGGATTTCAGCCTTCGGTATGACGGCGAGCGGCTCGAAGGAGATCGTGCGGGGATTGAAATTCACGTCACTGAACAATCCTCTGTCGGCATCATAGGGACCGAGGCGGATCGGGAGTTGAAAAAAAACGGAGTTCTCGGTCGAGTAAACGAGTTGTCCGGCGATGTTTTTCGGCAGGAATCGAACGATCGCTCCCTTCCCGCCGACATGCTCGCCATACAGCTTCTCGATTTCATCCATCAATCGACTGAAATGCTCATTTTCGAGTTGGTTGAGGCGATTGTCGTATTCCGCTGAGGTTTCGAATTCATCTTTGATCGGCACCGCAAAAGGCAGTCGCTTCCTGAGATCCTGAACCATATCGCAGAAATTCCGGCCCTCATCGGTCAGTCGGGTCAGCGAGTATTCCTCACGGGTCAGAATGTTGTGAACCGATGCCGGTGAAATCTGGCGGGTTTTCTCGAGTTTGATGGTTGTGAATTTCGCACTGATGTCTTCCAACGGGGCTGGATTTTGCCCCAGATCGACGAGCAACTGGAATTCGCGGGATGATTTGGCGGCGAGATTATCGATGTCGAGTTTTTCGATGATGGCATTTCGATCCAGCCAGGTCAGGCGGAACGCAGCCCGGATCTTCGATGCATCCTGACTCGTGGTGTTGCGCAGGACACCTTTGACCTCGATGGTTTTTATGTTTCCGAATCCATCGCTCAGATTCTGATAATCAAAGCTCAATTCGATTCCGCGCTGTTCGATACTCTGCACGGCGAAGGCCGGGGAGCAGAACAGAGCGGGAATGAGGCAGTATACAACTGAAATGATCCTGGCAACTGCTTTCATCATCTTTATCCCCGCCTTTCCCTGTTCAAATTACACGAATCTGCGGTTCGATTCAACCGGATGCAACCGGATCAGATCACGGTGACGGCATCCGGATACCGCATCAGACGCTTCGCCTGCCGTTCCTCGACAATCCATGTGCTTTCGATTCCGACTGCCCCTATCCCGTCAAAAACAAACTTGGGTTCGATGGCGATCACCGATCCGACAGGCAGGGGGAACTCCGATCGGGAGGTGATAATCGGCAGTTCATCGATTTCGATGCCCACCCCATGTGCAATAAAGGAAGCCTGATCCCCCGCAATCCCCATGAAGCGGTCTTCGAGACCGGCTTGCCGTACAAATTCCAGCACATGCTGATACACCAGGCTGGCCTCATCCTTCCTTTCAATCCCCGTCACGATCATATTCTGAAGATCGATGCTGCGGGCATGGGCATCCATGAGCCGGTCCGGAAGAGCGCCCAGCGCATACACGCGTGTCGCATCGGCCAGATAGCCATTGTAGCCGGCGACGAGATCGATGAAGATCGGTTCTCCGGGGTTCAGACGACCTCGTCCAGCGCCTCCGGGTGTTGCCGGATACAAGCCGGCTCCGTTTGTCGGGCCATCGAATGGTCCGCGAACCGCGCCGCCGGATCCGAACAGCACATTGCCGTAATGAATGACGCCGTTGAATGCGCGCATGGGCAGAAATCCCTGATGTCCCCTCACACGAAGAAAGGCTTCGATTCGGGCTGCAAGCTCGATCTCCTGCATCCCGGCCTGGATCCAGTCGGGAATCGCGGCGAAGACCTCATCGAGCATCCCTGCGGCATGCGCGATCTGCTCCTGTTCCCAGACGGATTTCAGTGATCGCTGCCGTCGGATGAGATGAGAGGCGTCCACGATTTCAGTATTCGGCAGGGAGGCTTGAATCTGCTGCCAGAGTTGCACCGGGAGCACATCGGATTCGATGCCGATCCGGGTATGGGGGAGGGGTTTGAGCGCATCGAGCACGTCGCGGAACCGACGCACGGGGTGGATGACATGAAGAGGGGATTCACGTTGAGCGCGCGGAAGATACTTCCGGACGAACAACATGGTTTCTCCGGTTTTCGACACGACGAGAAAGGCACTCTGAGCAGTCCCGGAGTAATAGAACAGATCGGAAGTCTGGGCGATGATGGCGAGATCGATCGAGGCGGTGTCGAGTGCGTCACGGAACAGAGTCAGACGCCGGTCGATCTCATGCGTCGGAACACAAAACACATTCATGCGGATGCTCCCGTGACACAAACAGGAACTGAACGGCGTTCAATTCCTGTTGATGATGTGCGTCGTGCGATGCTATTTGTAGGCGTTCTCGATCGCGTCGTAATCAATCAGTTCTGCCGCTTTTTTCGCCTCAACGGATCCCTGAATGTTCCAGGTCTCGATCATCAGGGTGATATTGTTGTTGAGAGCGAAGGTGAGTGTACCGTGTTTGTCGTCGGACGAATCCATGATGAATCGTCCTTTTCGTCCTTTGGCCGTCACCATTTCGGACTGAGTGTCACCGCCCATGGCCTGCATGGCGGCAGCCATGCCCATGATCGCGCCGATGCCGGCGTTCTGTCCGAGGTTACCACCGAGAACGGTGATTTTTATTTTCTGGGTGTCTTTGGTGAACTCACGTGAGACTTCATGAATTCCGAGAGCGGAATCGTTGGTGTCATCCGTGCCCGTGTAACCGGGGATCGAGGTCGGCAGGAGCGCTTTGATGGTCTGGAGATGGAGTTTGGTGATCTCCTGTTTCGCCCATTCGATATCCTCGAGAGCTTTGGCGTATTTCCTTGCGGAATAGTTATCCTGCGCCGATTTCATCAGATCCTGGACACTGTCCGCATGAACGGTGATGGACAGGGGGAATACAATGAGACACAACACCCAAAACACATGAAAACACTTCATGATTTCCTCCATGCTGGGGCAGAGAAAGAACAGGATCGTCGATGTGAAGCGCGGATCGAGGTTTCCGGCAATGAACTACTCTTCGTCCTCGATCGAGTCGCTTTCCTCGTTCTTGTCGAATTCGCTGGGGATGTTCAACCGGGCGCACGCGCCTTCGTATACCTGTTTGACAGCCTGTTTTTCTGCGTTGAGTTTCGTGATGCGATCTTTCACTTCCGCCAGTTCCTTTTCGATCTGGGCGTTGATCGCTTCGATTTCACCCTTGGAGAATTTGTAGATATTCTCGTACTTTTCTCTCTGTTCCTCTGTCAGATTTACTGCCATGTTCCACTCCTCTCCTCAAGTTGAAGACCGTGAGGTGACCGGCGTCCGCCGAACCAGTTCGGCGGTGAACAGAATCCGATCACTTCGTGAAAGGGATCACGAGGTTCAGGTGAGTTTTCACCGGGATTTCGTCCTGTGTTGCGGGTTTGAATTTCCACTGTTTCAAGGCGTCTTTCGCCGCCTTGACACAGCCGCTCTTTTCGAGCTGTTCATTCGCCTGCAGGACTTCGATATCGAGAACTTCACCTTTCTCGCTGACAAGCACGCGTAGCTGCACATAACCAGTGACGCCCATTTGTCGAGCCGCCGCCGGCAGGGTTGCGGGAACCTGCGTGAGAACCTGGGGGCGAACCTGGGGATGTTCGATGTACGTTCCGGCGGGAATCTTGGTCGGAACAGGTGTGTCGGTCGGAATGGCCGGTGGTTGAGTCGGGGGTTGGGTCGGAGGTGCGGTAGGAGAAGGTTCGGGTGAATTTGTGACCGTCGGGGTCGGTGTCCCCGGCGCACTCGTCGCTTTCGTCGACGGCGTCTTCGTCGCTGTCGGAGTGATCGTCGGTGATGCCGTTGCCGTCGGCGTGTCCGTCGGAGAGGTCATCGCCATGCCCTCGGCGGACGTCGGCGATTCCATCGCTGCAACCGTTGGCGTTCCCGCTGGAGGCGCCTGTTTGTCTCCGCCGGACATCGACATGATGACCACGATCAGCAAAACCAGAATGCCGATTCCGCCACCGATCAGCACAACAGGATTTTTCAGATTGATCGACGACTGTTTCTGTGACGGCATCAGGAAGCTTTCGTCGAAGACGACTGTTTCCTGCGGTCGCGGTTCAACCGGTTCCGGTTTCGGGCGCGGAACTTCCGGTTTCGGACGCACCGGCTCGGGTGCCGGCAACGGAGGCGGAGGTGGGGGAGGGGGGGGCGCGGGTTCCGAATCCTTTGCGGCCATCCGATCGGATTCCTTTCGTCCACCGCGCTGCCGGTCCTTTCTGCCTTTGGATTTCGGACGAGCCGCTTCATCGTGAACGGCTTCATCGGATGGTTTCTGCGGAGTCATCGCTTCCGAAGGCTCCGAGCGGATGTCGATCAACTCCATCTCGGATTCGGCTGTCGGAGCCGGTTCCGGAGTTATCGGTACGACGGGTATCGGCTCGGCAGGAATCTCTTCTTCAACGACATCGACCTGAGGAATCTCGGGTTCCGCCGGCACCACAGCCGGTACCGGTTCCGGTATTTCGACCGCGGGCTGTTCCTCGATGACGGGGATGTGACGCGGCGGCGATTCCTCATACGAAGGCGTGACCGGTGCGATGGGTTCCTCGATGGAGTCGAGTTCCGGATAGAGTTCGGTATCTTTGATCGATTCAAGCAACTCGGGAACTTCACGCGCGATATCATTCCGGAACAAGGTGCGCATGTACAGGCCGAGATCGAGAATTTTCTGAGGGGGTTTCTGGGCATTGAGGAATCCGTCGAGATCCGAGCGGAATTCTTCGGCGGTCTGATAGCGATCCGCCGGATTTTTGGCGACGGCTCTGAGGATAATGCGATCGAGTGTCGTTGAGATCCGCGCGTTGACACTCGATGGGGGTGTCGGGTCCCATTCGCGCACTTTTTGCAGAATCGCCATTTCGTTATCGGCGAGGAACGGTCGTTTTCCCGTGATCATCTCGTATAGAAGGACGCCGACCGAGAAGATATCCGAACGTCGATCAACCGGCTGTCCCGAGGCTTGCTCGGGGGACATGTAGAGGATTTTACCTTTCAGAGCGCCGATCTGGGTGACCGAGTTTTTAGCGGCTGCCTTCGCGATGCCGAAATCGACGAGTTTCACTTCGCCTTCGTAAGAAATCAGGATGTTGGCAGGGCTGACATCGCGGTGGACGATATTGAGATCTTCGTTATTGAAACCCTTTTTACGGTGAGCGTAATGAAGTCCTGCCAGCAGTTTGGATGCGATCTGGACGCCGAGTTCGATCCGGAAGGGATTGTTGACCCGTCGGCCCGTGCGCATGACCTCCCTGAGATCCCTGCCGGCGATGTATTCCATGGCGATGTAATAAGAGCCGTCTTCTTCGCCGAGTTCATAGATTTGAGCAATATTGGGGTGGGTCAGCTGCGCGGCCACCTTGCCCTCATCGATAAACATCGTGATGAAGTCTTCATTTTCGACCAGATGCGGCAGGATACGCTTGATCGCGACGATTTTCTCGAATCCCTCCGGACCCCTCTGCTTGGCTTTCCACATCTCGGCCATTCCGCCCGATGCGATTTTTTCGATCAGAATGTACTTGCCGAATCGGATCCCTTCGCGCGGATCCCGCAAAACCGGGCCCGATGTTTTTTCCGCACGTTCCAGCGCTGAAAAAATTTCGCCGCGCGGCAGTTCCGTCGTCTTCGCGTCGGATGTCAGCAACAGATCGGGCGGTTCTTCAACGGATTGACTTCCGGCTTCATCGATCACATGCATCGCATCGGAAATGATCTTGTCGATCTCGCCCACTGATTCCTTCTGAGGCGGCTCGATCGGTTTGGATTTGACCGGTTGAGTCGGTTCGGGGGGCTTGCTCGCCACGGTCGGTTTCGGAGTCGGAGAGGCCTTTGGTTTTGCGGTTGAAGCCCTCAGGAGGCCCGAGAGGGTGTCTTCGAGGATGGAGTCGAGATCACGTTCCGGGGTTTTCTCCGGTTTTTTCTCGTCCTCCGCTGCCATCTCGTCCATCTCAGACGTTTTCAGCAGGGTTTCAAGCGTCTCGTCGAGAAGCTTGTCGAAGCTGCGACCCTCTTCCCGCCGGGGTTTCACGGCATCGGCGTCCTGCGTCGGAGGTGCTGCCGTTCGGGGTGATTCGCTCATCCCTGAGGAATCCTCGGATTCCGCCAGTCCGAGATGCTCACGGATTTTGATCAGAAGTTCTTCGTAATTGAACGGCTTCAGGATGTAATCGTCGGCAAAGTAATCCTTCATCGCCTGACGCTTGTACTTGTAACTCTTGTAGACACTGGTGGTGATCAGGACCGGTATCTTCTTTCCGACATCCGATTGCTTGATCGCCTTGCACACTTCAAACCCATGGAGTTTCGGAAGCATGGCTGACAACAGGACCAGATCGACCTGCTCCTCAGCGAATTTTTCGAGCGCGTCCAAGCCATCGTACGCCTTGACAACCTCGAATCCCGCCTGGATCAGGAAATCCTCCGTCGCCTTCATCTTCGAGACTTCATAATCAACAAGAAGAATCTTTTTTGAGCCGCTTCCGGTCATTCCCGCCTCTCTTTTCATGTCATTCTGTCCGCAAACGAAACAACAATCGAACTGATTTCATATATCATGGTATTGCCGTTGAGTCAATCACCATACGGGAAAAACACACATTGATTTCAACTTCCATACTCATTATCATGCCACAACCGATCCGGATTGTCAGGTGGAAATTATCGCAGGGAGAAAAATTCATGATCGATACAGTTCGCTGGAACCGCCCCGTTCTCGAAGTCCTCGACCAGACCCTTCTGCCCGCCTCGGTTGCCTACCGATCCTGCTCGTCCGTCGCGGAAATTGCAGACTGCATCCGTCGGCTTCAGGTTCGCGGTGCACCGGCAATCGGGGTGACGGCGGCTTATGGCATGGCCGTTGCCGCCATCGCATCACAATCCGAACCCGACGCCGATGCGTGTATCCGGCAATCCGCTGAAACTCTCGCGCAGACACGCCCCACCGCAGTGAACCTGTTCTGGGCAATCGCGCGAATGATCGCCTGCTATGAGCAGCACCGCGAAGATCCCGTCGAGCCCATGATTCGGGAAGCTGTTCTGATCCATACCGAAGATCTCGAAAGTTGCCGGTCGATCGGCCGCTTCGGCGCATCGCTGATGCCCGAGTCGGGCACGATTCTGACCCACTGCAACGCCGGAGCGCTCGCCACAGCGGGCTACGGCACCGCACTCGGTGTGATCCGTTCAGCCATCGAATCCGGGAAGAAACTGAGAGTCTACGCGGACGAGACCCGCCCGGTGCTCCAGGGCGCCCGCCTCACCGCATGGGAACTGCTCGAAGACGGCATCGATACCACCCTGATCACGGATAACATGGCTGCCTATCTGATGAGTCGGGGTGAGATCGATGCGGTCATCACGGGCGCGGACCGGATAGCCGCGAACGGGGATTCCGCCAACAAGATCGGGACCTACGGCGTGGCACTCGCAGCCCGGTTCCACCAACTCCCATTCTACATCGCCGCTCCATGGTCGACGATCGACATGACGATCCGGTCGGGAAGTGAGATCCGGATCGAGGAACGGGACCCGGCGGAAGTGACGCATATCGGCGGAGTCCGCATTGCGCCGCTGGAGATCAAAGTCCGCAACCCGGCATTCGATGTCACTCCGCATGATCTGATCAGGGCGATTGTCACTGACCGGGGTGTCGCGTTCCCGCCCTTCACCGAATCACTCGGGCAGCTGGCACAGAACCATCACCCCCCCGCCTGACACTCCAGTTCGCACAGGGAATCGATCAGTGTGCCCTCTTCGTCCCGCTGAATCGTACGAAAGTCCAGAAACACAGAATCCTCCCGAATCCGTCCGATCACCGGTATCCGCAGTTTTCGGAGGCGGTCGAGCAATTCCGGGGGTGTCCGGCCGGCTCCGCTCAGAACGACTCCCCATGTCGGGAGCGTGACCCCGGGCAGCGCGCCTCCGCCGACGACCGCAAGGTCTCTCTGCGCAGTCGCCTGAAGGACCGGTCGACGGTTCCGGAAACGATGGATCCAGTTGGTGACACGGCGCCGAATCAGAGACTCGGGTTGGGCCAATGTCCTGAGGATCGGGATCTCCTGCCAGACCCGTGCCGGATCCCGGTAGATTCTGAGGGTTGCCTCGAGAGCTGCCAGCGTCAGTTTGTCGATACGCAGCGCTCGTGCCAGCGGATGCGCCGCGGCCCTTGCGATCAGATCCTTCCGTCCGCACAGAATACCGGCCTGCGGGCCTCCGAGGAGTTTATCGCCGGAGAATGTCACGAGATCGAAACCGAGACGGATGCAGTCGGGCACCGTTTC
The DNA here is from genome assembly GCA_937951895.1 of uncultured bacterium. Taxonomy (GTDB): domain Bacteria; phylum CSSED10-310; class CSSED10-310; order CSSED10-310; family CALFER01; genus CALFER01. The sequence continues at coordinate 36,686 of CALFER010000083.1, forward strand.
GGCCTGCCATCCATAGGGGGATCCGTTCACCAGACATCCGCTGCCCAGGTCGTACATGACCGGGATACCGTGTCGTCTGCCCAGTTCCACCAGCGATTCACCCGAAACCGATGACGTGAACCCCGACATGGTGAAATTGGACCAGTGAGCCTTGAACAACAACCCGGTTCGTTCGCCGATCGCATGCTCGTAATCCCTCAGATGCGTTCGGTTGGTCGTGCCGACTTCGCGCAGAATCGCTCCGCTGGCCGACATGACATCGGGTATGCGGAATCCCCCGCCGATCTCGATCAGTTCGCCGCGTGACACGATCACCTCACGATCGGAGGCGATAGCGGCGAGCGCGAGCAGAACGGCGCCGGCGTTGTTGTTGACCGCGAAACCGGCTTCCGCTCCGGTGAGGTGTCGTAAAAGCCGTTCGATATGGGCGGATCGATGCCCTCGTTGTCCGGTTTCTAGATCGATCTCGAGGTTCGAATACGAAAGGGAAACGGCAACGGCTGCATCGAGCGCGGACGCGGCGAGAGGTGCCCGGCCGAGATTCGTGTGCAGCACGGTTCCGGTGGCGTTGATGACATGTGCGAGAGATGGATGGAGGTGAGCGGTGATATGGGCGAGGATCCGATCGAGAGGCGGATGGTGGCCGGTCTCCTCCTGTCCGGACTCGCGACGAAGCAGGTCGACGGCTTCCTGACACAGGGCCTTGACATAGTCCCTGCCGTGGTCGGCGATGAGGGGCAGAATCAGGGGATGAACGAGCAAACGGTGAATGGGGGGGAGATCACGGGGATTCATGGCGCCTCCAAAAAAGATGCGTGGATCGATCGCGATACATGATAGCATCGGAGAAGGGAATCCGCCAGTCGATCGGAATCAGGGCATCGGGATGCGCGGTTTTCGCCGAATCAACGTCAGAGGCGGGAACAATGGAGGATTTCGCGGTCTCGCGGAGCGCCGTGCTCGTCGGTACTGGTGATTGACGCGGACGATTTGAAAATGTATAGTCTAGAGGTTGATTATCAAGGTATGCCCGGAGCCAATGGAATGCAGAAGAAAAGAGCCGGAAAGAAGTCTCTGATCGCACGATTGGGGCTATTCGACCAGTACAATGTCTCGTTCATTCTGACCTCGTTGATTCCTCTCGGAATTCTGGTCTATGTGTTCGTCGAATTCCTGTATCCGGCTCTGGCCCAGAGTGGCTCCAGTCAACTGATTCCTTGGTTGAATCTCCTCATCATCTTCCTCGTGTTCCTCGCGATTCTCGGCTTCTTCGTATCACGCGCCGCCACGCGCGAAACCGTCAATCAACTCGAAAACTACAACGATCAGCTTAAAAATCTCTTCGATATCTCGGGATCACTCAGCCAGCAAAGCCATCTCGATGTCCTTCTCGAATCGCTGATCAAGTCGGCGATCGAGATGACCGATGCATCGGCGGGATTGATTCTGATGCGGGATGATGCCGACACGACGCGCCTGCGTTTTGAAGTTTCGATCGGGACCGGCGCGATTACGGAGCGCGAGATTCCGGCGGACCGGGGTGTGGCGGGCTGGGTGGCGACCCACGGTGAATCCGTCCTCATCAATGATCTCGAGAGCGACCCTCGGTATGAATCCGGCTTCAACATCCTGCCCAATTTCGATACATCGGCGATTCTGGCCGTCCCGCTGAAAGTCGGTGAATCCGTATTCGGAACCATGGAACTGCTCCATCGGAATCGGATCTCTTCGTTTTCCGATGAGGATCGGACCATCACGCATATTCTTGCAGGCCAGGCATCCATCTACATCGAGAACGTCAAGTTCCGGGAAAACCAGCAGAATTACTTCATACACATCACCGAGATTTTGCTATCGGCTCTGGAGGAGACCCGTCAGTTCTGGAAGGATCATAACAAAAACACCGCTCGGTACAGTAACCTTCTGGGCCGGAAGCTTCACCTCAACGAGACCGATCTGCGGGATCTTCACTATGCATCGCTGCTGCATGATATCGGGTTCGTTCAGATCAATCTGAGGGAAGGCAATCCGAGGAAGATGGTCGAATTGCATCCGGAGATCGGGTACAAGATGATCGCTCCGATCAACCTCTGGCGGCATCTCGCCCCCATCATCCGCCATCATCATGAACGGTATGACGGGGCGGGTTATCCGATGAAGCTCAAAGGTGAGGAAATCCCGTTTCTCTCGCGGGTGCTCGCGGTCGCCGAAGCATTGGATTCATTGACCAACCGGCATTCCTATCGGCCGGAAAAGTTGGATTTCCGACAGGCCTGCAAGGAAATCGCGGCGTATTCGGGCACCCAGTTCGATCCGCGTGTGGTGACTGCTCTCGAGGAACTGATGCTCGAAAACGCGCTGTAATACTCGCGTTCATCTCTGGCAATCGCCCATCCATTTCAGTATAATAATGACGTTCTTCGAGGATTGGTATTCATGTTCAATCAACCCTACCTGGAAAGGGAATCACCATGAGGAGAATCATCGCAATTGGGATTCTTGTGTTCTGCATGAGTCTTTCGGGGCTGCACGCCCAAACGGTTCGGCTGGTTTCTCAGGCAAGCACCTCCCCCTCGCCTCCGTATACATCATGGTCGACCGCGAGTCATACGATTCAGGCGGTGATCGATGTGTGCAACACCGGTGATACGATCCTTGTCGATAACGGCACCTACACGGAGATTCTCACGATCGATCAGGATCTCACACTCCAATCCTATTGTCTCGAACCCCAAACCTGTATCATTTCAGCTCCCGCTGCTTCCTCCTCCCCCGTCGTGACGATCGCGGATCCGACACTGTCGACAGGCGTCATCACGGTCAGAGGGTTCACGATCACCGGAGACGCTCCGAAGGGGATTTACATCGCTGACAACGAGACGGCCACGGGGAATTATCCGGTCGTCGCCAACTGCATTATCCGTGATTTCCCGAGCTACGGTCTGCATGCGTTCAATGCCAATTTCACATTGGAGTTCAGCACCGTCGTCGATAACGCGACCGGGGTCTTTCTCGATAACTGCGCCAGCGGTTCGTGGGTGCGATACAATATCATCGCATCGAACACGGTCTATGGTCTCCATGCCGGCGCATCCACGTATCTTTCTCTCGAGGACAACTGCTATTTCGACAACGGTTCCCATCTGTTCGGACTCCCCTCAGCCGCCTGGTGCGACAAATGGAGCGCGGATGTGGTGGCCGGGATCGATCCAATGTTTGTCGATCCGGACAACGACGATTTTCATCTCGGAGACGGCAGTCCCTGCATCGATTTCAATCCCGGAGACTATGGTTATTCGGACTGCGCCCGAACGCTTTACGACCGGAATGAATCACCGTTCGATCTCGGAGCATATGGCGGGAATGGGCAATCACCCACGAGCCCCAACCTGGACTCGGCATCGCGATCGCCGACTCCCGGGACGACGCGTGTTGCGGCCAATGCACCGATATCGTTTACCATTCGCGACACTCCGGCCGGGATCGACCTGTCGACGCTGACCGTGACGATTTCCGATCATGGGTATGCTCCGGAGGTGTTCGATCAGACGGATCTGACCATTCTGGATTGTCCGGTCTACGGCGCGCCGTATGCGACATGCGGCGTCAATTGCCTGAATGTGACCCTGCCCGGCTCGGCGCATCAGCCGTTCGTGACATATTCCAATGTCCGGGTGACGATCGATTTCTATGATCGCTGTCCGACCCCGAACCATTATTTCAACGACACCTGGCGTTTCCGCGCGGATGATCTCGTTCCACCGGTCATGCTTCCGGATCACTATCCGGCGAACGGTGCGACCGATGTGCGCCTGTATGGTCCGATCAACATCGGATTCACGGATTCCCCCGGTGTCGGAATCCGCCAGTCCACGCTCCAGATCAGTCTCAATGGCACCCCCCTCAGTCTCGGTTCCGCAACCTGGGCATCCGGTCGGGTCACCCTGTATCCGACGCAGGCATTCACCGAGAATGCAACGAACACGCTGACTGTCCGTATCGCCGATATCTATTATAATTACATGGCCGATCAGACCATCACGTTTTCAACCGCGCTCGACAATCTGCCCCCGTTTGTTCCCGGTGTCACCACTCCGGTTGTTCCGACTCCGGGGCCGACTCCATATCCGGTTCCGACAATCGGTCCTGTCCCGGCGCCTGCACCGCTCGCGACGGATGTCGATCCGAACACATCGATTCAATTCAGTCTGCAGGATTTCGAATCGACCCTTGATGTCTCTGACATGACAGTCGTGATTACCACCGGCCTGGGGGCATGGACCTATACCGATGACGGTGCGGGAGGCACGCAGGTTTTCCAGCTTTCAGGCTCGGCGAAATGCCAGAGAATCCAGTGCGCTCCGGTTGCGAACTGGGGCGAAAATGAAACCGTGAGCGTGCAGGTGTCGCAGGGCGCGGACACGGCTCTGACTCCCAACGTTCAGGATCCGGCTGCCTATACTTTTGAGACCGGATATCTGCCGGTTCCCGCCATGGGCACAGTCGCGACGCTTGTCGCGCTTGTCCTCATGGGCCTCGGTTTGCTGGTCACCCGAAAGCGATGATTCGATCGGATGCTGCGCTGTGCCCGATCGTTCGAATGCATATTGACAGATCGCGTGTGAACTCAATAATATCTCCGATCTGTATCGGCGCGGCGCGGCGCGGATCGGTCATTCGAAGTGTTCCAGCTTCGAGATGGTCTCGAGGAGGATTGTGTGGAAAAACGAGTTGTCGTGACCGGATTGGGAACGCTGAGTGCTTTTGGTTTGGGTATGGATGCGCTCTGGGAGGGGTTGATAGCCGGGCGCAGTGGAATCGATCGTATCAGCAAGTTTGACTGCGAAGGATTTTCGTCGACGATTGCTTCCGAGGTGCGGAATTTTGATCCTGAGATGTTCATGGAACCGAAGGAAGCCAAACGAACGGATCCGTTCATTCAGTTTGCCATGGCCTCCTCGACGCTTGCTGTCCAGGATGCGGGCCTGGATGTGGATAAAGTGGATTCGGATCGTTTCGGTGTGTATGTCGGGTCCGGAATCGGCGGGATCACCGAGATTTCCAGGCAGCAGATGGTGCTCCAGGAGAAGGGACCGCGTCGGGTATCGCCGTTTTTCATTCCCAACGCCATCGCGAATCTGTCGTCCGGTCATGTTTCCATTCGTTTCAACGCACGCGGTCCGAATTCATCGGTCTGTACCGCATGCGCGACCGGAACACATGCGATCGGCGATGCCTATTGGGTGATTCGACGGGGTGATGCGGATGTGATGATCGCCGGAGGAACCGAATCGTCCGTCATGCCTCTGGCCGTGGCAGGATTCTGCTCCATGAAAGCACTCTCGACCCGCAACGACGACCCCCAGGGCGCCAGTCGTCCGTTCGATAAGGATCGTGATGGGTTTGTCATCGGAGAAGGTTCGGCATGTCTGATTCTGGAATCGGAAGAACATGCGCTCAAACGCGGCGCAAGGATCTACTGCGAACTGAGCGGGTATGGCATGTCCGGTGATGCGTTTCATCTGTCCCATCCGGCTCCCGACGGTCATGGCGCTGTTCGCGCAATGCTCGGAGCCCTCCGATGCGCCGGAATCGACCCGTCGGACATCGACACCATCAATGCACACGGCACCTCCACGCCTCTGAACGACAAATACGAGACCATGGCCATCAAGACGGTGTTCGGGGAACACGCCGCCCGGATTCCGATCAATTCGACCAAATCCATGACCGGCCATCTTCTCGGAGCAGCCGGCGCTCTCGAACTCGCCGTCGTCGCACGATCCATCCGGGAAGGGATCGTGCATCGCACGCTGAACTATACGACACCCGACCCGGACTGCGATCTCGACTACATCCCCGAAGGAAACCGAAAACTGGACATCCGATATGCGCTTTCGAACAGTTTCGGTTTCGGAGGTACGAACGCGACCATAATAGCCGCCCGATATCCGCGCTGAGCGTCGGGTAGGGGCGCGCAGCGGCTTTAGGAAATCGACTCTATGAATTCTGATGAGGTGTCCCAGGAGCGTCTCCGAAGGCTGATTTCGAATGCGTTGATGCAGTCGGATCTGAGCCGGGCGGCAGCCTTGCTCGAACAACTCTGCTCAGTTGGATCCATCTTGGATGGTTCTCTCGATAGCCTCCGCACCCAGATTCTCACCACGCAGAACACTCTCGACACCATCAAAAGCCTCATGGATCAGGGCGAGCGATCGCTGATGACCGGTCAGTCCGGACTCGCGGTCGTCTGCTTTCTGGAAGTTCTGAAACTCAGTCCGGATCATGAAAAAGCCTGGGCGGGCCTTCAGACCGCTCAGCGGAAGGTGGAACTGAGAACACAGATTCAGACCATTCTGGCCGAAGCCAAATCGTACCGGGCGGCGGGAGATTTCGAATCAGCGCGCGAATGCTGTGAGATGCTTCTGAGAATTGCTCCGGATCACGAACGCACAAAGTACTTTCTCGCCGAAATCAATCGATGGATCGAACGCCGACGGCAGGCGATGGCCCTGATGCAGCAGGGTGATCGTCTGCTGGCGGAAGGCCGCGTCGAAGACGCCATCGACATCTGGGAAAAAATTACCGATGTGGATCCCTCGTTTGAAGATGCGGCGGAACGGATCCGATCCGCGCGAACGGTGAAGGTCGAACATGACACGGAACGGCACGATCGACGGGTGATCCAGGAGGCTCTCCGGTATCTGGATCGCAAGGACTACTCCTCCGCATTAGATGTCCTGACCGATATTTCCCGGCGCTCGTCGTTAAAAGTCGATGCCGATGTCATTACGCGCAAGGCCACGGACGGATTGGATCGTCACAATCTGATGAAGGATCTGGCCCTGCGTATCCGCCAATGCGTCGATCTGAAAAAAATGGATGAGGCCGGTATGCTGCTGACGACACTGGAATCGTTGGATGCGACATCGGAACTGGTCAAGGAACTCCGGGAGTTGCTCCGGCGCTGAGCCCCGTACCGGACCGCCGACTTGACTCGTGAATGCCCAGCATGTTACATTTATCTGGAACTCAGGAGTCATACATAAACGGATCACACTTCAACTTCGAACACATCCCGCTCAGAGAGGAAGGCAATTCACATGAAAGATCTCGTAGAAGCAATCGTCAAATCCATCGTCGATCATCCCGATCAGGTCGTCGTCAACGAAGTCTCGGGCGAAATGACTACCATCATCGAACTCCGAGTCGCTCCGGCTGATATGGGCAAGGTAATCGGTCGGCAGGGTCGTACGGCCAAGGCCATTCGGACAATTCTGAACGCGGCCGGGATGCGTGCGAGTCGCAGAATGGAGTTTGAAATCGTGAATGCCGCGGAGGATTACGAATAGCCTTCACCTTCGTGACA
>CALFER010000084.1 GCA_937951895.1 uncultured bacterium
GAGAAATGTCAAAATAATCAGGAAATTTCCTGCCATTTATCTCGCGAATCAACAGGGGCATTCCGGCGGCCTGCTCAGGCGAGCAATACGCGATCGTCATGCCGCGAGAACTGACCAGGGTGGAATCGGGAGCGTGAAGCTGGTCCGAGTCAATACCACCCGCGAGACACGCTCGGGATAACCCGAAATCGGTCAGCCGGACGATCCCCTCATCCGTTAAAAGAATGTTGGCGGGCTTGATGTCCTGATGGATGACGCCGGCGGTGTGTGCGGCGTCGAGCCCCCAGGCGATCTGGATGGCGATGTCGAGCACGTGAGCGGGAGAGTTGATCCGACGGGCGTGAATCCAGTGTTTCAGCGACCCTCCGGAGCAGTATTCGGAAAAGATGGCCAGGCGATCGGAAATGGTTCTGAAGAACAGACACGGCATGAGATTCGGGTGGTCGGGCAGTTCCATCCACGTCCGCAGCTCGCGGATGAACATGCGTTCGAGATCCGGATTGGCGAGCAGAGCGGTTCGGAGTGTCTTGACGGCAAACGTCTGCCCGGTCGCATCATGACGGATCCGGTAGACGACCCCCATGCCTCCATGCCCGAGAATCGACTCGATTGTAAACTTGTTCTGGAGTGTTTCGCCGGGCTGCCATTCCCCGCTCTTCCGATGGATGTTGCCGTTTTCCATGCCGTTCCTTTCTGCAAACGCCGGACGGACGGAAATCGGAGAGCGATCAGCCTCCCAGTTCGGCGATCCGGCGCGATGCGGCCTTTCTGACGAATGCCTCGGAGTCACCCGCCGCGCATTCCGACAGCACATTCCGATCCGTCACACGCCCGACGGCAGCCTCGCGAACCGTCCCCGATGGATCATTGCGGATAATCTCCGCGAGCTTGTCATCGGAGCGGATCCGCTGTGCCGCGACCAGCCGCACCTCGGGATGCCGTTCCGGTTCTGCGAAACTCCTCAGGATTTCTTCATCCGTCACTTTTTCGGCCGCTCGTCGCGCGATTTTCGAGTTGGTCTCCGTCCGGACGACCTGCGCGAGCACCCGGCTGTCGTCGATTCGATCGACCAGTGCTTCCCGAACCTTCGGGTGTCGTTCGGATTCCAGAAGTCGGATCAGCGTCTCGGAGTTTCCGATACGATCGAGCAGCGCGATGCGTACCTCATGGGAGGTGTCCATCCGCGCGATTTTCTCGATCGCAGAGGGCTCGGAAAGACGCATCGCCGCCGCCTTCCGCACCTCGACATCGGTCTCGCGCCCGGCAATCTGCAGCAGGGCTTCCGGATCATCGATCAGTGCCATCGCGGACAGACGCACTTCGCGGCGTTTGTGCGCACGAGCGATTTCGAGCATGATGGCGCGATCCGGAATACGGCTCAGGATCAGCGTGATCATGTCGGAATCACGTTCCTTGTCGATCATGATTTTCAGAAATCCGGCGTCGGTGATGCGGTTGATGGCCGCCATACGGATGTTCTTCGGCTGATCGCTGGCCGCGAATGCCTGCAGGCGCGCGGGGTCTGTCAGGAGCGACACGGCCGCCGCCCGGATTTCCTCAACGGTTTCTTCCGTCAGGATGCGGTCAATCGCCTGAGGATCCGTCAGGTTGCGAACGGCATCCAGTCGGATGGCGCGATTCGAGTGACGCCATTTGGGTTTGAACAGGTCGAAGAGGCTCATGTCGAGATATCCTGCCGGAATGATCGGATGAAATCAAGCGGGTTCAGGAACGTTATAAAAAGCGGCACGGGTCACAGGGCGTTCAGGGCACGATGGAGAATGATCGAGCGCGCATTGGCATATCGGCTGCTTTTACCCTGCCGCTTGAGCGCTCGTTCGCAGGCCGGGCGGATGTAGTCGAGTTCGTTCCGGGCAATGTCGATGGGGATCTCCGTCAGGCACAGCACGGTGTAATAGAACGGGTAGCGTCGCCATTTTCCGTTGAGGCGGCAGGCTTCGAGATCCGGCATGCCACGTGCGATCCTCGGCAGTGGATCGGGGAGCCAGTTGGTGAGGAGTGTGCGCCAGTATGCGATGGTGCATTTCCCGCAGCAGTAGGTGTCGGTGCTGTAGCCGACCGATCGGACGTGGTCGAGTTGCGCCGCGAAACCTGTTTGCGCCCGGTCGATCGCCGCCGTGACGTCCGGATCGCGGTAATTCAGAATTCTGAGGATGCGGAGGCATTCCTCGCCGAGAATATGCCGGCCGGCTGCGCCCGTCGAGGTCGGCTCGCCGGTGAACAGCACGTAAGGGGTGTCGAGTTCCCCGGGCATGGGGGCGAAGAGACCGGGGTAGCAACCGGGGAGTCCCTGCCGCGAGGCGATGAAGCGGGCGATCGCGCGCGCATCGTCGGGCGGGATCGAGCCACCGGTCAGGAATGTGGTGTTGACGGAATTGACGGTGTCGCCGAGTCGATTGAACATGCCGGGATCCTCCTCGTTTCTCCTGTTGTTGAGACATCCGCAGGTGTTCGATATTCTAGCACGACGGAGGAACGTTATGAACACGCATCGCACGCATCCCGAACTCACCCCCCGCGCCATCTTGCTCGGTGTGCTGCTCGCAGCCCTGCTCGGCGCCGCCAACGCCTACCTCGGACTCTATGCCGGCATGACGGTCTCGGCTTCGATCCCCGCCGCGGTCATCTCGATGGGCGTCCTGCGCGGCATTCTGCGGCGCGGCGGCATTCTCGAGAACAATATGGTCCAGACCATCGCCAGCGCAGGCGAATCGATCGCCGCCGGCATCATCTTCACCATGCCGGCCCTGGTCATGATCGGCATCTGGCAGGACTTCCACTACCTCGAAACGACCTGTATCGCCCTCGCCGGAGGTGTTCTCGGTGTCGTTTTCATGATTCCCCTGCGCCGGACGCTGATCGTCGAAGACACCTCCCTGCGCTATCCTGAAGGCGTCGCCTGCGCGGAGGTGCTCCGGACGGGCGAATCCGGCGGATCCGGCTTCCTCTCGATCCTCATCGGAATCGTCGCCGGCGGCCTCTTCAAGTTCATCTCCGGAGGTCTCGGTCTGCTCCGAGGCACGCTCGAAACCGGCACGCGCCTGGGCAACCGCATTCTCTACGGCGGAATGGACGCCTCCCCGGCACTGATCGCCGTGGGCTACATCGTCAATCTCGAAATCGCCGTCCTGATCTTCGCCGGCGGATTCGCGGCCTGGAACATCGCCCTGCCGCTGCTGAGCGCCGCCTATCCCGCGGACGGCACGGCCATCGAAACGGCCGGGATGATCTGGTCGACCCGGATCCGCTACATCGGCGTCGGCGCCATGCTCGTGGGCGGAATCTCCTCGATCTGGTCCATCCGTTCGGGAATCTCCCGGAGTCTCTCGCGATTGACCCGCCCGATCGCCCACTCCACAGGCGCTCAACCCCGAACCGATCGGGATCTCTCCATCCGCTCGATGTTCCTCCTGATGATCGCGTGTTCGCTCCTGACCATCTGGGTCTACCACCAGTTTCTCGGCCAGTGGCCCCTCTCGATCGTCTCGACCCTCCTCATGATCGTCGCCGCGTTCTTCTTCGTGGCGGTATCGAGTTTTATCGTGGGACTGGTGGGCAGTTCGAACAACCCGGTGTCAGGCATGACGATCTGTGCCCTGCTCGCCGCCGCGCTGCTGCTCGCGATCCTTCATTTTTCAGGCCCCACCGCCGCCGCCGCGACGCTCGGAATCGCCGGAGTCGTCTGTTGCGCGGCCTGTGCGGCGGGCGACATGTCCCAGGATCTGAAGACCGGAAATCTGGTCGGCGCGACCCCCCGGAATCAGCAGATCGGCGAACTGCTCGGCGTCATCGCCGCGGCGGTGATTCTCGCGCCGATTCTGTCTCTTCTGCACGCGTCCTACGGCATCGGCGCACAACTCAAGGCCCCCCAGGCCGCCCTCTTCGCAAGCCTCGCGCAGGGATTTTTCGGCGACGGCACCCTCCCGTACGACATGATCGCCTGGGGCATCGCGGGAGGCATTTTCGTGTTGGCCGCCGATCACCTCATGCTCAAACCGGCCGGCCGTTTCCGTCTGCATCTCATGCCGATCGCCGTCGGTCTGTATCTGCCGGTCTCGCTCTCGACGCCAATCCTCGCGGGCGGCCTCATCCGCCGGGTCGTCGAACGCGGACGAACCGCCGCAAACACCTCTCACGCACCGGGTGCCGATCATCGCGTGCTGCTGTCGTCGGGACTGATCGCGGGTGAATCCATCGCCGGGATCGTGCTCGCGCTGCTGATCTACATGAACTGGAATCCGGCGGTCACGCTGCCTGAATCGCCCTGGATGCAGTCACTCGTCACGGCCGCCACGATCGGGTTGCTGGCCGGCGTCTGCATGCTCTTCGCGATCCCAAAGCCGAAGGATATCGGTCTCGTCCCACCCCCGAAACAGAATCTCGAAGGCTGACCCCTCCCGATATCCGAGGATCGGCGGCATGAAACGGCTGTTGTAAAGCGACCACATGCCGGACGTGTACGCGCCGGTATCATGGATCACGAGCCAGTCTCCGGGATCGATGCACGGGAGGAGTCTGCGGCGCGCGATATAGTCCCCCGAGAAGCAGAGCGGGCCGGCGATATCGTGCGGCCGGATATCGTCGGTTTTCGGGCGGCCGGCCGGGTCGAACACCGTGATGTGGTGATACCAGTCCATATAGGCGCTCCGCAAAAAGAGATCCGCGCCGGCGTGTCCCAGCGCAATCCGTGTCCTTCCGGTCTTGACGTATTCGATGCGACAGGCCGTCCAGCCGGGTGGGGCGAGCAGACTGCGGCCGAACTCGGTCATGATGCGAAACCCGAACAATTCCGGCACACCGTCCCGCAGCGCCCGGACATACTGCTCGAATCCGATCAGGGGATCCCCGGGACGATATCGGACCGGGAGTCCGCCTCCGATATCGATCGAGTCGATCGGAGTGTCGAATCGCACGTTCAGTTCGCGTGCGAACGCGACGGCCCCGGTGATGCTCTCGACCAGCATTTCAACCGGATAACCTTGCGAACCGGTATGCACATGCACACGGTTCAAATGATGTGCCGCGCCTTGCTCCCTTCGGAGAAACGTACTGATCCCGCGCGCGGTCTCACCGAACTTCCCGCCGCGCGTGGCGGTGCTGGTCTGCACATATCGGCCTCGACGCATGCCGGTATTGAGGCGGATGCCGAGTGACGGTGCGGGAATTCCGGTCGTGCGCAGGTATCGCAGAATCCTCTCGAACTCAGCGGTATTGTCGATGTTGATGCGGATCCCCTCATCCAGAAGCCGTTCGATATCCCGTTCGGTTTTCACCGGCGAGTCATAGATGATGGTCGGGGGTGTGAAACCGGCCGTCCGGGCCAGGGCCAGTTCGCCCGGCGACGCGCATTCCGCACCGAGCCCGTGTGCGCGGGCGATCCGGAGAATCGCGGCGACGGGATTGGCCTTGACGGCAATCGTATGTTCAGCGGTTGAGGGGAACGCGGCGCGAAGTGACCGGATCCGGGAGGCGAATGCATCGAGATCGAAAAACTGGATGAGGGGCGCGTGATCGCCGATCAGGTTGCCGTCGAGCGCATCGCGGAGGATCCGGCCGATGCGTTCCGATGACGGTGCGAGCGCGTCAGGAGATATCCGAGGGTCCTTTCGTTCCGCCATGGCGCGCCATCCGTTCGCTCGCGCCGGAGAGATAGCGCGGACGGAAGAGTGTTTTGACGAGCAGGATCGGATACTGGTGCCAGATCCGGTGCAGGCGGATTTTCGATTCGCCGCCCTTGCGCCGGTACTCGTGCGCCGGCACTTCTCCGATCCGGAATCCGCGCTGGAGCAACTGGATGTCCATTTCGGTTTCGATCGGAAAACCGTCGATTTCGAGATTCAGCGCGCGGGCGGCCTCGCGGGTGAGCGCCCGGAAGCCGTTCTGCGTATCCGACAGATGGACGTTCCAGCGGTAATTGATGAAGGTGGTGATGATGTTGGAGCCGGTGATGCGGAAGAGCTGGTTGAGGTTGCCGACGAGTTCGTCCGAGCCGCCCTTGAAGCGCGATCCGATCACCATGTCGGCGTCACCGCGCATGACGGGGTCCACGAGTTTCGGGATATCGTCCGTTGCGTGCGATCCGTCGGCATCGATGAACAGAATCACGTCTCCATCCGATACTTCAATACCCATCCGCATCGCGTCGCCCTTGCCCCGACCCCGATCCAGATGCACCCGGGCACCAAGTCTCTCGGCGATTTCGCGGGTCCGATCCTGCGAATGCCCGTCGATGACATGCACGTCGCTGGAGTGTTTCAGTGCGCCCGCGAGCACCTCTTCGAGTGTCGCTTCTTCGTTTCGTGTCGGTATGATGATGCTCAGTTTCAAGCCATGACCTCCGGTTCAGTAGAATCGATAACGAGCCGGTTCTTTGTACACGATGACGGGGCCGAGATCAAAGGAAAAGCCGTCGGGGCCGAACGAATCGAATTTGAGCTGGATTGCGGTCCTGAGCCAGTCTCTGAGAACGGGAGGTTTCAGCGGGAGAGCCGACCGGTAATGAACTTCGTTGAACTCGGACAGGCGGAACCGATATTCCGACCAGCCGCTCCGGATCGGGATTCGGTCATAGCGCGCATAGGTGCTCATCGAAAGGTCATTGGAAACGTGCTGCAGAACGAGTTGAATCGTAAAGGACAACCCCTCCCGGGAGGCATCCATCGAAAAACGAAAGGCATCGGAATCGAGGCGGGGATTCGGAACGAGGGGCTGGTAGAGGTAAAACGAATCCGGTTCGAGTTTTCCAGGAATGGTGACTCGCGTGACCGGCAGCGTCTCCGCCCCGAACCGTCGATCCAGGTGCATGATGTGATCGACGGACTGCAGACCGGCCGGCACGAGCAGGCGCAGAGTGAGCGCATCGTAGAGTTGCTCGCGGCCGCAGGCACACAGGACGATGCCGATGGCGATCAGGGCGAAGCGTTCAGGATGGATCGGCCGTGCCATCGACACCTTCGATGATTTCATCCACGACATAGATCGGTTCTTTTTCGATGTGCCGGTCGATCCGGTTCATCCGCTCGTTGATGATCCCGAACAGCACCATGTTGAAACCGGTTGCGCCGAGAAGCAGTCCGAGAACCGGCCAGGCGATGGACAGTGATGCGCCGAACAGCGAGCCGATCAGATAGAGCGCGCACAGGGCGATGCCGAGAAAGCCTCCGGCCAGACCGGCAGCGGTGGCGGCCGCAAGCCCGATCGGGTAGACATTGAATGTGATCAGAATGTCCATGAACAGGTGAATCAATGCGACGAGGCTGTATTTGGTTTCTCCCTCACGCCGCGGATGAAACTCGATCGGGATCGTCGTGAACCGTGCCCCGCGCCAGACGGCATAGACGACCGTATGGCTGCAGCGGGCGTTCTGGAGATCGGGGCCTTCGAGATACTTTCGGCGAATGGCTTGAAATCCGCAGCCGATATCCGGATGCGGCATCTTGAGCGCCCATTTGTAGACCAGGTTGGTGATCATGCTCGGAATGCGCCGGATCCAGAGATTTTCCGTGCGTTTGAGACGCGCTCCGCTGACCGCATCGAATCCCTCATCGAGTTTTTCGACGAGTCGGGGGATGTTTTCGGGATCGATCTGGAGATCCGAATCGAGAATCACGATGATGTCGCCTCGGGCATGGTGAAAGCCTGCGGCGAGACCGGCCTTCTGGCCGAAGTTGCGTTTGAAGCGGATGAGGCGCGCGTGGGGATCCCGCTTGGGGAATGTGAGGAGGATGTCGGTGGATCCGTCCGTGCAGCCGTCGTCGATGAAGATGAACTCGTGGTCGCGCGGCCATTGCGCGAATACGGCCTGAAGCCTCGTGAAGAGCTCCTCCAGTGTGTGCTTTTCGTTGTAGACGGGGATAACGATCGAAACCTTGGATCCGGTATTCATCGAGAGCCTCCCTGGAGGGCCGGGGTTGTTCCGAGCCGTCCGGAGTCTATTTGTAGCATAAAATGGGGAATGCGCAAAACCTCCTGAATCCCCACGTTTGACGCCCCCATCTCGACGCGATAAACTGGTTAGTCAGCCCATCTTCACGAGAGGACCATCATGCGGCACATCTTCATCATCGTTTGCATCGTCACGCTCGGTATGTGCGGAACCCTGACCCATGCCTTCGATTCGGAAGCCGATCGGATCGCCGATCTGCAGACTCGGATCGATACCGCCGGTGCGCACTGGACCGCCGGCACCACGTGGGTATCGCTGCTGTCCCCGGCCGAACGGTGCATGCTCCTGGGCAATCCCTCCATCGTCGACCGCGTCCTCCGCGGGGATCTCGACCCGACTCCCCCGCTCACCGCCGTCAACCCCTCACCCGATTCACGCGCTCAGTTCGACTGGCGCAATCACAACGGTGCCAACTGGATCACTCCGGTTCGAAATCAATGGACGTGTGGCTCATGCGTCGCCTTCGCAGCGATCGGTGCATTCGAAGCGCAACTGAGGATCAGCAGCGGACTGCCGGATTACACGATCGACCTGAGCGAGCAGCATCTGTTTTCGTGCGGCGGCGGGTCGTGCACGGGGGGCTGGCAGATCGATGCCGCGTTCACGCGTTGTCAGAACGTCGGGGTGCCGGACGAGGCTTGTCTGCCGTATCGCCACGTCGATGACAATTGCGCCGACGCCTGTTCGAACTGGCAGAGCCGGGCGTGGCGGATTCAGGACTGGGAGAGTCTGGGCGGATGGTTCTGGCCGCCGTCCGTTCAGGAAATCAAGACTGCGCTGAATCAGGGCCCGATCGCCTGCTCCATGATCGTCTATTCCGATTTCATGGATTATACGGGCGGCGTGTATCAGCATGTTTCGGGAGGTGTCGAGGGTGGTCATGCGGTGCTCATCGTCGGATACGAGGATGCGAACGGGTGCTGGATCGTGAAGAACAGTTGGGGCAAGAACTGGGGTGAGGACGGCTTTTTCCGGATTGTCTATGAAGACAGCGACATCGGTCAGGATTCGAGCCGGATGATCATAACGCAGATACCGCCGAGTCCCACACCGGCACCGACGTCGACACCCGTTGCCACGCGTACGCCTGCGCCCACCGCCACTCCAGCGCAGTCAGCAACCCCGGCGTTCACGTCGACGCCTGCGCCTACCGCCACACCGGCGGTTCCGCAGATCGGCATTACGATCAATGCGATGTCATTCTCGGCAGGTGATCCGTTCCTGGTCATGGTGCATCTCGATAATCCGGGAGCGCCGATGAACGGACAATTGTTCGTCATCCTGGACATTCAGGGTCAGTACTGGTTCTGGCCGTCGTGGACGGACCGGATCGAGTGGGCCGAGGTGAACGTGTCAGGATCAGGGCGAACCGATTGGACGATTCTGGATTTCACGTGGCCGGATCTGGAGGCGTCGATTCTGGGAGCGGCGTTCTGGACGACGTTCGTGTCCGAGGGTTCCCTGCCGGCCGGGTATGATACCGCTCCGTTCAAGTTCGAACCGTAGACCGTTACTGCATACTCACGAAATCAGATCCGACATCTTGAATTCCGCTCGTGTCTTCAATAGGATGAGTGTGCGTGGGATTCACTTAAATATGACCTTAGAATGGTCGCGAAGGGGGAGGATTTTGATGTCGCACGGACCTGCAACGAAGTGGGGTGAGGACAATGCATCTCCGTACAAGGCGCGTTTGGGTGTTTATCTGTTCATTTTCTACTGCCTGGTTTACGCCGGATTCATCGTGATCAATGTCGTGTCACCCAAGACGATGGGCGTATCCGTTATATTCGGCCTGAACCTTGCCTGTGCCTATGGATTCGGATTGATCCTCCTGGCGATCATCATGGGGATTATCTACAATCACATGTGCGGGAAGAAAGAACGGGAACTCAATGCGCCCGCCGGAGGTGACCGGTCATGATCTACACGGCATCTCCACTGGCAATCGGTATTTTTGTTGCGTTCGTTCTGAGCGTTCTGACACTGTCCTCCTATTTCGCCAAGAAGACTCAATCATCCAAGGGTTACTATGCGGCAGGAGGAACGATTCACTGGGCCGTCAACGGAATCGCGTTCGCCGGCGATTACCTGTCCGCAGCCTCGTTTCTGGGCATCTGCGGCATGATCGCCTTCGATGGGTACGACGGATTTCTGTACTCGATCGGATATCTGGCCGGTTGGGTCGTCGCACTGTTCGTCGTCGCCGAACCCCTCAAACGATTCGGGAAATATACATTCACCGATGCGCTGAATTACAAGTTCGGCTCGAAGGGGATCCAGTTGACGGCGGCGATCAGCACACTGGTCGTCTCGGTCTGTTACCTGATCCCGCAGATGGTTGGTGCCGGCGATCTCGTCACTCCGCTGCTGGGACTGCCGCACTACATGGGTGTCATTCTGGTCGGTGCGATCGTTATTTTCATTGTTGCGACGGCCGGAATGACATCGACCACCTACGTGCAGTTCATCAAAGGGGGACTCCTGATCGTTTTCTCGACGATCCTGACCATCTACGTGCTTCGACACGGGCTGTCCCTCAAGCCATCCGACTCGTTCCATTCGCTGGTTTCGATTCCGGCGGTCCTGGAAGGGGATACCATCACGTCGGTTGAAGATTCCTCGTATCAGGTCACCGGAAACTACAAGAAGGACAATCTGCATTTTGTAAAACTGGACAAGCAGGGGATTGCGACCTGGTGGCATGTGACCGGTACGGCACCGAACGTGATCTTGAAGGAAACGCTATCCATCACGAAAGCAGCGGATGGCCGTGTTCTGTACAACGGGGATCTCAAGCAGGCCCAAAAATTCTTCCAGGTCGGCAACGCATCGAAGATCGTGCATAACGGCAAGGAAGTCTCGGAAACCGGTCCGCTGGGCCCCTTCGAGTATCTCTCGACGATCGAACAGAGCGAAATCATTCGATTTACGAAATCCACGTTTCAGGACGCCAACGACAAGATCACGATCTGGCGTCAGAACCCCACGTCAGGGAAAGAAGTGCTGCGGCCCGGGTTGAAGTTCAAAGTCGACAAGGGTGCGGATTTCATGAGCCGGTTGAACTTCGTTTCGCTGATGATCGCCTTGTTCTTCGGCACGTCGGCTCTCCCCCACATCCTGATTCGGTATTATACGGTGCCCAGCGCGAGGGATGCCCGGAAATCGACCATTGTCGCCATCGGCGCGATCGGGTTCTTTTACATTCTGACGTTGTTCATGGGACTGGGAGCCATGCTGACCGGCTCGCTCGATCTGGAAAGCAGCAACATGTCCGCGCCATTGCTCGCGAAGTTCTTTGGGATAATCCTGTTCTCGATTATCTCTGCGATCGCCTTCGCCACGGTTCTCGGGACTGTCGCAGGACTGATCGTCGCGGCATCCGGAGCGGTCGCCCACGATCTGATCACCGGATTCATGGGCAAGAAGATGACCGATCGCGAGCAGGTCCGGGCGGGTAAAATTTCAGCCGTCGGTGTCGGATGCATCGCCATCATTCTCGGCATTCTCTGCAAGGGAATGAATGTTTCGTTCCTGGTCGGCCTTGCCTTCGCCGTCGCGGCATCCGCCAACCTTCCCTCCATCATCATGCTGCTCTTCTGGAAGAAAACGACGTCGAAAGGGATCGCTGCCTCGATCGTCGTTGGCATTCTGACGTCACTGGGCATCATTCTCCTTTCACCCAGCACCTACGGAGACATTTACGGCCTGCCTCGCTCCGCCGCACCGATTCCTCTCGACAATCCCGGCATCATCTCCATCCCACTCGGCTATATCACTCTCATCATCGTCTCTCTGCTGACACAAAAAAAGAGTCAGACATCCTGATGGTTTCGTCGTCGGCAGGTTGATTCCCGGACCGACTCGACCACGCGCTTGCCGATATGCGATAATCGAAGCGAGACGAAAGGTGCTCGATGGCTGATCATCGGATAACAATCCACTGGAAACGATTTTCGGCACGCTTCGTTCTGCCGACCGCCGTTACGTTCTGCCTCTTTATCACCTCGTTTTTTCTGATCATGATTCCGACCATCGAACGGAGCATCATGGATCGGAAACGGGAGATGATCCAGGAACTCACGAACTCGGCCTGGAACATCCTGGCCAAACTCGAGCATGACGAACAGGCCGGTCTGTTGACCCGTGAGGAGGCGCAGGCGCAGGCCATCGATCAGATCCGCAATCTGCATTACGGTCAGGAGATGAAGGATTATTTCTGGATCAATGACATGCACCCCAGAATGGTCATTCATCCCTATCGAACGGATCTGAACGGACAGGATCTGACCCAGTACACCGATCCGGAGGGGACACGCGTGTTCGTCGAGTTTGTCCGGATCGTGCGCGAATCCGGTGCCGGATTCGCCTCTTACAAATGGCAATGGAAAGACGATCCGGGACGCATTCTGCCGAAAATTTCATATGTCAAGGGCTTCAAACCATGGGACTGGATCATCGGAACGGGTATCTATGTCGATGATGTGAGGGTCGAAATTCGGAGGATCACACACAATACCATCAAAATCTCACTCATCATCCTGATCGTGATCGCCGCTCTGCTCGCCTTCATCATCCGGCAAAGCTTCCTGACGCTGAAAAACCAACAACTCGCGGAGCAATCACTCAGGGAGTCCGAGGAAAAGTATCGAACATTAGTCGAATCATCCGGAGACGGAATCCTGATGGCCATTCAGGGCCGGTTCACCTATGCCAATCAGACGATCGCCAACCTGCTCGAACGCACCCCCGGTGAAATGATCGGGATGATTGTCGAGGATCTTTTTCCGGTTTCGATCCGTGACACGCATCCCGGCCTGATCGAACGCCTGAACGAAGCATCTCCGGCAATTGAAACGATCGAAGTTCCGTTGCTGACGCGAACCGAAACAATCAAGGAAGTCATTTTCTCGATTTCACCGATCGAAATAGGCGGGAAAGACGGTTTTATCGCCGCGGCGACGGATATTACCCTGCGCAAAAGACTGGAAAACGAAATCGGTAAAAGTGAAGCGATGTTCCGGGCGCTGGCGACGAATGTCAGAGTCGGGATTTTCAGGATCGCGTTCCGAGGTTCACCGCATTTCATCGAGGTCAATCCGGCGCTGGTAGAATTGCTTGGTTATCCATCCCGAGAGGAGCTTCTTGCAACCCCCTTCGAGACGCTCTTTGTTTCAACGGATGAATGCCGCGCAATTCTCTCGGCTCGAGATCCGGCGCTGAATCACGAAAGAACGGCTCGCTTGCTGAAGAAGAACAGGGACGTCATCTGCGCGGCCATTCATGGAACAATTGTGACCGATGAACCGGGGCACCCGCAGTTCCTTGACGGGGTCATGCGGGACATCACGATCGGGCAGCAGCAGGAGCGGACACGCGAACAGGCTCTTTCCGAACTGCAAACTACCGTTTTCTTTCTGCATTCAAAGCTGATGGATCTGCCGATCGAGAAGGCAGTCATAATCTCCGGAACCCCCTCTCTGGGTGAAATAATGGAAACGATGCGCGAGTCCGGCACTGAGTTCCTGGCGATCCGAGGTGATTCCTTGTCATCATCCCGCCTGGTAACCCGTCAGGATATACTGCATCTTTCGAGACTCGGTCTGAACCAGACGGAGGGGATTCCACCTGAATCGATTTTCAAACCGCTGATATCGATCGACGAACACGCCACCGTGTTTGAAGCCTGGCTTCGACTCGATACGATCGACCTTCCCGCCCTGCTCGTGACCGCTTCCGATGGTTCGTTCAAAGGCTTCCTCAGTTGTCGGAATCTGATGAGCCTGCAGAGTTACTCGCCTGTTGCGCTTTTAAAAAAGATTCAGGGCGCGCGTTCCCAGGACGAGGTGATTCAGAGCAATGCGATGTATCCGGAACTGATCGTCCTGCTGATCCGCAGCGGTGCAAGACCCGAATTCATTACGCATCTGACGACCCGGGTTATCGACTCGATTCTCGAGAAATTCATCCAGTGCGCGATTGAGGAACTGGGTCCGCCCCCGGTCGAATTCGCGTTCATTGTGTTTGGAAGCGAGGGTCGCAAAGAACAGACACTGCGGACGGATCAGGACAATGCGATCATTTTCGAGGACACGGACGCAGCGGATATCCAGACGATCCAATCCTATTTTCTCGAGTTGGGTCAACGCGTGTGCGGTTGGCTCGATCAGGCCGGCTATACCTACTGCGCAGGCAACAACATGGCTCAGAATCCGAAATGGTGCAGACCTCTTTCAGCATGGAAGAAGTACTTCAGCGAATGGATCCACCAGTCCACCGCCGAAGACCTTTTGAATCTGAAGATATTCTTCGATTTCAGATGTGCGTTCGGGAAGACGGACATCGAAACCCGATTACGTGATTACATCGATCAGATTGCACCCGAGAATCCTCGGTTCTTCCAGTTGCTCGTTCGCAATGTCCTTCCGATGACACCGCCGATCGGTATGTTCGGGCAGTTTCTCGTCGAATCCGTTTCCGACCGTGGCAAGGTGCTCGATATGAAGAGCGCCATGATGCCGATCATCGATTTTGCCCGGATCTATTCCATTCGCCACAGAATACAGGCCACCAACACCCTCGACCGGCTGCATGCACTGAGGGATCGCGGTATTCTGACCGATAAGAATTACGAAGAAATGGCACAGGCCTACCGATATCTGATGCAGATCCGGTTACGGATGCAGGCCGAAACGATGGCATCGGCGACGAGGCAGCCGGACAATTACATCAGTCCGGACAGTCTGACATACATCGAGCAGCGTCTTCTCAAGGAAATTTTTGCCCAGACCAAGCATTTCATGGCTCGGATGAGCTATGATTTTACGGGTCAGTGAGCATCCCGTCGTGATTCTCCTAACCTCCGACAGCCATTGCTATTACGACACGATCAACAAACAGATTGTCTATGCCGAAACCGAATTGGGTGTTTCAATCGACTGTGTGATCCATCTTGGCGATTTCGGCCTGTATGCCTCTCACCTGCACGACTACTTCATCCGATCCCGTAAACGGTTTTTAAAGCCGCTGTATTGCATCGACGGGAACCATGAGGATTTTACCGCTCTGCCCAAACTTGTCAGGAAGTACGAGACCTATTTTACGTATTTACCGCGATCCACCGTTCATGTGATTGGCGGGTATCGGTTCCTGGCGCTTGGAGGTGCTGCGTACATGGATTCAATGATCACCGAATCGGCATCACTGATCACCGATGAGCAGATCGATCGGTGCCTCCGCCTGAGTCCCGACGCTGTCGATATCATCATCACGCATGATTGTCCCACGAATCTGGGGGTTCCCAACACACCCGGCATGGAGTGCTATGGCACTCCCGGTTTTGCGAGAAGCGAGGAACTGTCGGCACATTTTCATCCCAAACTCTGGTTTTTCGGACATCATCACAAATGGTTCACGCACCAGGACGAGGGAGTGCTCTATCAGGGATTGTGCGGCACATGGAAAGGGTTTGTGCTTCTGGATGATGCGTATCGGTTTCGCGTTGTGACCCATCAGTTGGAATGGGAGAAGCCATCGCTGATCGAGCGCATTCTGGTCAAGCTGAGGATCATTCGACCCGACCAGCCGAGCGGGTCGAATTCGCGGTAGCAGGACTTGACAGCAGACTCGTTTTTATCGACAGTCACCCTCATGTTGAATCGATTCATTCTGCTCCTCTGTTTGATGCCGATGATCTCAACCTGCTTCGCCGTCAACCCCGAGGACATGGAGCCGAACAAGTGGTATGAGACGATTCGAATCACCTGGCCGATTCGATCGGTCACCTGCTATCCGGATATTCCCGGCCGAATGATCGGTTTCATGGATGCATCACTGGCCCGTAGTGATGATTACGGGAAAACGTGGATCTCGATTCCAAACTCATTGAATGGGTTCATGCAATCAACTGATATCGTCGTTTCGAGGATAGATGGAAGACCCCGCGTTTACGCGTATGTCAAGCGAAATGATACTCAGCACTCGATGCAGATCAGTTTCAGTGATGATGGCGGAGTGTCATGGAGTGCACCCCTTTCGTGGAAAGGAACAACGGTGCTGTCCGTGTCACCGCATGGATGTGTTTTTCTGAGAGTGGATCGATCTTCCTCCGGTCTGGAGGTGCTGCTGCGAAGCACGGATGAAGGCGTGACCTGGAACACGGTACAAGTCTTCGATTACTTTACAAACAGTGAGATGGTTACCAACATTGATTTTTCTCCTTACAATCCGAGTCTGGTCATTCTGGGTTCGAGTGATATGAATTACGCGCTCATGAAGAGCACCGACTCCGGACAGACGTGGGAAAAATTGGTGAACCGTTATAATTGGGGAGGAGGGAGCCGCGGGATCGAGAAGGTGGTCTTTCATCCGCAGAATCCGCAGACATTGATTACGATTGCCAACTTCTATACGAACGCAAACTCGTTACGGATCAGTAACGATGGAGGCGTGACCTGGGACCATTTCGGGCAATACGGGTCGCGGTTTCAAGCATGTGACCTGATCATCGAGCCTGAAAACCCGGAGATGATGATCGTTTCTGCCCAGGGGAACAACGCCTTGTATCGAACGACCGATGCCGGGATGACGTGGACGACACGGCTGTGGAACTACGAATACGAAGTCGACTTCTATCTGGAACGGTCAGCATGGACCCCCGGAGAGGTGTTTGTGTCGGGCAAAAGTATTTTGAGGTCGCAGGACTATGGAGTGACTTGGAAGCCAGTGACCGCCAACAGGGATTATTCGTTCGGATTTGTCAGCCGGAGTCATCCCGGGTTGATGCTGTTTTTTTCAAAGGAGTATGGACACTTTCGATCCACGGATTCCGGTGAAACGTGGGAATCGGAGTATTGTATCAATTCTGAAGAGATGCTTCGCCCGGAGTATATGCTGGAAACACCGGGAAATCCCACATTGTATCTCTTTGCAAGCGACAATCTTCACGGGAGTGTGGGAAGGCTGGAGTGGGAGGGGCGGATTCTGACGAGTCGGGATAACGGAGCGACCTGGCAGAATCTACCGATCGATCAGGAACATCGACTTCGGATTGGTGTTCCGTCTTCGATCAATCCGAAGCGCTTTTTCGGGATATTCGACAACAGGCCGGCCAGTCAGCAAGAAACGCTGAACTGGTTATATATGACTGATGATGAGGGGACGACCTGGCGGAAGTTGGAGATCCCGCAACTTGAGCGCATCAAGGATGTTGCGGACAGTCCTCGGGATCCGAATGTTCTATTTGTTCTGGGATGTTTAAACTCCGATCGACAAGCTCTGCTATGTAAAAGCACCGATGCGGGAATTAGTTGGACGGAAATCGCGGCGAGTCATGGACTTCAGACGGAACTCTACAGTCGTGAACGCCAGGATGATCTTGTAATCGATACAAACAACTCAAATCTTATGTACATCGCTTCTAAATCCACTGCCGACCTCTACCGGAGTACCGATGAAGGTCGGCAGTGGATTTGGCTAGACAAATTCGCATCGTTCACCGATGCGTTCTGTGTTTCTCCCTGGGCATCGAATGAGATGTACAACGTACCTCCTCCAACCATTGAAGGCTATATCGATAAGAAAAAGCGAAGCATCGACTCGGGTGTGACCTGGAGCGATCCTGTTTTTCCAAAGTACATATGCTTTTCGCCAATATATCAGGATCTGATCTATTCTGGTTCCGATCTGAGAGTCATGCGGATCGAGTCAACCCCGCCATCGATCTGTCTCACGGGATATGGAACAAGCCAATTGCAGGCAGGGATCGCATCTCCACTGGAGATCATCGTGTATGCGTATGATCCTGATGAGAATGATTACCCGGATCGGATCGATCTGTTCCTGGATGGCGTTCCTTTGAATGCCTCGATTCAGGATGATCTTCTGCCGGGCTCCGGCTTGTTCTATGAACGCGCAGTTGTCCAGCCATGTGCGATCAGCCAATTTCTTGTCGGATTCCGTGCGATGGATCGTTTCGGTTGTTCGTCAGACCTGAGCGCATGCACGCTGACCGTCAAGCCTTAGCCGGCACAGGCCCTCCCCGAGCACAAGATGCCGGTCTGGACCCCGGCGCAACCAATCAATTAAGTAAGGTGTCCCTTTATTTCAAAGGACGGTTTTACACGATCGGCCGGGGATTTCCCGCACAAGGGTCGGAACAGCATACCCCGACACCTTCTCGGCCAGCTCCGAAACCATGATCCGCGCATTCATGTCATCCACCGCAAAATGCCCCGCTCCCGCCACCTTGTCGAGCTGGTGCAGGTAATACGGCTTGATCCGGTTTCTCACCAGCGCACCGCTCAGATCCATGAGTGCCCGCGTGGAATCGTTCACACCCCTCAGCAGAACGGCCTGATTGAGCATCGGGATGCCCGCATCGATCAGCACGGCACACCCCCGCACCGCCTCCCCGGTCATCTCGACGGCATGATTGAAATGCGCCACGACCCACACCGGCTTCCCCCGTCGCAAAACGCCCGCCAGCCCCTCCGTCAGTCTCTGCGGCAACACAGCCGGCATCCGCGTGTGGATCCGGATGATCTCGACATGGTCGATCCCCGAGATCAGATCGATCAGGACCCCGAGTTCCTCGTCGTCCATCATCAGCGGATCGCCTCCGGAGAGAATCACTTCCTGAATCCCTCTCCGCTTGCGAATATAGCCGAGAATCCGGTCGAATTGCGCCGCGGACAGTCCATCGGAGGGGGTCACTCCGGAATGCGCCCGGAAACAGAACCGACAATGCACCGCACAGGCTGAAACGGTCAGGATCAGTACGCGATTGCGATACTTGTGAATCAGGCCCGACGCGGGACAGAACCGGCATTCCTCGAGCGGATCCGCGCTCTCGTCCCGCCCATGCCACAGCTCCGCAGGTGACGGGAGCACCATCCGGCGGATCGGATCACGCGGGTTCTCCGGATCGATCAACCCGAAGTAATACGGTGTGACGAGTATGGGGTAGCGCGCCGCGGCACGGGCCATGCCGCTTTCGACACGCGGCGGGAGCCTGAGTCTCTGAGCGGCATCACGCACATCCCGGATGCTGCCGTCGATCTGCTCCCGCCACATGATGACCGGTCGACCCCAAAACGCCGTCGGTTACGACCCGAACGACATCCTGGCGAGCTGCTCGTAGATTTTGAACCGGAGCGACACGTCCTTCTGAGCCAGTTCGAGCAGTTCCTGAGCGCGTGCCGGTTCGCTGTACTTCAGTGCCTTGTAGCGGATTTCGCCGTACATGTATTCTTCCATCGATACGACCGGCGTTTTGCTGTCGAGCTGGAGCGGGTTTTCACCGTTCGCAACGCGTCTCGGATCAAACCGGAACAGCGGCCAGTGTCCCGACTCCACTGCTTTTTTCTGTTCGACGAGTTGCTTCTGCATGTCGATACCGTGCGCGATGCAGGGGCAGTACGCGATCACGATCGAGCTTCCGGGATAACTGCCCGCTTCGGCGAACGCCTTCACGGTCTGCGCCGGATTGGCTCCCATCGCGATCTTTGCGACGTAGACGTTGCCGTAGGTCATGGCGAGCATTCCGAGGTCTTTTTTCGGCATCACCTTGCCGGCCACGGCGAACTTGGCGGTCGACCCGCGCGGCGTCGATTTGGAGCACTGTCCGCCGGTGTTCGAATACACTTCGGTATCGAGCACGAGCAGGTTGACGTTGCGGCCCGACGCGATGACATGGTCCAGTCCGCCGTAACCGATATCGTAGGCCCAGCCGTCGCCGCCGATGCACCAGACCGCCTTGTCGACCAGATAATCCGCCAGCGACATCAGGATCGGATCCGTGTCGCCGATCTGTTTCTTGAGCTGATCGACGCGTTCCCGCTGGGCAGCAATCCCGATATCGCCGCTCTGGTCGGCTTCGAGAATCGCGTGTTTGAGTTCTTCCGGAAGAGCCGATTCCCGCACCCGCTGCATCGCTTCGTTTCGCTTGGCGTCCACCGAGCAGCGGAATCCGAGTCCGATTTCGGCGGCATCTTCGAACAGACTGTTGGTCCAAGCGGGACCTCGACCGTCATTCCGTTTGCAGTACGGCGTGGTCGGCAGGTTGCCGCCGTAGATCGACGAACAGCCGGTGGCATTCGCGATGATGGCGCGATCGCCGTAGAGCTGAGTCAGCAGCTTGACATACGGAGTCTCGCCGCATCCCGCGCACGCACCGGAAAACTCGAACAGCGGCCGGATCAACTGGCTTCCCTTGACCGTTTCTTTCTTGACGTACTTCATATCGGTTTCGGGGATACTCAGGAAGAATTCAAAATTCTGAGCCTCGGGATGCCGCAGTTTGAACTGGGGCTGCATCACGATCGCCTTGTCTTTCGCGGGGCACGCCTCAACGCACACGCCGCAACCCGTGCAATCCTCGGGTGCCACCTGAACGGTGAACTTCAACCCTTCGAACTGCTTGGTCTTCGCATCCGCCGATTTGAAGGTCGGCGGCGCGCCTGCGAGCGATTCCGGAGCGTATGCCTTGATGCGGATCGACGCGTGCGGACACACGAAACTGCACATTCCGCACTGGATGCAGTTCTCGGTTTTCCAGACCGGAATGTCGGTCGCGATGTTGCGTTTTTCATACTGCGTGGTCGCCGTGATGAACCGCCCGTCGCAGGGCATTTCGGATACCGGAACCAGATCGCCTTCCTTGCGGATGATTTTCGCGAGCAACCCCTTGACGAAATCAGGGGCGTGATCCGGCACGGTCGGCGGAGGCATGATCGTGCTGGCGGCCGACGCGGGGATCGTGACGACGTGGGTAGCGCCGAGCGCCGCATCGATCGCCTTCATGTTCATCTCGACCACCTTGGCGCCTTTCTTGCCGTAGGTCTTCTTGATGCTTTCGCGGATCAACTCCACGGCTTCGTCTTCCGGCAATACTCCGGAAATCTTGAAGAACGCCACCTGCATGATCGTGTTGATGCGCGCGCCCAACCCGAGATCCTTCGCGAGCGCGTTCGCGTCAACGACGTAGAATTTCGCTTTCTTCGCAATGAGCTGTTCCTGGACGAACCGGGGCAGCCGATCCCAGACTTCGCCGGCACTGAACGGGCTGTTGAGGAGAAATGTGCCGCCTGGTTTGAGATTGGCCAGCATGTCGTATTTTTCGAGGAAGGTGAAGTTGTGGCAGGCGAGGAAATTCGCGTCGGTGCACAGATACGTGCTCCGGATCGGTTTCTTCCCGAACCGGAGATGACTGACCGTCTGTGCGCCGGCTTTCTTCGAATCGTAGACGAAATAGCCCTGCGCATACATGTCGGTCGCTTCGCCGATGATCTTGATCGAATTCTTGTTCGCGCTGACCGTTCCGTCCGATCCGAGACCGTAGAACATGGCCTGGAAGGCGTCCGCGGAGCGGTTGCGGAAGTCGGCGTCCCATTCGAGACTCGAGTGTGACACATCGTCGATGATCCCGACCGTGAAGTGATTTTTGGGGCGGTTTGCCGCGAGATTGTCGAAGACGGCCTTGGCCATTCCCGGTGTAAATTCCTTCGAACTCAGGCCGTATCGACCGCCGACGATCGCCGGCATTGTTTTGAACGGTGCCGTCCCGTCCGTCATCGCTTCCACGATGGCAGCCTGAACGTCCAGGTAAAGCGGATCACCGCCCGCACCCGGTTCCTTGGTCCGGTCGAGCACCGCGATGCGTTTGACGGATTTCGGCAGGGCGCCGATGAGATGCGCGGCGGAGAACGGCCGGTAGAGGCGGACCTTGATGATACCGACTTTCTCGCCCATCCCGACCAGTTCATCGACAGTCTCGTGCGCTGCTTCCGCACCGGATCCCATGATGATCACGACCCGTTCGGCGTCCGGATGACCGAAATACTGGAACAGGTCGTATTTTCGTCCGGTCAGCTTCTGAAACCGCGCCATGTATTTTTCGATGATTCCCGGACATTGGGTATAGAACGGATTGACGGTTTCGCGACCCTGGAAATACACATCGGGGTTCTGGCTGGTGCCGCTGATCATCGGGTTATCCGGATTCAGACCGCGCTGTCGGTGTTCGATCACGAACCGATCGTCGATCATCGCCCGCATGTCTTCTTTCGACAGCGGATAGACTTTGTTGACTTCATGTGAGGTTCGGAATCCGTCGAAGAAATGGAGCATCGGGACGCGGGATTCGAGTGTCGAGGCGGTGGCGATCAGTGCGAGATCCATGACTTCCTGGACGCTGCCCGAGGCGATTGCGCCGAATCCGGTTGACCGGGCGGACATGATGTCCTGGTGATCGCCGAAGATAGAGAGTGCCTGGCAGGCGATCGAGCGGGCGGCGATGTGGAAGACCGTCGGGAGCAACTCACCGGCGATCTTGAACATGTTGGGGATCATCAGGAGGAGTCCCTGCGATGCCGTGAAGGTGGTGCTCAGGCATCCCGACGCGAGCGCTCCGTGAACGGCGGCCGCTGCGCCGGCTTCGGATTGAAGCTCGATGACTTCGGGAACGACACCCCAGATATTCGTTTCGCCCGCAGCCGATTTCGCATCCGCTTCCTCACCCATGACCGAACTGGGGGTGATGGGATAAATCGCAATGACCTCGCTGCATGCGTGGCCGACCATCGCCGCCGCGGTATTTCCATCCATCGTAACCATGTACTTGTTTTCCATCATCAACTCCTCACTGACATTCCGCGGCGCATCCGCGGTTTCCTTGAAAAACTACAATTCGGTTCTGCCTTCCAGCGCCTTGGCCATCGTGGCTTCGTCGGCGTATTCGAGACTTCCGCCGACCGGCAGACCATGCGCGATCCGGAACACCCGGGCACCCCGGGCTTTCAGGACGCGTGAAATATACATCGCGGTGGCTTCGCCTTCCACCGTGAGATTCGTCGCGATAATCACATCACCCACCTCACCCGACGCGACCCGCTCGATCAGCCGTCCGATCGTCAGGTTGTCCGGACCGATTCCGTTGAGGGGCGAAATCACGCCATTGAGCACGTGGTAGCGGCCCTTGAATTCACCTGTCCGTTCGATCGCCGCCACATCATTCGCCTCTTCGACGACGCACACCGTCTTCTCACGGTGCTCGTCGTTGCACACGGAACATACTCCATCTTCCGACAGATTGAAACAGCGCTCGCAGGGTTTGATTCCGTCTTTGAGATTGATCAGGGAGCGGGATAGTTTCTCGGCGAACGACCGCGGCTGCTTGAGAATATAATAGGCCATCCGCTGGGCCGATTTCCTTCCGATACCCGGCAGTCGAGACAAGTCCTCGATGAGTTCCCGTAAGACCTTGAGTTCCATTCCGGGCAGATCACCCCATCATTCCGGGGATATTGAGTCCGCCCGTGAGCTTGTTCATTTCGGCCGCCATCGTATCCTGCACCTTCCTGAGCGCTTCGTTGACCGCCGATACGACCAGATCCTCGAGCATCGTCACGTCAGAGGGATCCACGACTTCGGGATCGATCCGGATCGAGACAATCCGGTTGTCGCCGCGCGCCACGACCGTGACCATGCCGCCGCCGGCTGTGGCTTCCTGCGTGCGATTCTGCAGATCGGTTTTCATGGCCTGGAGACGCTCCATCATCTCCTTGGCCTGCTTCATGAAGTTCATTCCCTTCATTCTCCTGTCTCCCGGCTTCGGTCCTTGTCACGATTCGGCCGCACCTCACGGATGCGCGCGTCGAACCGCCCGATCAACTCGGTCACCAGCGGGGTGTCAAGGGCGCGTTTCATATTGGCGTCCGCAGTTTTTTTTTCCTGTTCGATCCGCATTTCGGCGACCGATTTCAAATTTTCATGCGTTTCGGTGATCCTGACTTTCACCGGTCGCCCGATCAGCCTCTCGGCCGCTCTTTCCACCACCGACACGCTCTCGGGAGATCCGCACAACTTGCCGCAGAACTGCCAGACATCCGGACGGAATCCGATGACGATTTCCGAATCGGACTCTGAAACCAGAGCGCCGTGAGCGAGTTGTGCGCGGAGATTGGGCTGGTCGGGGGGCATATTGGCAAGAATATCCTGGAGGCGGTTCCCCGTCGGTTTGACCGGTGGAGGCGCAGGCAGAGGAGCGACTTCCAGTGCAGGCGCGCGCGCCGGTTGCGGTGGAGGGGGTGCCGGGTTCGCCGTCGGCCGGGGTGGTTGAGCCGGTGGTTTTTCGGAAACGATCTGCCGCCGGATCTGGGCCGCGCCGGTTTCCGGCAATGAAGAACGCGTCGCCGCACCGATACCGGGGCCGGACATCGCACCGGAATTACCAATGACGGTTTCGAGTCTGCCCAGAAGCGTTTCGATCGGAGTGAGCGCCTGGATGCGCGACATCTTCACGAGTGCGACGTCCATGATCAGCCGGGGAAATTCGGTCGAGCGCAGGGAGGTTTCGAGATCGAGAAGGATGCGGAAGATCCGTTCGAGCTGATCGATCGAAAACGCGTCGGCGAGCCCCTCCGGGAGATCGTATCGGGGCGAACCGCCGACACGCACCGCCATCAGATCGCGTGTCGCTTCCATCATCTCCCGCGTCAGAACAGTCTCGTCACCGCCCTTCTGCGCAAACTCGTCGTACCGCCCCAGCGCAGCGCTTCCGTCCTGGATTGAAACGGCGCGAAGAATGTCCCAGACCAGGTTCGGGTCGATTCTCCCGAGCAGACTCATGGTTTCGTCATGAACGATCGTCTGTCCGGAGAATGAAATCACCTGGTCGAGCAGTGACAGCCCGTCGCGAAAACTTCCGTCGGCCGCGCGTGCGAGCACATCGAGAGTGCGGGGTTCGACCGAGATATTTTCACGGGCACAGATTGCGGCGAGAGCTGGGCCGAGGGTTTTGGCGTCGATGCGCCGGAAATCGTAGCGCTGGCATCGCGACACGATGGTGATCGGCACCTTGTGCGCCTCGGTTGTCGCCAGGATGAATTTGGCGTGCGGAGGCGGTTCCTCGAGCGTTTTCAGGAGTGCATTGAAGGCTTCCCGCGTCAGCATATGGACTTCGTCGATGATGATGATCTTGAAGCGGGCGGACGCCGGCGCATACCGGACGTTCTCGCGCAGATCACGAATTTCGTCGATACCGCGATTCGATGCGCCGTCGATTTCGATGACATCGAGAGACGTGCCGCGGGTGATTTCGTCGCAGAACTGGCAGGCATTGCACGGTTCGGGGGTGGGACCGTTCGAGCAGTTGAGTGCTTTCGAGAGGATGCGGGCGGTTGAGGTTTTACCGACGCCCCGAGGGCCCGAGAAGAGGAAGGCATGGCCGATCCGATTGAGGCGAATGGAGTTGGCCAGGGTTTTGGCAATCGCGTTCTGACCGACAATATCGTCGAACCGTTGCGGACGCCATTTTCGAGCCAACACCAGATAGGCCACGCGACGAATTCCTCACGATAAAAAAATGGGCCGTGCACCTGCTGTCGAACTGAGACTCCTGCGGCACTTGCCGAACCGGGCTCAGGCCAGGCACTCCTGCGGCACACGTGAGTGCTTCCTTAATGCTGCTCCCTTCCGGGCCTGACATGATTCGAAAGTTCCCGTTGCGCAGGACCCGTCCGTCAACACCCCATCCGACAAACCGGTCCAGAAATCACGAGCCCTCGAGCGGGAATTCAACCCCGCTATAGCGGATTTCGGGTTCAGGACACCGCTAACGTCCCGTCTAGCACGACCCAAAGTCAATCAAAACAGAATCCGGTGAATGGCGGAGAGACAGGGATTCGAACCCTGGGGGCGGGATTTTGCCCACCCACACGATTTCCAATCGTGCTCCTTCGGCCTCTCGGACATCTCTCCGGCCGTCCAAACCAGATTGCGCCGTTCTCACAGCGCGACACTAAAATATACTCCGGGCAAATTTAAAGGTCAAGAAAAACAGGAATCCCAGCGAGGCAATATCGACGCACCCGTGTTCCGCCGAATCACGTGAAGGGTCTGGGCTGCGGCCGTTGCATCCGGGATGTCTCACGGCTCTGCGTGGACATTTCAGCCAGCATCCGCGCCAGCACGATCAGCGTGTTCCCGAACTCCTCGGAATCCTTCTCGCTGATCATCTTCCGCTGCCAGCAGATCTCCAGGAGCGACTGGACCATGTAGACAATGCCGCGCACCCTGAGAATCTCCTGAGGGGGGATCATGTCGCCATACTCACCCGACAGCCGCGCGATCGACAAGGGAATCTCGACGGCCGACCGATCGAGTTGCTCGATCAGCGGATTGAGCGGGTCGGGACAGTTCGAGATACAGGCATGGAGCGAGTCGACAAACCCCAAGGCAATATAATAGACATCCAATTCCTGATAGCTGAAACTCACATGGCTCCCCTACTCGCCCGTCCGACCCCTGTCTGTGTCGAACGGGATGATTATAAAGGCATATCCATGGGCTTGGCAAGCAGGATATCCGTCGAAAAAACCGCGAATCAATCGCATCTTTGTTTTAGCGGAGAGGGTGGGATTCGAACCCACGTGGCGGCTTTTGACCACCAACCCGATTTCGAGTCGGGCCCGGTACGACCACTTCGGTACCTCTCCGAAGCGACGCGTAGTTTAAACATGGTTTTCCGGTTCTGTCAACGAGGGATTCGTGTCCGGTGATGCGTGCGACGCGGAGCCTGCCGCTCGTTTGTTGCGGAAGAACTCCCGGAGCAACGCCGATGCTTCGTCACTGAGAACCCCTCCCAGGAATTCGGGGCGATGGTTGAGTGCGGGGTTGCCCAGAATATGGATGAAGGACCCGGCAGCGCCTGTCCGGGGTTCCGGAGCGCCGAAGACCACACGGTCGACTCGCGACAGAACCAGCGCCATGGCGCACATCGGACAGGGTTCGATGGTCACATAGAGGGTGACTCCCGTGAGGCGCCAGCGATCGAGAACCGACGAGGCAGCTTTCAGGACCGTCATTTCGGCGTGTGCCGAGGCATCCCGGAGCGATTCGACGCGGTTGTGCGCCCGTGCGATCACGCGACCCTCGAAAACAGCCACCGCGCCGACCGGGATTTCCCCCTCCAGCGCGCCCGATCGGGCCTCCTCAAGTGCGATCCGCATGTAGCCGGTGTCCGAATTCATGACAGCCTCCCGGGAAGGATTATATAGGAGATGGGGGCGATCACAAGGATGGCGATCACGAGGAGGGTGATCACGAGGAGGGCGATCACGAGGAGGGCGATCACGAGGAGGGCGATCACGAGGATCGCCCTTGCTTTACTTACTATGTATGGGTGTGACACGGGTACGGACGAGGACGCCGGCTGGACGTTCCCGGGCACAATCGATACAATTTCCCAAATGGAGGAAACCCATGAAACGATACTGGCTTCCGATCTGCGCGATCCTCATCTACTGTTCGACCGCACCTGTCTTCTCCGCCTGGACGATCTCCCATCGAGGCGATTTCCCGATGCATATCCGTTGCGCGGCCTATTCTCCGGATGGAACGCATCTCGTGGCCGCGGGACAGGACGGGATCATCCTGCGATCGGCGGACGGCGGGGCAAATTTCACCATGATTCAGACCTCAACCTCGAAAGATCTCAACAGCATCGCCTGGCAGAATGAAACAACGATCTGGATCGCCGCGGGGGATCAGTCGGGATGGAATTCGAGCGGCGCGCTGATTCGATCGACCGATACCGGCCTCACATGGACGACCCGTATCGACAATCACACCGTCCGGCTGATGTCGGTCGGATTCCTGGATCCATTGAATGGCTGGGTTGGAAAGCCGGACAGCGCGTTTCTGAGAACGACGGACGGCGGGGCGAGTTGGGCGGATGTCGACATTACCCTGAGCGATGTTTCCACGGCCGGCCTGACGTTTCTCGACAGCACGACCGGGTTCACACCCGAGTCCGTTTTCGCGTTCGATCTCTATCGCACGACCGACGGCGGGGTGAATTGGGACGATGTCTATTCGGATACCCTCGGTTCGATCGTGGGCATCACATTTCCATCGGCATCCGACGGAAGGCTCGCGTCGGTCAAACAGGTCGCTCGCAGCACGAACGGCGGGGCGAGTTGGACCGCGGTCGCACAGCACACCGACGCCTGGCTGTACGGACTGGACTTCGCGGACCCCTCGACGGGCTGGATCGCCGGGCACCACGACACGATCGGCGACTATTCACCCCTCATCCGCAAGACGACGGATGGAGGGATTTCGTGGGCGGAACAGAACATTGTCGGTGCGACCATCCTGAGCGGGATTCGTGCATTCGATGCGACCCGGC
This sequence comes from uncultured bacterium, assembly GCA_937951895.1. GTDB lineage: Bacteria > CSSED10-310 > CSSED10-310 > CSSED10-310 > CALFER01 > CALFER01. Next base: position 28,155 of record CALFER010000084.1, read on the forward strand.
TGGCGGCATTCGGCAGTTTCGGGTATCTGTTCACGACGGGTGACGGCGGTGAGACATGGGAGCGGATTCCGGAAACGACCTCCGAGAATTTTCACCGGATCCGGATGACGGATGCGATGAACGGGTGGGGCGTCGGGGAGCCTTCGGCGATCCGGAAAACGACGGATGGGGGCGAGACGTGGACACAGATTGGCGGCGTGTGGGATAACGGCGATCTCAACGAGATTCTCGATGTGGACGGAACGACGATGATTGCCGCCGGGACGACGATTCTCCTGACCAGCAGCGATGGCGGGACGACGTGGTCGCGGATGAGCCAGGTCGTGCCGTATGCGAGCGGGATCCATTTCACCAGCGCATCGACGGGGTGGATCGGCGGGCGATACGGGATTTACTACACGACTGACGGCGGGGCGAGTTGGGAGATTCAGGCCGGGATGGGATACGGCGGGGTGTATGACATCGAGTTCGTCAGTCCGAGCGTTGCCTTTGCCGTTGCGGGGCTGTCGACGGTGTTTCGATCGACCGATGGCGGACAGTCGTGGCAGAACATTCACAGTCATGGGATCAATAATTATTTAAGAGCGCTCTGTTTTGCGGATGCGCAGCACGGGTGGGCGGTCGGTGAGGCTTATCCGACGAATGAGGCGATCATTCTGGCGACGACGGATGGCGGGGCGAGCTGGTTCGCTCAGGACAGCAACGTCGATGCGGATCTGTATGATGTCTATTTCTGGAATGCGACCCGAGGCATTGCGGTGGGTGAAGGCGGGGTGATTCTTGAGACGACGAACGGAGGGGCGAGTTGGACGGGAACGGCGAGTCCCGTGACCAGTACGCTCCGGTCAATCGAGGCTCTTCCGGGAGGCGCGGTGTGGCTGGCGGGCGATTGGAGCACCCTATTAACTGAAGGGGGCACCACGACCCCGACTCCGGCACCGAGTGCGACGGCATCGAGAACGCCGACTGCGACGCAGACGATTCCACCAACGCTGACACCGACACGAACAGCGACTCCAAGTCCGATAGCGACCCGGACCCCGACATCCACGGTGACCCCTGATCCCACTTCGACCGGCACAGCGATACCGACGTCCACGCCGACTCCCGTCAATACGGCAACCGCGTCAGCCACACCAACCGGCACAGGGACATGGACCGCCACCCCATCCGCCACCCCGTCACCGACCCAAACACACACCCAAATACCTTCTCATACTCCCAGTCAAACGCCGACCCAGCCACCCACACCGACGGCCTCCTTCACGCCTCAACCAACCCGGACGCCGTCGGCGACACCAACAACTGCCCGGCCACTGGGGGTGCGGATCGAGCTGCCCACGCTGACCGTGCATCCCGGCGAGGAATTTTACGTGAGGGGATATCTGGACAATCCGGGGGCTGCACTTGAGGACGTCCCGGTATTCTTCGTGCTGGATGTATATGGATCTTACTGGTTCTGGCCTTCATGGATTCCCTATGCGCCGCCGGGCAGCACGGCGATCGATTACCAGGTGATGGATGTTCCTTCGGGCACCGAAACCATCGAGGTGATTGCGTTATTCACTTGGCCGGATACTGGAGGCGGCAGCGCGAGCGGGATCAGGTTTTACGGCGCGATGCTGGACGAAACCATGACAGGTCTGCGTGGCGACCTGGCTGTCGTCACCTGGGGATACAGTCAATAACCCAGCAGCGGCGGGCCTCCGTGCCCGCCGGCAAAGAAACGGGTCTGTACTCTCATACGGCCTCCGTGCCCGCCGGCAGGGACGCCGGCGGCTTCTGCGCCCACCGGCAGGGACGCCTTAGGGTCATAATTCGCATTGCCCGCCGGCAGGGACGCCGGCGGCTATTTTTGTGCTTGACAGCTCCTTGTTCTATTCTTATATTGTATTAGTAGAGTGGTACAATCACTCAAAGAAAGGAGGCTGCGATGTTCCTGAAGATCGATCCGAAATCCGGGACGCCGGTCTATCTGCAGATCATCGAGCAGATCAAGTCTCAGATCGCATCGGGACGACTGCGGATCGGCGATCGCCTGCCCACTGTCAGGGATCTCGCCGTGGATCTCAGAGTCAACCCCAACACGGTTTCGAAAGCCTATCGCGAACTTGAGCGCGACAACGTGCTCGAAGGCCGCCCCGGCATCGGCAGTTTCGTGTCGGGCAAAGTGTCCGGTCTCGTTTTGAAACGCAAGGAAGAGGAAGTCCGGAGGCACATGGAGCGGGCGGTCGTCGAGGCCTACCATCTTCAATTACAGAGGCGCCAGATCACCGGAATCTTCACTGAAACGCTGGATGGCATCTATCCGCCGGAGGGAGCGGAAGGGGGAAAGGGAGGCAGAACATGAGCAATTCCGTGATTTCCACTGAGAGACTGGGGAAACGGTACGGGCGGCGATGGGCCGTCGAGAATCTCACGATGAACATGCCTCGCGGAGCGGTCATGGCGTTTCTGGGGCCCAATGGAGCCGGGAAAACAACCACCATCCGGATGCTGCAGAATCTCGTGCGCCCGGATCGAGGCTCCGGCACGGTCCTTGGATTGGATATCACCCGTTCCGGTCCCGATATCCGCCGCCTGATCGGATATGTTCCCGAGCGTCCGCACATGATCGACTGGATGACGATCGACCGGATTCAGGCGTTCACGGCATCCTTTTATCCGACCTGGGATGGTGCGTATGCGCGGGAACTGACCACCCGGTTCAATCTTCGTCCGGAATCGAAGATCAAGTCTCTGTCACGAGGCGAAGAAGCCAAGCTCGCGCTGCTCCTGGCACTCGCGCACCGTCCCGAATTGCTGATTCTCGACGACGCGACCGCCGGAATCGATCCCGGTGCGCGCCGCGAGATTCTCGAAACCGTCATCGCCCACATGCATCAGGAAGGCACCTCGATCTTCTTCGCCACCCACCTGGTACACGAAGTCGAAGGTCTCGTCACGATCGTCGCGGTCTTCAATCAGGGGCATCTCACCCGCCAGGCTCCGATCGACGAGTTGAAACGATCGATCCGCAGGATCCAGTTCAGGTCGGACGCCGAGATCCCCTCACCCCCGGCAGGGATCGATATTCTGATGCGGAAGCGGATCGGTGCAATCGAGGATCTCGTGGTGGAATGCCCGGCGCTCGAGACGATCGAATCATTCGCAAACGCCAACCATACAACAGCGGATGAGGTATCACTGGAAGATATTTATCTCGCGCTCACCGCCCCGGGAAGAGGCACATCATGAAGCCCTCCGGCACAACACAGAGAAGCGTGCTGACACCGATCAGGGCGTTACTCGGGAAGGAACTGCGCGAGCAGTGGGCGGCTCCAGCGCTGGGCCTGTTCGGTCTCGTCATGTTCCTGATCATCGTGCTCAGCATGTCAATCCGGATCGGTTTTCACGAGGCATTCAAAGAGGAACCCCTGTTCACATGGATGGTTTTTCTGGGTACGTTCATCGTCATCACCGCGTTTGCGGGCGGGCTGACGTCGGATCGATCCGTCAACGGTGATTCCATGGTCGCGATGCTGCCTGTCCGACCGGAACTGGTCTGGACGGTCAAGATCATCGTGGCGCTGGTCGCATCGACGCTGGCCCTGATGATCATCGCCATTCCGTCGATCCTGATGGGCATCAGAGTGACCGCATTGAGTTTCCAGCATCGATTCCAGCTCATGGCGGAGCATTTCTATCTGGTTGCATTTCTGGGACATCTCGTCGCGGCATCTCTGGTCGCGGGAGCGCTGTTCAAGCGGCCGATCGGGGCTTTCACCGGGAGTCTCACGGGGCTGGCCGGCATGATGATGATCGATGTCGCTCTGACGCGATTGAGCATGATTCCCATGGAGTTGTTTCGATCGGCCCGGATCGCCGTCTGGTTGATTCTGGCGATCCTGTCGCTGTGGCTCTTCAGGCTGCGTCTGAGGGGACGCCGGGGCAGCTTGATGGCTGTCTCGATCGCACTGGCGCTGTGTGTCATTTTCGCGGGCGTTTTGGGTCGGGGAGCATACATGTCGCATTACTACGGTGACTTGCCGGACGTCGAGACTCGCCTGTCCGGCATTCGAACCGGAGCGGATCGTCTGCTGCAGAAGGGGTATATTCCGATCAAAGCGCCGGATTCGGGAGAATGGTCGGGGTGGAGCATGCCCGCGCGGATCCGCGAAATCGCGTCTTCCCGGGATATTCTCGTCACACGACGATTCGATTCCCTTTTCAGCGTTTCCATGTCCGGCCGCTATGTTCCGATCGTACGTTTTTCCATCCTGTCACCCTGGCAGATGATCCGGTTGTTCTTTTCATCGCACCGCGCAGGCTATCGTTCCGATCTCCGCATCGATGACCTGCTTGATTTCGTGCTTTTCGACATGACCACGCATTCGACGCATCCCGTTCTCGTGCCGGAAACCCTGGACATCTGGCCGATGGATATGATTCCGCTCGAGAACGACACCTTTCTGGTCACGTGGTTCGAGCGGATGGGGGATCGCACGACCGGATTCGGCAGACTCGATGCCGGAACCGGAAGGCTCGACATCATCGAAACGGGCTGGAAGGGCTATCTCTGGGTGTCCGATGCACGCGACAAGATTCTGAAATGGGAGTCGGTCTCGCCGAGCAAGCCGGAGGGCTATCCGGAAGGACTGGTGTATTACGATGTGCGCACCGGCACATGGGTTCATCAGGCTCATTCGCTCGACACGCCGGTCCTGTCACCGGACGGGATGTACGCGGTGCGGGGGATCCGAACAGCCGACGGATCGGGATGTCATCTCACGGTCAGCGGGACCGGAAGCGACATACTTCTGAACGATGTTTTCATGCGGTGCCGTGATCTGATTGAATCGTATGTTCAATGGACTCCCGACAGCCGGCATCTCGTGATTCTGGCCAGGGACGCCGCCGACCGACCACGGCTGGTCGTCTGGACACCGGAATCCGGATCGCTGACGACACTGCTGGATGATATCGACGAGGGTTGCGGGGATCTGACGGTGTTTGAATTGAAGGTATCTCCCGATGGACGCCGGCTGGCGGGAGCGCGACCTCGACGGGAACCGGCAGGCGGCGAGGCAGGGAAAGCCCGGTCCGCATTCATGGTCGACATGGAAGGGCGGACGCACCACGAACTGCCCGGCGAGGGAAAGCCGTATGGCTGGCTGGATTCCAATCGGTGTCTGATCGATGACCCGGACGGCATTCTGGTCTGGTCCGGCGACGACGGAACGGTATCCCCCTTGTTCAGGGGATCGGGGAGGGACTCATGAGCATCATGATGAAAGAGTTACGTGAACTTGCCCCGGCGGGTGCGGTGGGGCTGATCGTCGTGGCATTGCTGTTGTCTCTGTCGGCTCACTATGTCATCCCGGGGAGTCTCGATTCGCATGCAAAACCCGATGAACGCGAGGTGTTATGGGCGAATATGGCCTTTTTCGCCGCCGCCTTGCTCTGCCTTGGGATCGGAACAGCCTCGACCGCGTACGATCGTGAAGTCGGGGCCTGGCAGTTCATCGCCGCACTTCCGGTGTCTCATCGGCGAATCTGGTTCGAGAAAACCCTGACCGCGGCGGTAGTCTGCGGACTCCTCATCCCGATTGCAGGGTGGTTCCGGCCGGATCACGATGCGTCCACTTTATGGGGTCAGTACGGGTTGCTGACGGTTGCGTTTGCCGCCGGCAATCTGATGGGGCTGACCATGCCGGGATTCATCAATGCCGCGGCTTCAGGGGCCACCTTTGCGTTTTCGGCGGCCGCCATCGGAATCATCTTTTTCGAGAATCGCTGGGCCGGTCCCGGTGCGATTCACGCTGGAATCCTGGCTGCGGCTGCATTATTGTTGATCCTGGCCGCCGGAAAGTCCGGGAGGCAGCCATGAGATCGTTCCATTCCAGCGAGGTTCATCATGCATCGATCCGCAAACGGAGCCATATTCCTGACGCTTCTGTTCCTTGAAATCACGGTCTGGACAGGATGTCTTCATCCGGGGCGCATGATGCCTCCTCCCAAAGCAGCGCCCCGGATTTCTCCGGAGCATTCCGGAGTCAACGATGCGGCTGATCCATGGCAGTGGCTGGAGAACTCCGCTGATCCCGATGTCCGCGACTGGGTCGATGCACAGGACGCCTCGACCCGAAAGACGCTCGAAGCACTGCCGGATTCCGAGCGTTTCACCCGGCGATTACTTGAACTGGCGAGATATGATGATGAGATGCCGCCATCGGAAGCGCTTGACGGAACGAGGCAATTCATCTGGAGGCGCAAGGCGGGGCAGGAGAAGTGGGTGCTGTGGGTGCGCGATTCGGAAAGCGCTCCGGAACGGGTTCTGCTCGATCCGAATACCCTCGACGCGCACGCCACGATCGACGATGCGGTCGCGTCACCCGACGGCCGGTATCTGGCCTATGGCCTGATGACGGGAGGGGATGAAAACGCGCGATTGAGGGTTCTGGATGTCGATACCGGGCGCGATCTGCCGGATGTGTGCCGGGGAACGCGGCAGGATTCTCCCGAGTGGCAGCGGGATTCGAGTGGATTCTTCTATTCGTGCAACCCGTCGCCGGGGGAAGTGGCGCAGGGGGACGAAATCTTCTATCAGCGGATCTGCTACCATGCGCTCGGGACTCCGGCGTCCGAAGATCGGGTTGTGTTTTCCTCCGATGACCGGAAAGAGCTGTTCCACGGCGTCGATGTCTCCGAAGACGGGAACTGGGTGCTATTCGGACGGTATCGCGGTGACGATTGCGAGTTGTTCATCCGGCGGAATGAACGGGATGAGCCGCTGCGGCCGATCACGACCGGTTGGGGCAGTTCGAGCAATGCGTGGGTGATCGACGACATGCTGTATATTCTGACCGATCAGGACGCGCCGAACGGGCAGGTCTTCGTGACGGCGGCGGATCGGCCCGAGCGAGAAAACTGGACACTCCTCATTCCTGAAACCGGGGACAAGCTCAAGTGGCTGCAGTTCATTCAGGGATGCATGTTCGGTCATTACATGCACAATGCGCACAGTCTCGTGGTGCAGTTCGCTCAGGACGGACGCGTGATGCGGGAACTGCCGTTTCCGGAACTCAGTTCGGCGTCGGTCTGGGGGCACTGGTCCAAGCCGCCGGTCTGGTGCGGCCATTCCTCGTTCACGCATCCATTCGAAACGGCGCGTTTCGACCCCTCAACCGGAATCATGACGACCGTCCGGAAGACCCCTGTTCCGATCGACACATCGTCGTTTCGGTGTGAGCAGGTCTGGGTGGAGTCGCAAGACGGCACGCGCGTATCGATGTTTCTGATGTATCGGGAGGGGATCGCGCGCGACGGCGGCAATCCGACGATTCTGTCGGGTTATGGTGGTTTCGATGTTCCGATGACTCCGGCGTTTTCGACCGCGGACGCAGTGGTGCTCGAAAACGGGGGTGTGGTGGCCGTTGCGAACATCCGCGGTGGAGGGGAGTACGGGCGCGACTGGCACATGGCGGCGACGCGTGAGGGCAAGCAGCGGTCGTTCGACGATTTCATTGCCGCCGCGGAATGGCTCGTGCGCGAGGGCTACACCTCCCCGGAGCACCTGGCGATCAGCGGCGGCAGCAACGGCGGATTGCTTGTCGGAGCCGTGCTCACGCAGCGACCCGATCTGTTCCGGGCCGTGCTCTGTGATGTGCCGCTGCTCGACATGGTGAACTACACGCGGTTCGGGATCGCCGACATCTGGATTCCGGAGTACGGCGATCCATCGATCGAATCCGACCGGGTTTTCATAGAAAAATATTCGCCGTATCAGAACATTCGCGCCGGAACGAGATATCCTGCCGTGTTGTTCACGGCGGCGGAAAACGATGCGCGTGTGTCGCCCGTGCATGCGTGGAAGATGACGGCACGGCTGCAGTGGGAGGGGCGGGAAGGGCCCTTTTTATTGAGAATGCTGCGTGATCAGGGGCATCTGGGGGCCGCGCAGATGACGGACGGGATCCGCGATTACGCGCAGGCTCTGGCGTTTGTGTTTGAGTATGTAGATGCCGGAGAGCTATAATCAAGGATCAGGGGCCAGGGGTCTGGGGGAAGGACGGACCATGATCAATCGACTGGGGATAATGCTGGGGCTCATGATGCTGGGTGGCGCAATCGTTCAGGCCGCGTCGATACGGGTCATGACCATGAACACGCTGGATATCGGTTCGCAGGGTTCCGGTGAGTACAATGCGTTGGAGAGCATCATCGGCCGGATCTGCCCCAACGTCGTGCTTCTGCAGGAAGTCAACGATACCGGTGATCTGGCCGATCTGGCGTCCGATACCGGGTTTTCCCATCAGGCTGCCTCTGAGATTTCCGGGACGCTGTCGGGTAATCTGCGGACGGGATACATGACATCGTATACCGTGCTGTCGGATGAGTCCTGGTCGGCGGCTGAGATATCCGGCGATCCGGATGCCAACGACATCTGCCGGGATATTCTGCAACTCAGAGTGACCGTCGAAACCGGGATTCAGGCCGGTTTCTTCACGGTTCATCTGAAGTCGGGATTCACCGATACCGACAAGTTTCGCCGTCAGATCGAGTTGATGCGTCTGAGTCAGGTCATTTCGGATTACGTGGCGTTATATCCCTCGGATATCCTCGTGGTGACGGGTGATTTCAACGAAGATTACGGCGATGGTCCGTTCGGCAGTCCGACCTTCAGCACGCTGCCGTCGGATTTGCCCGAGACGTATGAACTGGGCAGCGATATCAGTCTGCCGATCACATACAACCCGTTTCAGATCCTGACATCGCTCGGATTTACGATGTGCGATGCGACCTGGGAAGATTCGACGACCAATCATGTGACCTTTCCCTCCAGCAGCCGTCTGGATTACATTTTTTACAAAGGGAGTCTCACGAGTCCGGGAGATGAAGTCTATAATTCGACTCAGGATAACGGAGTCGATGATGCGCCGGCCGGGAATTTTCTGACCAAATGCGGGGCGACGCTTCCCTCCGGAACCAGCGCGTCTGCCTCGGATCATCTGACGGTCTTCGTCGATCTCGTCACCCAGTCGACCCCCGGCACATCGACACCCACGCCCACGCGCACCTCCACCTCAACAGCGACACCGACACGGACACCGACTTCAGGCCCCTCGACAGCGACTCCGACCGCCACGGCCACACCGACCGCATCGGACATTCAGTACGGCGATGTGGTGATCAACGAGATCATGTATGACAGCGTGGCATCGACGGATCAGGAGTGGGTGGAATTGTACAACCGAACCTCCCGAAGCATCGATGTGTCGGGATGGTGTCTGTGTGATGATGATACGTTTCCGACAGTATCCGGTGAGGGATACATCACGATTCCCTCGGGGACGACGATGGCCCCCGGAGGGTATCTCGCCATCGGTGTCGCCGCCATTCCGGAAATTCCCTGTGTCGTGGCGTGCACTCAGACAAACTCCTTCACGATGAACAACGGCGGTGACAATCTGTCGCTGTGGACGTCGAATACGGCGGGAGCGATTCTGGTCGATGGAACCCTGACAACACCGTTGTTTCCGGATAAGTCGACAGCGAACACCGGGAACTCGATCGAGAAATGCCCTGAGGATGCGCCGTGGCCCGATTCGACCGGCTGGCAGGAATGCACGACGGTGAGCGGCGGCAGCGAGCATGTGCGTCACACCGCCTGTGGCGTCAACGGGTGCGCGGGGGCGACGAGTACCCCGACGAACCCGCCGGCGACAGACACGCCAACCCGTACTCCATCATCGACACCGATGAACACGTCCACCGCGACTCCGACTTATACACCCGTCCCCACCCGGACACCCACATCGACCCCAACGCCGTCGCCGACAAACCAGCCGCCGACATCGACTCCCACATCAACGCCATCGCAGCCTGCGTCGCCAAGTCCCACCGCGACGCCAACTTCGACACTCACGGCAACTCCATCGCAACCTGCGTCGCCGTCGCCTTCCGCGACGCCGCAGCCGGTCCCGGTCACCGGTCCCGGTTCGGTCTCGGGTTTATTGATCCTGTTCGGGTTGTTGCTGACGGTGTTTCGACGCACATCGAGGTTACCGGTCCCGGCCAGGCGATAGTGGTCACCGCACGGGTCATATCGTCCGGCTCTCAGTGCGCTTCTCATTCTCAGACGCATTCCGATCTGATACAATGCTATCACCATGGTATCCGATGTTTCTGCATGGGCATACATCAGAGGGGGTCAGAGATGTCATTGATTCGACGATTTGGGGGAGTGTGTTGTTGTTTATACCTGATTCTGGCGACAGGATCGGACCTGCGGGCAACCACCCGGTGGGTACCTCAAGATTACGCGACGATTCAGGCCGCGGTTACGGCCTGCGTGTCGGGCGATACGGTTTTGATTGCGGACGGAACCTACACGGGTGTCGGGAATCGGGATATCACGTTCCCGGCGATCGATTCGATCACCATCCGATCCGCGTCGGGGCCCGGCGCCTGTATTATCGATTGCGATCTGCAGGCTCAGGCGTTCATTCTGAAGACTCCGAGTCCGGGATCCGCGATATTTCAAGGTCTGACGATCCGTGAAGGGAAACTGGAAACGACGACCTGGCCCTGTTACGGTCGGGGCGGCGCCATATATGTCGGATCGAGCGATGTTACCCTGGACAACTGTATCTTCGAAGATTGTGTCAGTGTGCAGTTCGGCGGTGCTGTCGGGATTATCGGGGGTACCACGCTGATTTCCAACTGCCGGTTCACGGAATGCCTGATCGCTCCGGCTGGCTATGGCGGTGGTTTGGCCATTGTACAATCCGATCTGACACTCATCGATTGCCAGTTCGGCGGCAACCGATGCACAGGATTCGGCGGAGGAGCCTATCTTGCAGGTGTTCGGGGCGATGTCAGCCGGTGCCGATTCGACAACAACATCTCGACGCAGGGATTCGGCGGAGGACTCAGTGTCAATGAATGTTCCGCCGCTCTGACGATTTCGAATTGCGGCTTCGAAGCCAACCGGGCGGTGGAAGGCAGCGCCATTCACTCGGACAACTCGAGCAGCCATTTCGACTCATGCAGCGCGGCCTACAACATCCTGGTCGGCGGATGCGGCGGAATGAACATCACGGGGGACTCGAAGCCGAGTCTGCGCAACTGCATCTTCTTCAGCAACGGAGGCAACGAGATTGCCAGCGAGACAGGAAATCCGCCGGTCAGCTACTCGAACATCTTCCTGCCCTCCGGAGTGTATCCCGGTACTGGAAACATCAATGAGGATCCTGTATTTGTATCGGTTCCGACCAGTGATCTGTATCTGAGTCAGACCTCCAGCCCGTGCATCAACGCTGGAAGCGGGCCTGCCAGCGATCTCTGTTTCGACACCGGTGCCGGCGTTTTCTGCCAGAACACCCTTACGACAGCGTCTTCCGGCATGTATGACAGTGGAATCACCGACATGGGTTGCCATTTCATATCGAACATACCGACTCCCACACCACCGCAATCTCCGACACCCACTCCGCCGCCGACCATCACGCCGACACCGACGCGCACCGCGACTGTCTGCACAGGGGCATTTTACGAGTTTCCGATTTTGACGGAAGATTTCGAGACATGGCCGCCGGCCGGATGGAGTATTTTCGGCGATGAAGACTGCGTATGGGAATCGAACACGACCTGCGGGAGGCCGAATCATGCCGGCTATCAGGGCGATGCCGCGTGCGCCGACAACGACTGGTGTGGCGTTCAGGGCATCATCGACTCCACGCTGGAATCCCCGCCGCTCGACCTGAGCGCCTTTTCCCAGGCGGTGCTCGAATTCACGATGGCATACAACAACAACGATCCCGCCGTCGATTTTCTCTATGTCGAATGGCACAACGGCAACGGCGATTGGGACGACATCGTCAACATCGAGGAAGACCGCAGCCCCGACGGTCCCGGTGAAGTGTATCGTCTGAATCTGACGTCGCTGGTCGGGCATTCGAACGGGCAGATCCGATTCCATTATTACGGTGAGTGGATCGCGAGCTATGCGCTGATCGATCATGTGATGATCAAGGTCTGCATGAGCGGGCAGTCCCCGACGCCGACGCCGACCCGCACGCCGACCGCGACGTGGACGCCTGCGCCGACCTGGACGCCGACCACCGCTCCCGGCGAGCCGACGAACACCCCTCACCCCGCGAGTCCGACGCCGGGAGACTGCACCGAATCGGGCTGCACGATTTCCATGCCGTCTCATGATTTCGGTGCCGGAGATCCGTGTTCGTGTGATGTGTTGGTCTGCAACGCGACCGGAGCGACGCTGACGGACATTCCGGTGTTCGTGTTGCTCGACGTCTACGGTTCCTACTTTTTTGCGCCGGACTTTTCCGAATTCGCGTATTATCTGATGCCCCTGTCGCCCGGGAACAATCCGATCCAGGTGCTGCCGACTTTTGCCTGGCCCACGGGTGCCGGCGCAGCAAGCGGGATCAAATGGTATGCGGCCATGACGAATCCGGGCATGACCGAACTCTATGGCTCGCTCGACACATTCGAATTCGGCTGGCACTGAGACTGCAGAAAAGCTTCCCGAGCGGCGCGGTGGGTCGCCTCGATCGATCTGAGTTGCTCGTTCGGGTGCTCAACCGACAGATACTCGACGATTTCCAGTCCGCGATCGTAGTACGAGAGGATCCGGTCGGGTGGAACGAACCGTTTGAGTTGTTCGGCGGCGAGAAAACACGTGAGTGCATATTGCTGGAGGAGTTCCGTCCGCCCTTCCTCGAAAATGAGTGATTCGAGGCGCTCGACGGATTCACGGATCAATTCCGAGCATTCGTCGGGGCGATCGAGATCCGCCATGAGAATCGCCATGTTGGACTGGATGCGGGACAGCTCGTTTCGCGTGTCGATCCGCCCCTGTTCACGGATCACGTTTTCACGGATCCCGAGTGCTTTCCGATAGGCTGCCAGCGCATCGGTTTTCCGGTTGAGCATCTGGAGGGTGATGCCGCGATTCATGTACTGGAGCGCGACACCGTGCGCCACATCCGACATGGCGGGGTTTTCCAGAAGCGATTCGCTGAGTTGGATTGCGCGATCGATCCAGATGAGCGATTCGTCGAGACGGGCCTGGGCGCGTGCGAGATTCGAGCGATTGAGGCAGGCGATGGCCAGTTTGTGCTTGATGTGCGGTGCAGGATCGTGTCCGAGAGCCTCTTCCAGATTCCTGATCGCATCGGTGTAACGTGCGGCGGCATCGTCGTAGTGTTTGTTCTGATAGGCATCGATCGCCAGCGCGATCTGTGCGGCACCGATGATTTCAAGAATCGACGGGTCGGCCCGGGTGCGGTCGATCGAGTCGACCTGTTCCAGTGCGCGATGCCCCTCCCGGGCGCTGTCGGTCAGTTGTCCGAGATGCTGATGGGCGGCGGCGCAATTGATGTGTATCTTCGCAAGCAGCATGCGGGCATCGGGACTCAGGGGGGAATCGGATTGCTTTCCGGCGAGATCGATGGCCATCGAGAAGACCCCGATTGCGCCCCGGAGGTCGTTGAGTTCATTCAGAATGAGGCCCATCTGGAGGTGTATTTCGAGCTGTTCGTTGAGATGTTCCGTGTCGCACGGATCCGAATGCGTGCGATACCATTGAAGCGCGCGATCGAAGAGGGCGTAGTCCGCCAGTGCCAGCGACCGCCAGGAGCGTTCCCGCGGACCGGATGGCTGTTCCTCGGGGTATATCTCGCGGGACACCAGCGCACAGGCTCTCTGAAGAAAGGGTCCGGGATCCTTCCGCACCGCGCTCAACAGACTCGTTCGCGGAGGTGTTCCTCGCCGCGCGAGACGCAGCGGAGGCAGGTCGGGAGTCGGCCGGGGAAACGCGTGACCCGCGATCGATTCGTATACCGCCGTGATCTGCCGCGACACCTCCGCCATGCTCTCCCAGCGATCGCGCGGCGCTTCCCGGAAGCATCGATCGAGCACCTCCGCAAGCGCATCCGGCATTCCCGGCACCCGCTCGCCGCGTCTCATGCGCCGCGAACGATGGCTGCCCAGGTATGCGTCGAGCAGCGAAGGCGCCAGGAACCCGACCGGCCAGTGCTGATCCGGCCAGAACATCTCGAGCACCGACAGGCCGTAACTCCAGATATCCGTATGCCGGCTGACACGCTCGCCCCCCGCCTGCTCGGGAGAACAGTATGCCGGAGTCATCCCGCCGGAGCTGACCCTGGCCGAGTCCGGAATGCGGTCGTCCGGCAGCGTTCCCCTCACCCCCTGAAGCCTTGACAGCCCGAAATCCGTCAGTTTGGCGACGCCGGCAGTCGTCATCAGCACATTGGAGGGTTTGACATCCTGGTGAATCAGGCCGTATCGATGTGCGGCATGGAGTCCGCGGGCGAACTGGATGGCGATATCGAGCATCGTGAGGAGATCTTTCGGGTGAGGGGATCGGTTCCAGTCCGCGAGTGTTCCGCCATCGACGTATTCCGCGAAGACGATCGGCGCGCCGTCGACCATCCGGACGAACCGGCAAGCCGTCAGATTGGGATGTTCCGGAAGATCGATCCACATCCGTATTTCCCGGAGCAGCGTGTCCGTGTCGTGTGGTTTTCCGGACTGCGGGATGAGGAGTTTTTTGGCGGCGAATCGGATGGTTCGTCCGGTCAGTCGGCGCTCGAGCAGATAGACGATGCCGGCACCGCCTTTACCCAGTTCGCGGATGACGGTGTAGCCTTCGAGCACGCGGGATCCGGGCCGCCATTCATCGGACCTTTCGATTTCATTCCGAGTCGGCGTATGATTCACGTCGGTTGCCCGAGACTCCTTCCTGAAGAGGTGTGCCGTGCAATTATCCCGCGATCGTTCTGCGAGTCAAGCGCTGGAATCGGACAGGGCTTTCCGGTATCATGGCCCGATGATGACGCGTTACGACAAGCTTTCGTGTGACGAGATCCGCGGTACGATTCGTCTGCTGCACACGAGAATCTCGGAACGATTCCCCGAGTCCGGGCTGGCGAACGTATGCAGGTCTCTGATGGATGTGGCCTCCGAGACCGCATCGATCATACACGCGATCGAAAAACCACTCTATTTCTGGCGCATCGGGATCGCGTTGCTCGTGCTGGCCGTCGTATCGATCACGGTGATTTCGATGACCAGCATTCATGTCCAGTCCGAGGCCATGAGTCTGTCGGATCTGGTTCAGATGGCCGAGGCTGCGATCAGCGGGCTGCTGGTCATCGGAGCCGGATTGCTGTCGTTGTTTTCCGTCGAGATCCGGAAGAAGCGGAACCGCGTGATTGCCGCCGTCAACCGCCTGCGATGCCTCGCGCATATCATCGACGCGCATCAACTGACGAAAGATCCCTATGGAACCGTGTCGATCGGGCAACGCACTCCGCATTCTCCGGCTCGGAACCTGACACCGTTTGAACTCGGACGCTATCTGGATTACTGCTCCGAGATGCTGTCGCTGACAAGCAAACTGGCGTTTCTGTACATTCAGAATTTTCCGGATCCGATGGCGAACGAGGCCGTCAATGATCTGGAGAATCTGATCACGGGACTATCGAGAAACATCTGGCAGAAGCTGGTCATTCTGGAAATGCAGAGCCGGCCGGCCTGAGATCATTCGTTCCAGTTGAATGGAACCGAGTCCCAGGTGCCGACGATCGCCGAGTAATCCGAAGTGAGCACCGCGCCGTAGAACGTGAGTCCGGCAGCAGAGCCGACACCGGACGGCCAGATGAAATCGAGAATCGTCAAGGTGGTGACGCCGGCCGGAAGATCGACGTGATCAACCGAGAATGTATCCGTCCAATCGGGATACCAGTAGAATGAGCCGAATGCATCCAGAAGCACGACGATCGGGGCCTGGATCATCGGCACCGGTTGATGATTGGAGATGGACGCGGTCAGGAGAAAGGCATCACCGGGATGGAATGTGCTGTGCGACAGGAACAGCTCCACCGAGGCATCCACGGCGGGAGTGGCGGTCAGTTGGGGTGTCGGCGTCGCGGCGGGAGTGCGGGTCGGCACCGGACTTGCGGTCGCAGCCGGAGTGGGCGTCCCATTGATGGTAATTTCGATGAATGGGGATGCTGCTCCGAGCGTGATGAAGGCATTGGCGAGCAGGGGATTGCCGGGTTTCAGGATAAAGCCGGATGTCGCATCACCCGTTCCGTCTCCGAACAGATCGCGACGGAGCTGCGAGGTGACGTCGATCGGATCGATTTCGGTGCCGACTTCAGGAATCGTATCGAAGACGGTCGCAACAAAATTCTCGCCGCAATCGAAGTCGGTTTCGACAATCGCCCCGTCCTCGCAAGCGTCTGCCTGATCGATCATCTGCAATTGAAACAAAACGCCTTCCGGGCCATCTGTGAGGACCAGTCCGTTGAGGTGTGCCTCCCAGTTGTTTTCCGTCATTCCGGGAAGTGGAAATGGGGTGCCGCCTGCGGTCTGATCGATGTGGAATTCCAGGATCCCGTGCTGCGTCCAGGTTCGTTGGGTACTGTGGAAAAACGTGGACATGTTACCGGATTGAGTCTGATCGTGGAGTTTACCGGCGTGGATTCCCGGAGTTCCGGGAATGAAGTCATCCGAGGTGCTCACGGCGGTCATCGGAATATCCGCCCGATAGGCGAATCGATAGGTGAACTGATGGCAGACATCGCCTGTTGCTTCCGGGTTGAGGATGATCTGAGCGTTCATCGAACCGGTCGAGATGCCTGACAATATGATCGCTGCGATGATTAGTTTGTTCATGGTGACTCCTTACGGAAGTAAGGTGTCGATCAGGCTGTACTTTCGTGCATCTGATTGATCGCGACTATCGAAACATGAGCCCGATGGTATGTGCGAGTTTTCCAGCCGCTAATCCAGCGATGTCAGACCGTGCTGGACAGCAAACTTGACCAGGCTGGGGATATCCTTGATCCCCAGTTTGGTCATCAGTCTGCTTCGATAAGTCTCGATCGTCTTGGTTGAAAGAAACAGGAGTTTACTGATTTCGAGACTCGATTTGCCCTCCGCGACCAACTGCAATACCTCACGTTCGCGCGCACTGAGCATCTCAAGCGGACTGGCGGACTTGTCAGACTTCAGGTAATCGGTCACAACCGTGTCGGTGATTTTCTGACTGAGATACCGCGCGCCGGAAAAGACGGTTCGGATTGCCAGGACCAGTTCGGGGCCGGCTGATTCCTTGAGCAGATAACCTCGGGCTCCCGCCTGCAAGGCCCTGAAAACGTGTTCGGAAGTCGAATGCATCGATAAAATGATCACACGCGCCCGTGGAAACTCCGTCAGGATCTGCTGGGTCGCCTCGATTCCGTTCATGTGTGGCATCGAAATATCCATCACAACGACATCCGGTTTTAAAACGGTTACCTGAGTTACGGTTTCCAACCCGTCGCACGCACTGCCGATGACATGAATGTCGGGTTGTTGTTTTAACAGAGACAGGAGTCCGTCCCGCATGATTGCATGATCATCTGCAATAAATACGCGGATACTCACCGTTCACCTCCTGCTCCCGACGCTTAACCGTTGCGACACGATGAATTCTAGGATTTTAGATGTATCGTGTCAATCGGCGTCAGGCACTGCCTCGGATTTCGCGCATCCGCTCACACCGCGCATAAAAAAAATGCCCCGGTTGAAGTATTCGCTTCAAACCGGGGCTCCGGGAGGAAAATGCCGGCTCCCGGGTTATCCGGGAACCTGGTCAGGAATCGTGGAGTTACAAACCGTAACCGAATTCAAAAGTATCCATATCACCGATGAGAGTGCCTGAACGCATATCCACCATGGCGGAATAGAAGAACAGCCCGTCTGCGGAACCCACTCCGGACGGCCAGTCGAATGCCTGGATAATCCGGGAGATGGTCACGCCCTGTGCGACCGAGCCAAGTAACTCGAAGTCACCCCCTCCACATGTTTCGGGATATGCGCACCACGACGGATAAAAGAAGTACTGCCCGTATGCATCCAGCACGACAAACAGCGGGACATCCGACATCGGAGATCCCGGATTGCAGATCTGAACGTCCAGGTAGCACTCGGTGCCCGCTGCAAAATAACTTTGCGGCATCATGATCTGAATTCCGAGTGTGGTGCACGGTGGTGTCGTCGTCGATGTCGGGGTGACAGTCGCCGTAGCCGTGGAAGTCGGAGTACGGGTCGGCGGTACTGGAGTCGCCGTGGCTGTGGAAGTCGGAGTGATCGTGGGGGGAGCCGGAGTGATCGTCGGAGTTCGGGTCGGGGGGATCGGCGTGAGGGTGGGGGTATTCGTGGGAGGAGGGGGTGTGAGCGGTGGCGTAGCGGTCGGTGGTATGGCTGTTTGGGTTGGAGTCGGGGTAAGGGTCGGGATGTTCGTCGCCGTTGGTGTCGCCGTTGGCACGAATCCATTCAGGCAAGCACCCATATCATACGCTTCCTGAGTCCAGTTTGCGCCATCGCGCTGATAGCACTGACCATCCCCCGACGGACTGCTCACCCACAGAAACCAGCAGTTGGGCGATGTAACGGATTCCGCTGCCTGTATCGAAAGCCAACCTCCGGAAACCGTAATGCATGGATCAAGAGTCGCATCGAACACATACAACGGATACCCGGAGTACAGCATTCCGGTGTCCTGCCGCTGCGGCATCACGATTCTGGAATCGACAAGGGTTCCCGGTAATCCGGAGGCGTCCTGGTAAAAACCGATCGTGTATTCGATGTCTTTCTCGCAAGCGATCCATTCCGTACCGATGTTCTCGAGAATGAACCCCCACCATCGCACATCGCAAATCGATGCTGAAAGTCCTGTCGGCAGATTGTCGTATGTACGGAGATTCCCGATCGACGATTCATCGCTCACGTCCGCGTACCAGAAATCCTCCGGAAGATGCGGGTTCTGGCCGGCCAGGGCATTGGGTGCACAGATGGGAATCGCACACGAATCAATCGTGATCGTGAACATGCCGGGAATGGAGTCCGAGTAAGAGTCCACATACAGGTAATATGTGACTCCGGCGGAGTATTCTTTGCACGGGAGAACCGGTTGAAGCCCGCTCATCGGGTCGTTACATCCATCATCATCACAGGCCAGTTCAAGCAATCCGGGACACGGCCCATCGTATCGGACATACAGCACGCCGTCTTCCATCATGCCTCCCTGAGAACACAAGTCGAATGTCAGCATCCTGGTTGTATCCGGAGTAAAGGAATAGACCAGGTCCGGGCCGTCCGCTCCGTTGAAGCTGCATGACGCAAGGGAGTAGTCGTTGTCCGCAAGTGCACTGTCACCGTCAACGAATTGCGGGTACGTACCGGAGTTGATGTCCTCGGAGATATCGATCGCCGTGCTGCAATCGTCGCCCGGGCCCATCGGAGGAGCGGTCGGAGAAGGAGTGGGCGTCGGGAAGGTGTCACAGATCAGTTCGATGGCATAGTTGCCTGCCGAATCGGGATAGAATCCATCGATCCACAGATAATATGTGCCGGCCGGCAGGAAGGTCGAAATGCTGACGTACCCGTACGCGGCATGGTTGATCGATCCGCATGACGGATTCAGGTGCGGGTCGGTCCAGTCGAAACACCCCAGATCTCCGGTGATATCATCGCAGACACTGCTCAAGGTCCAATCAGCGTCAAAATCAGCTTCACCGATCAGCGTGATCGTCGTATCCTGCTCCAGCATGAAGTGATACACGACATCCGGACCGGCATGCCCTTCCCCGCAGTCGTGATCGTTCATCGCGCCGACGCTTGAGCCGACGATACAACTGTTGCAGTCGAGCATGAGGCCCGGGCACATGTCATTCGGAGGAGCCGAGGGTATCATCGTGGGTGTCGCGGTCGGTGGAACCGGTGTGGAGGTCGGGCCTGGAGTCGGTGTCGGAACATACCCGATCAGACAAAATCCGGTGTCCACCGCGGTCGCCATGAGATGCATTCCATCCCACTGGAAACACTGACCATCTCCATCTGAACTGCTCATCCACAGGAACCAGCAATCCGGCGCGGTCACCGATTCGACCGCCTGGATCGATATCCAGCCGGACGACACACTCAGGCACGGGTCGAGGTCCGCGGTGAATCGGAAAAGCGGATATCCCGTATACAAGACTCCCGTATCATATCGCACCGGTGTCACGATCTGCGACCCGAGAAGGGTTCCCGGCTGACCGGCTGAGTCGGCATACAATTCGATCATGTAATCGACATCCTTCATGCATGTGACCCAGTCCGTTCCGGTATCTTCGAGAAGGAGTCCCCACCACTGGACGCCACAAACCATGGCCGGACCGCCAGTGGAAAAGTTGTCCCACACCTTGAGATTGTCCGTCGTCGACTGATCGCTGACCACGGCATTCCAGAAATCGGACGGCAGTTGCGGATTCTGGCCGGCGAGCGAATCCGGAGCGCAAACAGGGATGCTGCAGTCATCGATCGTAAGGGTGTACGTTCCAATCGTGTCGGCGCTGTATGAATCGACCAGAAGATAATAGGTTACTCCCTGCAGATACAGTTGACAGGGTAACATCGGCTGCAATTCGGTCATCGGGTTGGTGCAACCGTCATCATCACATGCCAGTTCGAACGAACCCGGACAGGCGCCATCGTATCGTACCGACAGGACTCCGTCCGCGAGCGACCCGCCTTCGGCACACAGATCGAATGTCAATGTCCGGTCCATATCGGGAACGAACGAGTAGATCAGGTCCGGACCATCCGCGCCGTTAAAACTGCATGACGCCAACTCATAGTCACCATTATAGGACGTCAGATCCCCTCCCATGCTATGGGGAAAGACTCCGGAGTTGATCGCCATAGAGATGTCGATCGTGTTGCTGCAATCATCGCCGGGACCTCCGGGAAGTGGTGTCGCGGTCGGGACAGGAGTCGGCGCCGTTCCGCAGATCAGTTCCAGCGAGTAATTCCCCGCGGAATCGAAATAGAACCCATCGATCCAGACATAATAGGTGCCTGCGGCCAGCGATGCAGTAAAATTCAGATACCCGTACGGCGCGTGGGTCACACTCCCGCATGAGGGGTTCATGTGCGGATCGAGCCAGTCGAAGCATCCGAGATCACCGGCGACGGCACCGCACGAACTGGCGAGCGTCCAGTCGGCATCGAAATCGGCTTCGCCGATCAATGTGACGTCTGTCGGAGCGGAGAGAACAAATCGGTATACCACATCGGGTCCGACATGCCCTTCACCGCAGTCGTGATCGTTCATTCGTCCGACGGTTGAGCCGGTGACGCAGGTGTTGCAGGGCAGCAAGGTTCCAGGGCACATATCCTGTGCCGGAACACCGGCGCACGATATGACAAACAGGGACATGAGAGTGATGAATGTGCGTATCATTGTGAACTCCTTTCGTAACATCGTTTCTCCCTGGATCCTATTGGATAACAAGGTTTTCTATCCTGAAATCCCCGATTACAACGGTCATCGCTTTTCCGGTGTTGATGATCCCGCCGCGATTGGAGAATAGAATGTAATACACACGACCGACGATGGGGTTTGCGGAGACCGCCCGCATGGACCCGATTTTCGGATAACTCGGAACGAAGAGTTTCGCCCCGGAAACAGGATCGAGCAGATACGGCTTTTCATTCCGGTTCATCATGTGCTGGGCCTTCTCCGCATCGATCACTCTGTACCTGAAATCGATCATCTGTCCTCCGGAACTCGAACGGATCGACATGATCTGGATCCCGAGATTCTGCTCCAGTGCAAGGGCTTCTTCCGGAGGGAGCAGAATCGAGGGCGAAATGGTGGTTCTACCCGTTTTTGCCTGAGTGTGCCCGGTGAACATGAAGGCGAGCAGCAGAATCGGAATGGTTGTCCGGACGAGACCCTGACGATTTTTCCAGTTCGTGGTTTGTATTTTTTGTTTCGATTTCATGATGATTCCTCCTCTGCATGCTCGCAGATCATGCGTTCAGACTCTTCCCAGACGATTGCGGATCGGTTTTTTCCAGAGTCCCGGTTGGGTCTGGAGGGGAGCGACATCGAGTTTTACGAGCATGCCTCCTGAAGATTCCATTCCGGTCGTCAGATCGAGTTTTCGATCGTACACAGTGATCGGACCCGCCGCTGCAGGTGTCAGGAGCAGATCCGAGGTTTTTCCTGCGGCGAGCATGACTTCATACTGATCGCGGAAAAACGGAAGCAGATTGCCGTCTTCGGAAATCAGTTTGCCGATGTGGTTATGGATGATGGGAACGTGTGTGCGCAGGCCTGCATTGAGGAACCTCAGGAGAACTTTCTGTCCGACCACACCGGCAGGAATCGGTGCCTGTCCGGGGGTATAACTCTCGCCGTTGATCAGAAAATACGAAGGCCAGTACGACACGGTGCTGGTGATCGTTCCGGACGGTCCATACTCACCGGATTGAACGGCGGCATGAACAGAAGGATCGACTTCGCTGTAGAGAAGCACGATATCGGTCTGGTAAGCGGTGGCCGGGTCGGCGTATGCCTGCGATGCCGCAAAATCGTGCTTCAGTGCACCGTACAAACCCATTTGTATTTGGATCTGCATCTGTGTCCCGCTGTGATACACGAATGTCCCGGGTCGAATATCGGTCCAGGTATATGTCCTCTGACCTCCACCGGGAGCCGCTTCAGCCGTCAGAGACCGGACACGCCCGGCATACGGATCTCCCGCCTGATGGTAGACCGGCGTCAGGGCGGATGGAAGACCAGGGATTACCAGCGAAACCGGCACGGGCAGATTATTGGTCAGGTTAATGGTCAGATTGTGATCTCCGACCGGCACGGTCAATACGGGACCCGGCACCGTCACGGCCTGGCCGGAAAGCCCGAACCCCCACATCCGGACGGTGACACCATCCGGCATAAGTGTATCGAATTCTCCCGCCACCAGGTCATACGTCACTCCACGGACAACCGGCGTTCCCGATGTGAGCGTCAGAAGCAGCACAGCCCATACGACTGTCATACGATCGCGTTTGATTATTTTATTCATCTGGTACCTCCATCCCTTTCTACGGCATCATGTGGGGCATGATCATGAGATGTGTCATCAACCCACCGGGGAATATGTCATTATTAGTGAGTTCCTTTTCCGTATGGGAATGCCACATGTAGACGAATGCACCCATCGGGTTGAATCCTCCCTGACCGGGAGGCAGGAGGCCCTCTCCACCCAGGAACGGACTCCCGTTGTACATCTCGCCAAATGTCAGATCCTGATTCTGCGGAAGATCGACCGGAAACGGCTTTCCATGATCCGGTTCATACTCGTGCATCTCCATCATCACTTCGTCGAAAACGCCGTCTCCGTCATGATCGATGTCCTCAGGACCCGGAAAATTTCCTGTCGGGGCTTCATCTCGATCCTGCTGGTGACCATACATATCCCATCCCAGTTTTTCCCCGGTCCACTCGAAGATCGCATCATAGGTCTGTCCCGGAGCGGTCCCCACCGAGAAGGCTTTCTCCATCAGATCGATTCCGGAACCCGGTGCGCTGCTCATCAATCGTCCGTCCCTTGCTATGATTGCGAAATGATTGCCGTGTGTATGGAATGGATGGGACTGCCGACCGGCGCCGATGAATCGGCATAGCAGTTTCTGCCCGGGCATCATCATCGGCATGCAGTTGTAGGGTTGTGTCGGCAGCCACGGAACGAAGTTTTCTTCCATTGTATCCGGTGCATTCCGCCCATTGAGGAACCAGTAAACCGGGAAGAATGTACTGGTATCGTAAGGCTGACCGAACGCGATCGCATCATGGATGCGAAGATCCAGTTCAGACATCAGAAACAGATACTCCACGTCGAAGTACGATTGCGCATCGTTGTATGCATACTGTTGTCCCATCGCAGGACGGATGATCATTGCGCCGAACAACCCCATCTCGACCTGAAGATCCGCGTGACTTCCGCTGTTGTACAGATAGGTTCCCGGTTCGGATGCCGTGAAGGTGTAGGTGACGGTTTCGCCGATGGATGCTTCCCGAGTTATGACTCCGGCCGCACCACCGGTCGCCTGAACTCCAACCTGACCCGGAAAGACGATCGATACCGGTTCGGGAATGTCGATGTTTGTCAGATTGATCACGACTGTCTGATCTTCCGCGACCAGCAGGGTCGGACCGGGATACTGGCCACGATTGTCCCCGTCGGCGTATCCCCAGATGAGAATTCCCAACCCGTCACCGCCATAAATGCAATCCGCTCTGGCGGACAGATTGAATGTCGGCCCGGTAATTCCAGGAATCTCGGCCCCGGCATTGCCTGAAATGAGACAGAGACCGGCAGTAAGGAACACCAGGAGAGCCCGCGTCTTGTAACTTGTGTTGTTCATATCGATTCTCCTTCTCTCATCAGTTCAACCGGATCTCAGTCATGATGCCGCCGTAATCTTCGGCATCGTTACTGAGAAAATTCAGGTTGGTCGTATACAGGAAGTATGTTCCGGCGGCCGCACCGGTCGTGTCGATGATGACGTCGTTCGTTTCACCTCCGCCCATCGTAATCGACGAGGTATTGTAGGTGAGGTCCGCGCCGGTTGGACCGCGCAGCAGTTTTGCATCCTTCCCGATTACCCGCATCGGCAAACCAAGAACCCGGATGGTGAAGAAATCGGTAGTGGACAGATTCGAGAGCCGCAGCAGGATCTTCTGACCCACCGTGGCTTCGATCAGCGAAGTGACCGGCTGATAGGGGCGGGACGGATCATCGGCAGGCAGTAAGGTATCGGGATAACCCCGGCCATTGATCATGGAGTAGGTGTCGGCCATCTCGGCAAACGGAAGCGGTTGAACGGCGAGGTGCTTTTCATGGAATATCCGATCGAAGCCGGAAAACTGGAGCGGATAGCCGACATCGTAGTAACTTGTTCCGTCGCCATCGTTATATGCGTAGGTATAGCCTGTATGATGGATGAATCCGTTCAGATCCGTTCCATCCGGCAGATTGTTCTGAGCGGGATTGACGTAGAGATTTCCCAGCATCCCCATCTGCATATGTTCCGTTGCTTCCACATGACAGTGATAGATGTACGTCCCGGGCTCGACGATGTTGTAGTAGTATGTCAGAGAAGCGCCCATGTTGATTGCGATTGAAGCTCCCGGCATACCGTCGAAAATCGATGCTGCCTGAGGAAAGCCGTGGAAGTGTACGGTATGAGGGTCGAACAGGTCCGGTCGCATCATCATCCCGACATTTGTTAGACTGAGGTAAAACTCGTCGCCTTCCTCGACCTCGATCGTCGGTGCCGGAATCTGCGCAGCCATCATGCCGTGATGCATGGCCATCTCAGGGGGCACTCCGGTCAGGTTTGAAAACCCGAACGTGTACATTTCGGTGCCATCGGCCATGATCGAGAATCCGTCGCCCGCCCCGAGATGCAGGCAGGCGTTGGAAGGATGAAACGGATCCGGAACATCGATGACGGCATCACCATCGATATCACCGGGACACTGCACATGAACCGCAGCCATTACCGGCCATGTCATCATCAGAACGCTCAGCAGTATCAGATGCGCGTTTTTGTAACGCTGGACTTTCATACATTTACTCCTTTCGCGAGTTGAAAAACCCATGGGATCTTCGACTCGTGTCATGTGTCACCATTGTCCGGAAACGGGGCGATCGGTGCTGCCGCCGAAAGAATAGAATCGGTCGGACGCAACGCCATCCCACGTTCCATTCGAGTTGTAATCGAGATACCATCGCCCCCCGATCTGAGTGCCGATGCTCGTGAATCCGTTGCCGGCCCAGTCACCGACCACCGGTTTTTCCGATACCCGTCCGAAGCGGAAATACAGATCCACACCTGTCTCGTATACACCGTTCCCGTTGTAATCGAGATACCAGGCGCCCGCCCGGAAAACACCGATTTCACTGATCCCGTCGCCATTCCAGTCACCGGCCACCGGCAGATCTCCGCTCTGCCCGAAACTCGCGATCACCCGGTCCTGGACGGTCCCATCCCAGTGTCCGTTGCCATTGTAATCCAGGAACCAGATTCCATCCCGGAACAATCCGATCTGAGTTCTGCCATCCCCGTTCCAATCACCGGTCACCGGCATGTCGACACGATCGAGAAGTTGGAACATGCTTTCGAAGTAGTCGGTTTCCAGAGCATCGACGATCCCGGCATACGAACCGAGCCATACGAACTCCTCAACCAGCGAGTCAGCCAGTTCCGCCATTGTTTTTTCACGTTCGATCTGTTCGTCACTGAGGCCCAGTTTTAACGCGTCCGCGGCAAGCAGCGACGGAATGAAAACGTGCGTGCGATCCGTGAACGGCTGCCACACGCCATTTGAGTTCCAATCGAGCATCCAGAAGTAGACGTTCCGGTTGACACCGATGCTGGTTCGGCCAAGAACATTCCACACCCCGGTTACGGGAGTATCGTTCGCCGATCCGAATGTGAAGCGTTTATCCGGAGGCGCTCCATTCCACATGCCATTTCCATTGGCATCGAGGTACCATGTTCCATTGCGGTAAGTGCCGATGAACTCCGGATGTGGCGACATCGAATTGGATTCATCCGATCCGATGTCCACTCCGATCGCAGTTCGCACATCATGGTCCATGTCTCTCAGCAACTCGGGAAACAGCGGAATGTATGTGCCGGTTCCCTGATCGATCGCAGGAGACACCCCGGTGCGCAGATGGTAATCGCTTCGAGTGGTCGTCAGCGGGTAGGGAGCGACGATCACCGCATTACCACCCTCCGGTCCGACCGCAGCCGTTTCGTAGTCGTTTTGATACTGAAGAGCGAACAGATCCGGTGAACCCTGGACGTTTGACGGATCGTAGCCGGTCGGATCGGTCAAAACGCAATACATGGGCATGAACGATCGCGGTGACGCCGTGCCGATCACTTCCATATCCCATATCGGACGCGTGGGGTTCGGCGTCAACCCGCCATATCCACCGTTGAGCGTCGGATCGTATGAGAAGGAACGGCTGGACCAGATGATCGAGTTGACCAGCACCGGATTCGAAAAGTCCGAATATTCCGGACCTGATCCCGTCCCCAGCGCCGCCATCAGAGCAGGCCCGTGAGCCTTCGAGACCAGTCCGGCAGGTTGAGGTGTCGATTCCTGTAAACCTTCAGCCATCGCATTCGTGCTGGTGGCCGAACTGTCATTGTTGCTGAATGTCGTGTTGATGATCCGGACTCGGGCACTGTCCTGCAGCGACATGGCGCCACCGGCGAATGCGGCCAGGTTGTTGACAACCAGATTGTTGAAAATCTGGACCTGATACCATCCGGAGGGGTCGTTTGGCGAGTTTTCAACGTCCTGTCCGTTGACATTCGACAAACAGATGCCTCCACCATTTCCGGACCCCGCCGAGTTTCCCTGAATTCTATTGGAGAGGATTTTAAGAGATCCCGTCCCGGGTGTCAGTCCGGTCGGCAAGGATTCTCCGCCCACGAAAATTCCGCCGCCGTCACCATTCGACACTCCCCCGTAGAAGACTTCATTGAAGAGAATGCGGTTGTTCCGGATGACACCGTTGCTGCTGATGCCGAAGTGAGACACTCCGCCGCCGCTGAACATCGACAGATTTCCACATATTTCGTTGTTCTCGAGGGTGTAGTTGTCCGAGCCGTTGAAGAACGAGATACCTCCGCCACCGAACAACCCCGAATTGTTCTTCACCTGGTTGTTATGGATGAACAGATAATCGTTGCTCGAACCGCAGAGATCCGGGCAGGTCGCATCTTCAAGCGAGGGTGTCCCGATGATGATTCCGCCCCCGTTATCTCCAAAATTGCCCGTGACAATGTTGTTGCTGATTTCGAGATAATCCGCATACCCGTTGACCAGCAATCCTCCACCGAGTGATGCTCCCTGAAGCGTCAGTCCATCGATCATCGCATGCCGAGTCGAGGTAAATGCTCCGTCCGCCGGAAACACAAGGATGGCGGGACCGACAACTGTCAGGAACGGATCCGCAGGATCCTGACCGGGTACCGTTTCCGATGCGCCAAGCGTCAGTAACTCCTGAATCCGAGTGGTCCATCCGGCCTGAAGCGCCGGATCCAGGAGCAATGATCCATCGATCACCGTTGCACCTGCACCCCAGCCCTGCAGCCTGATTTTTTCCGAGATAATGAGGTTTTCCCAGTAATAGCCGGGATTCACGATGATGAGATCGCCCGGTGCCGAGGCATCGATGGCAGCTTGAATCGCATTCGGCGGGCCGGGGTTCACCCACCGGACCGTACCACCGCCCGAACCGACATGCAGTGTGACACCGAGTATACTGCTGCGGAGATTGTCTCCGCGAGTCACAATCAATTGTCCGGTCTGCATCCCGGCAGGCACCGTCCCACGGATCGTGCGCCCGTCGTTGGCCCACTGAAGATTGGTCAGAGCAACACCTCCCACAGTGACCGAACTTCGACCTGCAATGTATTGACCGAACGTGTAGTCACGGCGGAGAGTCGGTCGCACCGCGGGATCCGGATTCTCGGGATTGTAATCCGGATTCGGGACTTCGACATGGCCCATCGCTGTAATGGTGACCTGAAGCCCCGGTTCCGATACATAGGGGCCTCCCTGGCCGGGTCCGGACACCGTCTTGATCCATGGCGTTCCGTCCGGGAACGCGCAATCCGTCGAACTGACGGTATCACGGAATGAGCCGAGCGGGAGGATCGGCGTATCGACGTACGTCGTTTTGCCCGGTAAAAAGTCGCGGGTGTGACCCGCCTGAGCGTATCTTGGATCATACCAGGGATCGGTTATGAACTGACCCGGATTGCCCGGATCGGGGATGGGACCGGGATCGTTCAGCCACATGGTCAGCATGTTGGGAGACATGCCCGATGGGGCGGGGATGTTGGCCGTAAATGTCGATGGGAGCAGCGCATTGTAACCACCGAATTCGTCGGTGTAGGTGCGCGCGATTTCTCTCCCGGTCCAGTCCTGGAATGAAACCGGAATCCACGAGGGAGCCGGTTTTTCACCCTGCATCGGATCGAGATGACTGAAGGTCGCTCCGAGATCGTTCAGGACGAGACCCACGGCCCGTGTCGCCTTGGGAACTTTCGTGAAAAAGTAGAAGTCGCAGGCAGTGTTCTCGCAGCAATGCAGTGTGACCTGTTTCATGTTGCACAATGTGCGGGGAGCACCTGCATTGGCGCACGGAACCCCAGGGAACAGACTCAATTCGTCCGGCACATTCGGCGCGATCCCGAACATGGCGGGATCTCCGACGCAAACGGGAGGCAATGCCCGGACACCCGGTTCATACCCGTCACCGAAATCCACATTTTTGTCTTCTTCCTTGACCAGTTCATAGCCGGGCGGGGTGACCGCTTCGATTATGTAGTACCCGGGAGGGATGGGATCTCCTGAAGGGGTCAGATCGAACAGGTACCCGCCATCGAACACACCCGGGCGCATCTGATTCCATGACCTGAAGTTATCGATGCAATCCCTGACCTGCTCACCGTGGATCATCAGAGGTGTCTCGATGCACCCGGTTGGAAGATTGTCATCCCAACTGTCCGTGTAGACAAAATCGACCGCATCACCCAGGTCGAATTCCCCGTTCCCGTTCTGATCGATGTCTCCCGGTCCGGGAAAATCACCCAGCGGATGATTGTCGGCATCCGCCAGAGTCACCATGCCATCCTGATCCAGGTCATCCGGAATCAGATCGTTGTCGAAATCTTCATACCGGTTGATCTGCACTCGAGGAATACCGGGTTCCCAGTCTTCAGGTGCACCGAATCGTGGATCATCCTCTGCGCGAGTCGTTGCGTACCGGACGACGCCTGAGATACCGCCGTTTTCAGAAGCGAGGTAGGATTGCTTGCCCCAATAAGCGATGTTCGGTTCACCGGCCTGCAGAATAAATGACTCCAGAACGACCGGCCCCGTCTCGGTCCGGGACAGATTATTACCTGTGTTGACGTTGATTTCCGCCTGCGGTTGAGGATTGAGTTTGTCGAATGAGGGCACGCTCCATCCGTTATGTGGCGGCACCGGTCCGCCGGCATCTACGACAAAGGTAGCGCCGGTCGGCTTGTAACGAAGGAAGTCGACCTCCATGACGAGCCATTTGAAGAATGGAAAGATTTCAGCGAACGAGTACATGCCGGACGGATCCGTGACCGTACCCATATAGACTGAACCGTCGCGGAATCTGAGATTGACGGCTTGATTGGCCATCCCCCGCTCTCCGGGATCCGGGAACCCATCCGCATCCGAATCATAGAACACCTGTCCTTCGATGCTGCCGAACCAGGCGAATTGCGGTATACGCCCCATTTCGACCCATCCACCCGTCGGTGGAACGACAACATTCGAGAAACCGAAGATCCAATCGAGGGGCGTATCGAAAAATGCGACCTGATACGTGCCCGGCGGGACATTCGAAATGCTGAAAGAGCCATCCGCGTCACACTGCTGGACATAATAGCATTTTTTGTCAGACAGCAGATTGAGTCCCACCCAGGCATCCGAGACCGGAGCACCGGGGGCCGGAAGGAACTGTGGAGGTCCGGCGACATGGTTGTTGATGAACTGCCCGGTAACCGTGCCGACGGTTCCTCCCGGATTCGGGATCTCTCCCAATCGATCGGTCGCCTCGGTAAACCCGATGAACACGTGATAGAAACCGGGTCCCCATCCTTCCAGATCCTGAGCCGGGTTGTTCGCCTTGACCCAGGCATCGATTCCCGGAGTTCCTTCAATGGTACTGGTCTGAACCCATTTGGAACCGGTCGGAGGGATCACACGCACCCCATATCTGCCCGCCGCAATGTTCCTGATCGATGCTTCTCCGTTTTCGTCCGTCAGAATGATCCCGGATCCCATCTGATCGACCACCCAATCCGGACCGACTTGCACGTAGGTCGTTCCCAGCGGATTGCCGAACACATCGGTCATCATCTGCCCGAAAATATCGAAAATGATGACGCTGAATCCGGCAAACCCCTCTTCCTCCGGCTTGTCGGGCTCGCCGTTTAACGGCCAGTAATCATGAAAAACCAGCACCGAAATCTGAGCCGTCGGGATCGGTTCCGGATAGACGACCACATCCGAACTGACCGGCGCCGGAGGGGGACCAACCGTAAAACTCGAGCCACCGAGGGTATATCGGGGGCTGTCGATCGTGGACATCGGAAGAATCGAGATGACGTATCGTCCATCCGGCAGATCGACCGATACAGACGAAGCCGCCGTTTCTTCTCCGCTCATTACGACAGGCGCATAGCTTGTGTGAATGTTCAGACTGAGGCTGTCGGACACCTGTGCCCCGGGAATGACCGGGTGCGTATTGTCCTCCTCGACCAGCCATCGGAAGCCGCCGGTCAAAGGAGTTCCGACGTCATCCAACACGTTGACGGTAAATGTCCGCGCCTCCATGGGAGTAGTGAGTAAAACACTCAGGAGCATCATGCATACCAATGCGTATCCATACTGCCCCGGATCGATCGATTTACAGAAACGGCGTGTCGTTTTCATGGTGTTCCTCCTTTGGAATCGGGATCTTTACTTGCCGGAAATCTCCCGCTCTCAGA
The DNA here is from genome assembly GCA_937951895.1 of uncultured bacterium. GTDB lineage: Bacteria > CSSED10-310 > CSSED10-310 > CSSED10-310 > CALFER01 > CALFER01. Next base: position 59,628 of record CALFER010000084.1, read on the forward strand.
TGCAAATTGACGTATCAGATCTGCCATTCGAAGCTCCTCACATTCCATTCTTCAATCAGATCCGACAGGACTTCAACCAGCCGACTCTGAAGAAATTGTTTGCCGACGAATGCGATCGCACCGGCCGCTCTGGCCTGCTCGCGATGCATCAGACTGTCATGAATCGTCAACATGACGATCCGGATCGCCGGGTTGAGTCCTGAAATGACCCGTGCCGCGTCGATGCCGTTCATGTTCGGTAACCGAATGTCCATGAGGATGATCTCGGGTTCCTTTTCCGCTATCCGCAGAATCGCCTCTTCTCCACTTTCAACTCCGTCAAACACACACCGGGGGAACATGGCGCTCAACCAATGCATCAGCAGGTTTCGTTCTGCTTCGTGATCCTCGACTATCAGAATCGCTGGCTGTTTCAATCGGACCTCATTCCCCCGCAAAAGTGGTTAAGGTGATAAACCCACACCTCGAAATATAAGTCCGGTTCGCTCCGGCGTCTGTCAGGAAAGCATGACATTCGTCGCAGGGATGTTTTGAAATGCTGATTGCCGGAATCCCGAATCCTTGACACGCTCTGAATCGTGTGGCTAGTATTTTTTCAGAGGCAGAGTTACAGCATGTTTCCGAGTCATCGGAAGTCGGGAGTGGACGCGATGAGCTTAAGAATCCATGAGGAATCGTTTGATCAGAAAACCCCGGATCCTGATCGGAGCCGTCGAACAGGCATTACGCGGTATGAAAACACACCGGACGATGAGACAGATTACGGAAAACTCGAATTGGCAGATTACATCGATACGCAGGCCATTCAGGAACTCATGGATGATTTCTATGTACTGACCCGGATTCCCATGAGCATCATCGATCTGAAAGGCAGGATGCTTGTCGGAGTCGGCTGGCAGGAGATCTGCACGAAATTCCATCGGGTCCATGCGGAAACCTGTCGGCGCTGCATCGAAAGCGATCTGGAACTCTCGGCAGGCCTGTCCGGAGGCGAATTCAGACTGTATCGATGTAAAAATCACATGTGGGATGCTGCAACACCCATCGTTATCGGCACCAGTAAAGTCGGCAATATTTTTTCGGGACAGTTTTTTTTCGACGACGAACCGCTGGACTATGATTTTTTCCGATCCCAGGCACGAACATTCGGATTCGACGAAACGGAGTATATTTCCGCGCTCGAAAACGTTCCAAGGGTCAGCCGCTCCATGCTCGATACCGCCATGGCGTTTTTCACCAAACTGGCCGGAATTGTCTCCAGGTTGAGCTACAGCAATATCATGCTCGCCCGTTCGAGCGCCGAGCGGGAGACGCTTCTGGATTCACTGCGCGATAGCGAACAGAGGATGAAGCGTGCCCAGGAAATCGCTCATCTCGGCAGTTGGGAACTGGATCCGGCGAGTCATCGACTGACATGGTCCGATGAGGTTTACCGCATCTTCGGACTGCTCCCACAATCCTTCAATGTCTCGTTTGAAGCGTTTCTCGAGTTTGTTCATCCGGAGGATCGCGACGAGGTGACGAAAGCCTACACCGGTTCGCCGGACAATGAAAAGCTCGCATCCGAAGTCGTGCATCGGATCATCAATCAATCCAACAGAGGTGTGTGCTGGGTTCATCAAAAATGCTTCCACCTCAAAGGTGAGGACGGCCGCGTCTTCCGTTCGCTTGGCATGGTTCTGGATATCACCGAATCCCGGCGAATTCAGATGGAACTGGCTGACGCACGAAACAGCATGGAATGGCTGGCACGATTCCCTCTCGAAAATCCCAATCCTGTCGTCCGCGCCTCCGTGGATGGGACGGTTCTGTTTATCAATCCCACAGCAGCGAGACTGAATGGGTGGTCGTTCCCTGTCGGCGACCGGCTTCCCGAACTCTTTTTGACACTGATCCGGAGATCGCTCGATGCGAAACACCCCATCGCGTGCGATGCCGGACTGGGCGATCGATTCTATGCCATCCAACTCGCTCCGGTCCTGACTGAAACCTACGTCAACATCTATGGGATCGATATCACGGATCGGATCGCCGCCGAAGATGCACTCCATGCGCTGAACGACCAACTCGAACGGCGTGTGGCGGAGCAGACATTTGAAATCAATCAGTCTCTGGAGAAAGTCAGACAGGAGCGAAAACAGCTCTTCGACGTGCTGGAAACACTCCCTGTGTATGTCATCCTGCTGTCGCTGGACCACAAAGTTCCCTTTGCCAATCGCTTCTTCAGGGAGCGATTCGGGGAATCACGTGGCCTGTGCTGTTACAATTATCTGTTCAAGCGAACGACGCCCTGCGAAAACTGTGAATCATTCAAAGTCACCGAGCTTCACGCACCCCATCATTGGGAATGGATCGGGCCGGATGGCCGCAATTACGATATCCATGATTTCCCGTTCACCGATACCGACGGTACGCCTCTGATCCTGGAAATGGGCATCGACATCACAGATCGGAAGCATGCGGAAACCGCGCTTCAGGAAGTCAATGAGACGCTGGAATCGCGGGTCGCCGAGCGGACGGAAAAACTGAGGGAGAAAGAAGCCAGCCTGCGTCGAATCAATGAGATTCTGAATGCAGTGACCAATGGAACCGATATGATCGTCGCCGCTATCGACACCGAATTCAGGTACATATTCTTCAATGATTCGTATCGTGAGGAGATATATCGCCTGGCTGGCAGGGAGATCCACCTTGGAGCCAGCGCACTGGACACGTTCTCGCATATGCCCGACCAGCAGGCGGTGGTGATCGAACAATGGAACACAACGCTGAAAGGCGAAAGCAGGGCCTATCGAATCGAATTCGGGGATCCCGGTCACCGGCGGCAGGTGTACAGCGTCCGGCACACCCCGATCCGGGATAACCAGGGAATCGTTCTGGGCGCCGGAGAAGTCGCCTTCAATGTTACCGATCAGGTCAAAGCCGAGAAAGCTCTGGAAGACGCATTTAAACGCCTGCAGATGAGTGAGCAGCATTTCCGGGCGCTGGCGGAAGCGCTTCCGCAGATCGTCTGGACCGCCGAATCCGACGGAAGTGTCGATTGGTTCAACTCCAGATGGTACGACTATACAGGTACCAGACCCCTCGAAGGTCTGGGATGGGCCTGGAAAGACAATTGCTGTCCCGATGACCTGATCGATGTGATTGAAAAATGGCAGTCCGCTCTCAAGACGGGAACCGTGTACGAAAATGAACTCCGGATCCGCAACAGGGACGGACACTACCGCTGGTTCCTCGTCCGGGCCTGGCCGCTCCAGGATGCCAGTAACAAGACCCTTCGCTGGTTCGGATCCAATACGGACGTGCATGACCTGAAACTCGCGGAAGAAAAGCTGCATCGGGAAAAAACGGAAATCGAACTTGCGAACAGAGTGATGCGTGTGTTTCTGGAAGCGAGCGGAGACCAACTGTTCGATCAGGGATTGCAGATCGTCATGGAAGCACTGAAAAGTCAGCACGGAGTCTTCGGATACATCGATGAAAAGGGGGATTTGTATTGCCCGAGCATGACCCGTCTCATGGAGGAATGCGAGGTGCCCGGCAAATGCATCCACTACCCGAAAACGAAATGGAAGGGATTGTGGAGCCAGGCTCTCGTAACCCAAAAACCCGTTTTCTCTAACAATCCCTCCGCGGTGCCTGCCGGCCATCCCCCGATCGATAACAACCTGGCCGCTCCCATCCTGTTTCAGGATCAGACGATCGGCCTTTTGAATCTCGCCAACAAAGCAGGGGGGTTCACCGATTCGGATTGCCTGCTGCTGGAGGCGATCGCGAATCGGATCGGCCCTGTGCTCTACGCATGGATTCAGCGGAAAATGCGCGAAGACGATGTTCAGCGGATGTGGCGCCGGTTTGAATTGCTCGCGCATACAGCGGGGGCCCTTCTCCAATCGACCGATCCCCAGACGGTCATCGAATCGCTCTGCACGCGGGTCATGCAGTATCTCGATTGCCACACTTTCTTCAATTTTCTGATGGACGACAGAACCGATCGACTTGAATTGAACGCCTGGTATGGGATCACCCCGGACGAAGCAAGGCGTCTGCGATTTTTGGATTTGGGTTCGGTTGTCTGCGAGTGTGTGGCATGTAACGGCCACGGTATCGTTTCGGAGCATATACCATCGACATCCGATTTACGGACCGAGGTGATCAGCTCGTTCGGTATCACGGCATATGCCTGCCATCCTCTTTTCGGAATAAACGGCCGGGTCATCGGGACTCTGTCGTTCGGCACCCGCACACGGGAAACGTTCAACCCGGATGATCTGTCCCTGATGAAAGCGGTGGCGGATCAGGTCGCGGTGGCGATTGTCAGGATGAGAAGCGAGATGGCAGTACGCGAAAGTGAGCAAACCGCGCGGGAGCATGCCGAGGAACTCGCCCGGTCGAATATGGATCTGGAGCAGTTCGCCTATATCGCCTCACATGATCTGAAAGAGCCACTCCGCATGATCACCGGGTTTCTCAGCCTGATCCGGGACCAGTATCTGCAGAAACTGGAGGGGGATGCGGACGAGTATATCGGCTATGCCATGAAATCCGCGGAACGGATGCAGGAACTGGTGGACGCTCTGCTGTCATTCGCACGGGTCGGAAGGGGCAGCCAGACGGAAATCGTGGATTGTTCCACCGTCGTGAATCGGGCCATCGAGAACCTGACGACCTGCATCGAGGAATCCGGTGCGCTCATCACGCATGATCCGATGCCGACTCTTCGCGCCAATCCCCTCGAGATGATCCAGGTTTTCCAGAATCTGCTCGGCAACGCGATCAAATTCAGATCCGAACGCGCACCCCTCATCCATATCGGCGTCAGAGAAGACGAGGATCACTGGGTGTTCTCCATCCGGGACAACGGAATCGGTATCGATATGCGATTCGCCGAGCGTGTTTTTCTGATTTTCCAGTGTCTGCACACACAGGACGAGTATCCCGGAACCGGAGTGGGTCTGGCGATATGCAAACGAATTGTGGAGCGCCACGGAGGCCGCATCTGGGTAGAGTCTCTACCGGGAACCGGATCGACATTCAGCTTCACCATCCCGTCGGGGACAAAGGAACCCGCATGACCCCCATCGATGTGCTCATGATCGAAGATAATCCGGGCGATATCGTTCTGATGAAAGAAGCCCTGAAACGCACGGATCTCAGCTATCGGATAACCATCGTCCGGAACGGCATGGATGCAATGGAGTATCTGTTGAAGCAGGGCGATTTTACGACGGCTGATTCTCCGGAGCTGATCATCCTCGATCTCAAGCTTCCCCGGAAAACCGGCATGGAAGTTCTGGACGAAATCCAGCAGAATCCTGCCTTGAGCATCATTCCGCTGGTGATTCTGAGCAGTTCGCAATCCGAGCTGGACCGTGCAAGGAAGTATCGATTACCGGACCGGAGCTTCCAGCTCAAGCCCTCCACTTTCCAGGGCTACATCGCGCTGGTTGAATTGATCGAGTCTTTCCGGCGTGAATCCGCCGGCAGAGGAGCCCCCGGACAGTGAACATCCAACGGTTGAAAATTCTCTTGGTTGAAGATCATCGGGGGGAAGCCGTCCTGCTCCGCAAACTGCTCGAAAGCGTCTCGGGACAGTTCGAGCTGACCTGGGTCGACAGGCTGGAGAAGGCTACCGCCCTGGCCGTCCGGGAATCGTTTGACGCAGTGCTGCTGGATCTGACACTGCCGGATGCATTCGGTCTGGCGACACTCGAACGATTTCAGGAAACGACCCGGACATTTCCGATCATCATCGTCACGGGGATCGAGGATGAAGAGATGGCTGTACGGGCGATCCGCCAGGGTGCGCAGGATTATCTGGTCAAGGGAACCTTCGATGGTCGTACCGCCGCCCGATCCATCCGCTACGCCATCGACCGGAAGAAGCAGGAAGAAGAGATTCGTACTCTGAACATCGCCCTTGAGAACCGTGTTCGTGAACGCACCTCTCAACTTCGATCATTGACGCTCGAACTGATTCAAACCGAACAGCGCGAGCGCGATCATCTCGCGTCGATCCTTCATGATCATCTCCAGCAACTGCTCGTCGCGTCCAAACTGGGTATCTGTGTGTCGCAACAACAGGTCGATCCCGCTCAGAAACTGCTCGCTCTCGACAAGGTTTCCGGTCTCCTCGACGAAGCCATCACGGCATCGAAAACCCTTGCCATGGAACTGTCGCCACCCATCCTCATGGAGGTCGGTCTGGTGGCGGCCGTGCGGTGGCTCGGGGAGTGGATGAACGAGAAGCACCACATCCGGGTGGAGGTGATATCGGAATCTGAAATCAAAGCCGATCCGGAAGGCATCTGCATCCTTCTGTTTCGTTCGATACGGGAGCTTCTGTTCAACACCGTCAAACATTCCGGCTCTCAGATTGCCCGAGTCTCACTTCGGTGGGTCGAGAATGATCGTCTTGAGATCGTCGTCTGGGATGAGGGGCGCGGCTTCGATCCGAATCGCAGTGATTCGGAACGCCTGCTCCCGGGGTCAGGGCTGCGCAGTATCCGGGAGCGGCTCGATCTTCTGGGAGGAATCGTCGATATCACCACATCGCCGGGATTGGGAACACGCGTGCGTTTGACGGCTCCCCTGTCGCGACGGGAGACAACCTGCTCATCGGATTCGGATCCGAACAACATTCCGTTGACACGCACCATCGGGAAATCGCTTCCTTCTCAACCGGTGAAAAAAATCCGTGTGCTGATCGTCGACGATCACACGATGCTTCGGGAAGGGTTGGTCCATCTCCTTCAATGCGAACCGGATATCGACGTCATCGGTGCGGCCGAAGACGGTGAAAGTGCGATCGAGTTGAACCGGAGACTGAGGCCGGACATTATCATCATGGATGTGAATCTGCCGGGCATCGATGGCGTCGAAGCGACACGGCGAATCGTGACCGAGTTCCCCGGGAGCAGAATAATCGGGTTGTCGATGCACGACAGCATGGAGCAGAAAAGCGCGATGATCCGGGCCGGGGCGCTCACGTATCTCCATAAGGGGGGGCCATCCGAGCGACTGATTGCAGCGATCCGATCAACGGCGACATGACCGCGGGCCGGGATGGTCTCCGGGATGGTCAACGAGTTGCGGAATCGGACGATTACCTCGCGCTGATCGAAGGGGGCGTTATCGCTTTCAGCGGTTTTCCGGTTTCCAGATCGCAGGTCGTTTCGGGCTCAGGGATAATGACATTCCAGTGAAATGTCTCTTTGATCCGATCGGCCAGACTCTGCATGTTTCCCACGTCGCCATGGACGATGAACACGCTGCGGATGAATGAAAAGTTCTTCAGCCAATCCATGATCTGTTTCTGATCCCCGTGAGCGGAAAACGAGCCGAACTCGAATACGGATGCGCGCATGGGATATCGGATGCCTTCGATGTCGATCTGGTCCGGCTTCTGACGGATGATTCCGCTCAGGCTGCCTTCGGGATGATAGCTGCTCACGAAACAGATCCGCGTCTCGGGTTCGGAGATAAACCGCTTGAGATAGGCAACCACCTTTCCTGCCGAGGCATCGGCAGAGGGGCAGATCACGACCGCCGGACGTTGAATATCCCGGAAATCGCCCTGGAGAAAGAGGGATTTGAAGGAGAAGGGGGATTGCGTTCCCAGTGGGGATCCCTGAAATGGTTTCAGGAGATGCTTCGGAAATTGAGCATAGATGCGGGTGATTCTGGAGGCAGTTGGCGAGTCCACGTATACATTGAGTTGTGCCGGGATCCGACCCGTCTCGATTCCCTTGTAGATATAGGCCAGAACACTCTGCGTCCGGGCAAGAACATAGGACGGGATGATCACCACGCCATTATCGAGAGCGGCATCCGAGAGCATCTGATAGAAGGCATCCAGTTCCTGTACGCTGTTCTCACGGATTTTACCGCCGTATGTCGATTCGATGACCAGATAATCGGTTTCGTTCAGAATGGATTTCTGCTGCATAATTCCATTGGTATTGTTTCCGAAATCGCCCGTGAACAGGAGTTTTTTCCGGTGTCCCTGTGTCTCGAATTCGATGAGGGTCATGGCGGACCCCAGGATGTGTTCCGCCGGGAAAAAGGTGATTCCGGTGGTGTTCAGGAATGGAACGGGGGCGTGGTAATCGACTTCTGTCAGGGCGGCGACAGCGGCTTTCACATCCTCGTCGGAGTAATCCGGGGAGCCGGCGTGTTCCGCGTGGATTCCCTGCTGGATGCGCAGCATGATATCGGTGAGTGATGCGGTGGGAGCGGCGCACAGAACCTTTCCGGTAAAACCGTGATGGAACAAGGCAGGCAGGCGACCGCAGTGGTCGAGGTGCGCGTGGGAGAGGGTAACGAGATCAACGGAGCGGGGGTTGAACGGGAACCCGTTCGATCTCCGGGTTGGTTCATCATCCATGAAGGAGCCGCAGTCCATGAGAATCAGCTGAGTGCCGGTGTTCAGGAGGTGACAGGAGCCGCCGAAGCATCGTGCTGCGCCGAAGAAGCCGATCGATGGGGTTTCCTCGAATGCGTGTGTGCCGGGCAGCGACAGGAGGCAACAGATGAGCAGGAAGGCGGCGGCGGGTGTGAATCGAGTGAAAAAACGAGTTTTCATGAGATACCTCCCCATCCCTCCATGATGCTAGCACAACGGAGAGTTGAATCCAAAACGTCACGAATACGAGACCGTCCACTTTTCGGAGTGGGCGTACCTATTGGATTTTATTGAATGCACCCAGCAAGGCTCGAACTTGCGACCTTTGGGTTCGTAGTGTAAAAGACATATGCTATAACTATCAGATTTATAATGATTATTAACTTTTCAAACTCAATATGTCTAACCTATGTCTAACCCGGAGTCGATCGAACACCGTGCCAATAGACTCGAAAGATATGAAACAACATCAGCTTGAACTTCATCATCTGGTCCACCCCGAGTAAATTCTGCAACTCTTCGAGGACCAACTGATTCATGTTCCCGAAAATCCTCCTTCAGGTATTGGATAGCCTCTTTCGCCGAATTATCACCCATCAAAGGGATGATTTGCGAAACCAACTCATCAATGCCACCTGAATAATTACGAATCAAGTAGTACAAATCGTATGCGTCTTTGTTCTCACCGCGCAAACGAAATGCAATCGATTTAAGAATGATGTATGCTCCAGGACCGCATACCCAAACCCTTCGTTCTGCTGTTTCACCTTTGATGGTTTTTCCGCTAATCAGTATCTGCTCACGATTTTCAAAGGCCAAATGTAATCCTGGTGCAATAATAGCAGCAAAATCTGGCTCAAGATCTCTTAGTTTGCCACCCTTGTCATCCGTGAGAGTTGGCTGGATAAGAAAATCCACGGCAGCATGCTCATTGTCATCAATTATCCATCGTTGACGTGTCGGATTTCCTTTTTTGTTAACAGCCGGTTTGAAACCGGCACCTCGCAGACGTTCAGCCAGTGTT
>CALFER010000085.1 GCA_937951895.1 uncultured bacterium
CGACTACAGTAAGGCGGGCACGGGTCTGTGCTGATATGCTGCCGGCGGGCACGGGTCTGTGCTGATATGCTGCCGGCGGACACGGGCCTGTGCTGATATGCTGCCGGCGGGCACGGGCCTGTGCTGATATGCTGCCGGCGGGCACGGAGGCCCGCCGCTGCTATTTTACATCACGACAGGGTTAGGTATAATCCGGGGTCGGAGGTTTCGATGGATCGGGTTGACGTCAATATTCTCAATACGAACGAAATGCACTGTCTGCCGCGCTGCATCGACGCGGTGCTCGCGCAGACCCATCGGGATCTGCGGGTGACGGTCATCGACAATGCCTCCACCGACGGCTCACCCGAATGGGTCGCCCGAAATCGTCCCTCCGTCCGTCTGATCCGCAACGATGCCAATCTGTATTATTGTGAGGGGCATAATGTCGGCATCCGCGCGAGCGACGCGGAATTCATTCTGCTGCTCAACTCGGACGTCTTCATCATGCCGGATTTTCTCGAAAAAGCGCTCGCGGAACTTCTCACCGGAAAGACCCTCGGAGGCGTCCAGGGGAAACTCTGGAAAATCCAGTCGGCAACAGCGCCCATCCCCTCACCGGACGAACGATGGATCGATACGACGGGGATCTATATGACCCGCAGCCGTCGGAATTTCGATCGCTATCAGGAGGCATTCGATGACGGACGGTTCGATGCGCCGGGTGATGTCTTCGGTCCGGACGGATCCGCGCCGCTATACCGCCGGGAAATGCTCGACGATATCAAGATCGGCAACGAGTATTTCGATCCGGATTTCAAGATCTACCGGGATGTGGTCGATCTGAGCTGGCGGGCGCGATCCCGCGGCTGGAGTTTCCGCTATGTGCCGGCCGCCACCGGATTTCATGTGAGGGGATTTTCGCCGAGAACCCGGAAGACGATGCCGCTGTTCTTCCGGAAACTCTCGTTTCAGAACCGCTTCCTGACACTCCTGAAGAACGACACGATCCCCTGCATGCTGAAAGACGCGATCAGGATCACCGCTTTCGATCTGGCCATGATGGGACACATGATCCTGCGCGAACCCGATCTGTTCGGTGCCTGGATCGACATCGCCCGACTTCTCCCCACCGCACTTCGGAAACGTGCGCATATCCAAACCAATCGAAAAATTCCCAATCGTCTCATCACCGCTCTTTTCCATCCCAGCGCGCCGAATCTGCATGCCGATTCGAAAACGCCGGAAAAACCCGCATGGTAACGGCGATCCGGCACCGATTCCGGGGTTTCGCCGCACTCGTCGGCCTTCTGTGCGCGCTCGCCTTCGGAGGCTGCACGGATCAATCTTCACCCCATGCATTCACCTCCTACTGGAACGCCTTTTCCGCATCCCGTGAATCGACGGCGCCGCCATTCATCTTCGAGTTCAGCAGGCATATCGCGGAAGCATGGAAGCATGGAGGTGTCGGCGAAACATGCTACGTGCGCTGCATGCGGGGCGATGCGGGGATCCGCACCTTCATGTGCATGAAACCAAACACCGATGTCACATTCGATGTTTTCATTCCATTGCGAGCATCTCTCGAAACCCGCTCGGTGCTGCTGACCGACCCCGAACTGTCGCTCGATTGCGATATCGTCTTTTCGATCCGGATCGAATCCGAAACTGTCTCCCGGGTTGTCTGGTCATCGGTGCTCAATACCAAAAACCCCGGACACACGGGGGAGGGAGTGCGGGTTGAGATCGACCTGACGGTCTTCGAGGGCCAGCGGGTACGCATGACATTCGCCTGTGATCGTCGGACGCTGATCTGCAGGGGATTCACGGCCGCATTTGAGGAACCGGTTCTGCGAGGCATCATGGGGAGGGTGTCGGATCCGGCATCGGCACCCGCTGAAACCGCCTCCCCCGAGCCATCACAGCCGCCCCCCAACCTGATCGTGTTTCTGGAGGACACGCTTCGTCCGGATTTCACGGGAGCATACGGCGATCCTCTCATCCACACCCCGGCGTTCGATCGCCTCGCCGCGCGCGGTCTTCAGTATACGACCTGCTACAGCACCTCGTCATGGACCCGTCCGGCGGTCGCATCCATCCTGACCGGTCTGCCGGCCTATCTGCACGACTGCAACAACCGGGACGATGTGCTGAACGAATCCTTCGAGACACTTCCGGAGCGTCTGGCCAGCGCGGGATACACGTGCGTCGGGATGACGGCGAACGGGAACACGGCGGCGGAATTCGGGGTGGCGCAGGGGTATCACGAGTATCATCTGATCGCGGGGGACAATCCCGATGAGCAGCGTGCGGAAAATGTGGTGAATCGCGTGATCGCCCGGCTCGAGGCGGGGTTGCAGGAACCGTTTTTCCTGTATGTTCACACGGTCGACCCGCATGATCCTTATACGCCTCCGTCGCCATACGACAGGCTGTATGCGACCGCCCCGACACCCGGTCGGCCGATCGATTCGGCGTACATGGCCGATGTGCTGAGGCGCAAGCACACCCCTCCACAGGAAGAACTCGATTACATCCGCGAGCAGTATCGCGGCGAGATCGCGTATCATGACCGGCATTTCGCCCGCATTCTGCGGTATCTCGAATCTTCGGGCCTGAGCCGGCGATCCGTGTTGTGCGTGATAGCGGATCATGGTGAACAGTTCTTCGAGCATGGCGGGATGATTCATGGAACGACTCTGTTCGAGGAGGAATGTCGCGTTCCGATGGTATTTTACAGTGGCGGGACGCACGGCCCCGATCTGAGCGACCGTCCGGTGAATCTCGGGCAGATTTTCGACACATACCTTGAAGCCGCAGGACTGGAGAATCCCTCATCGAAATCGAATCCCGCCTCCGGCAGGAGTCTCTGGAAGGGCATCACAGAGGGGGTCGATCCGAGCGATCGCATGGACGTTCCCCTCTACCAGGAACTCTATCTCGACGGCATCCGCAAGCAGGCGTCCCGCACCCGGCAGTTCACGCTGACCCGGGATTTAGTTGCGCCCAACGAACGCTTGTTCGATCGGGAGCGGGATCCCGGCGAGCGTGAGAATCGGGTGAGCGACAACAGGGAGATCCACCGATCCATGCGGAACGCTCTCGATGAATGGCTCCGGGAGATGGCCGCGGCGAGGGTTACGGAGAGCGGCCGGATGGGTGAATTGGATGAGGCGACGCGGGAGAATCTCCGGAGATTGGGATATCTGCAATAGTTTTCGGTATTCGGTATGGCGATATAAGGGGACACCTTACTTAATCCAATCTGGGATCATCGCTTTGAAGTATCCGACTATCCAAAGCCATATTTTACAAGGAAAAACAGAAATCGAGCGCATGCTTAACTGAATTAAGTATGGTGTCCCTTTATATCAGTATAACAGTACTCACACCGAAAACGATGTCACAACGATGCGGCGAGACGGATCCAAGCAAGGACAATCGCAATCGATACAACGGTCACCGGAATCCCGACCCTCGCATGCTCCCAGAAACCGATCTCGACGCCATACTCCCGGGCCTGCTCGAACGTGATCAGATTCGCGATGCTCCCGATCGTGATCAGATTCCCCGCAAATGTGCTCGAAAGCGCCAGCACATAATACGGCACATCCGTCACGGGCCGGATCAGCTTGAGCAGCAGCATGGTCGCCGGCACGTTGCTCACCGCGTTGCTCAGGACGGTCGACACGATCGTCAGCGAGAACGCGTTCGACAGATCGACGCCTCGCCCCGCGAGATACTCCATGAGCAATCCCGGCGCACCGGACATCCCGATCCCGCGGATGACGATGAACAGCGCGCAGAACAGCGTGATGAGATGCCAGTCGATGAGCCCCAGGATGGAACGCGTGGCCATCTTCCGGCTGCATAGCAACGCTCCTGCCAGCGTGATCGCCGTGAGTTCGCGCGGAATCGGCGTGAAGAACATCACCAGCAGAACCAGCGTCACAATCAATCCCTTGTGCGTCTGATGCGCATCATACGATGGCCACGATGGGCCGCGACGTGCGCCGGGCCCCGTACCATGAAATGAATGTCGGAACGTCACGATCAGGATCGCGTATGCCGCCATCAGGGATAACACGGTCGGCATGATGCACCAGGAAAAGAACGCCCCGAATCGCAGCGATCCGACCTGACCGATCAGCATATTCTGAGGATTGCCGATGATCGTCGCCGCCGACCCGATGTTACTCGAAATCGCCAGCCCGAGCAGAAACGGCGTCGGGTTCAGGCCGGCTTCGAGCAACGAAAAGCACAAAACGGGGGTGAACGCCAGGCACACGATATCGTTGGCCAGGATCGCCGAAAACACCGCGCTGACCAGCATCATGATGCCCATGAACCGGACGGGACGATCCATGAACCGCGTTATCGCCAGGGCCGTCCGGCTGTAAAATCCGCTCAACCGGAACTGCGCGGACACGACCATCAGTGAATACAACAGCAGAATCGTGGGAATATCGATCGAATGAAACGCCTCTTCGGTCGTCATCACGTCGAAACCGATCATGGCGATGGCGCCGAGAAGTGCGATTCCAGTACGGTCGATGACCAGGCCCGGCACGTGTCCGAGAGCGATGCCGGTGTATGTAAGAACAACGATCAGAATCGCACGAACGGTCACTCGTTCCCGATCTTCCAGGCGCGTCCGAGAAACTCGCCGACCTGCCAGTAGGTGTTGTCATGCATCGAAAAGACGATCGGATCGAGTTTTTTGATATCGGGCAAGCCCTTCGTCAGAATGGATTCCTCACCGTGAGCCGCCACGATCTCCCCGAAAAAAACCTCGTTGGATCCCCCGAAATCAAACGTCTGGACCAGCTTGCACTCCAGGTTGAGGGGACATTCGTCGATCAGCGGGGTCTCGGTGGCCGTCCCGCGCCGCACCGTGAACAACTCGGATTTGTCCGTGTTCTTTCCGGTGGCAATCCCGGCGAAATCCGTTTTCTTCACGAGTGCCGCCGGAGGGATGTTGATGCTGAACGCCCTGGCTTGATGAATGCCCTGATTGGTCCAGTGCATTTTGCTCGATGCGATCGAAATCATGGGAGGGCTGTGCTGGACGATCCCGCAATACGCGATCACCATGAAATTGGCCTTTTCCTGAACATACGCGCCGACCAGAACCGCCGGCATGGGATACAGATACGTCTTTGGCGTCAGAGCGATTTTCCCCATTCGATCCTCCATGACCGGACACCGGGACGATGCATCCCTCCGCCGCCGGCCTGGATGATTAGTACGGAATCCCCGCGAATCTGTCAATGTACATAACGGCAGGCCTCCGTGCCTGCCGGCAAGGAAGCGGGTTTGTACTCCGATACGGCCTCCGTGCCTGCCGGCAAGGAAGCGGGTTTGTACTCCGATACGGCCTCCGTG
>CALFER010000086.1 GCA_937951895.1 uncultured bacterium
GCCCCTGCGTTCCAAACATCCAGATCTGACCGAGTTTCTTCGACCGTTCTTCGCTGTCTGGATCGATCGCTTCAGTCGCCTCGATCCGTGTCCGGAACTCGGAAATCTTCTGTGGCACCCGCGACCAAATCTCCGCAATCTCGGCGGTCTGTTTCGGGTTACTCGTGTCCAGTTCCTGCAGGCGGATCACGAAGGATTTGAAGGGTGTGCTGTTGAGGATGATCTTGTCCAAAACCTGCAGTTCGAAGAGGTTCTGTTCCGGCTCGAGGATCAGTTCCTTCAGGCGCTTGAGATCGGCTTCCTTATCCGCACCGCTCCCCAGCGCGCCCGTATCGGCGTGGACGAGCGAGGGCGGCACCTGGCAGGCGTTGGCTATCCACTGCCGCTTCTGCTTGTTCATCTCGAGGAACTTGTCCGGATCCGGGCCTTTGATTTCGTGAATCAGAATGGGGAGCGAACCCGAAACCGAACCCTTCGTCAGAACCTCTGTGACCAACGCTTTCCGGTGATTTCCACCAGCATTGCGCTGATCCGATGTGTCCTTGAGGAAGTCAGTGAAAATCTGGGTGAGAGTCTTCCCACCAACCGGTTTCGACTCAGGGAGAATCACAAACACATCCGGCAGGCAGTTACCGCGGAAGTGCCCCCATTCGTATTTCCCGATCTCCCATGAGACATCGACGCTCTGCTTCTCGGAATACCAGGTCGGCCATCCGCAGTTCTGATCGCGCGGATCATACTGTTTGATGGCGATGATCGAGGGACCGTCCATCAGTTCTCCCTGATCGACGCCCCATGTCTTGTCCTGAGTGTGGCCGGTGTATTTGTTGATGAATCGCGGATCACCATAGGTCTTGGCGTAGCGGATCTGGTTGTCACCGGTATTGATGATCCACCGCGGGAACCGGACGTCTGCCGGATCGTCGACTTCGATCTCGGTGCGCGTGATCGCGACACCACCCGACTGGTTCGGGATCTGGATCGACCGCTTGACCTTCTTCGGTTTCAAGGGTTGGGCGTGCATCCGGTTCAGATGCGAGATGCGAGAGACCTCCCGGCCGATGATTTTCCCATCGCGCTTCACCTCGACCAGGTTCTCATCAATCCGGACCAGACCCATGCCGAATGTGTATTTGTCGATGTGCGTGTTGTATGCGACTTCGGGAAGGGAAGGATCGAACGTCGCACGGATCCATTCCTCAAGACTCCCGCGTTCCTGCTCGTCTGGTGTGTTCGAATTGTAGGGCGAGGACTCGAGTCTGTGCCCCAGTCTGCCGACCGCTGCCGCCTTGAACAGGTTACAGGACTGCAGTGTCCCGTTGGTCGACACCGAATCAGACAGGTTGGAGATATCGTCCATCGGCGAGTAGATCGGCTCACCGGAGGTGGAGAAGAAGCGATTGATGTATTCCTTCGCCCGGGTAGACCGTTTCTGAATCTCGGTCTGTTTTTCTTCCTCGCGTTCGACTGCGTTCTCGTTGCGCACGACAGACATCACGACCGGTTCCTTGTCGAACCGACGAATGCCGCGATGGGTGGGACGATTGCGTCTCATCCGATCCTCAAGACAACTTCCGAAGGATTGTCGATCGTGGCGCACATGTACCGCGTTGCATCCATGCCGTGATCCTTCTCTTTTTTCGGTTCTTCTTTTTTCGAGTTGTCTTTCCAGACGTACTCTTCGAACTCATCCTCGGTGCAGGTTGGGAAGCCTGCGCTCACGAGTTCGTTGTCGAGTTCGACCCGCGAGTTCTTCAGGAAGGCAATGCGCGTACGACCGTCACCGGCCTTTCTTAGCCTGGACTGCACACATTGGATGCCCGGGATGACATCCTTGTTCGCCGGCGTCGTGTATTGACCGAAGTGTCGCTCCCATGTGGCGCGATCCTCGGCATCGTGATCGCAAATGATGTCTTCGATCTTCTCGTTGATGCTCAGGTCTCGTGCCTGGCGTGCGACATCCTCGACCAGTCGTCGGGTGTGGTAGATCTCCCGATATCGGAACAGTCGACCGTCGCCATCCTTCGCCCACCACTGGACGACCATCGGATTCGTGTAACCGAAGTCGATGACGATGTATCGCAGCCAGTCGGATGGAATATCGAAACGGTCGATCTGGTGGAGAGCCGGATCATACTCGTCATAGATGATGCCTTCGGCACCCGCCCAGATGCCCTTGCGCAGCCGGAGATATCGCACGCCGGTCAGCGCATCGAGGATCCGCATGCGCTCGGCACCCAGCGGCGTCAGTGTCCCGTCTTCGTTGAAGATCGTCGGGTTGTCCTCGTGCCGGGACTCGAACATCTTCAGGAAACCGGCCTTCACGCGCTGCAGCAGCCAGTGTTTCGGCGGTCCCGGGTTGCAGTCCATCATGATCTGGTGGATCGGTGCGTTGTTCGCGCGGCCAGAACACCGTGTCGTGATGTGCTCGTATCCGTCCTGGGTCAGTTCCTCAGCCTGGCAGATGTAGATGAAATCACGCTCGGAACTGAGCACCTTGCCCGGGCGATCCATACCACCGATCCAGACTCGCGATCCGTTCCAGTATTGATAGAACTTGGCGCTTTCACCGCCGAACGTGTAGACCGCTTTCGAATCGAGTGCACTTCGGATCGCCTTCTCCCATGTCTGGAGAATCGACCCGGGCATGTCGGCCTGGACCTGCCGGAGGATGGCGGATTGCGAACCGGGATACTTGATCGAGAGTGCGTGGAGCTTATGGCAGCAGACGAACGATTTTCCGGTGTCTGCCGGACCAGCGAGCAAGCACTCAGAGCCGCCATACTTCAGGAACTGGAGGTTCGCGCCTCTGAATTTGACCCCGGTTCCGTTCGCTGCATTACTGACTACCGCGAAGGCCATAATCGCCAGCCATGTCAGGATTGATCGACGCATATCTCATCCAGTGAAACGCCGTTCAGCATCAAGATCGGGATCGGTTTGCCCTTGGAATGATCGATGAGTTTATCGACCGGTGTTTTATTCAGACCGAGCAGTCTGCACCTCATATCGATGCAGCTCCGGACGCCCTCAAGGAATCGGGGATCGCCATTCTGCTTCTGAGTCTTGGCGACCTTCACCAGCACCTTCGAGTCGGTTTTTTCGCTGCTCTGGATCTCCTGCTCTTTGTAATCCTCGCAGGACTTCTGCCAGGCGTCCCAATACTCGAGTTCGAGTCGGTTGATCCGAGCGAGTTCGCGAGCCCTGGCTTCGTCGAAGTTGGCCTGGGCATCCTTCATCCAGAGCTGTGTCAGCCACTTGAGATCGCGAGAGACAGTTGACTGGCTGATGTTGAGTTCGGTGGCGATGTCCAACTGCGACCGTCCCGCCAGATACATGCTCGAGACCTGTCGTCTCTGGTAGGCACGATGCTGGCTGGATCGGTTGATCGCCATTATGCACCCTTGATATGCACCGCTTCACGACCGGTGAAATTGACCCACCTCTGAACAATGACATCGCAGTAGAGCGGGTCGAGCTCCATCAGGAATGCGTGGCGGCCGGTCTGTTCGCAGCCGATGAGGGTTGATCCGGAACCTCCGAAGAGATCGAGAACGTTCTCTCCAGTTTTCGATGAATACTGGATGGCCAGGACCGCGAGTTCAGCCGGTTTCTCGGTGAGGTGCACCATATGCTGGGGAGGAACCTTTTTGACGTGCCAGAGATCGGTCGCGTTGGTGGGTCCGAAGAACTGGTGTCCTGCCCCTTCCTTCCAACCGTAAAAAGCGAGTTCGAAACTGCCGAGAAAGTCCTTCCGAGTCAGGACAGGATGCTGCTTGTCCCAGACGATCGCCTGCGAGAAGTAGAGTCCTGCGTCCTTCAGCGGTTTCGGATAGTTTCCGAGATTGGCGTAGCCACCCCAGATATAGAACGAGCCGCCAGGCTTCAGAACACGCGAGGCGTTCCCAAACCATGCGGCCAGCATCTTGTCGAACTCTTCCGGCGGGACAAAGTCATTCTTGAGTGGTCGATCCTTCGGCCGGAGTTTCGTATGCGTGGCCTTCCGTTTTCCATGAATCGCTTCATCCATCTGCTGATGGTGGTTCTGGTGTGTTCCAAAACCATCGGAGAGGCCTGCGGCACACGCGTTGTTCGATCTCGGCTCGACCTTCACGTTGTATGGCGGGTCCATATTGACCAGATCAATCACGACGCCGGCGAGGAGTTTATCGAGGTCAGCAGGGGAGGAGGAATCTCCACACATCAGGCGATGGTCGCCCAGGATCCAAATGTCGCCCGGTTTCGTGATCGCTTCATCCGGAGGTTCCGGGACGTCTTCGGGATCTGTGAGACCATCGGTGACGGTTTCATCGAAAGTGAAATTGAGTTCATCGGTTGAGAAACCGTATCCGGAAAGCTCTTCTTCATTGAAATGCTGTTTCAGGAGGTCCCAATCCCACTCACCAGTTGCTTTGTTGAGTCGGATGTTGAGTTCCCGCTCGCGCTCGGGAGTGAGAACGACTTCCACGCAGGGTATTTCGGTATAACCGAGGGACTTGGCGACTTTCACGCGCTGGTGGCCACCCACGATGATGTCTTTCCGATCCGGATGCACGTTGACGATGATCGGGTCGACCAAACCGAATCTCTGGATGCTCGATTTGATCTGTTCGAACTGATCGTCCGAGAGTTTCCGAGGGTTGTATTCAGCGCAGATCAGGTCATCGATATTTCGCAGGGCGATTTTCAGTTCGGTCTGGGCGTTCAAGTGGCCTCCATAAAGTTCACCCAGGGTGGAGGCAAGGCCACCCCGGGTGATTCAAGGAAGAAAGGCGTTACATGGTCGATCATCTCCGTCTCACAGCGATTGAGAACATCGTCAGTTCTCAATTTCGGTTCGATCGGAAAAAAATGTAATCGTCGGAAACCATCGGAAATGGTAGGAAAGGGTCGGAAATGGTCGGAAAAAAAATTATGGCGACCGCGCGTGGGGACTATTTGGGGACGAAATTGCGTCGGGATATACCCGAAAACCCCATTCTACACCGTTCTTGTTCTGTTCATAAGTCAATTAACTATTTGATTTATAATGCTTTTATGTTTCGAGTATGGGTTCTTTCACGGCCGCGACGCGGGTTCGAATCCCGCTGGGGACGCAAAGTAAAAACAAGGGGTTACAGCTTTTCAGGTTGTAACCCCTTTGTTCTTTGTGACTGACTTGTGTCTGATCGCTCCGATACACGTGTCGCGTGGCAGAGTTCATTGAAAGATAGGGGATTCACAACCCGCTTTCCATAGACATTGACTGGAAACACTGTATAATGTTTGAAGTCAAACAGTTATCAGGAGAGCAATATCATGAAGCTGACTGTATTGATTCTGAGTGTTGCTGGGATGATTCTGTCGAGCAGTGTTTTTGCTGCAACGATTCG
Organism: uncultured bacterium; assembly: GCA_937951895.1. Lineage (GTDB taxonomy): Bacteria > CSSED10-310 > CSSED10-310 > CSSED10-310 > CALFER01 > CALFER01. Next base: position 5,373 of record CALFER010000086.1, read on the forward strand.
AGTTCCGTCTGAACAACCGACTATCCAAGCTGGGATTGATGCGGCTGTTGATGGGGACACTGTATCAGTCGCTGATGGGACGTACACGGGAGATGGAAACAGGGATATTGATTTCAAAGGAAAAGCGATAACTGTTGCTTCTGAGAATGGAGCGGAGACATGTATTATTGATTGCCAAGGGACCGAACAGGAAAACCACAGGGGTTTTGTTTTCCATTCCGGTGAAACCCAGGAGTCTGTTCTGACTGGCTTCACAGTTCGAAATGGGCTTCTGAAAGGGGATGCCGACGGCGGAGGAATAAACTGCGTCGATTCGTCACCCACGATATCCAATTGCACGATTTCACACAATCAAGCCGAATTCCGAGGAGGAGGGATTCATTGCGCGAACTCCTCCCTCTTAATTGTAAACTGCTCCATTTTCACCAATACTTCAGGTCGCTTTGGAGGAGGCATTGAAATCAGTGGTTTGTCGCCAAGGATCATCAATTGTGTTATCTCTGAGAACCTAGCGTCTGATGGAGCAGGAATCTGTATTCATTCTGGTTCACCAATAATCGAGGCTACTGCTATTTCGGCCAATTCGGGAAGACTTGGAGGCGGGGTCTTTCTGCGATATACCTCTGCTGCTATCACAAACTGTTCCATTTCGAGAAACAGTGCCAGCCTCTCAAGTGGAGGCATCGAGTGCCTCGAATCCACCCTTTCGATTTCCGAATGCACAATCGATGCAAACGCATCTATGGGAGTGTCCGGATACTGGGCGGGAACTGGAGGATTGAACTGCAACGAATCGATTATGAGTATCTCCAACTGCAAAATTTTGGGTAACACAGGTCTGATGAGTGGTGGTTTGCGTTTGAAAAATGCTACCGCAACGATCATCAATTGTCTGGTGTCGGGTAACACGGGTGAAGATGCTCATGGATTGAACATCGGTTTCTCCAGGGTGACAATGACATCCACTACGATCTACGGAAATCGAATCGCCAAGGATTCTGGCCGCGGAATCGAGATCTACGGATCTGATGTGACCATACTCAGTACCCTCATCTGGGATAACGGATATTGCGATATCTGCGAAGTAACCTATTATGATTCAATCATTGACCTCAAGTTTTCCGCTATCAAGGATCAAAAATACTCAGAAACCGGGAACATCCATTCTGATCCACTTATCGTAGGTGGTGATCCCCTCGATTTTCATCTCTCCTCAAACTCACCCTGTATTGATTCGGGTATTGATTATGATGAGATCATGACTGATTTAGATGGTAATCCACGTCTGCAAGGCGGAGCAGTCGACATGGGAGCATTCGAGTTCCCTGGCTGGCCTTCCGTAACTCGCGCTTACATCACGATGCCAGCACACTCGTTCAGTCCTGGCGACACCGCCTCATGTTCCGTTTCAGTTTGGAATGCTGGTAACTCGCTATTGAAGGACTATCCTTTGTTCGTGATTTTAAACGTATTCGGCAGTTATTACTTCGCTCCGGGATTTTCTGAAATGGATTATTATAAGTGGACTTTCTTTCCTGGTTTGACTGAGCTGACAGTGATTCCCGCATTCACCTGGCCCGATAACGCAGGATCCGCTTCAAACATTCTATGGTATGCGTTCCTGACCAATCCTGAGATGACTGCATTAGCCAGTGAGATAGGCATCTTTGATTTCGGATGGAGCGAATAGTTTCAAAAATGGCTGAGTTTTCGAGATAACAAAAGGTGCGAAGCTCGAAACATGATTCAAGAGAGGGATGCAATGCCATTTAAAGCAAAAATCTTCCAAAAAAATGTCGAGCATCTGCAGCCGACTTCTGTCAGAGATGAGTTGCTGCGGACGTGTTCTTCTTACATTGAATTGACCACTCCCAAACAGAAGGCTCATTGTATTTTCGACATGATGAGTGTGCTGGATCGAAGTCTTGACGAGAGTAAACGACGTGAGATCATGGAGTCGTGCGGCCGTCATTGCATCGGTGCAAGCATTCTGGAAAAGGCAAGACGTTTATGGCAGCAGGAAGAGGACCTGGACAGCTTTCTGATCAGTCTGAATAAATCCCATATTGGCGGCGGGCAGTTAAGCAGATCGGGCGATATCATTTTCGCAACATACAATCGCTGTTACTGCGGCTCTGTCAGTCACTCAAAACTGCCCTTTTCATCCACATACTGTCGCTGTTCATGCGGCTGGTTCAAGCATCTCTTTGAGACCGTACTGAGAAAACAAGTGGAAGTGACGCTGCTGAGCTCAATCATCCAGGGCGACAAACACTGCACCTTCGCAATAAGTTTCATAACCGATTCGTGATGCTGGATGTCAAAAAGAGTAAATTGAGAATGCCAGACAATACCTGAATGCAAGTTAGGTCGTTTCAACTGCGGGAAACCAATGAGGGTGTGTTGGTCGGTGATCCCGCTTGATGCTCCCCCCTCTTTGAGATACACTCGTGCAGGGTGGCCTGAGGGGGGCACGAAAACATGAAATCCATTCTGAGACATTCACTGGCTGTGCTGTACTGCATGGCTCTGTCCGCGGCAATCGCATCGGCGGATGCCTGGACCGAAAAACAATCGTCTCCGGAAACCGGCGGATACGGCGAAGCCGTGATCGGAAACGGCGACTACATCTACATCATCAAATGTGACAACGCGACCACCGACGCCGTGTTCTGGCGATACAATCCCATGTCCAATGCATGGACGAACCTGTCCGTTGCGGGATTGCCCACAGGCGTTTTCCGGAACGGCACGGCCGTCGCCTGGGACACCGATGAAAATCTCTACGTCCTGGCCGGGGCACGATACTCGGACCCCGATCGACGGGAATTCTACCGCTATTCACTCTCGGACAATCTCTGGTCGCGACGGACCGATTCCCCCTCACCCCAGGGAGCGGGCGATGCGATCATCTGGTCGGGGTTCGACCAGACAATTTATGCCATCATGGGCAGCTCAAATGATGCGCACGGCATGCGATTCGCCACCTACAATCCGGAATCTGACGAATGGATGGACCTGCCGGATCCGCCCGATCGGGTCGATGACGGCTGTTCGCTCGCATGGACCGGCGGCACTGACCTGTTTGCGCTGAGGGGCGAGTACTATGAAACGTCCCCGCTGAGGGATTTCTGGAGATATCGTATTCCGGAAGAGACCTGGTCCGACATGGCCGATATTCCGGACGCAGGCGGCGTAGGGGACGGCGGTTCGCTGCTGTGGATCGGGTCCTGGATGCCCGAGTATTCCGATTTTATTTATGCATTGGGAGGCGGGAGTTGCTACGAGGATCCGGGATACGAATTCTATCGCTATTCGATCGCAGAGAATGTGTGGATCCGTCTGGCGGATCTGCCGAATCCCCAGGGTTACTTCAACGGATGTCGCCTGGGATACGCTCAGAATCACATCTATTATTGGCAGGGGCTCACGCCGGGTGACGATGGAGGCGGGAATCGATTCTATAAATACGATTTTGTTGCGGAGCAGACACCGACACCTACGCCTGCCCGGACCTCCACGCCGATGCCATCCCGAACCCCGACTCCGACCCCTGCCGCATCCCATCCCTCCACAGCAACACCGACACCATCGGGTTGCGAGACGACAGGTGTCAGCCTGGCGATGTCGAGTCATGTGTTTTATCCCGACGACGTGTGCACATGCCGCGTGACGGTCTGCAATGCCACCGCTGAGGAGTTGAGAGGACTCCCGCTGTTCGTCATCCTGGATGTCTTCGGACAGTATTATTTTGCGCCATCCTTCTCCGATTTCGATCACTATCTGGATCAATATGGATCGTTTCCCGCAGGCGAAACCGAGATTGTGGTTTTTTCCGGTTTCATCTGGCCTTCCGGTGTCGGAAGGAGTTCGGGGATCGTGTTTCATGCGGCATTGACCGATCCGGGCATGACACGAGTTGTCGGGAAAATGGACAGTTGGATTTTCGGATGGAGTGAGTAGGTATCGGGCACGAAACCGATCCGATCCGGACTCCTTCATGACAGGTAACAGGTGTCAGGGCCGACCTTCAACAGGAGTTCCAGCGATGAAGATACAAATCTGTTTATTGATTTCACTTTCAGTGTTCGGCAGCTTTTCTGCAGACGCGTTCCGTTCTGGCTGCAGCCGATAACATTAATGACGGAGAGTACTCATCGGTAGCCGGTTCATCTTGAAATTGGTTCTCATTCGCTGTTATCCTAATCGCTGCCTGATTTTTAAAAGTAACTCGAACGTGAAAGGAGAGCCGATATGAAGACCCTGTTTTCCCTGTTGTGCATCGTCGTTTTGTCCCTATGTGTCGTTCCGCACTCTTTTGCCGGAGACCTCTATGTGGCGAAAGATCGTGGCGACAATGCCAATCCCGGCACGAAGGAAGCCCCCTTCAAAAATCTCGAATCAGCCCTGAAAACCGCCCAGCCCGGCGACCGGATCCATGTCGCTCAGGGGAACTACACCGGCCTTCGCGACAAAGGATTTCTCGAAGCACCTCAACCCGTCGAACTGCTCGGCGGATACGCCCCGGACTTCTCATCCCGCAACCCCATTGAGTTCACCACCACCGTGATTCCCTCGCGGGCATCCGGCGAAAGCGGTCGCAAACCCCTCCTCAGCATTCTGAATGTGCCGGCCGGCAGCACCTTCATCCTCGATGGATTTGTTTTCGATCGAGGTGAACAGAACGCCTATTCGCCCAAGGAATCCGTGATCGAGGGGATCGGCGGGCGGATTTTGGCACCGACCGAGAAACCGGCGGAGGGGCCCAGCACGGTCGATGAGCCCCTGGTGTGCTTCACCAACAAGGTCAACGCGGTGGTCGAAGGGGATCTGATCATCCGCAACTGCGTGTTTCTCAACGGCCATTTCGGCATCCAGGGCGGGATGAAAAAGGGCAATGTCCGGATCCTGAACAATGTGTTCGCGGGCAATAAAATGGCGGCGATCGAGGTGTTCGGCATCGGCGGGAAGAAAGGGCCGAAGGGACCGATCGAGAAGGACGGTCATGTCGAGATCGCCGGCAATACGATCCTGTTCACCTGGAGCCGGACGAAAGATTTCGGCGATATGGGTTACGGAGTGCGCGTGATGACGATGGTGTCCTACGACATTCACGACAATATCATCGGCTGCAATACGCTCACGGGCATCGATCACACGCGCGGGAATCTGAACGAGTGGTTGAAACTGGACAACAACATCATTTTCCTGAACAAGCAGGCACCGCTACTGTATGTCGAACCGGGCACGTCCGCGGCAGGCAAGATGGAGCGCGTTCAAATGGAAAACATCAACGCGGATCTCGGTTTCCAGAGCTGCAAGGGTAACTCCGATGTCGTGCAGAAACTGCCGTTGAACGAGCTGTATTTCAGCAGTTTCCTGAATGCCCGTTACAGTGAAACGGCCGATTTCGATCCGAATTCGCCCGCCAACGTCATGCGTGAGGTGATGGGAATGCCCAAGCAGGGGACGCTCACGAGCAAGGTGACGATGTGGGGCAACCGGTATCCGATGCAGGATGCCATCCGGCTGTTCGGAGCGCTCGCCGGGAAAGGTGCGCAGAAACCGTAACCGGATCAGGGTTCGGGCGGAACGATGAGAATATTCCGGAATTTTCGTTCCGCGGTCTGCAAACGTTGAGTCAAATCCGCTCTTCCGGTCCGCTCGCATTCCGTTCGCAGAATGCCGATCGCGGACCGGATTTCTTTTTCCGGTGGTGATTCACCCAGCAGGACGAGTATATCCATGCGATCGAGTAATCCCCAGGCGAGGTCTCCGAGCAGTTCGCGGCGATTGTCGCGCTCGATCAGGGTTTTCCGCAGTGCGTTGCTTTTTTCACAGGCTTCAAGAGCTTCAGATAATCGGTTTTCTTCCCTGAGCGCGATTGTTTTATTGAGCAGACATTTGGCAAGTGGAATGGCGAACTCGCCTCGGCCTGCGAGCATCAGACGTTCGGTGATCGCGACCGAACGATCGTACATCGCAATCGCCTCGGCATTGCGATCCAATGCGTTGAAAACGATTCCGGTGTTCAGATAGACACTCGACAGGATCCCTTCCATCTCAACTTTTCCGGCAACATACACGAGCCGCTCGAAGATCCCGAGAGACAGTCCAAGAATCTGCAGTGCCTCATCGTTTCGATGCAGGAGAGCAAGGCATGCCGCCTTGTTCATGTATGCCGTGGCAAGGCTCGGTTCAAGCTCCAGATGCTTGTCCTCCTGCACAAGACGGGTGCGGATGGCGATACAACGATCGAAAAACACGAGCGATTCTTCCTGGTCTCCGAGAACGACCATGGCATTGGCTTTATTCATGTATGCTTTCGCCAGGTCCTGTTCCAGTTCCCGGCGGCCTTGATAGTGGATCAACCTTTCCCGTGTCTCGATCGTCGCACTGTAATTATCGAGCGCTTCTCTGAAATTTCCCTGCGTCCAGAGGGCAATCGCCTTGTTCATCGTGATCTTGGCTCTTTCCATGTCCGGATCAGCGATTTCCGCTTTGTTTTTGATCCTTTCCAGAATACTCAGAGCCTGATCCATCAGGCCGATCGCTTCGTCAGCGTGCCCATGGGCATGCAGGAGATTCGCCTTTCCCAAGAAAAACTGCGCCAGTTTCAGTTGAAGTCGATCCGAATTCGCCTGGCCGATACAGCGATTCAGAATCCGGATTGCGAGATCGGCGCATTCGATCGCTTCGGGATTCTTTCCCAACGTGTCCAGAACAGCCGATTTGTACATGAGCGTCTGGGCGTGCTCGCCGAGGATCGCTGCATCAGCGGACTCACCGATCACGGCGTCACGAAGCGCAATCGATCGATTCAGATAATCGAGCGCCTCACGTGAGTTTCTCAGATTCAGAAGCGCATTGGCCTTCCCGGTATACACCCGGGCCAGATCGAAATCCGGTTTCACCTCCGAACCGCTGCCTTCCATATCGTTCAGATATGCGATCACCTGGTCGTACGTCTCGTTCGCCTCAGAATATCTGCGCAGATCGAAATACGTTTCCGCCTTCATGAAGCAGGCTCGCGCGATCAGCATGGTGAGGGGGCGATCCGATCTGCTGCGATCACCACCGAGCAGTAATCTCGTTGCGGTGTCCAGAGCATCGAGTTCTCCGGGGCGATCTCCGAGAGTTTTATGGATTTTGGCTTTTTCCATCAAAAGCTGCGCGCAGGTCCGGCTGTGTCCCGTGTCTCCGATCTGAGATATCATGTCCAGGACTTCTTCAAATAGCTGAAGTTCATGGATAGCGCGGGTTTTGGGCGAGAGTCCTAGATCGGATGCGACACTGTCGAGTTTTTTCGAAGCCAATCCGAACTCCGATAGGATGACGTTCAGCCTGAGAACCAGATCCGAAATCGTGCCGGACGAATCGGACTGAGTGTGTCCGGAATCAGCGGATGCAGATTGGAGGAATGAACTGGGCATCGGTCTCGGATAATCGTGTCCGGCAATCTTCCCGTAAATCGACATCAACCTCTCCGCGATTTCTTTCATGTTCAACCAGCGTTCTTTCGGATTTTCGCGGAAGCACAGTCCGAGCACCTCGACGAGTGCAGGTGGTATCGCGGGGTACGGAGGCACCCCTTGTTTTCGGATATGGTCAGCCAGCAGTTGTTGCGCCATTAGCCCGAACTTCCAGGTGACCTTGCCGGTGAACATCTGAAACACGGTCAAACCGTAGCTCCAGATGTCCGATCGGATGGTCAGGCGTTCCTGTGCGGTCTGTTCGGGGGATGAATACGCGAACGTCATGCCTTTGCAACTCACGAGATACTTGCTCGAGTCTGAGGGGGTATCCTGAATGACTCCGGAGACATTGCATGCGTTGGCAAGCCCGAAATCCGTGATCTTCACGATGCCATCACGCGTCATCAGGACGTTTGCCGGTTTGACGTCCTGATGGATCACTCCATTTTCATGCGCGGCATACAATCCCCATGCGAGTTGGATCGCCACATCGAGAATCGAGTCGATCGCCAGCAATTTCCCGTCGTGAATCCAGCGGTCGAGTGAACCGCCGTTCACATATTCCGAGAAAATCGCCGTGCGATCTTCGATCGTTCTGAAAAATCGGAACGAGGAAATGAAGGGATGCTCCGGCAGATCGCTCCAGGTGCGGAGCTCATTCATGAACAATCGCTTCTGTTGGTGATCCGCGGTAAAGCTGGTTTTGAGGGTTTTTACTGCGAGGGGTGATCCCGAAAATCGATAGGGTTCCACCAGAAAAACCTTCCCCATGCCTCCGGTTCCCAGAATATCGACAATGATATACTCGTTGAGAAGCACCTTCCCGATGCGCCAATCCGTATGAGAATGCGGCGACGTGTTGCCCATGACGGTTTCATGGTTGATGGTATCGTTCATTCTCCGGTGCCTTCCTCCGATCGATCGTGCGAAATCTGTCCATACCGGTTGAACGATCGGATCGCGTCGATGTCCTTCCGTGTTCTGTCTGCCGGCGCTTCACGGTCGGTGTGTCCCAACGCGATCAGAAGACCGATCGATTTGTCATGCGGGATATCGAGAATCTTCCGGATCGGTTTTTCGTTGAACCAACCGATGATGCATGTCCCGATTCCCTCTTCGGCGGCCTGAAGACAGATATGCTCGACGGCGATTCCGAGATCGATCCAGCGGAATTCGCGCTGCCGTACGACCGAACCGAATCGGCTCGTCAGATTACCCTTCTCAGACAGAGCAACGATGATGACCGGCGCATCGGCCACAAAGTGATTCAAGGGCATCAGAGGAGTGGTTGTTTCCGCGGCGACGCGGGCGCGCAACTCCGGATCATCGACGATGATGAAGTGCCAGGGTTGTGAGTTACAGGCCGATGGGGCGAGACGGGCGGCATCGATACAGCGCTGAATCGCACCGGCGTCGATGGGCGTATCGAGAAAACGGCGGACACTGAACCGCTTCGTGACCAGATCGAGAAACGGCATGAGAACCCCTCCGGAGCGTCATTGTAAGACTCGGTAGCTCAAAATGCGAGCCGGATGATCGGGGATGAGGCTCTTCAGGGTGTCCAGCGTCGTAACAGATCGAGTTCTTCAGGGGATACCGAGGTTCCGGGATGAGCCAGAACATACAGCTTCAATGGCATTTCACCCTCCTCGATCTCCTCGATGATCTCCTCCTGGATGTCCTTATCTCGGAGTTGCCGACTCCAATCGGAAAAATTCAGCTTTTCTCTTCCTTCGTTCACATCCCGGACCACCAGCCATGAAACCGGTGCGATGGCACTGTACCACGGCCATACGGTTTCGTGAGAATGACAATCGTAGCAGCTCCGTTTCAAAATCGCTTTGATCTCCGGCGGCGCGCTCAGAGCGGATCGGATCGGCGGATTGATCCGTTTCACCGGTATGAATTGAATCCCGATTCCTGAGATTGTGAGTATCCCGAGAATCATCCAGGTGATCGTCAACCGTCTTCCTGCCATCGCCTGCATCCTCTCTCGTCTGTCAGTCCTTTGAAACGATCCGGTTCTTGCCTGAGGTTTTCGCGCGATACATCCGTTCATCCGCTCGTGCAATCATCTGACGAACCGACTCCGGTGAATCCTCGCCGTCGGGACTCCAGGTCTCGATCCCCACGCTCATCGTAATCGGTTTCATTCCCATATGCACACTGTTCCAGTTAAATGCCGCCAGTATCTCCACGAGTCGCCCGCAGAGCATTCGCGCGGCTTCGCGATTCGTTTCCACCAGAACCAGCAGGAACTCCTCACCCCCGAATCGCCCGACTGAGTCGACCGATCGCATCTGTTCACGCAGCATCCGACCGATTGCAGTCAAAACGGCATCGCCCGTCTGGTGTGAGTATCGATCGTTGACCTGTTTGAAGTCGTCCAGGTCGATCAGGGCGATACTGAGGCAGTGCCCGAACCGGCGGGCGCGGTCGAATTCCTGTTCGAGCCGGATATCGATCCAGCGCCGGTTGGCCAATCCGGTCAGGGCATCTTCGCGGGCCAGTTGCTCGAGCAATTCGGCCTGCTTCTTCATCCGGCTGAGGAGTTCCGCGTTCGCCGCATCGGCATCCCGGAGCGCCAGCAGCGCTTGTGACAGCTCCATCGCGGCCGCATGTCCCGGGTCGTTACGCCGATCCAGAGCCTCGGTCAACTCCCGCACACGCCGTGTTGAATCCGAATCATTCAGACGGATCCGGATGTCATGATACTCCCGGAATGCCCCCAGCGCGTCGGCATACTCCCCTCGCATCTCATGCAACTCGGCCAGTTTCCGTTTCGTTTCACCGAGATCCCAATCGGAATGTGCCTCGTCGGCAAGGATCGCAGCCTCTTTGAGCTGTTCCAGGGCTTCGCCGAACGACCCGTCCTGTTTGGCGCAATCCGCGAGCACCCGTCTGACTTCGGATTGTTCGCGCGGTAATCCGAGACGCTCATAGATCTGCAGCGCAGACCCCAGCGCAATCCGGGCCTCCTCGTTCCGGTTCATCGCCGCCAGAGCCATTCCCAACGCTCCCAGTGCATCACCTTCATCGTTCAGATTTCCGGTTGCGCGGCACAGCGACAGACTTCTTTCGAGATGTCCGATGGCCTGTTCGGCCTGATTCAGCCTGAGGTGGATCTTGCCGATGAGTGTGAGCAGCGTGCTCTCGAGGGCGCGATCGTTGGTCCGGTGATTCAGGTCGAGACCTCGCTCGGCCGACCGCAGTGCCCTGTCCAGGTCCCCGCAGTCCATCTCGATCCGGGCGATGTTGGTATGCACGTATGCGCCGGAATCGGCATCGCCGTCTGATTCTGCGATTGCGAGTGCTTTCCGGAGGTGATGGAGTGCGAGATCCGGTTGCGAGAGCGCGACATGAATCAGGGCCATGTTATTGAGCGACGTGCATTGCCCGCTCCGGTCACCGATCGATTCCCGGATCTGCAGACTGAGAAGGAAATGGTCGAGTGCGTCTTTGAAGCGGTTTTTCCTTCGGTAGAGCAATGCGAGCAGGTTGTGCGCCTGAGCGGCACCCGAATGATCCTGCAGACTCTCGAACAGGTCGAGTACCTGGAATGTTTCCTCGAGCAAGCCGGTATCATCCCCGAGAATAAACCGGCAGAGATCCTTCAGATACAGGCTGGTGGCCAGTCCCTTCTGGTAATCGATCCGCAGCGCTCCCTGCCCCGCTTCTTCAGCCAGGTGCAGGGCCCGTCGGGTATCCTCCATCCGGATCGCGTGGGCCTCGGCCAGTATCTGATCGATCTGGCAGGGCGTCAAATCCGGCATTGCGGACAACTCCTCACGGGGCCATCCCGGACACGGAGCACTCGATCCGGTCCCATCCCAGCGCGTCCTTGGTTGAAGCGTCGAAACATGCACCCCAGAAACAGAAGCTATCCGGTGCCGAATCCGTCTCGGGCCAGACAAACGCCAGCATGATGTCGCATCGGTAGTACTCCGAAGCGATCGAGCGCTCCTCCCAATCCGGTTCCTGAGAGAATGTCGGGTAAAACCAATATGAGCCTTCGATATCAAGCAGGATGAATTCGAGACAATCGATGGTGCGGGGGAGGGGATTTCCGATCCGTCGCTCAAGCACGAACCAGTCTCCGGATTGCATTATCATGTCGGGCATGCCAAGTGAATAATGGAGCTGTTGAGGTGGTTGTTGCGTCGCGCATTCGAACCATTGAGCATGTTTACCGATGTTGCAGGTCCCATAGCGCATCCATACCGCGCCGTCCTCACCCCAGTCCGGTCCCCATGAGTTCTTCACGATCCAGGCCCCTGTGCCGTCACACGCCGCGTCATCCCATCCGAGCAATACGACGCCGTGATTGACGGGACGGGTGCCATCATTGAAATAACATCCTCCCGAATAGGACATGATGTCGTTGTAAATTGTCATGCTGCAGGACAGCGCGCCGTGGTGGAGCAGGGCGTACTTCAGAGAATGGATCGAATACGGCACAGGATAGACGCCCGTGATCCATCCGACCGGTTCGCACCGGGATTGATTGCAGTCCGTATCAGTGTTCATGAACGGATAGCAGATTTCCGGTACTGCCCCGTAATCCCGGAGAGCCGTCCAGCCGTTGATGAATCCGCCGTCGCAGCCATAGCCGTTCACATTACAGTCCAGAAGCTGCTGTTCGGATAGATCGTATTCGATGCCGGTGGACAGCCTGATCGCTGATTCCGCTGCGCCGATCAAACTGAATGACCAGCAGGGAAAGCAGGTCGAGCTGAATCCCTGGTTCTTTGCCGGTGTGGCTCCACCGGTTTCGCGCAGATCGAAACGGGAGGGGAACACCATCGATTCGAGAGCGGGATCGGGCGTCGGCCAGGCGGCCGGAGAAAAACCGCAGGCAGAATAGAACCCCGCAATCGAGCGCTCACCCGCATCGATGCATCCAACCAGTGCGCATACGAGCATCAATTTTATGATAAATCGATCCATGACACCTCAGAGCGAATGCTTCAAATCCATAACCAGGTTGCGCTCGTCGATCGCCTCCTGTGACATGCTCCGACCGATCTCATCATCGAGCAATTCAAGAACGGAATCAAGTTCCGCGCCGGCCTCGGCCGTGCGAGCCTGGTTTTTGAGGAAAACAGCCAGCTTTCGGCGCGCGCGAAATCGAATTGGTTTTCAAAGGATTCAACCATCATCGCGAACCGGAAAGTGCGGGAGCTGTCAGGGTGTTCGACGAGATGCACGATACCCATGCCTCCCTGGCCGATCACCGACGAAACGCGGTAACCATTGAACAACACCTGCCCGGGCTGTCGGATCATCTACTTTTGATGAGCAAGCGCTTGATATTTCTTCAAAGAGACAAGATAATTATTCCATGAGAGGGATCGAGTCGATGAGCTGCCGCATGACATGCAATGTGTCAAGCAGTTTTGAGGATCCTTCTTCAATCACTGCGTCGTGTGTCTGAGTCGGCGACGGAGGTGCATCATGATTCATGCGCAACGATATGTGTCGTCAGGAACAGGCATGCACAGTCCGGTTCTGAACAGTCGGCGCGTCACGTATCATGCCGATGGAAAAGCAGTCATGCGTCAGGTCGATTTCCGTGTCGTGTTTCTACTTGGTGTTCTCTTTTTTCTGCCATATCCGGCCCGTTGCGCCATCATTCATGTTCCTGCTGATAAACCCACGATACAGGAAGGTGTCGATGCCTCGCTGGATGGTGATGAGATCCTTGTGGCGGACGGAATATATACCGGATCAGGCAACAAGGATATCGATTTGTTCGGCAAATCGTTGCGTATTGCGTCCGAGAATGGTCCGGAGCGATGCATCATCGATATTGAGTCGAATGGACGGGCTTTCGACCTGTTTGACCCTGAAAACAGAGACGCGGTGATAGAGGGATTCACGATCCGCAATGGTTTTCATTGGGATGGAGGTGGAATCCGGGTTCTTGCCGGATCCGCACAGATTGCGGACTGCAGAATCGAAAACTGTGTCGCGACACGCGAGGGCGGCGGTGTGTATCTTGCGGCATCCGCATCCATGCATGATTGCGACATCATTTCGAACAGCGCGTTTGAAAAAGGGGGAGGTATCTTCTGCTCACAATCATCACGAATCATCCGCTGCCGGATCTCGAGCAATACAGCCCTAAATGGAGGTGGTGTTGCGACGGATGCCCGTACATGCTCGATTTCTGAAACAACGATCACGGGTAATTCCGCCTCCAGCGGAGGAGGGGTGTACTGTGACGCGGATCAACTCGTTTTGAACCGGTGCATTATCCGGGGCAATGCCGTGGACTTTAATGGCGGTGGGTTGTTCTGCGATGGATACTCCGCCACATCGCTGGAGAATACCATCGTGGATCTGAACACGGCAGGGCGAGATGGCGGAGGATTATATGGTGACGACCAGGCCGCCGCGATTCACATGGTCAATTGCCTGATGGATTCCAACGAGGCTCAGCATCATGGCGGTGGTCTCGCGTGTCTCGAATCCGTCAACCCCGTTCTCGTGAATTCGATCGTTCGATCGAACGCACCGGATCAGTTTCAGGCTCAGAAACATACCGTTCGATTCTGTAATGTTCAGGGAGGGTGTTCGGGGATCGGAAATATCGATGCGGATCCCGGATTTATTGATGCTGCCACCTGTGATTACCGGCTTCAGACCACGTCGATCTGCATGGATACGGGGACTGACGAGACTGCGCCCACCGAGGATATTGACGGTTATCCCCGTCCTTCGGGTGGTGCATTCGATATCGGACCTCATGAAGCGGAAGGTCGTCCAAGCGCGATTCGAGTTCACCTCAAAATACCGACTCATGTCGTGCATGCCGATGATCTTTTCAATGTGTCCCTGGAAATCTGGAATCCGTCCGTGCCGGCCGACGACAGCAAACTGTTCGTTGTGCTCGACCTGCATGGGCAGTATTACTGTGCCCCGGCATTCATCTCCTTCGATTATTATGAGGTTGCAATACCGACTGGTCTGAGCACGTTTTCGATTGTCCCGTCGTTCAGGTGGCCGGACCTGGGCGATTCGGAATTCGGTATCGTCTGGTACAGTGCTTTGCTGAATCCGGAACTGACGCGATTGGAGACTCCTCTCAGTGTGTTTGAGTTTGCATGGGATTGTCGATAAAATCGGATCATGGCAAAGGGAATCTGGAAAATCGGCAGCTCATACGAAGAACAGGTGGAGCTTCTCATTGCGGCCGCCAGAAGCACCAGCGACGGGATCGTCATCGCCGATGCCCGTCAGCACGATATGCCGGTCATCTACGTCAATCCCGCTTTCGAACGAATCACCGGATATCTTTCGGAGGAGGTGATCGGAAGGAACTGCCGATTTCTTCGAGGAGTGGAGACCGATGAAGGGCAGACCAACCGTCTCAGAGACGCGCTCAGAAACGGCGAGGAATGCACGATCACGCTCCGGAATCACCGCAAGGACGGCACACTGTTCTGGAACGAGCTCCATCTCGCTCCCATCTTCGAAAACGGTGTTCTGACGCATTTCGTCGGAATCCAGACCGATGTGACCCGACGGGTGGACGCGGAAAAACGTTCTCGTGAACTTCTGGAGGAACTCGAAAAACACAACACGCATCTCAGCGAACTGGTCATGGAAAAACTCAGGGAGATCTCCGACCTCCAGATGGCGACGATCTTCGCCATGGCGCGTCTGGCCGAATCGCGGGATCGGGATACCGGTGAACATATCGAACGGGTGCAGCAATTCTGCATGCTTCTGGCTGAAACGATCCGTGAACGCGCCTCGTTCAAAGAACAGATCGACACCGAATTCGTGCTCAATATCTATCATGCCAGTCCGCTGCACGACATCGGCAAAGTCGGTATCCGTGATGCGATCCTGCAGAAGGAAGGCCCACTGGACAGGGACGAATTCGAAGAAATGAAGCAGCATGCCCTCATCGGCGCGCATACACTCGAAGCCGTTCACCGCAAGTACCCTCAAAACAAATTCATCCGGATGGGCATCGAAATCGCCCGGTCGCACCATGAAAAATGGAATGGAACGGGTTATCCGGACGGATTGCGGGGCGATGCGATTCCCTTGTCCGCCCGCATCATGGCGCTGGCGGATGTGTACGATGCGATCCGATCCGCCCGATGCTACAAGGAAGCCGTCGCCCATGACGAAACCCGGACGATCATCGCCGGGCTCCGCGGCACGCATTTCGACCCGGAACTGGTTGATGCGTTCATGGACGTGAACGAGGTGTTCCGCGAGATGCGCGATCGATGACGATTGCGTGAACGGAGCGGGGCGTGTACCATCATTGTGACTGCTAATGACGCGTGTCGGGACGGGAGGGCGTGTGTCCGCTCGGCGATTTATAACCGCTTACATCAGGTCGATGAGACTGTATTTCGCCTTTATCACCGGGATTGCGGGATGGATCGGAGTGTCGTTTTACCACTTCTGCATGCCCGATCGGATCGACACCTTCCGGGGAGGGATCATTCTGTTGGTGCTGTTCATGAGTTATGGCGTCAATCAGGTGATCAACGATTACTTCGGGCAGAAGGAGGATCGGATCAACGCTCCGAATCGTCCGATGATCACGGGCGAACTCGATCCGACGTCCGCGTTGCAGGTATCGGTCGGTCTGCTCCTGATCGTTCTCGTGATCTCGTGGTTTCTCAGCCCCTGGTCGGTCATTCCGGTGATCGCAGGAATCCTCCTCAATGTCCTTTACGAGTTCGCCAAGTCCTGGTCACTGATCGGAAACGCCATTTTCGGACTCTCGATCTCGATGTGCTCCCTGTATGGGTTTCTGGCATCAGGGCATGTCCCGCCGCCTCTCATCACGAGCAACCGGATCAGTGTCCTGGCGCTCGTTGCAGTATTGAATGCACTCATGACCTACTATACCTATTTCAAGGACTACAAAGGGGATGCGGCGACCGGGAAACGCACCTTTGTCGTGAAACACGGGATCAGAGCGGCGCGCTATGCCGGAGTTGCGGGTGCGTTCCTGCCCACGATCGTGTTTATACTGTTCAGCCGGATGGGATGGCTGCCCATCTCGGATGTGCTCTTTTTACGCGATTTCGTGTTCTGTGCGGTCGTCACGGTCTTTCTCCAGCTCTGGACCGCAGTCTTATACTTCAACAGTCCGACAGGCATTCGGACCTACTTCAATCTGGTGACCAACATCCGGGCGTGCGTGGCGGGTCAGGTGACGCTGATCGCCATCTTCAATGGAACATTGGCACTCTATCTGATGATCGCAAGCTACATTCTCATCGGTTTCCTGTTCGATATGTACAAGGATGCGCGCTCGTGAAAACCCGCCACTTTGCAACGGGTCCGGGCAAACTCTGCGTGTACCTGCGGATCATTCTGCACGTTTTGAGTCGCTATGCCGTTCGACCGGAACTCTTTGCCGGCCCGATCGATTATGGCCGGTTTCTGATCCGGGCGTTGAGATTGCTGCTGGTGTTTCGCTATAACAAGGTAGTCCGTGTTTACAACGGATGGAAACTCCATCTCTATCTGCCGGCGTACCCGTCACCGGCTTTCTTCTACGCGCTCGAAAGAAAACTGGTGCAAAACCCCCCCGGCCCGACGACGGTCGTGTTCTCGATGACGAAAGCCTGCGACTACACGTGTTCTCATTGCTATCAGCGCCGGGACGGCGGCCCGGATGTGGATGAGGGGCTGCTGATCCGCACTGCGCTGGCGGTGCGGGACTGCGGTGTGTCCATGTTCGACATCGAGGGCGGGGAGCCTTTCATGCGATATGAGCGCCTCCTCAGACTCGTGCGCGCGCTCGATGAACGCAGCGAAGTCTGGATCAACACCACCGGGGCGCATGTCGAACCCGGGATGCTCGAGGAACTTAAAAAATCGGGTGTATTCGGGGTCATGGTCTCCATCCATTCGCCGGACGCAGCCACTCACGATGCCTTTACCGGTGTTCCGGGATCGTTCGACACCGCCTGCCGACTGATTCGGCAATGGCGGGCACTGGGGCTTGTCGCTGCGCTCAACAGCGTGCTTTCGGAAGAGGAGCTTCCGGGTGGAGGCTTGAATCGGCTGATGGAACTGGCGAAGGATCTGGATTGCGATTTTGTCCAGTTGATTCACCCCAAACCGGCGGGGAAATGGATGGGCCGGACGGAAGCGATGCAGCAGGGAAGGTCCGTCATCGAATTCGTTCGACGCGAACATGTTCGATACAACAGCCGGAAGATGCACGAATATCCCGCCCTGGCTGCCCAGGTTTTCGAAGAATCGGAAAATGTGCTGGGATGCACGGCCGGAGGAGTGGATCGCTTTTATGTCAATGCCACCGGCGAGGTTCAACCATGCGAGTTTCTGAATGTTTCGTTCGGTAACGTGCATGACGAGTCATTCGAAACCATCTTCGAGCGCATGCGGACATGCTTCCGGGAGCCCGGAGTGGACTGGCTCTGTTGCACTCAAACCGGTGAGATACAACGACTGTTCCAGGCGCACGAGCTGGAGCGGACGCCGATTCCCTGGTCCGTGACCCGGACTCTGACGGCGCAATGGCATCGCGGCAGACCGACGCCCTTGTACAAGAAACTCGGGATTTATCGGGAGGATGCATCGATCGATCGGAACCGTCCGCCTCCCGGAGCCGCACCATGAAACTCAGACTGGTGATGAATCCAGGATCACGGTCGAGACGCGGACAAAACCTCTGGCGAGTCTGGCAACATCGGCTGGAATCGGCCGGATGCCGGATAGAGTGCTGCATCACCGAGAGCCCCACCCATGCCATCGAATTGGCACGGAACAGTCCGGATGTCGATGCGGTGGTGGCGGTCGGCGGAGACGGAACGATCAACGCCGTGCTGGACGGCATTCTGCAATCCGGCCGGTCGGATCTGCCGATGGGGGTGCTGTACTCCGGAACGAGCCCTGATTTCTGCCGTTTCCACGGGATTCCGCTGGACCCGGAATCTGCGGTCCGAGCGCTACTGAGCGGCAGACGGCGTCAGGTGGATGCCGTACGGATCGCGTGTTCACAGCCTGACGGTACACCGCTGACTGCTCATTTCGGATGCGGGAGCAACATCGGGCTGGGAGGGATGATCGCCCGCCGCGCCAACCGGTTCCGTCGGTTTCTCGGAGACCGCCTCGGTACCGGCCTGGCTGCCGTGATGACACTGATCCGGACGTCGGCTGTGGATCTGTCGCTCGAGGCAGAGGGGAACGTTCATGACGTGCATGCGTGTAACAACATCTCGATTCTCAAGAGTCCATTCATTGCCTCGGGGCTCAAGCTGGATCTCGAATTGCTCCCGGATGACGGCAATCTCTGTGTGGTGGCGGTTTCGGGAAAAAGCCCGATCGGGATGCTGAACCTGCTGCCCGGATTCTATTCAGGCCAGGCGGTGCACGATCCCGCTGTGCAGATATGGCGATGCCGCAGTCTGACGGTGAGAGGCCCGGTGACGACCGAAGTGGAGTTTGACGGTGATCCGCGCGGCTTCCTGCCGGTAACAATCGAGATTTTACCTCGGAGTCTATCTCTGTTGGGGTGCACATGAACGAGTATGACCTGATCCGAAAGATTGCCTCGAAATTTCCTCGAACGGGCGATGTCGATGCCGGTCTGTTCGGTTGTGATGCGGAACTCGTCCGGATCGGAACGGATATCTGGGGAATGACAATCGATGAATTCACTCCGGAAGAGGATCTCTTCACGTCCGACGATCCCGTCAAACTGGGCCGGAATCTCGCGACAGCCACACTCGGCGATCTGCTGGCCGCGGGCATTGAACCACGCTTTTTTTTGAGTTCGCTTTCGCTGCCGCGAACGGATGACCCGTGCTTCCGGGATGGTTTGACGACAGGGCTTGCGGAGATTCTTTCCGAGGCTCGGTGTCTGCACTGCGGGGGTGATCTCGGGACAGCCGATCCCTGGCGTTTCACCGGATTTGCCATGGGACCGGTCACGGCCCCGAAAGCGCTGACTCATCATGTGCCGGATGATCCGCATGTGCTGTGTGTTACGGGGACGCTGGGAGATCTGAATCTGGCTGCGTTTCTGGGGACTCCGACGCCTGCCGTCGAACTGCGGCTTCGGGAAGCGGGTCTGGTCCGTCGGTTCGGAACGGCCTGTATCGATACGAGTGGAGGTCTGCTGGATGCAGTTTGGCTGCTTCACCGCCAGAATCCGGGACTCCGGTTTGTCGTTGACCTCGAAACAGTCCCGCTGGCGAATGCCGCATGGAAATTCATCGAACAGACGCACATCCCCGTTGAGGCGTTGCTGCTGGGCGGCGCGGGAGAGTATGAGCTGTTGTTCACCCTGCCGGAAACTCTCCTGACCACGCTGCAGCACGAACTGACTGCTGCCGGTATTGCCGTGATCGGAACCGTCACCTCCGGTAATCCGGAAGTCGTTCTTCGACGAGGGACTCGTGAACGGCGAATGGACATGCCCCCTCCTTGTCCGCGTGGGGCGCCTTCGGCTCAAGAGCATGCGCAGGCTGTGATGAAGATGGCGCAGGAGCTGTCCCGGTGAATCGTCCGGTCGAAAACGGCCCGTCGGGATCACGGACTGCATTTCAACCCCTTGATCTGCGGAACATCCGGTTGCCGAACCGACTCGTGCGAGCTGCCACATACGAGGGCTTTGCAGATCGTGACGGAACACCTCATCCGGAGTTGGGCGATTGTTATGAGCGTCTCGCGAGGGGCGGGATCGGGAGCATCATCACCGGATTCGCGTTTGTCACTCCCGATGGCCGCGCCATGCAACCCGGGCAATGCGGAATCGAGCGCGATGAGCGAATCACGCAGTGGAGAACCGTTCTGGAGAAGGTCCGGCGTGCGAGCGCGGAGACGAGAGTGTTCCTCCAAATGGCTCACGCTGGACGTCAGACCAGCCGGACGATGACCGGTCTCCCCGTGACGGGTGCTTCGTCACGACGCTGCACCTACTTCCGGCAGCGCGTCAGACCGATGGATTCCGAAGCGATTCGCACCGTCATCGAATCCTTCGGACAGGCTGCCCGGCGCGCTCGGGCGGCAGGTTTCGACGGCGTACAGATCCATGGCGCGCACGGGTATCTGATCCACCAGTTTCTTTCGCCCTGGACCAACCGGCGCAACGATGTCTGGAGTGATCGTCCGAAGTTTCTCGAGGAAATCCTCGCGGCGGTGCGTCGATCCTGCGGTGACCGGTTCCCGGTGCTCGTCAAGCTCAGCGCCGCGGACGACAACGATCCGGGGATCCGATTGGCCGATACGATCGAAACGGTCCGGCGGATCGCGGCTTTCGGCATCGACGCCGTGGAAATCTCATATGGCACGATGGAATATGCTCTCAATATCATTCGGGGTGCGTGCCCCGTTCAGGAAGCCTTGCGGGTCAACCCGCTGTTCCGGGACATGCCGGCGGCTGCTCGCTGGTTGTGGGTCCGTTTCTTCCTGAAATCCTATGTTGAGGGGTTCCTGCCGTTCCAGGAGAACTACAACCTGCATGCTGCTGCTGGGGTGCGTCGTGAGACAGGGATTCCTGTGATCGTCGTGGGTGGAGTGCGCTCCGGCGCCGGTGTGAAGGAGTGCCTCGCTGCCGGAGTGGATGCGGTGTCCCTGTGCCGTCCGCTGATCCGCGAACCGGAGTTTCCGCGGCGTCTCTTCGATGATCCCGCAGCGAAATCCGCCTGCACCAACTGCAATCTGTGCACGATTCACTGCGACGACGATCGTCCGTTGCGGTGCTACCGGAAAAAGGAGATCGACCATGGGTGATGGTGATTCGACCCGGGTCCAGGGCTGTTTCGAGGATTTTATTCCGAGCGGGGGGAATGCGGATATCTTTCAGAAATTGGAAGAACTCGATGCCTTTCTGAGCGCTGATCCTCCGGAGTTTCTGGAAGGGCTCGGTTTACAGATGCTGGGTCCGGCTGCCCGGGTTGCGCGCGTGCGTGATCACCGGCGGCGCGAGCAGGACATGATCATGCTCGGATCCAACTCCTATCTGGCCCTGACGACGCATCCGAAGGTTGTTGCGGCCGCCCGGCAGGCCTGCGCGAAATACGGGTACGGCATGGGGGCGGTTTCGTTGTACGCCGGTACCACCGATCTGCATCGCGAACTGGAGATTCTCATTGCCCGGCTGTATGGTGCCGAAGATGCGATCATCTTCCCGTGCGGCTACTCCGGCAATGTGGGCGTCATCTCCGCTCTGTGCGGTCCGGGTGACGCGGTGATCAACGACGCAGCGAACCATGCCTCGCTCTTCGATGGCTGCCGGCTGTCCGGCGCGGATATCAGTATGTTCCTTCATCGCAACATGGCACACCTCGAACGGACATTGAAGCGACTTCCGGAAACCCGGAAAGGGCGGTTGATCATCACGGATGGAGTATTCTCGATGGACGGCGATCTCGCACCCCTGGACCGGATCGTGGAACTCGCGCAGCATTACGGCGCGCGGGTCATGATCGACGAAGCGCACGCATTGGGTGTGATCGGAGCAACGGGACGGGGCACAGCGGAGCGGTTCGGATGTGAGGGCAAGGTTGCCGTCACCTGCGGCACGCTGAGCAAGACGCCCGGTGCGCTGGGCGGGTATTGCGCCGGCAGTCGCGTGCTCGTGCAATATCTGCGTTTTTATGCGCGCACCTACTTTTTCTCGACCAGCCTCCCGGCCCCCGTGGTCGCGGGGCTGATCGAAGTTTTCCGCATGCTGCTGGAAGATCGCGCCGGACGTGAATCCCTGTGGCATAATATCCGGTATCTGGGTGACGGTTTGCGACAGATGGGCTTCGACACCGGGAACACCGAGTCGGCGATCATCCCGATCATGATCGGTGACGAACTCAGGCTGGCGCGGTTTCATAACGATCTGCGTGACCATGGCGTGTTCACCAATGTGGTGACCTATCCTGCCGTTCGGCGCAAGGAATGCCGGTTGCGCCTGAGCGTCATGAGTTCGCTGACGCGAGAGGACATGGATCATGCGCTGGCGCTGTTCGGTCAACTCGGGCGCAAACACGGAATCGTGCAGTGACATGCCGGCGGTCCTTGTAACAGGTGCGGGTGGATTCATCGGGGGCTGGGTGGTCCGTGAGTTCCTGTCCCGGAACTGGACCGTCCGGGCAGCCGTCCATCAGCATGTGCCCCTATGGCTTCGTGAGCATGAGCGGGCGGATCGGTTGCGACTGGTCACAGTCGATCTGGAGGATCCGGGACAGGTGGCGGCAATGGGATTGCCGTCGGAGGGGATCCGGAATTTCGATGCGTTGATCCATTGCGCCGGCAGAGCCTCCGATGTGGGCTGGCGCGGCCGGTTCCGGCGCGCGAATCTGGAGGCGGTACAGCATGTCGGGCGATGGGTCATGCAGCAGCCCGCATGTCGTCTCGTGTTCCTGTCGACGACCGATGTCTACGGTTTGAGGGATTTTCAGGGTGAGGGGGAGGAGTCCCTGGCGCTGGGCGCGTATCCGTGCAATCCGTATCCGTGGTTCAAGATCGAGGCCGAGCGGTGGATCCGCGAAACGATGCCTCCCGATCGGTATGTGATTCTGAGACCGGCTCAGGTCTGGGGAGTCGGCGACACGACGCTGACCCGGCGGATTGTTGCGTTCCTGCGGAATTCGCCCTGGATCGTGCATTTCGGGAAATGGCGAGGCGGGAATCGCTGGCCGCTGGCGCATGTCAGGAATGTGGCGACTGCGTGTGTTCTTGCCGGCACGACAACGGCATTCGCGGGACAGGCCATCCATGTGCTCGATGATGAATACACCACGATGGACGACTGGTATCGGCTTGTGGCGGGGATATATCTTCCGGGTCGGCGCTATCGGACGATCACTGTCCCGATGGCGTTGGGTGCCATGATCGGCGTGCCGGTCGAGTGGATCTCGTCGGGGCTCAACCTGGCGCATCCTTTTATGGATCCGACGTATTATGCGTTGCATGCGGTCAGCCGAAATCTGGATTTTGGCAACCAGCGATTGAAGGAATTGTTTGCCGATGCCGGGGAGCGACTCGTGACACGATCGGAAGGGTTGGAGGAGCTGAGATCGGGGCTGGGTCGATAGATGAGTCGGGGAGGAATTGACTCGTTCGAATACATGATGAAAGATTTCGATACCGATAGCGATACCGATTTTAGAGATTCAATCTGCGATATGTTGATTATGACCGGCAGTTTCGTTTACTCGGTTGTTCTCCAATCAAAATCATACACACACAGATTGCTCATTGACTGCGTCATGCCGGGATCCAGGATCAATCCATACCAGAGCGCTTGCTCCTGAGAAAACCCGGCCTCCGGCCATAAGAAGGACGAGATGATCGTCATGTCGCTCATTCCACCGGCAAAATCAATCTCGTAATGAGCGAGATCATTGCCGGAAGGCATGAAGTAGAATGTATCGAGATACATCAGAACGACAAAGAACCGGGCATCCCGGATCGTTTCGGTTGTCGGGTTCCAGATTTGTGCGGTGAGCGACACGGGATCGCCTGGAGCAAAATCATGCCCGGGCATCGAAAGATATACATGCGGTAATGAGGGAAATCCGCCGTACTCGAACGCTCCCATATCCGTCGCGCCACCCTGCGGACGAGGATTTCCATCGAGATCCCGGTCGATCGCATATCGGTCGGTTCCCGCATCGATGCAAGGGGAATCAGCCATCAACCGAAGATCGAATGGATCCCCTCCAATCATGCGCGGATCGGCATGAATCACACCGGGACCCGATTCACCATCCTGGACAATCGAGTATCTCACGGTCGGAACATCGCTGGACATAAAATTGGGTGTGTTGTTCCACATGATGGTGTTATCAAACACGACGGATGGTGCCGATTCGATGTAAAGGTTTTCGACATTCAGTTCCGACCGGTTGTTCGTGATGGTACACTGAAAAATCTGAGTCTTCGGGTTATGCTCAAATGTGCCGAACCCGAATCGTGCTGCAGAGTTTCCCTCGACGACCACGTTGATTATCGACAGATGTGCGATGTAATCCGAGTGGATGGCACCGGACGTTCCTGTCGCGGTGTTCCCGGCCCAGATACAATGGTCCAGAATGGTGTCGTCTCCCAGTCTTGACAGATAACTCCCGCCTCCATCAGCGTCGGCATGGTTGTTGCGGAAGTCGCAATATGCCATCGAGGCAAACCCGCCTTGCATGAAACAGCCGCCTCCCTGATTCGATCTGTTCCCCACGATGAAGCATCTTTCCAGATGAATATCGAATTCGACATACTCGCGACCAAACATGTACAGGCCACCTCCGGACTCAGTCGCGTTGTTGTTGAGGACCTCACATCCGTTCAACCTGACCTGACCACCGGAAATATCGATGGCTCCACCGGAAATCGCCTGATTGTCTGAGAAGAGGCAACTGTCCACGGAGATCGATCCGTAGTCGCTCGCCATCGCTCCCCCCGTAGCCTGTGCCTGATTCTCCGTAAACTCGCAGGTAGCGAGACGGCATGAATCATCCAGGTATGTATGAAGAGCCCCTCCCTTGGCGGATCTGTTTCGAGTGAACACGGTTGAATCGATTGACAGAGTTGACTGCTTCGAATAGACGGCCCCGCCCGATTCAAATGATTCATTCGATTGAAATTGACAACCGGAAATCAGAGGCTCGGAATCGGTGCAGAACACCGCGCCTCCCATATGTTCCGCGGTGTTGCTTTCAAAGACACATGCGATAATCTCGGGGGATGCAGAAATGGCACACATCACTCCGCCGCCGATCCCGGCAGCGTTCCCGGTAATGTAACAGTCTCGAATGACAGTTTGCCGGCATTGTCCGAAGCGGATGCCGCCTCCTTCAGCGGCTTGATTGTTCACGATTGTGCAATGCTCGACGGTAAATACGGCTTCCGGAGCGGTATACACGGCTCCTCCGGCACTCTCTGCGACATTGTCCGAAAGGATGCATTCCGTCAGATGCACATCGGCAAACGAATCGCAGTAGATTGCTCCTCCGTCCATCGAGGCTGTGTTGTCCGTGATGACCAGGTCGATCAGCTCGATCACGCCCGCATTGAATCCGAAGTTAAACGCAGCCCCTTGCACCGCGACCGCGTGGGTGATCGTGATGCCCTCGATGGATGCGGAGATGCAATCGTACGGGTCAAAGACGAATCCTGAGCCGAGCGACTCGCAGTCGATGATGCATCCGGATGAACCATGTTCGGATCGGATGGCGATGGATTTGTCCCGGAAGGTGATGTTTCGGTTTCCCTCTCCCGTGAACAACCCGTCGGCCAGCAGCAGTATGTCACTCTCCTGCGCCGCGTCGATCCCCGCCTGAATAGTCGGCTGATCGGCAGGAATTCGGATCGTTGCGCCCGATACGATCGAGGAATGAAGAAAGATCAGGGAACAGACCGGGATACAGCTCAATGCGTGTTTCACTGGTCTCGATCTGGATTGCATTGCGGTCATGAGTTGAACCCCCAGTCCAGTCGGGTGATATCTGTCATCAGTTCGTTCATTTGCCGGTCGAGAATCGCCCCCCAGAAAACAAGATTGATTGAAGGCGCGTCGCTGTCAGGTAATTCCAGGAAAAGGATATTGCCGGTACGGAACTCGAAGGGTGCAAGATCGAGATCGAAAGGCGTCAGTCCGTCGTCTGTCGGAGTGAAATCGGGCACATTGTAAAAGATGCTGGTATCACCGACAGGGACCTCCATCAGAACGACCCCTGATGCCTGTATCGCATCAGGACCGTTCCGGACAAAGTAATCGAGATCAATCGGAGCGTAGGTGCTGACGAACGGTTGTTGCATGCCGAGTTCAAACCAGGGGACCTGTTTTTGAAGCTCGATGATGTGAAAACGTCCATCTTCTGTCTGGACGACGGCGCGGCAGCCCAGTGAGTCATTCTGACACATCCGTGCTTTGGCAGTGCAATAGGACCGCTCGTCGCCTAGATTCAAGGTGGATACGCTCCATCCGTCCGATGAATGCCACATGATTTGCGTAACGCCATTTTTATCGGGGACCGTGCATGCGACCGGATTCCGGAATGCATCCATGCACAGTTGAGGTGCCAAGTTATCGATCCCGACAGGCGATATGTCGTCCCATCTGATCCAGCCGACTGCACCGGGATACATCAGTCGCATCCGACCGTAATGAACCGGAACTAATATCTCGGGGATCCATTCCGATGCCGATCCCAGTGATACGGTCATCGCGGATGCATTTCCGTCGAGTGTCATGGTGTCGCCATACCAGAATCCCCGATTACTTAGATGCAGGATAGAAACAGTATCGTTGCTTTGGTTCTCATCGAGCAGAATAGCCAGAGTGAGATTGCCGGAAGGATCCCTTGTCATGGATTTCGTCGCGACAAAATCGGACATGAAATGCAGATTGTTCTGCCAGGATCCTTCCGTTTTCCAGGAACCGATGATCCCGTCGTCGACGTCACGTAAAGTATGGGGATTCAACTCCTGATCAAGCCCGATCAATGCGTTGCGAGTCGCTTCATTCGTAATGAGTTCCGATTCGAGATCGCCGTTTTCGATCCGATGATACGTCAGCCCGGATGCGCCGTGCTCTCTCCAGGTCAATGCGTGAAACACATCCATGTTTTCGATCGTGATGCAGCCCTTGTCGCGCGTCGGCATCGGATCAAACTCCGTTGTCACTACCGAGCAGTCTTCCAACGGATCAAGAATCTGAATCACGGCTTCCGGATTCAGGATCACGATGTAGGGAACACCAGGTTCGGAAAACGAAAATGAAAAATCGGCGCAGTTCAGCGACGCGAAAACGAAATCCCGTGTCCAGTGCCCGCCCGAAAGAGTCCAGTACGAGTACGAGTATCCGGACAGCAGAAACCGGATCGATCCATCTTCCAGAAGCCGCAGATCCTCGATCCGGCCATCCGAAGTGATCGATGAGGCAGTCCACCCGATTCCCTCCCGAGTGAACATCAGGGTCTCTTCATCGAATGAGGCAATGATCCGCAGGCATCCGGCCGCATCGGCGACCAATGCTGAACTCGTTGCCGATTCGATCTCGGCTACCGTCTCACTTCGCCATCCTGTGCTGTCTGTCCATGTCATCAAAACAGGTTCATAGCCCTGAATCAGAACGTCGATGTCGCCTGTTGAATGATACACCGCGGAAAGATCGAACTCAGGTTTGTAATTGATCACTCTTTCTGTCGTCGGATGCTGGTCGATGATCCGGGCATGGTTGATGAACCCGTCACCGTAAAAAAAACAATGAACACTATCGCCCGTCGATCCGATGAATGCGCGTCCATTTGACTCGCCAATCGGAACCGGATCGCCCCAGACATCGTCTTCCAGGCAGTTGAATATCAGAAAATAACGATCCGCTCGAACGGGACGAGCGCACACGCAGTAGATTCTGCCATTCGTATCCGCGTGGAGGTTCAGCATCCGATCGGTTGCACCGATCCAATCCGGATAGCTGACTTGCCAGTTACCTGTCGTACCGTCGATCTGGATCAGTGGGTGGGGTGCATCCGGCTCGATCCGCATGAACACGTACAGACGGCCATCGGAATGACTGCACTCGAATTGCTCGATTCCGGTCGTCTCCGGCAGATCGAATATACGCTCATGCACCCATTTCGACCCGTCGAAATACCAGTGATACACCGATGCTGAGGCGCTGAACAAATGCGAGTCTCCGTTCGGCATGGTCAGGGATGCATGGAACCCGTCGATCAGAAAATCGAGGGGTATTTCGTGTGCTGTTACCTCATAGTCGACGCCGGTCACAGTATCTGTAATCACGACGCTCAACAGCAGCATCAGGAACACAACGGAACGGTTCGTTTTCATCGACTGGCTCCTGTGAAAAATGGAACAGAGGCAGAAGCTCTCGCTGAATGACCATCGACGTCGATCGCTTCGACTTCAACCATGAAGCGACTTTTCGATACCGGTGACGCCACCGGTATCACCACGCCGAATATCCCGTCTCCTTCACCGGAATCGTGATGATGCCCATCATCTTTCAACTCCAGCCCGGTCGTCACACCATTCACGAGCAGTTCGACCCGGGCGATGGTGTCCAGGCCCTGTCGATCCTGGATCAAAGCCACGATAACAGCTTCTCCGCCGGTATCGGACTGAATCCGCGTGTCCCAGCATCCGGTCATGCGGATGAGGGGTGCGCGACGACCGATCGGGACGACAAGCGGTTCGGACAAGGTTCCTTCCTTCCCATAGACATCGAACGATGACAGTCGATAGGAAGCGCTTAGCGCAGTCATGGCAGCCGTTCTGACATCGATCCTGACTGATTGGAGTGGTTCATCCACGGTCCGGATCGTCGTTTCAGAATAGCCGTCAACAGTCTCGTAAACACGGATGCCTTTCGCTCCCGGAGCGCCAATCCAGGACAGTTCTATTTCATGATCCGAGATCCATTCGGAGTGGACAGCCGACGGGGGTGCCGGGGGAGACGAGTTTGGATCGACTCGTCCGATCATCACGCCGCCTGAGTTGAGCAGTGCATAGATCAATGTGGGATCGAGCGGGTGGGAGTAGATTCTGTAAACAGCCGGTGAGACACCATCTACCGGGATGGGCTCGATGTGAGAGGAATCCGCCCTGAACAACCTGTCCGCCGCGATCAGGTAATCATCGAATGTGAACGTGCAGATGTCCTCCGCAGCAATTGTTTCGAGCGGATCGATTGCGCCTGTTTCGATATTGAATCGATGGAGGCGTTCGTTGTTGACAAACATGAAGTGTTCGATGTCATTACGCAGGGGGATGAGTGTTTGCATGGTCGGTGCATCATGTGGACTTCCCGAAAAACCGATTCCACCGTCTGTCGATATATGAAGTTGATTGTAGCAACAGTTGAAAATGTAGGGAAGGACGGGCGTCGCATCTCCTCTGTGCAAATGCAGCTGGCCGAAAAATTGGGGATGATACCGTTCCCATTCCATCTCCTCCGGAATGTATTGATTGAAATTCGTGTAATACTCGGGACCATCCTGCGTATAATAACTGCCTGAAGCCACGAAGACACCTCTGCCGGTTTCGCTGATCCCGACAAACTCCGGCCAGTACTTGTCATCGTACGACCAACCGATATTCTGCCAGTCGGCGCGATCGCTATCCGAGTAATACAGTCCGCTTCCCTGCATGTACCATATGGTCGGATCATAGAACGATTGCCGGATCTGTCCGAATCCGTTCTCGGGGAAATCGGTCTGCGGGATCCAGGTCTCACCCGAATCCGTTGATTTTGCGATTTCTGCCCCACAGACATACATATCATGCGGCGGACGGGAATCGAACAGCAGCGATGTCCATCGTTTGAATGCGATCCTTCCCTCGAGCAATTCGAAGGTTTGCAAGTCGTTCCGGGAAATCCACAATCCTTCACCGGAACTGACGAATGTACCAATCGTAGAGAAATGGATCAGATAGACACTGATATCGTCCCTGATCAGTTGCCAGAGCACCCCCTTGTTATCGGATTTCCAGAGCCCTTGTCCGCTCAACCCGGCCAGGACGGTGGAGTTTGCATTGCTCATATGAGTCAAATTGCTGATGCCCGATGTGAACGTATGCACTTTTATCCAGGTCGTTCCATTGTATTCGAACATCCACAGCGCATTGTCATCCGACCCCAGTATCGTCAGATCCGGGAGAACATCCACACACCCGAACCAATCGACGCGATCCGGGAGTCTGATGTGTCGAATACCCCCGCCGTTTCCAATTACGCAGTGCATTTCAAGCGCTCTGTCGTAATAAAACGCGAACTCAGGATGTCCTTTCACAAAGTACACTCGACCGATATCGTTTCCGCCGATCCGAAATCGGTTCCATGTTCGGCCGGAATCCGGCGATTCAAGGCAGTAGTCGTTCGTTTCGAGAATCAGTCGTTCGGGATTGTTCGGATCGATCGTGATCCGTATGCCGGCCGGCCCGATACGGACCCGTTCAAGGCTCACGCCATCGAGCCGAAACAATGCCTGATCCGTCAGAACAAAAAACACGGGAGGATCGATCTGTGCGGCCGTGATGGATTGAAAATGCCCTGGGAAAGAGATTTTCAGCGGAGTCCAACTCGCTCCGCCGTCAGTCGATCGGTTGAAAATAGGATATGCCCAGTCGCCTCCGGACAAGTCAAGAATGACGGGTTGATCGACCCCGGCGACTTCGGCGCGCATGCTGTGTGTCGACGGGAGTCCAGTCACATGGAAGATCTCCTCCCGAGCGCTCGACGGACAGGCGATCAGCAGCAGCGAAAAGAGCTGAAGCACGCATTTACCAGGGTTCATCGTCATGCCTCCAATCAAAATCATACACACACAGATTACTCACCATCTGCGTCAAGCCGGCATCCAGAACCGCCCCGTACCACAATGCCTGATCCAGCGATTGCGGAATATCCGGCCAGGCGAACTCGGGAAGAATCCCCAGTTCAATCGTTCCGGCGGGACAATCGATGGTGTAGAACGAAATGTCTCCACCGCCCGGCATGAAGTAGTATGCATCGAGATACTCCAGAATGACGAATACGGGGGCATTCCGGATCGTTTCGGTTGAGGGGTTCCAGATCTGCGCGGTGAGCGACACGGGATCGCCCGGGAAAAACCGATGCGCCGGCATGGAAAGATAGATATGAGGTGTCGCCGGACGATACGACGATTCATACGCTCCGATGTCGCACGCGCCGCCCTGAAGACGGGGGTTCCCGTCGAGATCGACAGGGATCTCGTACCCGGATCTGCCGGCGTCGATGCAGGGCGAATCCGGACGCAGTCTCGGATCGAACGGATCGCCTCCGATCAGGCCGGGATCGGAATGGATGTTGCCGATTCCGGGCAGGGATCGCTCAACCGCACTGAAAATGACATAACGGTCGCGCGAATCGTCCGGTACGAACGCGGGTTGGTTGTCACGTTCTATGGAATTGCCGATGCATATGAGGGGATTTCTAATATAATCTCCGACCACGGGAAAGTTTTCCCGGGAACGATTCGAGATAAACGAACAATGAATGAAATGGCATGGGTCATACGTCGTTGGCATGCACGCACCATGCCGATCAGCGATGTTATTATGAAAGAGGCAATTGACGGCGAGAAAGGATTCTGACAAAAACGCTCCCATTCCACCCCCGTGATGCACAGCCGAGTTTCCCGCAAACGTACACCGGGACATCACAACGGATCCATTCGATTGTATGTGCAATCCTCCGAAAATCTCCGCAGTGTTGGAAGAAAAAATGCAATCCGAGATATCAATCTCATTGCCTGTGATATCAGCCCCTCCTCCAATGTGCTGGGCCGTATTGCTCTCGAATCGGCAGTAGCGGATTCCTCGCGTGTCCCCGGTCAGATACACCCCTCCGCCCCGATACGCTGTGTTCGATCGAAACAGACATCCCGTCATTCCGAGCCGTGAATACCGGGAGTGAATGCCCCCGCCAAAGCTCGACGAGGTGTTATCAAGAAAACTGCAATCCTTGAGGCTCACATCGGCTTCCCAGATGTGGAAGCCACCTCCGTAAGAAAGTGCCGAGTTGCCAGAAACAACGAGTCCGATGAACGTCACCGCGGCATGGTCACAGTAAATCGCACCACCTTCGACTGCCAATCCTCCGGTGATCGTCAGATCCCGGATTTCTGCATTGGCGGTGTCATTTTCATCCAGATAAAAACCACGCCCCTGACCCTCGCAATTCATCACACAGCCCGCCGCACCGTTTTCCGACCGCACGGTGATCGCTTTACCGCGTAATGAAACATCCCGGTTTCCTTCGCCGGTGTAGACACCATCCGAGATCATCACGATGTCCCCTTCCGATGCGGCATCGATTCCCGCCTGAATGGTGGGCGCTTCCAGGGGGACATGAATCGTCGCGGAGAAACAGGTCAAGATGGGAAAAACGAGCAGAAACCCGAGAATCGGCATTTTCATTCCTTCACCTCATTTCAAGAATCATACAAACGATAATGTATCACCAGAACGCACGTGCTGACAAGCCAGTGTGGACTCTTGTCAGCATGTCTGCGGATCCATCACAGATGGTCGGCGTGCAAATTGAACCCACCTGAAGCCTCTGATATGATATCGCCATTGATTCCGCTCAGAGAGGGGTTCCACATGTCGGAAAACACGCAACCATCCCACGTGGCCGGCCCCGACGATCCCATCGCCGGCACATACGACACGATCCGAACCCTCGGACAAGGCGGCATGGGCATTGTCGCTCTGGTCCGGGATCGCCTCACGGCCCGTCAATACGCCGTCAAACGCATCCGCAACGACCAACTCGACTCCGCCATGCCACGTCGGGATTTCCTCCGCGAACTCCTCACCTGGAGCGAAACCCCGGAGCATCCCTTCATCGCCCAGTTCCGCTTCGTTCGATCCCTGAACGACGAGGTGCTGCTCTTCTCCGAGTTCATCGATGCGGGGTCACTCCACGACTGGATCGCCGAGGGCAGAATCCGGTCCGTGGAACAGATTCTCGAAATCGCCATCCGCGCCGCATACGGCATCCAGGCGGCCCACGACTGCACCATCATTCATCAGGATATCAAACCCAAAAATATCCTCATGTCCCAGGACGCCGTCCCGCACATCACCGATTTCGGCCTCGCCCGGATCGGCGGCCGCATCCGAGCCGCAAAACGGGATGTCGAGCCGGACGCCATGGACGATACCGAACCGGTCCATCCCCCCAGCACCGTGACAACCGCGGTTTCCAGCAGCGGGTTCACCCCCGCATACTGTTCACCCGAGCAAGCCGAGGGGCTCGTGATCACTCCCCGAAGCGACCAGTGGAGCTGGGGTGTTACCGTTCTCGAGATGTTCAACGGCGAACGGATGAGCGACTGGGGATTCCTGGCGGGACAAGCCCTGAGTCATCTCATCCAAAACGGCCCTTCAAAAGGCGTTGCTCCTCGGATTCCCGCCGATGTCGCCGGGGTTCTGCGTCGCTGCTTCGCCATGAACCAGAGAGAACGGTTTCCGTCGATCGCCGAAGCAGCCGGACAACTCAACGCGATTCTCCGGAAGATGACCGGCGGGACAGGCATTTCGCAGCCCGCCATCGCACCGCCGATTGCAACGAAAAATCATCGGAAAACCCCCAACGGACTGCAATGGCGCGACCCGAACGAATTTCTCGCCGAGTGCCCGCCCGCGCTCCAGGATCTGCTCCAAACTACGCGCTCCTCCTATCGAAATGCCCGATCATGCGCGATCGCGGATCTGATCCATTACGAGGAAATCCAGACGGAACTTCCGCACCGGTGCCCTCAGGATCCTGAACTGATTCTGAAAATCGACACCGCTGTTCTCGACGAGATCACCCTGATTCTGTGGACGCTGGGTGATACCGGCGGCGCTCTGGCTGCTTGCGACCGGGCGATCGCACGTCGCTCGGATCCCGCCTGTGCAACCATTCCCGGTGATCTGAACGCGCGTGCCGCAAATCACGGGATCCGGGGAACGATCCTGTGCCTCGCCCGTCAGTTCCAATCCGCCCTCCCGGCACTCGACCAGGCGGCCTCATCGTGGGAAGCAATTGCAACGGAAAGCCGATCTCCCGATGATCTGTCCCAGTTTGCCCTGACACTGATGCATCGCGC
This sequence comes from uncultured bacterium, assembly GCA_937951895.1. Taxonomy (GTDB): domain Bacteria; phylum CSSED10-310; class CSSED10-310; order CSSED10-310; family CALFER01; genus CALFER01. Next base: position 39,433 of record CALFER010000086.1, read on the forward strand.
AAACGCCACGAAAATGCTCGGGCAGGTCGAGCCAGCGATCGCATTTTACGATCGGAGCTACACGCTGTTCGAGCAGGCCCTGGAGCAGAAACCTGATCTCGAGATCCGTCGCCGGCAGTCGTACTGTCTGATGAACCGCGCGAACACGCTCCGCATGCTGGGTCGGTTCGACGAGGCGATGACCGGGTATCTCCAGGCCGTCCGGTTGCTCGATGCCTGCCCCGATGATGCCGAATCCAACATCCGCGAGGATCGCGCGCTGATTTCTCTCAATAGAGCCGGAACGCTCTGGTCGATGCAGCATTTCGAGGAATCGATCGCCGAGTTCGACCGGGCAATCGCGATCTATCAGTCGATCGACCCCGGTGAAACCGATTACCCGATTCAAATGGACCGGGCTCTCGCAATCGCCAACAAAGCCAATGCGCTGGCTTCACTGAACCGGCCCGCGGAAAGCATTGCGCTTTACGAGACAGTCATCCGGATCCGGTCACACTGGCTGCATGAGGAAGGTCGGCGCGAAGCCGCGGAATCGCTCGCAACAGCATACCTGAACATGGCCTTTATCAGCGATCAGATGAACGAACCGGACCGATGCCTGGACGCGCTCGATCGATCCATCGGTATCCTCGAACCTCTCGTCCGGATCGAAACCCGAATCACTCTCAAACAGGTGCTCCTGCTGTGCTACTGCCATCAATTCAGGATTCTGTTCAACCTGGAGAGGTTCTCTGCCAGCACGTCAGTGATGCAGAAGACCGAAGAGCTCATCCCGCTGCTCCGCGGCATTCTTCCCTCCTCCCAACTCGATCTCGAAATGGCCCAGATCACCCTCATGCAGTTCATCGCACAGTCTCACGGAGTCCCGTCCCGATTTTCACGCGCCGACGCCGAACAGGCACTCGCGATGCTCGAATCCAATATCACGGAGGAAACACCGACCGATGTGCGCGAAGCATACGAACGACTGGTGAAACTTTACAAAAACTGTTGACTATAAATCGGCGACGCGATAGCCTGACCGTCAAACCGTTTTCGAAGGAGGCGTGCATGAGTCGGGTGTTCGAAAACAACAGTCTCAGTATCGGCAATACCCCGCTGGTTCGTCTGAATCGTGTGACGGAGGGCGCAAGAGCGACTGTTCTGGCGAAGATCGAGGGTCGCAATCCGGGTTACTCCGTCAAATGCCGGATCGGGGCCGCGATGATCCGGGCTGCGGAGCGCGACGGATTGCTGAGGCCGGGGTTCCGGGATCGGGTCGTGATCGAGCCCACCAGCGGGAACACCGGCATCGCACTCGCGTTCGTCTGTGCGCAACGCGGCTATCCCCTCATCCTGACGATGCCCGAGACCATGTCGATCGAACGGAGAAAGATGCTCAGGGCGTTCGGAGCCGAACTCGTTCTGACCGACGGCGCGAAGGGCATGAAGGGGGCGGTTGCGAAGGCCGAGGAGATGGCCGCAAGCGATCCCGATCGGTACTTCATGCCGCAGCAGTTTAAAAACCCTGCGAATCCCGAGATTCATTACCGCACAACAGGACCGGAAATCTGGCGGGATACGCGAGGGGCGGTCGACCTTTTTGTCGCGGGCGTCGGAACGGGCGGGACGATCACGGGGGTAAGCCGGTATCTGAAAAAGCGAAAAGCGATCCGGTCGATCGCCGTCGAACCGCACGATTCCCCTGTTCTGACAGCCATTCGCGCAGGCCGGACGCCTCAACCGGGCCCCCATAAAATCCAGGGCATCGGCGCCGGCTTCAAACCGGATGTTCTCGATCTGGATCTGGTGGACGAGATCGCATGTGTGTCGAACGACGATGCGATCGACTATGCACGCCGGCTTCATCTGGAGGAGGGGATCACGTGCGGCATTTCGTGCGGTGCGGCGGTATCCGTGGCGGTCGGGTTGGCGCGTGACCCCGCGAACGAGGGGCGGACGATCGTCGTGATCCTTCCCGATGCCGGCGAACGGTATCTCAGCACGGCGCTGTTCAGTCATATCGAGGGCTGATCGATGACACGTGCCGGCCTCCCGTTTCTGATCGTCTGGCTATTCGCGTTTCCATGCGCTCATGCACTCGATCCGCCGCTTCCGACCCCGCATCCGAAACCCGCGGACATCGAGTCGGCATACATGAGTCTTCCGCTCGACTGGATCCACCCCTCTCCCGGCGCGGATGTCTCCGACGCGGATCGCCGGTCCTGGATCGATCGGGTCGATCGGCGCAACGGCTATCTGAAGTTTTCCGGCAAAGCGACCCAGGTCTGGGAGGGGTATGGCGAATGCGCATGGTTCAAACGGGTGGACGCGACGCCACTGGTTGCCGTGTCGCTTCTGACATGCGGACCGGCCTGCGAACAGTCGCTCCGGTTCGTGACTTTCGAATCCGGCGTGTGGAAGGACGTTACCGCGACGGTGTTCACTCCGCTCCCGGACGAGCGCATCCGGCAACTCTATGCGGGACGAAACGGGCCTGCGGAATTCGCTCAGGATCCTCCGGTCGTGTATCAACTGCCTCGCTTCGGCACCGGAATCGAACTGCGGGTTCAGGAACAGATTGTCGGAAAGAGCATTGTTCTTGGTGTATTGCGCCTGAAGGACGGTCGATTCACCTTCGATCCGGACCGGTAAACGCCGCGATCCGCTCGACATCGAACAGAACAGCCGTCAGTTCCTTGTTCTTGCCCGCGCGTTCGGGATTGACGTACTCCCAGACAATCGTTCCCTCGGGTGTCACTTCGATCGTACGTCCCCGGTTTGACTCGATGATCAGCGTGTTGCCGTTCGGCAATCGGTGGCATGCCCCGCTGGTGCTCGAAAACAATGGATTTTCCTTCGTTCCGTCATAATTCCAGTGGATCGTCTGGGTCAACGGATCGAGTTCGATCACGCGCGACCGATCCTTGATTCCCTGGTTGTCGAACAGCAGGATCCGTCCGTTTTCGAGCAGTGACGGCTCGTGCTGATAGCGCCACATGCCGGTCAGCAGCCAGACGATCTTTTCGGATTTCAGATCCACCAGAGCGATGGCGTCGAGATGCCGGAAGGAGGTCAGAACGCGGCCCGGCCGGAATGGACTCGATGGATCGGCCGGTGTGTTCCGGATGATCTCGAGCGTATTGGCATGGAGAACATCGCCGTGAGGCGGCATTTTGGAGAGGATCGGTTCGTAGGGGGAACCGCGGAACGCCTCGAGCAGGGGGATCTGTCGGATGACGTGCCCGTCGGGTGACACCTCTGTGATGAATTCGGCCAGAATCGGCTTGGACGCATGGACGGACGGGTCGAGAGTCTCGCGCTGCGTCAGCACCCGGATCGTCCCGTCATCGGCGACATCGAGATCATGATGGCAGTGCTCGGGCAGCGCCCAGATCAGGTTGGAATTCCGGTCGAGACGGATCATTCCATGTCCGTTGAAGATCGCCAGAATGCCTCCGTCATCGAGCACCCGCACGCGGCGCCAGCTCTGCGTGTGGAACTGGTCAGCGGGCACGACGGCATCGGGGAACGCATCCGAAAATCGATAATTCCAGCGGTGGATGATGCGTCCGTCCATCTCCATGAGCGCTGCTTCGGCGGCATGTCCCGACATCACGAGATTGACTCCGGGGGCAGTCAAATCCTTTTTCCAGACCGTCACACCGGTTTTCTGCGCCGCGGGTTCATAGCCATCGAGATATCCCAGGGCGGACAGCTGGTCGATCGTCGCGTCCGATGCCGGACTGGCTGCTGAATCCGGTCTTGTCAGGCCGGTCAGGGGGGGAGGGGATGTCAGACCCGGTTTTGGAGTGAATCGTTTGGCCGGACCGGGTTGCCCGGCGCCGACATCAAGGTGCCTGCTGAGGAAATCATAGGGCGGCCAACGGGTCGACGGCAGAGTGAAGCCGTAAATCAGTCCGGCCGCAATCAGAGTGATCCCGACGGTGAGCCGGACTGCCGCACGAATCGGAAACGTCACGGGGAACCTTCGGTTTCGGTCTGGAGATAGGTCCAGGCACGGTGGTACCGCGAGATTCTCGTGAGATCCTTGTCGGTGATCCGGTTGAGACGCCGGATATCCATGTTATCTTCCAGGTCAGCCGTTTTGACATTTCGCGCCAGCTTGTTCGACGCGGCTCTCCGAACATAGTCTTCGTAGGATTCACCCGAGGCCTTTCGCCACGTCAGACAGTCCAGCGCTTCGATGATCTCGTCCGGAAACCCCTCACGTGAGAGGCGTTCGAAGGTCCACTCCGGGTTGTCTTCGACCACGTCATGCAGGATGGCGACGATCCGGGAACGATCGTCCGGCATTTTCAGCATGATGCGCAGAGGGTGGAGGAAATATGGTTTGCCGGATCGGTCGACGGCTCCGGAATGAGCGGTGACGGCGATTTCGAGCGCGCGGTCGATGGTGGACATGGCAGGATACCTCCTGATGCGGAAAATTACTTGATTTCACAAGGCATTTCAAGCTATACAGGAGGTTGGAACCAACGCGCCACAAGGTAAGGAAGTTGCATGCCGATCAGCCTATTACGACGTGTACGGATGACCGTGATTGGGTGCGTGATCGCCCTCAACGCATTGCCTGGAACGGGAACGTGTCAGACGGCCGCTTCGATCGATCTGTCCGGACCGGTCAGACCGTCGTCCATTCCGGCGGGGGATATTATTGTCGTCGGCGAGGACACGGTCGTGCGGCTGGCGGGAATCGACGCCCCCGAACCATACGATCTCGGATGGCTCGACGCGATCAACCCGAGCCGACGTCAGATCGCCGACGCCGCGACTCAGTTCATGAAAGATACGATCCGGGATCAGGAAATCCGCATTGAGTCGTTGCCGGCCAGGGATGCGCAAGGGCTGATCCAGGCGTACCTGTTTCTGCCTGACGGCGTGTGCCTGAATGAACGCCTGTTGTCGGAAGGATTGGCTCAGGTTCTGCCCGGAATGCCCGATCACCCGCGAGCCGCAGCATTTCAGGTCGCGCAGTCAGCCGGCCAGACCGCGAAAAAAGGTATCTGGTCGGTGCCTCCGGAGTCGCTCCGGATCCAGATGGGACCGAACGATGTGGTGGTCCCCGATGCAAACCGCAAGGCCTATGTGAACCCCTATGCAACAGCGGAATCCACTCCGGAGGAACGTCCTGGCCGGGATCTGAGCGGTTTGATTGTGCTGGGCGTATTCGCGCTGCTGATCGGTGGAGTCGTCTACCTGATCAAGTCGCTCAATGCGATCAAGGAATGCCCGATGTGTCAGGAAAAGATGTCGAGTCGGGCGACCATCTGTCCCAACTGCAAATACAACGAAAAAACAGGGTTTCTCGGGGACGACGAACTGCAGACCTGGTTTACGAAGAACATCCGGGTGACGGGCACGAAGAAGAAACCGAAACGTCCCGCGCGCTGATCAACTTTCGCTGAAATTCTGGTAGGTGAGAACGATTCGGAACCCGAGATTGTCTTCGCGGTGTGACGACGCCGCCGAATCGCGCCGGGTGACACGGGCTTCCTTGTATGGAAGGTTGAAGGCGCCACCGCGGACCACACGCTTATCGGTCGGGTTGGGTCCCGTCGGATTTCTCGGCTGCATCGATGCATAGGCGGACATACTGTAGAAATCGTTCACCCATTCGCGGACGTTTCCCCCCATGTCGAAAATCCCGGACGTCGATTTGTCCGATGCGAATGCGCCTCCGGAAACGGGAGATTTCCGCCCGGCTTCCTCGGTGTTCCCATTGGATCCCGACCATTTGTCGCCCCATGGATACGAGCCTCCGCTGCCGGCCGCACGCTCCCATTCGGCCTCCGTCGGTAAACGGAACGTCAGTCCGGTTTTCTGTGTCATCCATTTGCAGTACAGATCTGCGTCGATCCATGAGACGCGGGTGACCGGAAGATCCTCGAGTCCGGCGGGGCAGAGCCGACCGTTCCAGTGTTCGGGCGACGGATAACCGGTTTCCCGGATGAACATCTCGTATTGCCGGTTCGTGATCTCGTAACGGCTGATCATGTATCGATCGAGCTGCACATCGTGTACGGGCGTGTCATCCAGCGCTCCGGTGGGTTTCTGGGCGCCCATGACGAATCGTCCGGACGGCACGAGTTCAAAATCGATGCCCAGAATGACGCCGAACCGATCCGGGAGATCCCGCGGGATGATCGACGGGATCGTCAGCGCGCTCGCCGTGGAGGGGATCGATGTCGGAGTCGGCTTTGCGCTGAAGAACGCGGTGCTGGAGGTAATGATCCCGCGACCGGATTCGGTCAGACCGAGCCACGTGCCGAAGCCGATGATTCCCGCGCACAGGACCGTAATGGCGGCGTGCTGCCAGGAAATCGCCGTAAGTTTCTGACGGACTGTCTCGACGATCGAACGCCGATTCTCCTTCCGCTGTTTCTCGGCAGCCGCCTCGATCGGATCCTGCCGGGCGATATCTACCATCGTCTTGTCATTCGAATCGATGAACATCGTCGGATCGGTCTGAATGAACGCCTGTTTGGCCAGTTTCTGATCGGATTTCACCCCGCCCGGCGACGCGGCAACAACCGCCTCCAAAGCATCCGTCATCTCACGCGCATTCTGGTATCGTCGTTCGGGTTTCTTGTCCAGACACTTCAAAATGAGTTTTTCCATCTGGGGAGGGATGTTCGGATTGAGCGAGGATGGTTTCGGAGGTTCTTCCCGGATGTGCGCCATGACGACGGCGACGGGACTTTCAGCGACAAACGGCGGACGACCGGTGAGCATCTGGAACAGGACAACGCCGATCGAATACAGATCCGATGCGCGGACGACCGGTTCTCCCTGAGCCTGCTCGGGGCTGATGTAGTGCGGTGAACCGACCATGAAGCCGGTCTGTGTCAGGTTTTCCCCGCCGATGATCTTCGCGATGCCGAAATCCAGCACCTTCACATTGCCGTTTTCATCGATGATGATGTTGGACGGTTTGATGTCCCGGTGGAGGATGTTCTTGTCGTGCGCGAAACCGATGGCAGCGAGCACCTGTCTGAGAATCGCCGCGGCGGGGTGAATCGCCATCGGCCCGAATTCCTTGAGGAGAAACTCGAGGGGCCGCCCGACGACGACTTCCATGATGATGAAGTAGGTGCCGTGGGCTTCCTCGTAATCGAGAATATCCACGATGTTGGGATGCTTGACCTTCGACATCGCGTTCATCTCTTCCCGGAAACGCTTCACGAAACTCGCCTCGGCCGCCAGATGCGGGAACAGCATCTTGACGGCGGCATACCGATTGAGCGTGACGTGTTGTCCGAGATACACGATGCCCATGCCGCCACGGCTGATCTCGTTGATGATCAGGTACTTCCCGACCTGCTTATTGATCAAACTCGGTCCCTTCGTCATAGGTATCTTCCCGATGTGCTTCCCGATGGGGGGTTACGCAACCCATTATACGGGTGGTTCACCCATGTCGCAAACCATCTGTATGGCTCGATCGCGATTGTGCCATACGTAACCGTTGTTGCAGGGCTCGATCGCGATCGAGCCTACGTACGGGTTTTCGCGATCGAACCCGACGTCCCGTTTACGGCCCGAACCCGAACCCGAACTGCCCCAGATCGCTCAGAAGCTGACTCATCGATTCATCCAGCAGGGCGCTGTAAAACATCAGCCCCTCCAGCGAATCCGAGACCGCCGGCCACTGGAATTCGCTCAGAATCGTCATCGTGGTGATGCCCTGCGCGAGGGTATCGATCGCATAGTAATCGATTCCGGCTTCCGGGTACTTTCCCCAGCCCGGCGCAAACCAGAAACTGCCCATCACATCGAGAACCACGCACAGACGGGTGTTCGAAATCGGCTGATCCGGATTGCACAGATCCACGGCCAGGTAACACAGGTCGCCGGGCCGATAGTAATCCGACGGCATTCGCAAGGTGACCGTCAACGCATTGCATGTCGGGACCGGTGTCGGTGTCGATTCCGAAGATGTGGTCGGGGTGGGACTCGGGTTCGGGACATTCGTCGGTGTGGATGTCGGTTGAGGGGATGCGGACGGGGTCGGAGTCGGGGAGGGCGGCGCGGGGGTCCAGGTCGGTTGAGCCGTCGGTGTGCGCGTGGGCGTGCGAGTCGCCGGCGGGGTTCCGGGAGTCGGCGGTGTGCAGGGTTCCACCGCGATAATTTCGACGTCGTCGATGTTCCATCCGCAGTAGTTCCACGACCCGTCGCACGGGCCCATCGTCCACCGGATAAAGACCGTCGCCTGCCCGTCGGCGATCGCCGAGATATCGTATTCGACCAATGTCCATTCCGAGTCCTCGATTGTCGCCGGATTGCTCCAGATCGTCTGCCAGACCGATCCGTCCGTCGACAGTTTGATCGTCGCATGGTCGTATGACGGTTGTTCGACCCCGAGCCATCGCTGGAAGCGCAGCCGACTGTTGACCGCCACGCTCAGATCGAGCGCCGATGTCGTCAGCGAGTATTCCGGTATGCTGGCGGCATAATCGCCGTTCAGATTGTATCCGTATACCGAACTGCCGGTGAATCCGGATGTCGGATCCGGAGATCCGTATTGGCCGCCTCCGCCGGTCGGCTGACCCCAGGCCCATTGCCCGCCCGAGATGGTCCAGTTCGGGTTGGTGTTCATCATCTCCTGGAAGTAGACGACCTCTTCCAACGTTACGAACGGGTAAAAAGCGCCGCTCTGATCGTCGATGGACTGGTTTCCCGCGGCGTCTGTCGCAAGGACCTGTAACACGTAAGCCGTGCATGGCTCCAGTGCCGGGATCGTGATCGCATGATCCGTGCGCATGCCCGTCCGCTCGGCGATCTGATCCGGAATTCCGATTCCATACTCGATCCGCGTACCGGCCGGTTCGTCCGTCGTCCAGGTCACGGTGATGGCGTTCTGCGTGAGGTTCGAGAGTGTCACACCGGATATCTGAGGCGGGATGCAGTCGATCTGGGCCGAGTCACTGTCTGAAAGCGGCGTGTATGCTGCGGTCAGGGAATCGCCATCGGTGACCCTCACGAGTCCGTCACCGTGGCCGGAGGGCTCCGGAGTCAGAAAAATCGACGCCTGATAAAGCCCCGGCGATACGAAACTCAATGCCAGCGATTCCGGGGTCGATTCCGTCGAACTGGAAACCTGTACGATCACGGGCTCAACCGCTGAATCGTTTCGAACCCGGATCACGACTTCGGAGGAACAGGTGTAGGAGGCGTTCTGGATCGAAACTCCGGAGACCTCATAGAATTCATGCGCGAACAGCGCCTGGAGATTCGGGCGCGGACCGATTTTCTGGGTGACGGGTTGCGGCTGAGGTGAACCGGTTTCGACGAGCAGATCTCGGAGGGTTTCCGGCGAGATCACCTCACCTGCTGTGAGATTCCGGTAGACGGATTGCGCGACGCAGCAGGCACCGACCACGATCGGCGAGGCCCCGGATGTGCCTCCGAAGTCGGCCGTGTACCATTGATTGATTCCCGTGCCCTCATACAAATCGCCGTAGCCGGTGGTCACGATTGCCGAACCCCATCCGTTGACGTCGATGCGGGATCCGTAATTCGTAAACCATTCCGGCTGCATCGTCTGCGGCAGTCCGGCGCCGACCAGGACGGCGAGTGAATCGCGGATGTTCCGGTCGAAACGACCGTCGTAGATGGCGTCATCGAGATTGGCGCTGCCGTTGCCGCCGGCTTCGACGCAGATCCGTCCCTGGGCGGTCGAATTGGCGATGGCGTCATAGTTGGCCTGCCAATACTCCATCGCGATGTAGTCTCCGCCGGGACCGGGTGCATGCAACTCGATCAGCCAGACGTCGCCGGGATGGAGCGCCGAGGAGGCGGTATCGAACCATGCGCCCAGGGGCTCGGGGTAGTCGTCGATATCGATCGCGACGCCGCCGGCCTCGACAGCCGGAGCGATGCCGGTGATGCCGTACTCGTTTTCCCTTCCGGCAACCTCGCCCATGACCGCCGTGCCGTGATCCATGTAGGACTGATCCGGTGTTCCCGCGGTGAAGAACGGTGTCGGCAGATCTTCGTGCGTCCAGTTCCAGCAAAGCTCGACGTCGATGAACCGGACATCTTCACCCTTGCCGTTCTCGAGCGCCCACGCTGCGGGCACGTTGATGCCGACCGGTGCCGCGCCGTGATAGCCCTGTTGAGAGGTGTAATCCGGCGTGTCGAATTCGAGCGGTAGCGTGTATCCGCGGGGAATTTCCGGGATCGGTTCGGCATAAGCGGTTTCGATGATCGGCATGGCGCGCAGTTCCCGGAGGATGCGTGCGGCGTCTTCCGGAGAGTTCGGTCGGAGAATATAGTACAGGTTCAGATCGGCCAGTTCGCGACCCGTCCGCGCCTCGCCGGTCTGTTTCTCGAACTCGTATTCCGATTCGGCGCGCTTGAAGAGTCTTTCGAATGAAACATCCCGGTTCCTGCTCAGGAATTCCCGGATCGCCGCCGGTTCAGTCCCATCGGGAAAACGGATTGTCCCGTCTCTCAGGCGAAGACCGGTACCCTCATCGAACTTGACGACGAGAAGATTCCAGTGGGAATGGGAAAAATCGTCCGCGGGAGCCCGTTCCGTAAACACGGCACGGGGAACCAGGACGCCCGCCGATACAGGCAGCGCAATCATCAACGCCAGAACGAGCGACATGTGTTTAGCGATCATGGTAAAACCTCCTGAAACGCGTATGCCCGATCCGATTGCAAGAATCCTTCCAAGCAATCAGACCCGCTGGAGATAACTGCGGGAGGCATCCGCGATGGCGGATTCAACAGGATGCGTCAGGCGCCGCTGCTGCGTGATCAGATAGTATCGCTCATGCAGATCCGTCAGTGCACCGATCCGCACCATGCCGGAATCCGGTTCGATTTCACTCTCGATGGCGGCCCGGACAGGGAAGATGCCGTGCCCGCCGAGCCCCGCGCAGCGAATGATGCCGGGATCGTCACTTTCGATGGCGATCGACACGGAAATGCCCCGGTCCGTGAACCATCGCTCGATCAATGCACGAATGGCGGATTGTGCCGTCGGAAGCAACAGCGGGAAGCGCGCAACGGATTGCGGGAAACCATCGGTGCACACCTGAGCGATTTCATGAGGAGCGTACAGCAGAAGCTGGGTTTTCCCGAGAAGATGACGATGAATGTCATATCCGGGATGCTTGGGAGGGGGCATGTCGGCAAGAATCATATGAAGTCTGCTATGCGCAAGTTCCCGGATCAGAATCTTGGATTCACCGCGCAGAATCTGGAGTTGATGATCGCGCGCAGCCTCGAACGCGGGTTGCAGCAACCGGGAGGCGATCGTGGCCGGAATCGAATGCACGAGACCGATGCGCAAAAGGGCGCGCCGGGAGCGTGATACTCCATGCGCGACATCGACTATCTCGGAACATAACCGAAACACCTCCGATGCATACCCATAGACATCAAAACCAACAGCCGTCAATCCAAGCCCTTCCCGACGGCGATCGAAAAGACGGTTCCCGAGAACCTCCTCGAGCGCGTGGATCTGTGCGCTGATGGTCGAATGAGACAAACTCAGGCGGGACGCCGCGCGCGTCAGACTGCCCTCCTGAGCCACGATCCAGAAATAATACAGATGGTTGTAATTCAATCGATGCATGCTTCCATTGTAGGAAATATCGAAAATACTTGTCAATATTTCGTAATTACCATCATTCAAGCTCGCGTGTATTAATGAAGAGGAGGTCTGATGAGCCACAGAAAACGACCATCCGATCATGCTCCGCTTTTCGATCGGGAACGATATTGCCCGGATGTGTTTCGCCGGACGGCACGGGACTATCTGCATGCAATCGAGTCTGCCGGTGATCTCGAAACCGCCCGGAAGACCCTGTTGTCCAAAATCAGCCGGATCGAGCGGGCAAATGATCGGAATGAAGAGAGTGACATCCAGCAGACAGCGGTAAGGCGGGATTGTATCCGGGCGTTTCGAAGCATTCTGAGTGCTCGGGCGGATCGGCGAGCGTCGTTCAGTGTTGCCCGGCATCTCTGGGAAATCGCCCGAGGCGCTGAACCGGTGGATCTCGGGCCGGGTTTCTTTGCCGAGTTGATCCATCTGATCGAGGGGATCGACGGACAGGTGCGGAATTCTTTCTTCAATCCGGATGACCGGGAGATTTCCGATGCGGAGGCCGATCCAGAGAAGCGCTCGGATATGCTCGATCGCCTGTGGTCTCGGGTCGAAACGCGTCTTTCCGGATATCCGGATGGTTTGAGCGTCGAGACGTCTGCGCGTCGCAGCCGGAGAAGGCAGCATATCGCACGCGCTCTTGGCGCAACCGAGGATGACTTTTATTCATGGAAGTGGCAGATCGAGCATCTGATCGCCGATGAGGAGCAGCTCTGTAAACTGGTCTGCGTAACATCGGAGGAAATCGAGGCCGTGCGAAGGAGCCGGGCGTTGAGATTGCCCTTTGCGATCACGCCGTATTATGCCTCGTTGATGGATGACGACCCGGAGGCGGGACGGGATCGGGCGATACGCGCGCAGGTTCTGCCCACACTGGAGTATACCGATTCGATTCCGAAGACCCGTGAATTGCGGGCGCAATTCTGCGATTTCATGAAGGAGGGCACGACATCACCCGCCCCGCTTGTCACTCGGCGTTATCCGGCCGTCGCGATCGTGAAACCCTTTAACTCATGCCCTCAGATTTGCGTGTATTGTCAGCGAAACTGGGAGATCGATGCGGCGATGGCGGATTCGGCCATGGCCTCCGAATCGCAGTTGCGTGCCGCACTGCGATACATCGATCAGCACCCGGCGATCGGTGAGGTGCTGGTCACGGGAGGCGATCCGCTCGCACTGCCCGATCCGGTCATCCTTGGTATTCTCCGGCGTATTGCCGCCATCCCGCATGTGCAGGTGATACGGATCGGCACGCGAACCCCGGTGACGATGCCAATGCGCATCACCTCGGGTCTCGCGGCGGAACTCGGTAAACTCAGAATTCCCGGACTCCGCGAGATTTGTGTAATGACGCATGTCGAGCATCCCTACGAGGTGACGCCCGAGTTTGTCCTGGCGGTCGATCGGCTGAAACGACAGGGAATCTCGGTGTACAATCAGATGGTCTTCACCTTGTTCGTGTCCCGGCGATTCGAAGCGGCACGCCTCCGGATGCTCCTGAGGAGGGCGGGCGTCGATCCTTACTACACGTTCGTTCCCAAAGGCAAGGAAGAGACGGCGCTGTACCGGGTGCCCCTGGCCAGAGTCCTCCAGGAACAGAAGGAAGAGGCCCGTTTGTTGCCCGGTCTGTGTCGGACCGACGAGGCCGTTTACAATGTGCCGGGACTCGGGAAGAACTACGTCCGAGCGTTCCAGCATCGGGATCTGCTGAGTATTCTGGCTGACGGATCGCGGGTTTATGATTTTCATCCCTGGGAAAAGAAAATCATCGCCCAGGAGTCGTTCATCGCTCAGGACCCGCCGATCCTGGAATATCTCGAACGGCTGGCTGCAATCGGAGAAGACCCTTCCGACTATTCCAGTATCTGGAACTATTACTGACCGTCCATTCTCCGGGGAGATCCAACCGGATCAGCACCGGTAATTCCCGATGTCACGCTCCATTTCCGCCTTCCACACCTCATCCATCCACGCCGCCCGCACCGCATTGACATGCAATTGCACGATCTCCTCACGCGTGAATCCGTGATGCCGGATCAACGCTCGATACTCGTCCATCAGCGAATTCCCGAACATCGCGGGATCATCCGTGTGAATCGATATGTTCATTCCGGAATCAAAAAACTGACGCACCGGATGCGCCTCGATCGACGGCACAACCGAGGTTCTCACGTTGGAAATCGGACACAGTTCGATCGGAATCTGCATGTCCGCCAATCGAGCCATCAACTCGGGATCTTCGATCGCCCGCGTCCCATGCCCGATCCGATCCGCCTGCAACGCAACCAGCGCACCTCGGATGCTCTCCGGCCCATCCGCCTCGCCCGCATGGGCGGTGGTATGGAACCCGAGCGCGCGGGCGGCAGCAAACACCTCCGCAAAGGGTTCCGGCGGAAATGCATGTTCGGAGCCGCCGATTCCGATACCCACGACCCCCATCCCGCGCACGTCGCTGACCGCCCTGAGCGTGTCGAACGCCCGCTCCGGTCCGAAATCCCGGACCAGGTCCGCAATCAGATGGATCCGGATCGCCGGCACGGCATCCAGCCCCTTCCGGATCGCTTCGGTCAGTCGTTGCGGCGTCAGACCGATCCGTGCGAAATCCGGTGGCGAGTAAAACACCTCCGCATACCGGATGTTCTGCTCCGAAAGAGTCTCGGCGACACAGCGCGCAATGAACGTAAAATCCTCATACTCGCGCAGGAACCGGTTTTTCCAGACCCATGTGTCGATGAAGTGCGGAAAATCGACGAAGCGGAACCGCCGGTCGAGTGACGCGCGATCCGGCGCCTGGAAATCACCGCCGTACTTGCCGATCAATTCCCACAGGGCGTCGAGCGGAATCGCGCCCTCGAGATGCACGTGCAGTTCCACTTTCGGAATCGCCGCGAGCCAGGCATCGGGATCCCGCGCGGCGCTGTCAGATCGGCCGGTCAAGGCACCCCCTCACATCGATGTCCCAGCGCTTTTTCGCATCATCCAGATCGATCTCGGGCATGTGCGCCCGGACCAGATCGAGCACCTCCTGAATCAGAGCATTCAATCGACCGATCGCCTCGCGCCGGTCCCCGTTCACGATGTCCAGGATCTTCGGCCACAGACGCGCTGGCACATACGGCATTTTCGAATATTCATACTCGATCCATCTGGGTTCCATCGGCGAGTAGTAGGTGTGATTGAGGGCGGCCAGGATGGTGAGGAGTCTCTTGATCGTCGCGCAGATCGCGTCTTGAACGAACAGGAATTCGCCACGGTTCAGGCCCTGGTTTTCGAGCACGCCGTTCCAGAAGAAACCCAGGCTGTTCCGCACGATGCGAACGGCCAGTTCATGCGGATAAGGGGTGACTTCCGCGCAGAGTGTCCGGTAGAGATCCTCGCCGTGCAGGACGGTTGCGTTCAGTAATCCTCCGATGGTCTTGAGCACCGGCGGGGGTGCCTCGAAACGCTCCATCACCCCCTGTGTCATCGCCCTCCAGTCACTCACCGTCGTCCCCCCGAACTCGACGATCAGCGTCCCCGCATAATACAGCTCGAAACAGGACTGGCTTTGCTCCCAGAATTCGTTCATCTTCCGCTGCAATCCGAACGTGCGGGTGAGGGGTGCCTGGTCGATCCAGTTCCGGTCGATCGTATCCCAGTAAACGACGACATCGAGATCCGAGTACTGGTCCGAGATGCCTTTGGCCGGGGATCCTCCGAGCACGACGAGGCGTACGTCCGGATGGGCGATGTAGGGTGCGGCGAGATCCCGTGCGAGATCGATCCGCCAGATGCTGTCCCGAGTCGGTGTTTTCATGGGTGTGCTCCTTTCGATGCATGATGGTATCACGTTCCACTGCTTCATGCATACGTGAAAGGACGCAACAGGTTCATTCTCTCAGAGCCATTTGTATGCGGCGATGAACTGCGCCAGGAGCCACAGTCCCGCGACGACCGCGCCGAGCACGATGGCATACGATCTGAAATGTGCCATGGTGGCGGGTTCCCCTTCCGATGTCAGCCCGTTGAAATGTTTGATATCGATGTAGCGGGCGGCGATCATGAGCAGGGCCGTGGCGAAATACGCGATATCGGCCAGTGCGATCGCCCGGATACCGCGCCCGGCGATCCCGAACCAGCAGATTCCCAGGACGGCGTTTCCGTACAGGAGCCATGCGAGGCGGATCATGAGATTGAGGACCGGGGCGGAATTCGGGGGAGGAGCGGGGGTGGGGGGAGGCGAAGCAGCGGGAGGGGACTGTGCCCCTGCGGGTCGGATGGGGTTCTTTTTAGATGATTTCACGAGGCCTCCATGCAGGCATCATACCTGCCCGGTCGGCTGGCGGCCCGACCAACCGGTTGCGACCTCCTCCGGAATGTGTGATCCGGAGAACCCTTATGGTTAACTGTTTTCTAGCGCGAAATGTTCCGGCGAATCCGTGACGGGGTCACCGTCCGTTTCCGGAATCCGGCGCGTATTCCGTTACTTCGACTTGCGAAACACATCGAAAAACTTGCTCAGGGCAGGTTTTTCGAGACCGGCGACCTGCTCGAGTTCACCGGCATCCAGCCAGACACCCTCGCACCCGGTGCACTTGTCGATCCGGATGTTGCGAAAATCCAGTTCGACGAGTTCCAACCCGCACTTCGGACAGCGCATGAAATGGACTTCCTTCAGCGTTTCGCGTTCGGTGTCTTCCATTTTCTGCTGAAACTCGTCCTTGATCTTCTTCAGTCGCTCGAACTCCAGCCTGGCGAAGTATTCCTCTTCCTTTGAACTCGGCTTGACCGGCATTGGTTCCTCCTTCGTACATGTCAATCGAACGCGCTTCCGCGCATCATGGCACGCGCTTGTCAGACGCGAGCGTACCAATTATAATCAAATGGAACTGTGTCAGACAAGGAGGATCTCAATGAAATACGGCGCAAGAAACATGCTGAAAGCCAGAGTGAAATCAGTCAAGAGCGACGAGGTCATGTCACTGGTGAAGTTTGACGTCGAGATTCCTGCCGAAATGGCGTCTGTGTTGACGACGGAATCCGTTCAGGACCTCGATCTCAAACCGGGCGACTCCGTCCACCTCGTCATCAAAGCGATTCACGTGCTGCCGGTGCGCGACTGATCTGAAAGTACATTCCTCGAGTTTCACGACGATCGACCATTGGAGGTTTTTCAGATGGCATCCCGATTGTTTCCCGTCATGATCAATAACGATATCCCGTCCATCCGGGAGGGCGTCGAAGCATTCACCCCCGGCACGCACCGCCGCTCGTATCTCATGTTCCACGAACTCGCCCACGACATGCACTTCCCCCTCCACTTCGTCTCGCCATACGATTACAACTGGGAAACCGACGAGATCGACGGGTATTATCAGTCGGACGGCCGGACGTTCCACCCCGTCGCGCGCTCATTCAAACCGTCGTTCATTTTCGACAAGGCCTCCGGCGCCGATCCGCACTGCACGGCCGTGATCGATCATTTCGAGTCCGCCGGTATCCCCATTTTCGGCTCCAGGGATCTCGCACGCCTGTGCTGTGACAAATGGCGCATCTACATGCAGTTCGCCCGCTTCAGCCCGCTCACGGCCCTGCTCCCCCAGGACCGGTCGCTCATGGTCGATCACATGTTCCGTTTCTTCGACAAGATGGACCGGACATACACCCGTCACGACAATCGCGTCGTCGTCAAACCGCTCCACGGCTTCCAGAGCCGCGGCATCCACCGGATCTCACGTGGCCCCGCAGGTCTCGAAATGCACATGCTCTTCGGCGGCCAGATCGGCGGCGACGACATCGACCGGCATCTCGAATTCATGTCCACCACACCCTACCTGATCCAGGCCTGGGTCAATACCGGCGCAGGCATCCCCGGTGTCGGGCTGGAGGGCGATGCGCACGACGTCCGTTTCATCTTCCGGATCCGGGAACGCGGAGAAGCCGAATTCATCATGCTCTACGTCAAAACACTCGACGGCATGAAATACATCCCGCTCGCCCATTTCGCCCGATCCAATCCGTTTGAGGTGGTCAATCCGATCGCCGACTGGATGGCCGCGCACTTCCCCTACGGCATTTTCTCGGTTGACGTGATGCGTGACGAAAGCGGTCGATGGTTCCTGACGGAACTGAACGATCAGGTCGGTCTGACTCTCGATTTCGACCAACCTCAGGAAGTCGCCGAAATGGAACGGTTCATGCGCATCTATCTGCACGAGATGATCCGGTATTCCAGTCGCGCGCGTGGCATCAGCCGGTGATGAAGACCCCGAATCGCAGTCGATACAGGAGCGGATATCCCAGACAGATCGCGGCATACAAGACCGACAGCAGGAGAAACCGCAGCGCCGCCTGACGAATGCGCCCATCGGACGCCTCCAGCGCAGGACGGCTGCCCGCGAACAGTCCCGAAATCATCAGAATCACCGTCAATTCGGCGATCGAAGCGAGCAGCAGCAGCAGGAATGCGAATCCCGGAGCATGATGAACAGGCAGGAACAGACACCAGACACAATCGTGGTGCAGGACTCCGAAGCAATACGGCATGATTCTCCCGACTGCCCAACGCCCTGCGTACAGACTCCAGGGAATTCCCATGATCGCCAGCCCCCATCGCCACCCGCACCGAACGACGGATCCGCGCCGGATCACGATCCATGCCATTCCGGCCAACGCTGATCCCGTGAGAAACACCACGATGGGGACAACTGCCGGGAGGGTCAGGGCGGACGCGATCCAGCCGGACAAGCCTCCGGTTTGTTCGTCCATCAGCGCTGCACAGCAGGAGACGGCATCGGGATCGATCAGCAACCGGGAAGCCCGGAAGGCGTAATATGCTCCGAGTGCGGCAAGCGGGACGATGACCGGAATCACCCGGACGGCTTCGCGGGTGCCCGTTAGTCCGAGATGCTCCCGACGGATCCTGTCCAACGCATGCCAGGCATACAGCAGCACGACCGTTCCCGACCGGCACATCAATGCGATTCCGCCGTACGGTGCCATCGCCTGCATCACACCCGTCCCGCACATGGCTCCGGGCACATCCCGCGGAAACAGCATCGCGATCGATACGATCCACAGTATCGTCGATATGCCGTAGATCACTTCTGCCACCCCCATGACGGGTGACAGCCACTCCACATCCTTTTCGAGCATGAGTTGCCTGGGTGTCGAACGATCGGGATTCCAGTGGAGGTCGACCGCGAGAGCCGTCCGGAGAGCAATCGCGAGCAGAATTCCCGAAGAGACATCGGCGAGCAGAATCAGATCCGGTATGATCGCAATCATCGCCTGAGTATCAATCTGCCGTCGAGTATTTCGAAGCACGCGACCGCGCAAAGGCGTGCCGTCAGCCGGTCATCGTGGGAGGAGACGATGACGCCGCAACCGTCCGTTGCCAGCGATTCGAGCGTTTCGGCGACGATGTCCGCACCCCGGCGATCCTGATGCGCGGTTGGTTCATCCGCCACCAGCCACCGGAAATTTCCGGCGATCGCCCGCGCCAGCGCTACAAGTTGAAGCTCACCCCCCGAAAGAGTCTCGATCGGGGCATCCGCCAGGCGGGACAGACCGACCCGTTCGAGTGCGACTCCGGCAGCCCGCTGGATCTCCTTCATGCGCATTCCTCCCGGAACCATCGGTATCATGGTGTTCTCCAGAACGGTATAATCCGGGAGGAATCGCGGTGTCTGAAAGACGAAGCCCAATCCGCTCCGCCACTGCTCGCGGCGCGCCGGAACACCCCTCACAATCGATTGCCCGTCCAGCAGAATGTCCCCCGAATCCGGTCGAAGCATTCCGCTGATCAGATACAGTAACGTCGTCTTGCCCGATCCGGATTCGCCTGTCACGAGCGAGATTCCCGGCCGGATGAACGCGCAGTCGATCCTGTCGAGCCTGAAGGATTCCCGCCCGGCCGCCTCACGCTCGAAACAGACTTCCTGAACCACCAACCGTTCCGTCACGCCCCGCCTCCCGGTTGAGGAGCGCCCGGGTCGCGCCGGACGTCGCGCAGAACAGGAATCAGAGATGCCATGAGGTGGAGCAAACCCGCGACGAAGGCAATCAGAAGCCCGTCCGGGATCGCGTCCCGCCGGATCAGACCGATCACGGAGAACGCAATCAGGCATGCACCGGAGAACACGACGCCCCAGCGCAATACCGTCAGCTTCAGCACATCGGAGGCCTTCCATCCGAGGCAGCGCAGTAATCCACAGGTGTGGCGGTCGTGTGCCGCAAGTGTTCCGGAGGCCAGTGTCAGGAGCAGGATCGCCGGCAGAACCGGTGACCACTGCACCCACTCGCGCCGTTCGGCTCCCCGGAAGATCGCGATCAGGCGTTGCTTCGCGCCGTCCTTCGTCTCAACACGGATCCCATCGCCGTACTTCTGCCGGAATTCGTCCGCCACGGCGTCGATTTCCAGCCGCTGCGGCACGTCGATGGCGTAGGCCTGCTCGTTCACCCCGTCCGGCGAAGGGATCGGAACGGCATCTCGCACACCCGGAGTCGCCTGGAAATCCGATACGGAAGCGGCGTTTTTTTCCGCGGGTGCTTCCAATACAAGCACGATGGAAGGTGATTGATCGATCCAGCGTTCGATGAGTGTTCTCAGATGATCCAATCGATCCAGATCGATCGCCGGCCAGGAAATGGTCAGGACCAGGCACGCCATCAGGATGAGGTGTTCCGTGAGGCGCTTCGAGATAGAACGGAATGCCCAGTGGCAGAGCGGTGACAACGGCATGATCCCCGTCGATCAATCCTTCCCGGCCGGGGCGGGTCGCGCGGTCATCGACCGCCAGCGCTCGATGGTCAGTTCGTCCAGACGGAACTTGAATCGCGCGGGATGCCGGCGCTCGAACACCTCCCGTTCGGCTTCGGTCGAAAAAGCGACGAATGCGGGTCCCATCGGGCCGATGACATCGGATCCCCCCGCAAAGAACGCGGTTCCCCCATCGATCGCCTCGCCGGTGAAGTAATTCCGAACGCAGATCTTTCGGATTCCCGGGCGCGTTATTCCGAGATACTTTTCGGTCTCGAGCCATGCGCGGATCATGCACCCGTTCCCGCAGAAAAAGTGGATGCGGCCCTGGTCAGTCTCGATCGAAGCCGCCGTGTCCGCATGCTGAGCGGGAAGCATGGCGCAGACCGGGCAGCGTTCCGATCCGGCCATGTCGATGCGGCAGAGAACGGGCGTGTTTTCCGGGGTCTGCGCCTGCGCATCGAGATTGCACAGGAGGGCCGCCAACAGAAGGGTCGGCCAGGCGTTTCGCACAAGGATTCGTCGGATCATGCGTTTCCCTTTCAGAGGTTCCGGATATACCGAGTGTCGTTCCTTTGAGCGACTATACATGGCGTCGCCTGCATTTACAAAGCCCGTTGCCGATGCTGTGCCGTTCGTCTGATCGGGCCGCAAATGGCCTTCTGCAGAGTCCATCGCTTCCGTTGGCCAAGCGTAGTCGGTTCTGATACACTGCGTCTCGCAGAACAGAGGAGTTCGAGTCGCGTCATGAAGCACAGAAGACAGAGGCACGTCGAGGCCAAACCGGAACCTGTCGGGGATCATCCGAAGCACACCGCCCGGATGGATCCGCGTGATGCCGTCATCCTGTTCGTTGTCGTTCTGATCGCCTTCCATCCCGCCTTCCAGGCCGAATTCCTGAACTACGACGATCATCTCAATTATCTCGAAAATCCCCATTTCCAAGGTCTCGGCGTCGCAAACCTGAAATGGATGTTCACCTCGTTTTTCATGGGTCATTACCAACCCGTCACCTGGTTGACGCTCGGGTTCGACGCCCTGATCGGCAATCTGTTCCGGAACAACCCGCTCCATCCGCTTCCGTATCACCTGACGAATCTCCTGTTCCATGCCGCCAGCGCGTTGCTCCTCATGCTGATTCTGCGTCGGCTCTTCAGAGCGCATGTCGGAACGGTCAACCAGTCGGTCCTGCGCCTGGGATCGATTGCCGCAGCCCTGCTGTTCGCCGTGCATCCCCTCCGCGTTGAGTCCGTTCTGTGGATCACCGAACGACGGGATGTGGTGTCGGGCTTTTTTCTTCTGCTGATGCTCCGTGCCTGGCTCGACCATCGGGACCGGAACACCGGATCAGTCATTTCCCGGCGCGCCGGACACGCGTTCATCATGGTTCATGTCTGGTTTTTGTGCGGCATCATGAGCAAGGAAATTCTGATGATGACGCCGGTGTTTCTGGTCGTCATGGATTACTTCCCGTTCCGTCGTATCCGTGAGGGGGGATCTGTCGGCGAAACGATTCGCGGGCTCCTTGCAAGCATCCGGGAAAAAGGGATTCTGTTTGCGATCGCGTTTGTGTTCGGTGCGATCGTGACGGCGGGGGATCACGAGCAGAACTGGTTGATGACCCTCGATGCCCATCCGCTGCCGGCCCGGCTCTTCCAGGCGACGTACGCGGCGGTTTTTTACATCGTCAGATTTGTGATCCCGATGGATCTGCTCCCGATCTACGAAATGAGACTTCCTCTCGATTATCTCCGATGGCCCTTCATGGTCTCGATGGCCGTGACCGTTATCTCGATCCTGGCGGCCATCCTGCTGAGACGGCGCGTTCCTCTGTTCGCCACCGCGCTCGCATGGCATCTCCTGTTCCTCTTCCCGGTTTCCGGAATCGTTCAGACCGGGCAGCAGTTGGTCGCGTGCCGCTACAGTTACATTCCCGCCATGATCCTGAGTGTGCTGGTCATGTACGGAATACTGGAATTCTATCGCCGGGCGGGGCAGCACTCCGGGGTGACGCGTGCGGTCGCGGGAGCGCTGACGATATGGATTCTGATCCTGACGGCCGGCACGATGCGCCTCGGCGGCCACTGGAGAACCTCGAAGCAGTTGTGGGAATACACGATCTCGAAAACCGACGGCAGCACATTCGCACACAATAATCTGGGTCAGGCGTTGCTCGTCGAGAAACAGTATGCCGAAGCGCGGGAGCAATTCGAGCGGGCATTGGCGATCGAAAGCAGCAACCTGGAAGCACAGGCGAATCTCGGACTCGCGCTCGAACGCATCGGTGACACCCAGGGAGCTCTGTCGGCCTACGAAGCGGCGATTCGCGGCGGACCGACGATGGTTCCGGTCCGGCTGTCCGCAGGGGATCTGTATTTGAAAGCGGGGCGCAACGCGGAAGCTGAGGCGATGTACCGGTCTGTGCTCGATGAAAAACCCGGTCTGTCTTCCGTCAGGGTGAATCTCGGTCTGTCAATCGCCCGACAGAACCGCTACCCGGACGCAATTCCTCATTATCGTGAGGCGTTGCAGGCGGACCCGAACCTGTATCAGGCCCGATACAATCTCGCGATCGCACTGAATGCCATCGGCCGGAGAGACGAGGCGATCGCGGAACTGAAACGGGTTCTGGCGAGTCAGCCGGAGCATGCGGGTTCCATCAGGAAACTTGACGAGTGGTCGAAAGAGAGCCTGCCATGACGGATTGTTCCATCTTCTCGATGGTTGTTCTCGGGATACTCGGTTCGGCGCATTGCATCGGCATGTGCGGTCCGCTGGTCCTGGCTTTCCCGGCCCGTTTCGGAGGCGTGTGGATGCATCTCGCGTATCATGCGGGAAGAATCGGTACGTATGTGCTCGTCGGGACGGTGATCGGAGCGTTCAGCCGGGGTGTCAGCCATGCTCGTCCACATGATGCGCACTGGAT
This sequence comes from uncultured bacterium, assembly GCA_937951895.1. Taxonomy (GTDB): domain Bacteria; phylum CSSED10-310; class CSSED10-310; order CSSED10-310; family CALFER01; genus CALFER01. Next base: position 62,719 of record CALFER010000086.1, read on the forward strand.
CGGGTGGACGCAGTCGGGGTTCGCGACTGTGGCCGCATTGTTCCTGATCTGGTTCGGTCTGGCGAAACTCGGGGTGATCCGCGAACCGGCGTGGCTGAACGAAACCGATTTTCTGACGAGTCATGGTTTTCAGCGACTGATCCGATCGATGCGGCACGGCAATCCGCTCACCATGCTCGGAATCGGCGCATGCACGGGTCTGCTACCGTGCGGGCTGTCGTTCGCGGCCTTTTCACGCGTCATGGCCTTCCCGAGTCTGACCGCGGCCCCTCTGATGATGCTCGCATTCGGGATCGGAACGCTGCCGGCCCTGCTGTTCCTGGGAACCGGTGCCGCGCGACTTGCCCGGGTCTGGCGACGCGAGCTGGAACTCCTCACCGGAATGTTCCTGCTCGGCATGGGAATCTCGCTGATCGGTCACCTTCTCTTTTAAAATCGCGCGGCCGCGCACTTTCTTTTTTCATGCGACACCGGGTTTGCTATATAGAGAGTGGATCTGTTTCCGACGGAGGTCGATTTGATTCTTGCGCAATTGTCCAACATCACGTTCAGCTTTCCCGGCCGAACGATTATCGAAAGCGCGTCCCACCAGTTCAAGGACGGGTGCCGTACCGGCCTGATCGGTGCGAACGGTATCGGCAAGACGACTCTGTTCCGGTTGATCGCGGGTGAACGGGTTGCGGATTCCGGTGAGATACATTACGCCAAAGGGCTTCGGATCGGGTTCCTGGAACAGTCCCCCGTCTGGGCCGATGGGACGACGGTGCGTCATGAGATCGAGCGGCCGTTCGCCGAGTTGATCGAGATGGAAAGCCGGTTGAGGGGATTCGAGAAGCGTTTCGAGGAAACGGATGATCTGGAGGTGTTCCGGCAGTATGACGCGCTGGCGGATCATTTCCAGCGGTCCGGTGGGTATACGTATCGGGCGAGAATTCATGAAATCCTGAATGGTCTCGGGTTCTCCGACGCCGTCCAGGACCGTCCCGTCACGTCGTTCTCGGGAGGCGAACAGTCCCGGATCATGCTGGCCAGACTGCTGCTCGAAGCGCCGAACCTGCTTCTGCTGGACGAGCCTACCAATCATCTCGATATCCGCGCCACCGAATGGCTCGAAAAGTATCTCAAGGGCTTCTCAGGCGGGATCGTCTTCATCTCGCACGATCGGTACTTTCTGGATCGCATCGCCACGGACATCCTCGAACTCGAGCATCGCCGCCTGATTCTCTACACGGGAAACTTCAGTTCGTATGTCGAACAGAAAGCGGAACGCCGCGAGCATCAGCAGAAACTGTTCAAGCTGCAGCAGGCGAAGATCGAAAAAATGGAGGATTTCGTCCGGAGGAACATGGCGGGACAGAAGACGAAGCAGGCGCAAAGCACCCAGAAAGCGCTCGATCGGATGGAACGGATCGAAGCGCCGACCGGGCAGGGCCGCAGCATGCGATTTCATCTGGATACCGATCATGGTGGCGGCCGCATCGCGATCGAGGCCCGGGATCTGAGTCTGTCGTTCGACTCCCGCGTCTTGTTCGCACACGTCGATCTTCGACTCCACCGAGGCGAAATCGTGGGGATGATCGGCGAAAACGGGTCCGGGAAATCATCGTTTCTCAGGATCATCGCGGGCGAACTCGAACCCTGCGGCGGCGTCGTCGCGCTGGGATATCGGATCAAGCCGGCCTACTTCGATCAGCACCTCAGAGATCTCGATCCGGCCAAACCGGTCATCGAGGAAATCTGGCAGCTGATCCCCCAGGCGACCCAGCTCGATGTCCGCAGCCATCTCGGGCGCTTTCTGTTCTCGGGGGAGGACGTATTCAAGTTGGTATCGCAGCTCAGCGGCGGTGAACGTGCCCGGCTGGCCCTGGCCAAACTCATGCTGCTCAACGCCAATCTGCTCCTGCTGGACGAACCCACGAACCATCTCGATGTCGCCGCCCGGGATTCGCTCGAAGAAGCCCTGCTGGAGTATCCCGGCACGGTTCTGATGGTGACGCACGACCGCTATCTGCTCGATCGAGTCGCCGCCCGGATCTGGGCACTCGAGGACCACACCATCACGGATTTTGTCGGGAATTACTCGGATTACCGCAGATGGAAGGACATGGAGAAAATCGAGGAGACACCACAGCAGTCTCCGGCTTCCAATCCTGTATCCGGGGGCGGACTGCCACGGCGCCGGAAGAGCGTGCGATCGATCCGGGTAATCGAGAAAGACATTACGAGGTTCGAGATCGAGTTGCGTGAGATTCTTTCCGAGATGAAACAGCCCGCGCTCGCGACGAACTGGCAGGCACTCGATGACCTGGCTCGTCAGGAACGCGCAATCCGGGATAAACTCGACGCCGCGATCGCGGAATGGGAGGACGCGGGTGCATTCGAGGATTCACGCGGAGCGGATCAGAACAAATAGGAACACTCGATGCGCGGTCCCTGCGTCGTCTCGGCCCAGTCGTTTGCCGACCCGTCCACCGTGATCCGCTGAATCCGATAGCCTCCCTTCAGAATCAGATGAACCGCAGGGAAGTACCAGCCCGCGCCTCCTTCGACCCAGTAGCCGTGGGCATCCGATGAGACCGATCCGGAGGACGAGATCGACTGGTTGTAATCCAGAACCGGCATGTAGAACGCATACCCGTACAGCAGCAGCCGGTCATCCAGCACCATCCGGCTGACGCCGCCGCCCAAGCCGAATCCCTCGATCGATGTCTCGACATGAAACACCTGATGCCAGTCGAAATCGATCCGCTTGTACAAACCCGACACGTGAAACATCGACAGGAACCGCCAGCTCAGGATCACGTCGATGTCGGTGCGATCGGTTCGATACTCACGGTCATCGGAGGCAAAACGGACATCGAACGAGCCGGTATAGTATTGAAGGCCCAGACCGATCGGACCTGTACGGATGAACAACGACGGACCGTAGAGTCCCGCCGAGGTCGCGTCGAAGTCCGTGAGTTCGTGGTCCCACTGCGCGAACCAGCCCGCCAGGCCGACATTCCCGCCGAATCCCCACTCCGCTGAAACAGCGCCGGGCACCCGGATTCCACAGATCACCGCAACTAAGAGCATGCAGACCAACAGACGCACTCGCATGGATCACTCCTTTCATCCGGATTGATTGCCAATCCATGAGGGAATCGGCACGATCAGGAATCGTCATGAACACTCTTCAGATGTTGAGGGGAATTCTACAAGTCGTAACGAATTTTGGCAAGACTATCGTGAGGAATCCGAGAACACGGATTTGAGCACGGCGTGCAGTTCGTCGAAACGATACGGTTTCTGAATGAATCCGGCCAGCCCGCGACCGGTAAACCGTTGCGTGACTTCCTGCTCGTTGTACCCGCTCGACATCACGATCCGGATGCCCGGTTTGACCTGCTTCATCTTCCGGAAGGTTTCGATACCGTCGAGATTCGGCATGGTCAGATCGAGAATCACGCAATCGATCACGTTCTGGTAGCGTTCGAATCGATCCAGCGCTTCGATGCCGTCGTGCGCCGTGAGAACTGAAAAGCCGAGTTTATCCAGCATGCGCCGCGCCACGGACAGAATGGCGGGGTCGTCGTCCGTCAGCAGAATCGTTCCGGAAAACCGCGTCGGTTCGTCGGAATCGGTCAGAGATTGGGCCGGAACCGCCTTCGCATCGTATGCCGAAACCGGGAACAGGATCTTGATGCAGGTGCCCCGGCCCGGTTCACTATACACCTTGATCGCCCCGGAATGGCCCCGGACGATGCCGAGCACGGCGGCGAGTCCCAAGCCGCGACCGGTGAATTTCGTCGAGAAAAACGGTTCAAAAATGCGGTCGATCATCACCGGATCCATGCCGATGCCCGTGTCCGATACCTCGATGAACACATAATCGGATTCGGGCAGTTCCTGTTTCAGATACGTTTCCTGCAGATACGCCATGTCGCAGTGCATGAGTCCGGTCGTGATATGAATGGTGCCCGGCCGGTCCTCGAGTGCTTCCGAGGCATTCGTGATCAGATTCATGATCACCTGCCGCATCTGCGTCGCATCCGCTTCGATCGCCGGAATCGTTCCGGACAGATTGAAGTATATCCGGGCCTTCTTCGATATCGATGCCTCGATCAGATGCGTCATCTCCAGAACGACATCATTGAGATTGAGCGATTGAACGACAAATCGGCCTTTGCCCGAGTAAGCGAGCATCTGTCGGCATAACTCGGCCGCCCGCTGCGCGCCCCGGATAATTCCCTCGATCGAGGTCCGCGCGGAATGGGACGGCGGGATGTCGCACAGCGCGAGATCGGCGTTGCCGAGGATGGTGAGCAGGAGGTTGTTGAAGTCGTGCGCAATGCCTCCGGCCAACACACCGAGACTCTCGAGTTTCTGGGTGTGCTGCATCTGCGTCTCCAACCGCTTGCGCTCGTTCTCGATCCGTTTCCGATCCGTGATGTCCCGGATGTATCCTCCGATGCCCTTCGTGCCATCCTCCAGATCGATCGCAAACTTGATCGATTCGAATGACCGTTCCTCATGCAGTTCCTCGGAAATCACCACGGTTTCCGAATCGAGCGCCCGGAGGTCGGTCTGGAGGCACGATTCGGCGATGTATGACGGCTGAAGGTCGCGATCCGTATGATTCAGGATTTCTGCTTCCGGGCGATTGAAAAACTTCCGCAGCGCGTCGTTGGTGAAAATATACCGGAACGCGGAATCTTTCAGAAACACGAAGTCGGGTGTCGAATTCAAAAACAGTCTGGAGCGCTTTTCACTCTCGATGAATGATCGTTCGGCATTCCGGCGATCCATTGTTTCGAGATTCACGCTGATGATATCTGAGATCGAAGACGCATAATCCTGTTCCTCGGGCGTCCAGATCCTGGCCGGACCGATATGCTCCAGACACAGAATCCCGGCGATCCGGCCCTGTTTGTAAACAGGTACATCGAGCATGGAGGTGATGCCCAATGGCGCGCAGTAGGATCCCAGGAAATCGGCAGTACGAGGGTCTGATGCCGTGTCATGCGCAGCGATGACCCGCTCGAGTTCGATTGCGCGGAAGTAAGCCGGAAAATCACGGGCATGCAGCTCCGCTCCGGATTCATACGCATCCAGGGCATGGATATACAAACACTCGCTCGTGATCCGCGTACGATCCGCGGCATAGCGCCAGTAACTGACTCGAGCGACACCGATGGTTGCTGCACACGCTTTGAGGATGGATGACAACGCCGTGACGAAGTCATCATGGGAGCACCTGGCGAGCGTCAGGAGCGAGGCATGATGCCGCTTGAGCTGCTCCGCTCGAAACAGAATCTGCTCCTCGAACAGCTTCCGATCGGAAATATCCCGATCGATACAATTCAACCCGATCTCGTTCCCCGCCATATCCTTCGCGACCGACATCCGGGAATGAATCCACCGCCACTCGCCTGACTTCGACCGGAGCCTGTAATTCGTCTCGAAAGAAGCGCCCGCTGTGCCGGCGATCTTCATCGAATCCATATCGATCACATCGTCCGGATGGACCAGGGATCTCCAGAGCCCCGGATCCGCGTCGAATTCCTCGACATGGAACCCCGTCATCTTCAGACAGGCCGCATTCAACATCGATACCCGATTCCCCGAATCGCGAAAATAGACCATATCCTCCGCAGTCTCGATGAAAGCCCGGATCTGCGCTTCGCGTTCGAGCAGTTCGAGTTCGGTCTGTTTGCGATCCGTGATGTCCTGGGCCGTAAAAGTGATTCCTTTTGACAGATCGTTCGGATCGAGCGGCGCGCTTGACAAGATGATATTGACCATCCGTCCGTCTTTCCGTTTCCATACCGTCTCGACAACACCGATGCCCTTCTCGCTTATCTGCCTGTATTTCACCTCACCGACCCGGTCGAATTCGACCTGATCCGCATACAGCATCCGGGCATTCTGTCCGATCAGTTCGGAACGGGAGTAACCGAGCATTTTCAGGAGATAGTCATTGGCGTTGAGCATGACTCGATGGACGGTCAGGCCAATGCCGATCGGAGCCGCTGCGAAGATGCTCCGTATGAGTTTGGCAGAGTGTTGATTCATGAAATCCGATCCTGCTGTTCCGTCATTCAATGGGCGAATAGGCACTGCGTGTTTCAACGATGCTCGTCCATATCAGTGTAACGGAAGAACAGGCAGGTTTCAAATGAGGATATCATGGGAGGACGATGCCGGCACCGAACCGCCCTGTGTATCCGGAATCCCCGCGATGCGAAAAAAAACGGTCTCGATGGCAGGCCGTACACAAATCGATGCTTTCGATGGAATCGCGCGAAACACCAGCCTCAGTCAACTGCACCCGCACCGCTTCCCGCAGATCCAACCGAAGCTTGCACCGCTCATCATCGGGAGGTTCGATGATGATACCTTCCGGCCAGCGCGAACTCCGTGCGAATGCTTCGGCGACATCCCGATCGACCGGATAGCAGCACGCACCGATCGACGGGCCGACTCCGGCGAGTAACTCGTTCGGATCGATGCCGAAAGCGCTTCGGAGGATGTCGATCGTTTTCCGGATGATGTTCCGCTCGATCCCCTTCCGCCCGGCATGAATCGCCGCCACGGCCCGCAGCGCGCGATCACACAGCACAACAGGGACGCAATCCGCGACAAGAACACAGAGGCAGATTCCGGGTTCCGCCGTCACAAGCGCATCCACGCCCGAAATCGGCGGGAGGCCGGCAGTATGACCCGCCCCGCACTGCCCGGCCGTGACGATCGCAACCGCCGCCCCGTGCACCTGCTCGCCCAGCGTCCATGTCGCCGGATCGATTCCCGCATCGATCGATACTCGCCGCCGGTTCTCCCGCACATGGCCGGGCGGATCCCCCGTTCGATCGCTCAGGTTCAGTGTTTCATTCGTCCCGCCGCTGACCCCTCCCATGCGCGTCGAAACGAAGTGCAGCGCCGGAATCCGCTCGAACGTCAGGATTCGCTCAGACCGGATCATCCGGGACTCGACCTTCCAGCACCGCCCGATTGACGCGATGAATCGCCCGAAACGGATCGCAATCGAAGCGATCGGCATCCCCCGCGAGGAGTGCCTCGAGATACTCGATGTTCGCGGTCAGCAGCGCGCCGTCGGGATCGTCGGCATGCCCCGCGATGAGCCGGTATCCGGAATATGCGCGATACCCCTTCAGCGTCCCGGCGAACCGATTCACGTCCGGATCACTGAGATACGGGATCGGCGCTTCAATGTTGTCGCCGGCAATCACGACATGGTCCACATGATCCACGATCGAAATCGAATCCTCACTGTGCCCCGGTGTGTGGAGGAGTTCAATCCCCTCATCCGGGAACGCGAGCCGTGTGTCGAAGGTCAGGTCGGGCGGGACGATGCGCACCGGGCCGGCGGCGAATCGGGCGAATCGGGCAAGCTCGGATTCGGAGTGATCGCGGACCAGCGTGCGGCAGGCCGAGTGTGCGATGATCCGCGCGCCGGGGAAGAAACAGTTGCCCCAGATATGGTCCCAGTGGAAATGCGTGTTGATGACGACCACCGGTTTTCCGACGACCGGTTCACCCAGCGCATCCATCACCTCGCGCATCGAATCCGGGCCCAGAAACGTGTCGATGACGAAGAGCGTCCGGGGCGAGTCGATGACGATGACATGCGTGATCATGGGGCCAAGCGTATCGAAGGCGAACAGATGACACCGCGAACCGATCGGAATATGCTTCACGTTTTCCTCCTCGGCTTGCGACGCGACGGATCCGCGGGATTCGGGACGATGCATCCCGCACCACGCCCGCACAAATCCATCCGGTCGAGTTCCCGGAGCGCTTCCCGGATCCGATCGTGCGATTCCGGCGCGTGATACCGCAGCAGCGCCTTCTGGATCGCTCGTTCGCCGGGACTCCGCGGGATATGAAGGGTTCCCCTCAACCGGGATGCGCCCGGGCGATTCAAGATGAGGGGGTGTCGGCCGGCGTGATGCATGGCGCCGGCGAGCGTCAGAGGCAGCGGGATGAAGGTTTGCACCTGCTGGGGACGGAATCTGTTTTTCTTGAGCCAGAGCGCGAGATCCAGCATCGACCGGGTCGTGGAGCCCGGATGCCCCGCGATGAAATACGGAACGATATACTGTTCGTGCCCCGCTTCGACCGAATACCGGTGGAACAACTCCGAGAATTCCTCGAAATCCCGTATCGACGGCTTCATCATGAGCTGGAGCACCATGGGATCGGTGTGTTCCGGCGCGAGTTTCAGATGGCCTCCGACGTGGTGCGCGGCGAGCGTGCGGATGTAGTCGCGGGATTTCAGCGCGAGATCGTGGCGGATGCCCGACGAGACCAGCGCTTTCCGGACGCCCTCGATTTTCCGCACCGCATCCATCATGCGCAGGAGCGGGGCATGGTTCGTCCGCAGATGCCTGCAGATGCGCGGGTGCAGACACGAGAGTCTCCGGCAGCGCGCCTGAAGAGCCGGTTGGCCGCAGTTCATCCCGTACATGTTCGCCGTGGGTCCGCCGATATCCGAGATCATCCCGGTGAAAGCCTCGGCGTGATCCCGGATCGCCTCGATTTCCTTCACGATCGATCGCTCGGATCGACTCTGAATGATGCGGCCCTCGTGGAGCGTGATCGAGCAGAACGAGCAGCCGCCGAAACAACCCCTCACCACCGTGACGCTGTGCCGGATCATCTCGTAGGCGGGGATTCGTTCCCCGGAATAGACGGAATGCGGCCGGCGCGTGAAGGGCAGTTCGTACAGCCGATCGAGATCACCCGTTGCGAGCGGAAAGGCCGGCGGATTGACGACCACGACCCGATCGCCGTGCTGCTGAACGATCGGTCGGGCGTTATGCGGATTCGATTCGCGGTAGATCACGCGCATCGATTCGAGAAACCGGATCGAGTCCCGCAGGACGTCCTCGAAGGACGGGATCCGCACCGGATCGATATCAGGCGGGGTGGAGCGAACGACCGCCGTGCCGCGCACATCGGACACTTTGTCGAGGGGTTCTCGAGCGGCCAGGCGATGCGCGATCTCGACGATGGGACGTTCGCCGTTCCCGTAAACCAGCAGATCGGCTTTGGAATCGACGAGCACGGATCGGCGGATCGTGTCGGACCAGTAGTCGTAATGGGCGAGTCGCCGGAGGCTGGCTTCGATGCCTCCGATGATGACCGGGATTCCGTGAAACGCTTCATGGCACCGCTGGACATACGGAATGAGAGCGCGGTCGGGGCGACGACGGGCCTGATTGCCGGGCGAGTATGCGTCATCCGACCGGGGTTTCCGGTCGGCCGTGTAGTGGTTGACCATGGAATCCATGTTGCCCGCGGTCACGCCGAAGAAGAGCGCCGGCGGACCGAGACGCTCGAAGTCGGTCACCGAGCGCCAGTCGGGCTGGGCGATGATGCCGACGCGGAAGCCCTGAGCTTCGAGCAGGCGACCGATCAGGGCAGCGCCGAAACTGGGATGATCGACATAGGCGTCGCCCGTGATCAGGACGATGTCGCACTGGTCCCAGCCCAGCGCATCCATGGCCTCGCGCGACATCGGCAGTTCCGCGGCGGGAGTCAGCTTGGCCGCCCAGAATTTCTTGTGTGAGAAGATGGAATCCGTCATCGTCCCGGAGTCTATCCCGTCCGCCCCCCTCGTGTCCATCCCGCACATCCGTCCCTCCGCCTGCATCTCTTGCGAAGGGCCCCCTCATCATCCATACTGCAAGGCGGCTGACTTTCCTTCGATTCAACACTGACTTGTCAGGGGAGACAACACCGCATGAACCGGCATTTCATTCGAAACATTGCACAACTGGCCGCTGCCATTCTGACGATCGTCTGCGTGTGCGTCGCCGCGGAACCGGTTTCTCAATTCGACGGCGTCAAACGAATCGTCGCGGTCGGCGATGTGCACGGTGATTTCGATCGCTTCGCGCAGTTGCTCCGGGACGCCGGATTGATCGACTCGACCGATCACTGGATCGGCGGGGCGGCGCATCTGGTACAGACCGGAGATGTTCTGGATCGCTGGCCGGACTCGAAGAAAGCCATGGATCTCCTCATGCGGATCGAAAAGGAAGCGGCGCAGGCCGGGGGCGGGGTGCATGCGCTGATCGGCAATCACGAGGCGATGAACATGCTGGGTGATCTGCGGTATGTGCATGACGGTGAGATTGCCTCGCATGGTGGGAAAGAAGCCTTTGTGAAAGCGATGAGCCCCTCCGGGACATACGGCGGATGGATCCTGTCGCATTCCTGCGTTGTCCGGATCGACGATGTCCTGTTTCTGCACGGCGGGATAAGTCCGGAGTATTCGAAGCATCCGATCGACACGATCAATCGGACGGTTCGGGAGGAGTTGCAGGCGGGCGATGCGGAAAAGGCGGAGTTCTGCAGAAATCCCGATGGACCGTTGTGGTATCGGGGGTATGCGGGCGAGAACGAACCCGAGGTCTGTGCGTTGATCCGGCCGATCCTGGAGCGCTATAACGTCCGGCATGTCGTGGTGGGGCATACCGTGTCGAAAGAGGGGATTCAGGCGAGATGCGGGGGAGCGATCGTGATGATCGATGTCGGGCTGTCGCGTGCGTATGAGGGGGTTCCGGCATGTCTGGAAATCAAGGACAACGCATTTCGAGTGATTACCGGAGCCGGGCAGGCCGAGTTGCTGCCGATGGGAGCACAGGGTGGATCACCGTGATGCGCTCGCATCACTCGACATCCAGCCGAACTCAACGATATCGACATTCGAAACGATTTCAGTGACATCCGGATCCGTCATTGCGGCGATCAGGCGCACGCCGGTCATGTCGCCGGCCCCCTCCGGCCATGTAAAGGCATTGATGATCCAGTGGATACTGAGGTCCGGAGGAATTAACGGAATCGCGCTCCGGTAATCGTCCGGAGTCGTTCCGAATCCGGGACCGAAAAACAGCGTGTCTCCGACTTCCAGCAGCACGAAGACCGGCATCGCGATCAGGTCCTGTGCATCCGGATTCCGGATCCAGAGTTCGCATCGGAAATCGTCCGTCGGGTGAAACAGACGGCGGGAGAGATGGATTTCGAGGAGGGCGGTTTCCGGGCCCGGCGTGCACGTCGGCGGAGGGTCGGGATTGGGGGTGGGAGTGGCCGGCGCAGGGTTTTCGGTGATCAGCCGCCAACCTGGGTCTTCATGAAACAGAATCCATTTGTTCGTGCCGGAAACAGCCAGAGCCATCGAATCCGAGGATGCTGTGAAGATCGGCTCGGGCGGGAGCCAGCCGGTCGTGTCGGATGTCATCAGATACAGAGTTCCTCCGGTATCCGCCCAGGCGGCGTATTGCATGTCGTTCGATGCCGCATCCACCGCGGCGGCAGTGACCGATTCCAGTGCGACGATATCGGAATGAGCATGTTTGATTTTGTACGGGTCGTCGCCGAATTGAAACAGCGCAACCCAGCTGTCGTCGGAAAGCCAGTCGGCCACCAGTGTCCCTGGTCCGATGTTGCCTGAGTTTCCACTCGTCTCATAATGGGACTCGGGAATCAGCGACACCTCTCGAGTGTCGCTCCACCATGTGCCGAAATGGGCCTGATAATCCGTCCTGGAATTGGCGATCAGATAGAGGGAAATTGCCGCCGGATAATAGGTCAGTTCGGCAGTCGCATACCAGAACGGAAGGTTGTCGGTAGATGCATAATATCCGTGAGCGATCATCGTCGATTCTGTAATCCATGTATTTACATCCACAATTGCCCGATACAGATCGTATCCCATCCGATAATCGATCTGGAGTTCCTGGGCTGATACCCATCCGATGCAGTGTTCAGAGCCGGAGATCGGGATGGATCGCCGGGGATGCCAGCATCCGGATTCATGTTTGATGAAACTGCAGCGCCCCCAACTCATCTCGATGAGGATCGGGTTGCCGGCCGGATCGAGTGTCAATCGGTGATACATCTCGTTTCCAGAGTAACTGATGAGAAAACTGCCAATCGTCTCGGGATCGACCGGGTCCGAAATCCAGTACAGGTTTGTGAAGTCATCTATTCTGCACAAAAGAAGGGGGTATCCGGCGAATGGTCCTGTTTCGGGGATCATGAAATCGAGAATCTGAGATGGGTTTTCGGGCAATTGAAGCGGGATTTCCGACCAGGCCAGGGCGGGGCCGCAGAGGATCATGCAGGATATGGTGAGTAGCACCAGATTACGCAGATTGCGCTCTATCCACCGATTACACCGATTACGCTCAGTCCACCGATTACAGCGATTACGCAGATTCATTTGTCCACCTCCGAATAAAAGGGTGGTGATGAGCGCGGAATTCGTGCTTGTCTTGGGATTTTAGCATGTTCGGCAGCGAAAGAAAGCCCGGATGCGATTCTCAGATCAAGCCCGACTGCGTTTGGAGAATGCGGTGCCGTCGACGCAATACAATCCCGTCGATCAGTAGCTCGACGTCCAGCCGAATTCCACGATATCGACATTCGAGACGATTTCAGTGACATCCGGATCCGTCATGGCGGCGATCAGACGCACGCCGGTCATGTCGCCGGCCCCCGTCGGCCAGATAAAGGAATCGATGATTTGGACCATGCTCAGATCGAGGGGAATCGATGGAATGAAGGAGAGATAATTGTCCGGAGTCGTTCCGAATCCGGGGCCGAAGAACAGCGTGTCGCCGACTTCCAGTAACACAAAAACCGGCATTCCGTCCAGATTGAAGGTGCTCGGATTCCGAATCCACAGCGAGCATCTGAACTCGTCGTACGGGTAGAACAGACGCCGTGAGAGATGGATTTCGAGCAAGGCAGCTTCCGGTCCCGGGGTAAACGTCGGCGGAGGATCGGGATCGGGTGTCGGAGCGGCGGGTGCCGGGTTTTCGGCAATCAGCCGCCAAGTCCGATCGTCTTGAAAGAGAATCCACTTGTTGCTGATGGAAACAGCCAGTTCGATTGTATCGGGTGAGGCCGTGAAGACCGGCTCGGGAGGAAGCCAGGCGTCAGCATCCGAGGTCATCAGATACAATGTCCCGCCTGTATCCGCCCATGCGGCGTACTGCACGCCGTCCGGTGCCGCATCCACTCCTGCCGCGGTGAGGTCTCCCAGGTCGATGATGTCGGAATGAGCGCCCTTGATTCTGTAGGGGTTATCACCGAATTGATACATCGCAACCCAGTTGTCGCCGGATACCCAGTCTGCGACCAGGAAGCCGGGTCCGGGATATGATCCCGAGGCTGTGTATGTGGATTCCGGGATCAGGGAAACCAAACGTGTTTCGGTCGAAAACATTACTCCATACCGAATTTCCATTCGTGACTCTGATTTCAGATAGATGAAGACTGCTTCGGGAGTAAATGTCAGTTCCTCGGAGTACGACCAGAAGGGAGGGTGAGGGTTTGAATAGGAAATAGAGTAACCGTGTTCGATTCTGGTTGATTCGGTGATCCAGGTGTTCACGTTCACAGTCGCACGATACAGATCTCGATCCATCAGATAATCGATCTGCAATGTATTGGGTGCAGACCACCCGATACAGGGTTCAGAGCCGGAGATCGGGATGGATCGCCGGGGATGCCAGCATCCGGATTCATGTTTGA
>CALFER010000087.1 GCA_937951895.1 uncultured bacterium
GTCTCTCCCGGGCGAATGGGCCTGGATCAGTCCGAATCCGAAATTCACAGGGATCGAGATGCAATCGGATCGACCCGCACCTGAACCCCTTGTGCTCCTCGATGATCTGAATCAGGACACTCCCTCGATTGAGGGGTTGGACTACCTTCAAACGGAACCCGGCCGTAATTGGTACTGTGAAATCGAGGGGAACCGAACGATGCGCCTGATCGTCAGACCTCATGTGGGTCCGGGACAGTCATCCGGATTCGTGTCGTTACGGATCACGATCGGCGATCGAAAGCTGTCGTTCCCGATATCGACTCCAGCGGATCGTAAATCTTTGCGATATCGCGATTTCGAGCAACCTGTTCCGGGAATTCCGGAAACGATCGATCTGCCAGTGCCACAAGGCACGCAGCGAATCCTGATAGAAACGGTGTCCGGATCGGCCGCGTTCCGCGCGTCCGTGCAGGTCGCGGGTCCTGACGATTGGCCGGGCGACACGGGACAGGTTCCGTGGGCGGATCGGATCGATCGATTTCTCTCGCTTTTTCCAGATCCTGGCTTGACGGATGATTCGGCTCTTTCACGTCATGCTGCCTCACTGGCCTGTCTGGTCGAGTCGCGCGGCGAATTCCTGGGATCACCGATGTTCAACAGGTGGTTCCGGATGGTTTCCCGGAATGTGCAATGGAAGTGGATTTCCGGGCTGACCTCCGATCTGGGGCGCGAGAAAATCGACGAGATGCCATGCGAGGATTATAAGACCGAGCCTGGCGTGCTGGAGGTAACCCTCAGAAACAACCAGAACATCAGCATCGGTCTGCCTGATGGGGTCGATGGATCCGCGCTGCTGACCGCTGAAGTCGAATCCGCTCCGGAATCCGACTGGCGGATTCTGATCCATCATGATCGTGATCTCGTCGATGAACTGAAGGCTCGGAAAAAGCAGGTTTCACTGGATCGTTCGACCCTGACCGACCCGGGTCTGAGCATGCTGCTTGATTCAAGGAGCAGAGGTGCGGTTGCGACCGTTCGTTTCCGGTACGAGAGCCCGGGATCGAACGTCGATTGGCCGAATCCGGCTCGATATCGAACCTTTACCCGATTCGATCAGGAAAACCCCGCGAGTATCGACGTTCTTGGCCCTGCGATTCTCGATATCCGGATCATGACCCAAAGCCGACTTGCTGATGGAGAACGGATTGTGATCGCGGCGCAGGGAAAACAGTCCGGGTACGAGATCATCCGTGAGTTGGCTGATGGTCCTGACCGAATGCACCAGCAGGGCTGGGCTGCGGCGGGCAACACACTGATGGCTCTGACCGCCGATGAAGTGTATCGGGTGGTGATCCGCTTCGAAGGATCTCGGAAGATTGCAGTCGCCGCTCTGTCCGGTACGGTCCAGACGGTCGAACCTTATCGGGGGAGCGAGCCGGTGAATCCGGTGCACGTGGCGATTACCCCGCCACGCATTCCTCTGGAAAATCCCAATCGTGTCAATTCTCTGGTTCTGCCGGAGATGCGATGGTCTGCACCCGGGTCTGCAAGCTTGCTGTGCGAACTGAACGGCTATTCCACCGAAAACAGCTCCGGAGTGAGTGATTCGGAAGATTACGGAACGGACGGATTCGGAGTGAGTGCCGGGTTGAGGAAGCGATTCGAGTCGGTCGGGTTGTATCTGGAACAAACAATCGAGGCAACGTATCTTACGGATCAGGCGGATGCATGGTTACCGGGGCTTCGGAATCACTCGTCGACACGCCCGCTGATATGGGGAGTACGACCGTCGGTCGATCTCGCTCTCTTTTCGCAGTCCGTTGACTCCTCAACTGAATATGCGTTCCGATCGTCGTTGGATATCAGGAGGACATTTCGGCTGGGAGCCCGTTTGCGATTGGTCCCGGGAATCGGACTTTTCCTGAAGGAACAGTCTCTCGGGAGCGATGATGTGGACGTGTCGGGCGAGATTCCCGACTGGCGGATCTTCAATGAGTTTGATGAGCGGAATCCGTCGGGAATGACCCTTCGATTACAGGGCGATTATGACATCATCGATGGCCTCAGATTCAGCGCCGATGTCCGGACGATAACAGGTAACGGCGCGGGAGAGGGGTTGAGGAACATTTGGTGGAACGCGGGTGTTGAATGGTTTCACCGGGGTTTTGTGATCGATCTGTCGTATCAGGAGCGACATCCGATCGATCAGACGGAAGATCCGGAACGCGCCCGGATGAGCGGCGCGCTCGGATGGTATCATTGGGTCACGAACGATCTGATGATGCGGGTTTTCCTGTCGGATCGATACACGTTCGACACGGAGGAAAACACCGTGCAGGTCGGAATAAGCCTGCACTTTTCCCGCGGCAGGTTGCTCTATGATCTCGACCCGAATCGCTTATTCTGCTGGGATCGGATTCAGAGTATGGCGTTCGATGGAGGTGCCGAGTGAAGGCGAAGTCCGCTGTTTCATCCTTCGAGTCGATCATCGATCGGATCTTTACGGAATTCGAACGGCGTGTCTATTCGACGGATCTTCAGACAATCAGAAGAAGAACGGAATCCGCCGGGCTGACATTGAAAACGATCATCGAAATGATTGTTGCGCATGCGGAATTCCGTCGATCGATACGCAAAGCGTATGTTCACATGGAGAAGTCACTCTCAGAGGTTGCTGATCCTTCGGCTCAGCGCACGATCATGATCAGCTTTCTCGCGACGTTTTCCGATCCTGAATCCAGTCGCGAGGATATCCGGGCATTCGATCGATGGATGGATGTTGGCGCGGTTCGAGAGCGAGCGCGGATCGAGTTGCACTCGCGGGAGCGAATCATTCAGAATGCAATGCGGTTCATCCCTGCCATGGTGCGTCAGGACGGAGATGCCACGGTGGAGGTGAGCTGGGCGAGGGCAGGGCTGGATCGAATTCTGTCCGATGAGTTCGATGAAACACCCCGGTGGCAGAATCAACAGACGATTCTCGATATCGTGTATCAGACATTTGCATCATCTTCAGCTGACCAGACCCGTGCGCGTGTTCCGGATGTGTGGATTCGTCGGGCCGGTCAACTCGTCGGCGCCGCGGAGATGACGGCATGGATCCAGGTATCATCCTTCCGCCTGCTCGATTACGTACAACCCGAGCAGTCGGGTGAACGGATCATGGAGCGGATCAGGAACGCTTCCAGGAAACCGGATGACGTCTTTTCGCGCGCCGGAATGATCCGAATCTACTTGCAGCAGCTTGATTCTGAACGGGCGATCGGGTTTATGCGATCTCTGATGGAATCCTCCGAGTCGAGCGATCATGTGAAGATGAGCAGTTTCGAACGGTTGGCGGAAGCAGATCCGAACGATACCGTCGAGTTTCTCGCGGATTTTCTGCAGATTGCGCAGTGTTCGAGCAAGCTTCGAGCGGTTGCGTTGTATCAGGCCGGCTTGTCTTTCGAAAAAGCGAGCATCGAGGACTGGGATTCGATTTCGTCACGTCTTCTGGAACTACTTTCCGCGCACCTTGATCTGTTTCACAACGGCGTCACAGCGCGATCTGCATTGGATCAGCTTCACCGCGTGGGTGTATTGAACAACAGACGGATGTCGAGCGAATTCGGAGTGGCCGATGTTCGATTGCTCGAGCTGTACGACGCCATCATTCAGAACGCGTCCTGTACAGAACTCGTCCGGCGCAAGGCGTCATGTTTTCGTGAAGAATTTCTGATCGGATCGGATGCGCCAATGCGCGAGCTGTTTGGCTTTCTGAGAAGCAACCTGGACATTTTAAACGAGGGAGAATCGCTCACTGTCGATGCGACTGATGTCTGTGACGACATTCGCCTGGGACGGGTGTTGTCACTGTTGAGCCAGAAGGGATTCGGCTATTCGGCGGCTGAGCGAAACGGGTCATATCTGATCGTCAAGGGGGATCTGTATCAACGGAGAATCTGGCGGATCTTGCATGAAGTATTGCATCCGGATCCTGCGAAACGGCAGGGATTTCTTCACTCGGTCGGGAGATCGCCATTTGGAACGATTCGGGCTCCGTCTCATATTTTGTCGGAAATGACCGAAACAAAGGTGCCTGGTGAGCGGCTGTATCTGAACACGGAGGCAACATGGCGGCCGTATCTGCCATCGGTTGATGATCTGTTGTCTCTGAGTTCAACCCGATTTGCAGGCAGGGAAATCCGTATCTTCAGTTCGGATGGAATTACACGAATGACTGCGCCTGATTCGGCCGGTGATCGGATCGGGCTGTGGCTGCGCATCACGCGGAACTACAAGAAGCTCTCGTACATGAGAAACATGGATGCACACCAATTGGAAATGAACATGAAAGCGACTTTTGTTCAGACGATCGAGCGGGAGTATGGCATTCATATCGATTTTACTCCGCATGAATATGCCGTTGCGGGACGGAGGGTCATCGTCGTGGATCCGATCGTCCGAAGACATCTCGGGATGGCCGTCAACGAAAGAGGTGAGCAATGATAGAGCATCTCCGGTCGCTTGCGCAGCGAATCTTCGGCGAACCCTTTCAGATTCCCGCCACCTCCATCAATCAACTCGTTCTCTTTACACTCGCATTGCTCGGAATCTACCTCGCAAATCTCACCTATCGGCGCGCGCGTGTCAGACGTTCACGGCAGTCCATTCCTTTCGTGATCGGTGGGTGGGGAACGCGAGGGAAATCCGGTACCGAGCGAAAAAAGGCGGCCCTGTTCCAGGAACTCGGCGTCAATCTCCTCAGCAAGACAACAGGCTGTGAAGCCATGGTGATTCATGCTCAACCGGGAATCGATTCCATCGAGATCCCGATCTATCGTCCGGGAAACAAAGCCGGTATATGGGAGCAGGAACGAGTTGTCTCCTGGGCCTCCCGTCTCAAAACCGACCTGTTTCTCTGGGAATGCATGGCGGTGAGTTCGGATTATGCATCCATCATGCAGAACGAATGGATGCGCGATGATCTGTCCACGCTTTCCAACGCCTTCGTGGATCATGAAAACATCCAGGGTCCGACGGGCATCGACGTAGCACGATCACTGGCCTCCTTCACTCCGCCGGATTCAAGGTTGTTTACGGCTGAGGAAAGCATGCTTCCCATCATTGAGCAGCAGGGGAATCGATGCAATACGACCATCGTGCCGTTGGAATGGCATGAGTCCGATCTGATCTCCGATGATGTGCTTGCGATGTTCCCCTATCGGGTGCATCCGAGGAATCTGGGACTGGTTCTCAAACTCGCCGGCTCCCTCGGTATCGACCGGGACTTTGCTCTCAGGGCGATCTCTCAGAACATCGTTCCGGATCTGGGGGCATTCAAGTGCTTTTCGACAGAGGTCGGCTCACGAACCATCGAGTTCTGGAACGGGATGTCCGCAAACGATCGGATCAGTTGTGTGAGCAACTGGGAGCTTGCGGGTTTCGACAGGAACACCGATTCGGAGTTCATCGTGACGGTTGTGAACAACCGGGATGACAGGATTGCCCGATCACATGAGTTTTCCGAGTTGATCGCGACGCGGACCACCGCTCATCTGCATGTGCTGATCGGAACGAATCTCGAAGGATTGTTGGGATACATCAGGGAATCTCTGGATCGTTATTTCGAGCAGATATCATTTTCAGGAATGGAAACCGAGCCGTGGAGTATGCGTCGAAAACGTATCCGGGAATTGATCTGTCACTATATGGTTTTGCATCGAATCGACGGAATGACTGAAGCCGCTATTTGTGCAAAACTCCTCAGAATGACGCAACACAAATCTGACGAGTCAATGCGAGTTTTTCTGAGACGACTCCGCACGACCGAGGCACGGGACGCGGAAGCACTGCGGCAGACCATCTGCTCCGAGTTCGGCGTATCGGACGAAGATGCCCTGCCGATCGCATGGCATCTCATGAGAGATCTGACCGATCTGCATCTGATCGAAGATTTTTGGGTGTTTTTTGACCGGGACTACCCGGATGGCAAGGCGGAACCGGCATCGATGGCTCCGCTCGAATTGCGCTTCCGAGCGCTCATCCAGCAACTGGCGATGAATCGCATCGAGGTCATCCGGGATCGATATGCATCGGGGGACCAGATCATCCGGATGCTCCTGGATCGTCTGCCTCCGCATTATACCAGTCGGATCATGGGGTTGCAGAACATCAAGGGGACCGGTTTGGATTTCGCTTACCGCTGGGTCTCTCTGTCCAAGGTTCAGGCGATGCTGATGGAACTCGATACCGGGAATCCCGATACTCAGCGAGCGATCCTGGGAGATCTCCAGTCATATGACGATTTCGGGATCATCGATGCGCCGCTCGCTATTCGATCGCTCAAAGCAAAGCAAGGTCGATTTGACGATGATCGAAAACTTCTGTTGGAAGAGGCGATACGAAAGATCGAACAGGCGTATGATGCGAGTTGTGAGCGACTGAAGGGGCGCAGGCGAAACCGTCTCTGGCAGTGGACTCTGAAGCAGATCGAGCATCTTCTGGATGCGACCGATTCGAAGCGGCGGAAGCGGAAGGTCGATCGTGTGATGAACGATCTGTTCCATCGCAGGATTTCGCATACGAAGGCCGCATCCGTTCTGCACGAACTCGGACGCCGGCAGGACGGCGGCTGGCTGGCGGCCGGAACCCGAGGTTCGCACACTTGATCCTGTTCGGTTCACGCGCATTCACTCGGATCCGAATAAACACAAATAGAAAAGGCGCCCGCGAACGGGCGCCTTTCCGGCAGGAAAGCAATACAAGAAGGAGCACTAGTTCATAACGACTGAATACGCATCAGTCGGGAAAGTGTATGTCCCGAAGTTTGTCGTGGCCTGAACGGTGAAGAACGACGGTGAATCGTAGATACCCGATCCGGGAATTCCGATTCTCTGGATCGATCCGACTCCACCGACACCGGAATAGGTTGCCCAGTTGATCGCGTAAGATTCGTACTGTGCCTGGGTCGCCTCATCCGGGCCCGTCCACCATCCCCGGAAACCCATCGCAAGCGTAGTGGTGGGCTGCGTCAGTTTCGAGAGATCTTCCGACTCGTTCGTCGAACCGATTCCGGTTCCGTTATGATAACAGATCCCATCGCGGATCCGGCCTTCCGTGTTTCGAACGACGACTGTGTCTTCCTCAGAGGATAAACTCGGATTGGCCCTGGATGTGATCGAGAGTCCGTACGATGTGGAGGTGACGGTTTCCAATCCTGTCGGCCCGACGAACTTGATGACGGCGAGTTTCCTGGGGCCAAGCACCGCGTCCTGGTTGACGAAAGGCAGGTCATATCCATCCAGATCCCCGATCGTCCAGCCTTTCAGATTGATCGCCGTGAGTGTTTCCAGATTGGCGATTTCAACCATGTCTCCATCGATCCCGGTCACAGCGATATCCGGTTTGATCTCTGTGATGATGACATCGCCATCATCTCCCGTTTCGGGCAGAGTAAAAGTTCCGCTGCACGGGAGCAGATTCCAGCCGGTCAGCGTGTACGCGGTCGGCGTTGTGGCATCGTCCATGAAAATCCGGCATCCACCGCCGCTGTCCGTTACATACACCCGTTGTTCTCCGTTTTTCAGGAAGCACACTTGAGCGTTGGCGACTTTCTTGCCTGTCGAATCGATGACAACGATGCCGTTTCCATCCGAATTCGGACACCAGGCGTGGGAAATCTGCGCAGTCCGGGGTACATCGGTGCGCCACCAGAGATCGGGGTTGCCGAACAGAACATATTCCCGCATGTGAGTCGGGATATCATTTGTCATGTAGGGGGTGCCGATGAAGTGATTGTACGCGTAGATCTTGCCATAATCGAAAGCGGGTGAGGAACGGGTGATGTCGTGGTAGCAGAATCCTCTGTAAATGCCTCTGTCGATCCAGTTATTGATCGTCGTTCTCGTGTTCCACGTCGGTCCCATGAATGCGACCGCACCGCGCATTTCTCCCGGAGATCCCAGCGCCATCCAGGCATGGCCGAAACATTCCTGATATCCGCTGAACATCGCGACGCCGCATCCTATTGAGGTTATAACAGGCATCCGGGTGTTGTTCTGCAGGGGATAGACTTCATCATAATGAAAACTCGTGCTGTGCCCCGGATTCCAGCCGGACTGCCAGCCTTCTCCCCGATAATTCAGAATGCTGATGCCGGTATTGACCCAGTTCTGAATCTGCGAGTTCGATCCGGAATTCCAGGTGTACATGGTGTGAATGTTCGTGTATCCGAGATTGGTGGTGAGTCGATCCGCGGTTTGTTCCTTCGTTACCTGCTGGGAATCATACAGGCCCGAGCATGCCATCAGAGCGGTATGATACGCATTCAGGTTCTGCGTCTGAGGGCGTTGCTCATAGAACAGGATCTTCGCCAGCATGGTGGAGAGTTCATCAACGGTAGTTGCCGGCAATCGTGACAGGAAGATATCAGCGAAATAATCCCCGCCTTCGAGCTGTGAGTAAAACAGGTCGTCGTTATAGTTGCCGGGGTGGTAGCTGTCATATGAGGTGTAGACCGGGAAGTTGTTGGTGTTTCCCATCAGGATCGCGTAAACCGGCTTCGCGGCTGAACCGTAGAGGTTCTGGAGCGCGGTTTTGAGTTGAGCAGCGGTCGGACTCGAGCCGAGCGACGACAGTCTGAGAATGTCGACGCGGAATCCCTGCTGCTCTTTCCATGCGATAAAACCCTGGCAACGGCTTTCAAAGGCATCCGGCATGATCATCAGATAATGCTCCGCCTCACCCCTCTCCAGATCACGATTCCATGAGTCGTCATAATTCGGGGCGACGGCACGGTAGAGCATCTCGAAGGATGGCGAATACGGTCCATGCGACAGGATCTGATTCGGAGAGTCCTGATCGATCATTCGGATCGAGATAATCGCTTCGTCGATGATTTCGACGGAATTCGAAGCCGCGATGTAGTGAACCGGATAGAATGCGAGCGGCAGGAGACGGACTTCCCGCAGTGCAACCGGATCTTCCGCGTAGAACAATGCTTCAGGATAAGGTTTTGCGGTTGCCTGCGACAACAGGTCATTCTCTTCGATCGACTGAATATCGACTAGCTCTTGATCGATCTGGGCCGGAATCACCGGGTATGGCAGTCGAACCGTCCGAGTCCGGATCGGCTCGATGCTGACGACAGGATGACGTGTATCCGATATTTGGTAGGTCTGACCGATCATCGGGAGCATCGGTTTCCCGACTTCCAGGAGTGAACCCGCTTCCGGGATAGAGAGAGTCGAGTAGATCTGATCCTCGACCTCGACCGTTCCAATACTCAGATCGGTCAACTCAACCCGGATATCGATCTGGTTTTCCAGATCGTTCCGGAGGACTTCCAGGTTAAAACCTTCGTCCTTCGGAGTGAAACTCAGCGCATCGTCGATCGTGTCCAGAGCCTGGATCGAGGTCCCCAGCAGGAGGACAGACATCCAGACGAGTGTGGAAATCAGCATTCGATTCCGTTTCATACTTGACTCCTTGTAATAAACACCGAATTGATACTATCAATGGTAGCTGAAGGTAACATGATCGATTTCTCCTAAAATCGTAGCCGTATCGTGAACGACACAACCAGCCCAGAATCCGAGATCCGACGCCGAACCGGTTCCGGAAGGCCAGATAAAAGTCAGGATACTGCGGTGCGAAGAGAAGCCGTCGGACACTTCGATGACTTCGCACTCCGGTGTCTGAGTCCACGCATCGTGAAAGAAAAACTGCCCGTAAACATCCAGAATGATGTACAAATCGACTGTAACCGCATGCCCGATTCTCGACATCCGAAGTTCCAGATTGAACAACTCGCCTTCCGAATAATCCGTATCATTCAATGAAAGATCCAGATTGAAGGTCTCGGTCGTCGTCGTTGCGGTGGAGGTTGGCGAGACAGCCGGAGTCGGAGTGGCGGAAGGGGGCGACGCCGTTGGTGTCGGTGTCGGCGTAGATGACGGATTGGGGGTGGGTGTGGCTCCCGAGTGAGTGGGTGATGGCGTCGGAGTGCGGGTGGCCGGCACCGTTCCGCTTGGAATCGGCGTTGGTGTCGGTGGGGGAGTCGCCACTCCTTCCGTCATGCCGCAAATCATGATGTCGTCGATGTAGAATCCCGGAAAGAAGGAGTTACTGTCGGGAATCAGACTGAAGCGGATCCAGACCGAAGGCTGCCCATCCGCATGCGAACTGATATCGATCGTTTCACTCACCCAATCAAAGTCCGACGCATAACCGGACCAGATCGTATACCAGGCTGTTCCGTTCGTTGACAGATCGACACGGGCCAGATCATAATACTCTTCATTCTGCAGAAATCGCTGATACTTCAGTTCCGTGTCTTGAATCGACGAGCAATCGATCGGCGGAGACGTGAGTCGGTACGGACCGACGCTGTAGTTGCCGTCGAGATTGGTTCCATAGACGAACTGACCCGAGTATGGTTCCGCAGGTCCGATCACCGGTGCTCCGAACTCCCAGCCGTAAGCATCGCCGTTATAGATGGTCCAGTGCGGATTTGAGTCAAGATATTCGGACCAGATCGGACATTGATACGAGTATCCCTGCACAATCAGTTCAAAGTCGATGCTTGAAATGCAGAGTTGCTCGTTGGTGCTCAAATCGATCGTGATCAGGGCGGAGTGATTCTCGGGAGCATTGACCGCTGCCTGTACCCGAAAACAATCTCCCTGCGCCCATCCGGTCATTCCTGAAAACAGGTCGGGATAGCTCGCATCCGGATCGACGACCGTGATGTAGGGGTCTGAAGTCGAGATATGTGCTGAGATGCCCGAGACATCGAGTCCTGGAGCGGTCAAGGCGATTCCAAGCATGGATTCTTCGCCGGGATCAAGATTGAAGTCATGGTCTCCGTCAAAATCATCAACGATATGATCGGCATAGATCAGGCCATATGCATCCAGAGGGATCAGATCAAAATCAAGGTCGACCGGGCCCGAGGCCAGCGTTAATCTCTGCTCGACCGGCGCATATCCTTCGGCAGAAACCAGAACCGTGTAGGTGCCGGGTCCGAGAAATCGCTGGTAACGGCCGTAGGCCTGATCGGATTTCCGGGGAGATTCTCCCGGGTTCAGCGGACATTGAATCACATCGATGACAGCGGCGATCGGTTCCTGGGTGCAGGCATTGCGGATGTGTCCCCGAATCTGGCCTGAAGTCAACATGGCTGTCAGGAAAGCCTGCCATCCCGCTCGGTTTCGCTGCACGGTGGGTTGTCGGACTGAGTAGGGGGGTTGATACGAGGTATTGACTTCGATGGAGAAGGCCAGCATCCCATGGGCCGCACAGAACCAGTCCGACTCGACGCCGTCGTTTGGATACAACTCCTCCCACCAGGTGCCGAATCCGTATCCCATGACCCCGGATTCCCTCTGTATGGCGGCGGCGATGGTGTTCCCGATGCTTCGAAATGCGGTCTTTTCTGATGGATACTGTCCATGACAGCCATACGGCATTAAAACGAGTTCATCGAAGCTGTTGTACGATAGTCCGCCGTTCATGGCCTGTGTTTCCACAAGATTGATGATGGCCTGAACCTCCGGTTCAGAGGCCGCGGATGCGCCGCGATACGCGCTGGAACCGGGATAGTCACTCGATCCATAGCACTCGCCCCAGCGGAACGGGTAGTTGTGGCCGAGATCCACGCCGAAAGTTCCGTCGCCATTATCACGTCGGTTCTTGATCCAGTAGGGATCCAGAGACCAGCAGTAACTGTTGCCGTCGGGATTGACCAACGGGACGATCCAGATCTCCAGATTGTCGACCCAGTTTCGGACTGTGGGATTTCCGCTGTAATTGGAAGCCAGGAACTGGGCCATATCCACAGCAATCTCGACTCCCATGATTTCTCGCGCCTGATGCAAACCGGTAATCAATACCGACGGTTCATCCTCATCCGATTGCACCGAGTCAGAGATCTTGACGGCCCAGATGTCTCGGGCTTCGAACGAGTTTCCGATACGGTAGCGTTTGACGATGGCGGGATAGGTCGTTTCGAGAGCTTGCAGTTGAGAAGCCACTTCTCCGGGATCCAGATACTGCTCGTCAATTCTCAAATCGCGATAAGCCTCAGACGATACGATCACCGAGAACGCGAGCGACCGATCACGCAACCGTGTGCAATCGTGAGAGCTGAGCCTGACATCCACCTCACCGGTCTCGGGTCGATCCGCGATGATATCGAGATCCCGGATGGAGACACCCAGCGACGACGAGGCATTTTCGATGTCCGATCGTTGAAGCCGGATGATACAAAACTCATCGGAATGAACCCTCGCTGACACGTTCAGAGACACGAAACTCAGGATTGCTGCGAGAACGAATCGTGGAGTCTGCACTGATCGAACCCTCCACGCCATGTAGGATGCAATTCTAATGCCTGTTGATCAGATCGATGCGGGTGGAGACTTCACGGAGCATCCGGCATGTGATCCGGATGAGGGGAAGGATGCGAAAGCGAAGATTTCCAGGGCATCACCGGTGTGCTGCAGGGATGCTGGAACGGACCGTCGCGGAACTGCTTCCAATACTGATATTGCTCAATGAAGGAATAGGCAAACATGACCGTTCCGTTCAGCCCGCAGGTTCGCGAGTGCCGAATCATCGTCTCGATTCTGGAAAACCGATCGAAGTCGCACGAAATTCCTGCATAGACATGTCGTCCGTGCATGTGCTGCGCAAAGCTATTCGCAAGTTGATCGAAATAAGGGGGTTTCGAATTGTCGATCGGCCAGTAGATCATGGGACAGATCGCATCGATCCAGCCTTTCTCCAGCCAGAGTCGGGAATCCTGATAGTAACTGTCGAAACCCGACGAACTGTTCCACTGCCACTCGTCTTGGTAGATACCCCAGACGGCAGCCGTGACTTTCAGGTCCGGTCGTGTCCGAATCAATGACTCGTACAAGGATCGGACCAGTTCATTGAGACTCAACCGCAACCAATCCGCATGTCCCATCGTCCGGGATAACTCCTGCGTGTATCGTTTCTGGGTTGCTGGATCGTTCGCGAAGTCCCTGCCGGCGAATCGGATATAGTCGAAGTGCATCCCATCGATGGCATACCGAGTCGCGATGTCGTTGCAGACCTTGATCAGATGTTCTCGAAAAACCGTATTTCCCGGGGAGTTGAACACGTAGTGTTCGTTCAACGGCATCGTTTTCCCTGAACGATCCGTCTGCAGCCATTCGGGATGGGACAGAAACACATGCCGCGGGATTGTCTGTCGAGGCGGCTCCAATCCACTCCAGCAGGTCAGTGTGTTGACCCATGCATGAATCTCGAGGCCTTTTCGATGTGCTTCCAGGACCGCAACCTCGAGCGGATCCCACCCCGGATCTTGCCCAAGCGTGCCGGTGAGTTCTTCCGCCCAGGGTTCAAGCCGAGATCGATACAACGCATCGGCTCGACCGCGCACCTGAAAAAAAACCGTGTTGAAATGTGCATCCGAAGCCTGCGTCATGATCCGTGCAATATCCTGGGGTGATTTGAAGTTCCATCTGGTGATCCACAGCCCGCGCAACTCGTGTGTGTCCTGTTCGGATACGGGAATCGTTCCGGTCGGAGACGGTATGTCGATTCGGACGCAGCGAACGGCGTCCGCGATGACGATACCCTGCGAAGCATCATCCGATACACGGACCTCGATGGAACCGGAGCACCGGTACGTGCCCAGATCGATCGACCATCCGGAATCGAGATGGTACTGGGATCGGGTCAGAGTCGTTTCGCCGTCCGCATGCCGGATCGAATAGGAAGCCTGTTTCGTGTAATCGCCCGTATTGATCGAAGCTTCGACCCGATAATGTCCTTCCGGGAGCATGAGTTTCCAGGTGATCCGCCCCATTCCGATGCCGGTTCGACTGTGGTGCTTCCAACCACCGAAGGGATTTCCGTATGGGCTTTTCATCCATGCAGTGCCTTCGGTTGTGCAGCCTGCATCCTGGTCGTCGAGGATGATGATAGCTGCGTCTGGTCGTTCTGCCCTGACCTGTGATGGAACGGAACATACGAATATAATCAGCAGAAGAATGAACATACGGATAGAATACCGGAATGCGGATCAGCCGACCAGAGCTTCCTGTCCGAACGGCATGTAAATAATCTCGGAAGCCGGTTCATCTTCCTGCGCCGGCACGAAACACTCCGGGCTTGCCAGCAGAGACTGGACCAACTGGGCATGCAGTTTATGGCCGGCTTTGTGCGCTCGAACCTGTGCGATCAGGTGGAATCCGAGCAGAGAGATATCGCCGATAAAATCGAGAATCTTATGGCGGACAAACTCATTGGGGAAACGGAGGTCACCCGAGATGATCCGGGTATCATCGAGGACGATGGCGTTGTCGAGTGTGGCGCCGCGAATGAGTCCCTGTTTCTGGAGATACTCGACTTCTCGCAGAAAACCGAATGTTCGGGCTGGAGAAAGTGCATGAACATAGTTCAGCGCGTCATGCCGGTACTCCATCCGCATGGCTCCAATAGCCGGGTGCGGGAAATCGATGGAATAATCGACAACAAGCGTATTCCCTGAGACAGGGGATGCTTCGATCCAGGCCGAGGAGTCTCCGATTCTGACACTTTTCATAAGACGATGGCGATTTCGGGGGGTTGTCTGGACATCGAGGCCGGCTTCGGCGAGAAGATACACGATGGCTGTCGCACTGCCGTCCAGAATGGGAATTTCCGTGCTGTCAATCGAGATGATCGCGTTGTCGACTCCGTACCCGTGCAAAGCGCTCAGTAGATGTTCGACAGTCTGAATTTGGATCCCATCGCCTTGAAGAGAGGTGTTGTAGGCCAGCGCGCCTGTGTGGGCCGCGACCGCGGGGATGACGGCTCGGCGACGACCATCTTGAATGACATGAAAGACAATGCCATGATCAGCCGGAGCGGGCTGGATGGTGAGATGGACATTCTTGCCGGAATGGAGTCCGATTCCACTGAAATGGATCTCTGATCGAATGGTTTGCTGCATCGTTGTCGTCATCGTCCAAAGTTGCCTCCTGAGTAAGACGCAAACCTCTTCAGCAATTTTCATGCCATTGGTATTGAAAACGATGAATGTATATAAATCAACGAGATAGGTTCAATCCGATGGTTCGACTTCTCTGTGAAGGTTGTTGCATCCCGGAGACAGGTGTGGCGAAATTGAAACGACTTGAAAAGCTTTGACGGCGTGAATGATCCGATGGATAATCCTGCCATGCCCACGATACGTCCGCCCACATCTTTCCGCGCCGCCGTGCTCGATATCGGTTCCGTCTCCATCCGGTTGCTCGTTGTACGAACGGATCCCGGGCGACGGATGGAGATCGAGTTTGATCAGGGGATCATCACGCGTCTGATGTCGGGATTGACGGTTGATTCGGTGCTGACGGACGAAAGTATAAACCGGAGCCTCGATGCGATCACTTCTCTGGTTCAGTTCATCGTTGATCGCGCATCGTGCAGGGTTCGATGCATCGGCACGCAGGCTTTGCGACACGCGAGGAATGCGGATTCTTTCATGCAGCAGGTGGAGCGTATCAGCGGGATTCCGGTTGAGGTCATCAGTGCGGATCGTGAAGGACGGTTGGCCTGGCGCGGCTCGAGCGATCTTCTGGATCCGCAGTCTCTGCTGATGGATCTTGGCGGAGGCAGCACGGAACTGGTGTTTGGGGATTGCGGGGGTGATCTGCGCGTTGTGAGCCTGCCCATCGGAGCCTCCAGGCCAGGTGCGATCCCCCGGAATCTCGGGTTCACCATCCTCCACAGGGACGGCTCATCGAAGAATGCACACGTTCCGATATCCCGTCTGGTCTGTCTGGGAGGAACTGC
This sequence comes from uncultured bacterium, assembly GCA_937951895.1. Classification (GTDB taxonomy): domain Bacteria; phylum CSSED10-310; class CSSED10-310; order CSSED10-310; family CALFER01; genus CALFER01. The sequence continues at coordinate 15,793 of CALFER010000087.1, forward strand.
AACGACGGTCGCATTCATGACGAAAGGGATTGAACGGTGGACGCATGGCTGTGTCCACGGTGTGGAGATCGGTCGGAGGGACATCGAGGCGGTCCGGGATCGTGTCATGCAAGCGATCGATACCGGTCATCACCTGCGATGGGGGATCGAACCGGGTCGACTCGAACTGCTCCCCTCCGGAATACAGATATTATTGGAGATCATGACCCGGATAGAGGTTGAAATGATGACGGTCAGTGAACAGGGAATTCGGTTCGGACTTGTTCGTGAGATGTTCGAATCGGATCTTTGCGGGAATCAGGCAGCCTTGTGAGAATCGCCGCCATCGGGTTTGGCGGTTTCGGGTGCTGAAGGGGCGGGTGAGTCGGATCCGCTGGAATCGGATTGATGTGAGTGTGATGAACGACCGCGGCCGTGCGAAGGATGATCCGTGGCATACCATCCGGATCCTTTGAGGATGAATGAGGTTCGTGAGATCACACGGTGTGCAGGCTGATGGCAGACCGGACACTCGTCGAGAGTTGACGCGGAGAAACTCTGCTTTTTCTCGAATCGATGTGCGCATTCCGAGCAGAGATATTCATAGATGGGCATGGTTTCCTCCTGATTCGAAATCTCGGACGGCATCCGCCGCCGTTCGAACGCAAAGCTGATATTACATGTACGATCCTTTGTCAAGGCGTGGATGATGGCTCATTCATCGGATCTGCCCCGAACCGGCCATTGATTTATCTGTTTGATTGTGATAGGAAAACCGTCGGATATAGCTTTCCAAAGCAGTGGATGACTCGATCCACTCTTTTTTTTCAATCGGAATAGGCAAGGAACGCGTGAACCGGGAAACACAGATTCAGAAGTTGAAAGCGCTTGTCGAGCCGGCTCTCGAAGAGCTGGATCTCGAACTTTTGGACCTCCAGTATGTGCCGCACAAGCGCAGGAGTCAGTTGCGGATCACCATCGATCGGCCGGATCGCGCCATCTCCATTGATGATTGTCAAACCGCCAGCAGGCATGTCGCGCAACGCCTGGACCTCGATGACCCGATCTTCGGTTCCTACAATCTCGAGGTTTCGTCTCCAGGTTTCAAACGGATCCTGCGTGTTCCAAAGGATCTGCCGCGATTTATCGGCCATCGTATCCGGGTAACTCTCGGAGAAGCCATCAACGGCCGGAAAGTCTGGATAGGCATTTTAACGTCGGTATCGGATTCGCTGGTGCTGGCCCAGACGGAAGCAGGTGATCTGATGATTCCGCTGGGTTTGATAGCGCGCGCGCATCTGGACGATTGATCACAAATCTGTAACAGGGATGGGAAAGAGGAATGAACAAGCCGGGTAGTGACATTTTGCAAATCTTGGATCAACTGGGTAAGGATCGGGGCATCGATCGTGAGGTATTGATCGAGGCGATTGAGATTTCAGTCGTGCAGGCCGCGAAAAAGCACCTCAAAAGCTCAGAAAATCTCGAGGCGCATTTCAACCGTGAAACCGGAAAGATCGAACTGTATACGATCAAGACGGTGGTCGATGACGTTAAAGATCCGGATCTCGAGATTTCGCTGGTGAAAGCGCGGGATATTTTCGATGATGTCGAATCCGGAGAGGAGATCGAAATCCGGCGCGATTTCGATGAACTCGGACGCATCGCAGCCCAGACCGCCAAACAGGTCATTCTGCAGAAAGTCCGGGAAGCCGAGCGCGACAACATTCACAATCACTTCAAAGATCGCACCAATGATCTCGTCAATGGCATCGTTCTGCGCATGGAACGAGGAAACATATTTGTTGATCTGGGGAAGGGGGAGGCTCTGCTGCCGCGAACGGAACAATCACCTCGCGACCGTTTTCATCGCGGCGACCGCATCCGAGCGCTGCTCAAAGAAGTCAAGAAGAATCCTCAGGGTGCGCAACTGATTCTGTCGAGAGCGGATTCCATTTTCATCAACAAGCTCTTCGAGATGGAAGTGCCGGAAATTTACGAGCGGATCGTCGAGATCAAGGGATGTGTCAGGGAACCCGGTGGCCGATCAAAAATCTGCGTGTTGTCGCATGACCACAACGTCGACCCCGTCGGGGCATGTGTCGGCATCAAAGGCGCTCGTGTGCAGTCGGTTGTGCGTGAATTGAGAGGTGAAAACATCGACATCATCGCCTGGACGGAAGACCCGGTCATCTTTATTTCCAATGCCCTGTCGCCGGCTCAGGTCAATCGGGTGGAATTGGATCCCCTCAGCCATTCGGCTCGCGTAACCGTCTCGGATGATCAACTCTCACTGGCCATCGGGAAAAAAGGTCAGAATGTCCGTCTTGCCGCGAAGCTGACCGGATGGAAGATCGAGATCAAGAGTGAGACCGAGGTCGAGAAGGACCGGGAGATCCGGAAACGAAAAATTGAGGAGGCCGTTGAAAAGTTCAAGATGATACCGGGATTGTCGGAAGCAACGGCTCGGTTCTTGACCGAACGATATTTATCGTATAGACAGCTCGCAGCAGCCGACAGTGCCTGGATCTCCGGGATACCGGGCATCAATCGGGATACGGTACCGTCGATCATTGCATTTGCATCCGAAAACCTGGAGCCGGACGAGTTGCCGCCAGCTGCCGAGGGAAGCGATGATCCAGGAAACTTGGCGGTAACGGACGATATCACGAGAGATATCGAGGCGTAGCGTTCGAGAGGATTTCGTGGAGGAAGGGGTTACGATATGACCATCAAGGAACTTGCCAAGGAACTTGGCGTAACGACGGACGTGATCGGCCGTGCACTTAAAAAACTGAATGCGGGCGATCCGGGCAAAAACGCAGAACTCGATGATGCGATTGCCCAGAAAGTCCGTCACACGATCGCTCCGAAGAAGAACGACTCACAGGCACAGGCCTCCTCCGAAAAAGGATCCCGATCGGAAGTCGTCGGAAATGAAATTCTGCTCGACGGCCAGCTCACGGTCAAGGCATTCGCCGATCTGCTCGGGATTCCCGGAGCGAAAATCGTCGCCGAATTGATCAAGATGGGCAAGATGCTGCCGTTGTCCGCAATTCTGGAAGCGGAAATTGCTGAAAAATTGGCTGAAAAGCTGGGATACAAACTGATTTCGGTGGAAGAAAAAGCGCCGGAGACGGAATACATCGATCCATCGACTCTTCAGACTCGCCCTCCTGTCGTTACGGTTATGGGGCATGTCGACCATGGAAAAACAACGCTGCTCGACGCAATACGCGCGACTCATGTGGCGGATCGCGAGGCGGGGGGGATCACCCAGCATATCGGTGCTTCATGGGTCAATCTCCCGGAAGGCCGCGTCGTGTTCCTCGACACGCCGGGCCATGAAGCATTCACGAAACTGCGTGCTCGAGGCGCGCATGTCACGGACATCGTCATTCTCATCGTCGCTGCCGATGACGGCATCATGCCTCAGACGATCGAGGCGATCAATCATTCGCGCGATGCCGGCGTCCCGATCATTGTCGCCATCAACAAGATCGATAAAAGCAACGCGGACATCGATCGGGTCAAGCACGAACTGGTCGCTCAAAATCTGGTGCCGGAGGAATGGGGCGGGCAAACTCAGATGGTTGCCATCTCGGCCAAGAAAAAAGAAGGCATCAAAGAGTTGCTCGAGCTGGTTCTGCTGCAGGCTGAAATCATGGATCTCAAGGCCGATTACGATTGCCTCGCGGAAGGTGTCGTCATCGAATCCAAACTCGATGTCGGAAAGGGCCCCGTTGCGACGGTCATGGTCAAAAAAGGTGTGCTCCGGTGTGGCGATCCGGTTGTGACCGGGCTTCATTGGGGACGCATCCGGAACATGCTCGACTGGACGGGAAAAGCCATATCCTCAGCCGGGCCGTCGACCCCGGTCGAAATTCTCGGATTGTCCGGCGTTCCCAAAGCCGGAGACCTTTTCAGGGTCGCGGAAAACGAAAAGATCGCGAAGGAAACCGCAACATCCCGGCAGAAGGAATTTCACGAAAAATCTCTCGTCCGAACCAACAAGATCACGTTCGACGATCTGTTCAGTCAGATTCAGACCGGAAACGTCAAAGAGCTCAAGGTCGTGCTCAAAGCGGATGCCCAGGGGTCGGCCGAGGCCATCGAGGATTCTCTCACCAAACTCAGTTCCGGCGAAGTCCAGATCAAGATCATTCATTCCGGTATCGGGGCGATTACCGATAATGATGTCATGCTTGCATCTGCATCGAACGGTGTCATTCTCGGATTCAACGTCCGCCCCGTCGCGTCGACTCGCGCGCTTGCAGACCGTGAAAAGGTCGAAATCCGGACGTATCGGATCATTTATGAGATGATCGAAGAGGTGAAAGCCGCTCTCAAAGGTATGCTTGACCCGGTCATTCAGGAAGTCGTTCAGGGGCAGGCAGAAGTCCGGGCGACATTCAATGTCCCGAAGATCGGAACGGTGGCCGGCTGTCAGGTCACGACCGGCCGGATCACGCGCGCATCCTCGATCCGGCTGATCCGCGAAGGAATCGTTGTCTGGGAGGGGAAACTCGCGACCCTCCGTCGCTTCAAGGACGACGTCAAGGAAGTCACCCATGGGTTTGAATGTGGAATCGGTCTGGACGGATACCATGATGTCAAGATCGGCGATGTTTTCGAAGCATTCACCATGGAGGAAGTCAAGTAGTTCGTCTCATGATTGTCGGTGTCTGCTGGGTCGATCTCCATGTGATTGGCGCTCGATCCCTCAAAGATAAAAGAAGAATCATCAAATCGATCAAGGAACGAATTCGAGGTTCGTACAATGTGTCCGCGGCAGAAGTCGGATCGCTGGATATCTGGCAGCGCGCGGAACTCGGGTTCGCATGCGTCGGGAATGAGCAGACTCGCATCCAACACACGCTCTCGACTCTCATCGATCGTTTTCGAATGGATCCGGATGTGTCATTGATCGATTACACGATCGAGATCCTGTAACAGAGGCCAATGTGAAAAAGCATCGCCAGGAACGTGTTTCAGACCTGATTGCACACGAGATTTCCATCATACTTCACAACGAGTCGGCCGATAACCGATTCATGCTCACAACGATCACAGGCGCAAAGATGAGTCGGGATCTGAAGATCGCGTATGTCTATGTATCCATGATCGGTCCGGAAGCCGAGCGCGATAATCTGATGACGGAACTCGTTGATAACTCCAGAGTCTATCGGACCGAGATCGGTCATCGCTTGAGGTTGAAGTACACGCCCGAGATTCATTTCATCTACGATGATTCTGTCGAACGCGGCGTCAGGCTGGTGGAGGAGATCGAGGCGTTGAATCGGGAGACCCGCAGCGAGAACGGTGACGATTCCGAGTGAACGGGGTTTTGCTGATCGACAAACCGGTTGGGATGACTTCGCGGGCCATCGTTGATCTCTGCATTCGTAAGACGGGAATCAAATCGATCGGCCATGCCGGCACTCTCGATCCTTTCGCCTCCGGCCTTCTCCCTATCTGTTTCGGCCATGCCACAAAACTTGTTTCTTACATCCACCTCGGCGTCAAAACCTATCGCACCGTCATCCGTCTCGGACGATGCACCGAAACATGTGATGATACCGGGCGTGTGATCTGGGACTCCACGGCATTCCCGCCATTTTGTACAGCGCAGCTGTCTCATGTCCTGAATCGGTTTGTGGGGCTGATCCGCCAGAAAACACCGCTCTATTCGGCCCGGAAAGTCAAGGGTCGTCGTTTGTACACATTCGCACGGCGTTCCGAATCGGTTGTTTTACCGACCAAAGACGTCAGGATCGATCGAATTCAAATGCTCGAATATCGCCATCCGGATCTCATGTGTGAGATCGATTGTTCGACCGGCACCTACATCCGTCAGCTCGGTTACGACATCGGGGTGAGCCTTGGATGCGGGGCGATGTTGACGAGTCTTCGCAGGTTGAGAGTCGGCGAGTATCGGGTGGAGGATGCGATCCGGCCGGATGTCCGCGAGTTCGATGCGGCGATGATCCGCAGACGACTTCTGAACCCGGCGACCGCTGCAAGTGCACTCAGGACCCTCACCATTCATCCGTCTTCGGAAGCGAAGGCGCGCAATGGCATCAGTCTGACGGCAGACGATCTCTGCGGGGAATCGCTCGCCTTCTCGCCAAACGGTGAGAATGTGGCCGTTTTATCTGAAAGCGGCGTTCTCATCAGCATCTGCCGCATGGAGGCGCAGGACCGTGAGCAAAATAGTGGGAATTTCGTTTTGAAAACGGTTCGCGTAATTGATATAAGCAGATAGCGAACGACTCCTGATGGTTCAACTGTCAACTTTCGGGGGTGGATGAAAACATTCAAATGGAGGTTATCTTTCAATGGCTCAGGATCACGAACGTAAACAGGAAATTATCTCGAAGCACAGAATTCACGAGAAGGATACGGGTTCCCCGTTTGTCCAGATCGCTCTCCTCACGCAGCGGATTGTCGAATTGACCGAGCATTTCAAGGATCATCCGCACGATCATCATTCCCGTCTGGGGCTGCTCCGACTTGTCAGCAAACGCCGACGGCTTCTTGATTATCTCAAGCGCAAGGATGTTTCGAAGTACCAGGAAATCATCAAGGAACTCGGAATCCGCAAGTAATCGAATCTCGCGAAAGGAACTGAAAGTATGGCATACCGAACCGATGTTGAGTTCGGCGGAAAGACGATCACTATCGCAACGGGACATTGGGCTCGTCAGGCAGCCGGATCGGTCGTGGTCAGTTGTGGGGGGACGGTCGTCATCTGTACGGTTGCGTATGATGGCAAATCATCCGGTCAAACTGATTTTTTCCCTCTGACGGTGGATTATCGGGAACGAACCTATGCGGCCGGAAAAATTCCGGGAGGGTATTTCAAACGCGAAGGGCGCCCGAGTGAGAAGGAGACGCTGACGTCGCGGATGATCGATCGTCCGATTCGTCCGCTGTTTGCCCCGGAATACAATTGCGCCACACAGGTGGTGTGTTTTGTTCTGTCGCACGATCAACAGCATGAACCTGAGGTTCTGGCCCTGCTGGGAACTTCGGCGTCTCTGCTGCAGAGTGAACTCCCGTTTCTCGGACCGGTCACGCCCGTCCGTGTTGCAAGAATCGGTGGCAACTTTGTCCTCAATCCCACCTTCCAGGAACTCGAAAACAGTGATCTCAATCTGCTGGTGGTCTGCTCGGAATCGTCGATTGTGATGGTCGAGGGAGGCGGGAAGGAGATTCCCGAATCGGTCATCGCGGACGCGCTCGAGTTTGCATTTCGTGAAGCCCAGACGTTGAACGCTGTTCAGCGACGGATTGCATCCGAGACTGGAAAGCCCAAGCGCGTATTCAAGAAGACCGAGGTTGAATGGAAAGATCCGAAGGGGCAGCCGTGTAACGCGGACGCCATTTTCGCATCATTGCCGCCTCGCATTCTGGAGGCGATCCAGCAACCAGGAAAAGCCGCTGTTTATGCAGCACTCGACCAGCTGCGCTCGGAGTACTCCACCCATTTCGATATGGCGAATCTTATGGTGAAAATCGCATTTGAGAAGCGGTTTTCGTCGATTGAACGAGATGTGGCACGATCCCTGATTCTGACGGAACGACGAAGAAATGATGGACGAAGCCTGGATGAAATTCGCGCGATCACCTGCGATATCGACGTGCTGCCCTGTGTGCATGGCTCGGCTGTCTTCACCCGAGGCCAGACCCAGGCGCTGGTGACGCTGACGCTCGGAACCACCCAGGACGAGCAAAGAATCGATGATCTAGAAGGAGAATCCTATAAATCCTTCATGCTGCATTACAACTTCCCTGCATTTTCCGTTGGAGAAACCGGGGGGTTGAGAGGGCCGGGACGACGAGAGGTCGGTCATGGCGCACTCGCGGCTCGAGCCATCGCACCCATGATCCCTCAACCGGAGGTGTTCCCCTACACGATCCGGATCGTCTCCGATATCCTGGAATCCAACGGGTCATCCTCCATGGCGACTGTTTGTGGAGCGACTCTCTGTCTGCTCGATGGAGGCGTCCCCATTCCCAAGGCCGTGGCGGGGATCGCAATGGGTCTGGTCACGGATGAATCCCGCTACAGCATCCTCTCGGATATTTCCGGACTCGAAGATCATCTCGGCGATATGGATTTCAAAGTGGCCGGCACTCGAGACGGTATCACCGCGATTCAGATGGACATCAAACTCACCGGCTTCGATATCAGCATTCTCAAGGAAGCACTCGAACAGGCTCGCCAGGGCCGCATCCATATTCTCGACATCATCGAAAACACCATCCGCGCTCCGCGCTCCGAGTTGAAGCCGCACGCACCGAGAATCCATCTCATGAAGATCAACCCGGAGAAGATCGCTGCTGTGATCGGTCCCGGAGGAAAGGTCATTCGGGCGTTGACAGCGGAAACCGGCGCCAAAATCGACATCGAAGACGATGGCACGATCAAGATTTCGAGCAGTGATGCCGCCAAACTGAATGATGCGATCAGCCGGATATCGCTGATCACCGAAGAGGCGACAGTCGGGAAAGATTACTGGGGCACGGTCCGACGGATCGAATCGTACGGCGCATTTATAGAGATTATCCCAGGCTCGGAAGGCTTGCTCCATATTTCCAGGGTCGCGAATTATCGTGTCAACGAGATGCGAGATGAAATGAACGAGGGTGATCGTGTGCTGGTACGGGTTTGTGAGATCGATCGCATGGGTAAAATCAAACTGACTCGCAAGGAATTGATCGACGAAGGATTGGTCGAGGCGAAGCAACCCCCTCAACCGCACTCGGACGATTCGTCCGAGCAATCCGAGCGTCCGAGATATCCCGAACGGCGGGGAGGGTATGACCAGTCCCGTGACAATCGGTCTCGCGGCGATCGACCTCGGGACAATCGATCTCGTGGTGATCGACCATTTCGAAATGACCGCTATCGTGATGATGGGCACGGTGACCGACCCAATCGTCCTCCGCGACATCACGATTCCAATTGAGATCTTCTTACCGGCTGCTCATGAAATCGGAGCAGCCGGTTTTTTGTGTACAGGAACTGAGGAAATGAATCGAGTTATTCCCGAGTATCCGGACTACCGGAAGCACCGTCTCCCGAATGGTCTGATTCTGTTGATGGAAAATGTTCCGGGCGTGCGAACCGTAGCTGCGGGGATCTGGGTGCGCCAGGGGTCCCGCCACGAATCGTTTGCGAATCAAGGCGTCACGCATTTCCTCGAGCATATGCTGTTCAAGGGAACCGACGGGGCTGACGCCCGGCAACTTGCGAAAGCCATGGACGCTCTGGGCGGGCAGTTCGATGCCGCGACCGGTAAGGAATCCGTCTGCCTGGTTGCAAAATGCATCGACGAAAACCTGGAACGGACACTCGATCTTCTCGACCAGATACTCCTCCACCCGGTTTTTCCTGAACGGGAAATTCAGCGTGAGCGACGTGTTGTTCTGGAAGAACTGTCGATGGCCGAAGACGATCCTGAGGAATGGGTTCAGGAACGATCGATGCAATCATTCTGGCTCGATCATCCGATCTCACATAATATACTGGGAAATCGACGTTCGATTCGTGCCCTGAATCGCGATGCTCTGATGGAGTATTACCGAGCCTTTCTGTCATCACCCAACATCATTATCGTTATTGCCGGTCATATTGGCGATTTTGCGAGGGTTCATGAGATCGTCCAGGAGAGGTTCGGTCATCTCACTCCCTCTTCGCCGACCCCTGTCAATCCTCCGCCTGTCTTTCACTCCGGCGCTCGATTCGTTCAACGAAAACTCGGACAGGTCTATTTCCAGATCGCCTTGCCCTGGCTCTCGTTATCGCATCCCAGGCATGTTCATGCGCTGATCGCCAACACGATTTTGGGCGGCAACATGAGTTCGCTTCTGTTTCAAACTCTCAGGGAACGCCATGGACTCGCCTATCAGATCGGCTCGTTTGAAATGTCGTTCTCAGATTGCGGGATCCTCTCGGTTTTCGGTTCGACCTCGATGGTCCGTTTTCAAAAAGCGATGCATCTCACGCGTGACTGCCTGGCTCAGTTAGCCGATGGTGACGTGTCCACGCAGGACTTCCAGCAGGCAAAACTCTGTTTGAAGGGCAATGTGGCGATGAGCGATGAGGGATCGTCCCGTCGTATGGCAACCCTGGTCCGACAGGAAATGAATCATGGCAGACGATTCAGAACCGATGAAGTATTGGATCTGATCGCAGGAGTATCTTACGACGAGTTCCGATCGTTCCTGACGAGCAACATCAAGCTGGATCACGTCAACTTCGTGGCTCTGGGACCATTCAATCGACGTCGTATCGATCCGGATGCGGACTCGATGGATCAAGTCGTCTCAGCGGTCAAACGATTCTGCTAGCGATCCCCAGTGGTTTGCCAGATCCAATCGCCCGATACTTCTGAAATAGCGCGCGTTCCGGCGATATGTGTCATCCAGCAGTTGAATCAGTGCCTTCGTCAGCCGCTCGTTCCGGTATCGGTCTGGTACTGCCAGAACAAACCGATCCGGATCAGGTTGGTCAAATTCGGGCCCGGTAATCTGGAGAACCAGGCCGAAAGGCCGCGGGTTGTATCCGCGAAATGCTTCGGTTTCATCCAGCACATCGGGAGTGATGAAACAAGGGCCCGGGTGCGTGTCGATCAACGATCGGATCAGATCGATGTATGCGCTCTGAATGCTGTTCGGATCGAACTTCTCCTGACGCTCAAAGGGTCTCAGAAAACGTAAGAACGCCTCAATCGCCCGTCGATTCCTCCTGAAAATTTCTCCGTATAGCCGATCGATCTGCGCGAAGTACCAGGATCTCCTCAACAATTCACGTTCGATCATCACGACGTCGGTTCGATATGACTCGATGGTCTGGAGATAGACCAGGGGGGAACACAAGTAATCCCATTGCCGGCTCATGATCATTGAATCGGCCGGTAACGAATCGATGATCATCCGAGTGTACCGTTCGGGAACGTCGAACCCTCGGCGTGAGGGGGGGGCGCTGAAAACGAATGTCTGGAAGACGATCAGCGAAACGATGAGCCCGGTGATCAGTCGACAGGTCTTCAGAGATGACGGTGTCGAGATCAGAACGCCGATGAAATGGGCAGACATGAGAAGTATGGCGAGTTCGGACAGGAGATAGTACGGGTGGAGATCGTGAATATCATATCCCGAAACGTACAGTGAATTGGAAACGGATACGGTGAGAAGAAACAGTGCCCATGGCAGGTTTGAACGAATCAGGCGCACCAGTCCGAAAGGTGCCAGAAAGCACATGAGGCGTGTGGTATGGGGCAATCCAGAGATGAAACCGAGCAGATTTCTGGAGAATGCTTCCGGATTACCGAAAAACCAGACTCTGAACTGCCAGCCTGTGACATGCCTTAGAAATGTTTCGAATGAGGCGGGATCGCCCCAATCGAGCGGCACGGATTGGGTGGATCGAAGCGGCAGGTACAGATACACCGAGAACGCCAATCCAAAGAAGCACGCTGCTGCCGACAATCTCGCTGCGTTCAGACATGAGTTCCTCATGAGACTGACGAGGAAGAACACGGTGACAGCCGGCAGCAATGCCAGACTCGATGCATGGTTGGTCAGGCAGAATCCGAGGCTGAACAGCGATGCAGAGAACCATCGAAAGCGTTCCCCGCCTGATGTCGCGAGTTGGAATCGGGTCAGACTCAGCAGGACACAGGAAATCAGCAACAACTGAAGTGCGTGCACTTCAAACTCGAGTGCGTTCTCGAGAATCGATCCGTTGAACAGAAACAGCGCTGACGATGCTGCCAGAAAAGAAGTTTCCCTGTTCGGTTCTGCCGGACGCGACCCGTCGAATCGCCTGAATCCGTCCCGTACCACAAAGAGCATCATACCGATAGAAAGGGCGGAGATGAGCGCATTAAAAATGTGAAGGCGGTCGATCATGCGATGTGCGGTTGGCAGAATGGCTCCCAGACGTCCCAGAATGCTGAATGCGGGATAACCGGTCGGATGGGGGATCCCGGATATGACGCAGCACGCAGCCAGTTCACCGCTGTCGATGTAGCCGATACTCCGCTGCGACCATGTGCAGTAGAGCAGAGTGGCAAGAGTGACGACAATGAAAACGAAGCGTCCGGCTCTCATGGGATCGTACCTCGAAAGGATTATCCTAACCACCGTTACCGAAATCAAAAAAAATTTGATAACTCAAAGAAACGTACACTAAGATGCTCTCTCAAATGCGCTTCTGCGCTCATACCGGAGAAGGGTGTCGTGGCGGAGAACAGAAAAGCAGATATGGTAATTACGGATCCTGTCCACGGGATCATTCATCTGAATCCGATCCAGAATGATCTTCTTCACACGGTAGAAATCCAGCGTCTCAATGCGATTCATCAGCTGGGCATGACCTTTCAAGTTTACCCGTGTGCGCATTCCATGCGGTTCTCTCATGCCCTCGGCGTCTCGTATCTCGCCGGGCGGATCGGTTCTCATGTTCTATCCGGTGCGGACAGCATGCCGGGAATCGGGGATTCGGAGCGTGCGACTATCGATCTGTTGACAGCTGCCGGTCTCCTTCATGATATCTGTCATACTCCATGGTCTCACACATTGGAACCATTGCTGCACGAAATCACCGGCCGAACACACATGGATCTGACGATCGACATCCTGACCGGAAAAACACGATTCCCGATCAGAGGTGCGGGGCGGATTCCACAGATTCTTCGTGATCACGGAGTCGATCCCGCTGAGGTTGCGGCGTTGATCACGAGTTCGTTTCGGGGATCGCAATTCATTCAGCAGATCATTTTCGGTGAAGTGGATGCCGATACGCTGGACTATCTCAAGAGGGATTTTTTCTTCACCGGTGTCAGTTTCGGTCATATCGATATCGATCGATTGATTGAGACCATGGTGATCGACAATGGAAGGTTGTATTTTAAAGTCAAGGGATTACAGGCGGTTCGGGACTTTTTGAACGCTCGTGTCGAGATGTATTCCGCTGTTTATCTGCACAAGACGACACGGATCACCGACATGATGCTCCTGAGGCTGGCACGGAAGAGCATACTGGAACTGAAGGAATTTCCTGAATTCTGGAGCATGACCGATGACGAGATACTATCGGCGTTCCTGAATGACTCCCGGAGCGATTACGTCCGGGATATGGCCTGGCGACTGAAATTCCGGCAGGATCTGTTCAAAAGGACATATCATATCGAAGCCGGAGCGATCACGATCGAGCAGCGGAAATCGCTGCTGGATCTGTACCGCCAGTTTCCGGACTCGCGCCAATTCGCGCAGCATCTCGAGCAGAACATCGAGCGCAGAGCGGGCATCCCGCAGGGATATGTGATCGTCGATCTCGTGTCGATGGCAACGCTGATGTCCGAACAGCGCTTCCAGGAACTGGATATCCAGTTCATCGACAGGGATCGCAGAACGTATCGATTCGCAGAACTCGATCGAGCCTTCGCATCGTACATCCGTGATGCGCAACCCTCCCGTTCACTCCTGTCTGTATATGTCCCGCGCGAATATACCGAATGCTCCAGATCCGTGATCCCGGAACTGCTGTCAGAGATCGGGTATGCATCAACGAATTGAAAAAATTGTCCTGCATATCTTTTTGATCTCGATCATGTTCGGATTCTCTGGCGGGCCTTCGTATCTATCTCTCGGGGAACTCTCTTCGACGATCTGGAACCCTCCGATTCGGGACACACGATCCCGTGCCGTCATCCAGGATCTGATCCTGTCGCAGGATTCGATCCTGAGTATCAGCGATACCTTTCGATCCGGTGATACGATTCTTCGCGCTCTGGGACGACATCTTCCGAATCGGGATGACGTTACCCGGGTTGCCAATGAAGCAAAAAAACTGATCAGCCTGAACCGGATCGGGGTTGGTACGCGATTCTGGATCGATCTCGATCGCTCCGAACGGACATTTCGATCGCTTCGGGTCAAGATATCGAAGGAGAAGGAGCTGTTGATCAATGTCGAACGAGGCGAAATGGTCGCTGAGTTGGCCACGATCGAAGCGATTTCACGAGTCAGATATTCCGGATCCGTCATCCGGGATTCGCTCTGGAATTCGGCTGTATCCGCAAAACTCCCGGTGAACCTGATTCTCGATATGGCGGATTTGTTCGGTTGCAAGATCGATTTCTCTTCGGATGTCGTTGCCGGTGATTCTTTCAATGTCTGTTACAGTGTCAAGGAATATCCGGATGGTGAGACCGACACGGGTTACATCTTTGCCGCGATATTCAACAATGCGGGAAAAGAGCATCATGCGTTTCGATTCGAGATCGAGCCGGGGAAGATCGATTATTACGACGCGGACGGCAATCTGGTGCGAAACCGCTTTCTCAAATCGCCATTGCGTTTCCGGTACATCAGTTCCGGTTTTACCAACCGGAGACTCCATCCGATTTTGAATACAATCAGACCGCATCATGGGATCGATTATGCGGCTCCGACGGGAACCCCGGTGTGTTCGATCGGTGACGGGGTCGTGATTTACGCCGCAAGTCTTGGTGGATACGGCAATTGCGTCAAAGTCAAGCATGGTGAGGATTATGTTTCCATGTACAATCATCTGTCGAGGTATGGAAACGGCATTCGCAAAGGATCGAAGGTCCAGCAGGGACAGATTATCGGTTATGTCGGAGCGACAGGAATTGCGACGGGACCCCATCTTGATTTCCGGGTCATGTATCATGGATCATTTATCAATCCGCTCAACTTGAAGTCATCGCCCGGCGAACCGCTCCCGGAATCGCTGAAAGGGAATTTTTTCAAGGAGCGGGACAGATGGCTGAGCAGGATAAAGGAAAAAATCTGACGGTATAGGAAAGGAGTCTGTGTATGGCCCTGGTCAATTTCTTGAGATTCGATTCGAACCGGGGAGCGATCATCTCCGATGAGGAGTATTGGAATGTACACTTCAGAAAACGGATGCACGGAGACAATCTCCATCCCCTGCTGACTCCGGAGCAATCGGAACAAACCGGAGTGCAGGCTGTTTATGGCAGCGTTGGCTATCCGGCTCTGCATAAAGAGACTCTGGTCAGAACGCAGAGACGGATCCCCGAGATTCTGAATCGTGCGGAGGCCGACTCGACGTTTCGCGTGAAAGATCTGGCAAGAGCGGCGTTCGATGCGCTGATCGCGGTGATCCGTCTGAGAATCGATCAGAAAATGAAGTTTTTCTTCGGTTTCGACACGGATGATCTGAATCGGGGGTTTTACCTGGAGAACGACTCGAAGATCAGCATCAAAACGGAAGTTGTACGCGAGGCAGCCCGGAAATTGGCCGATCAGTCACAGAAAGACACACTGCTCAAAGCGGTACTCGAAGCGAAGGCGGTTGTGTTCGGATATGACCACGATGGGATCACGGGGTATCACCTGTCTGCAGAGAACGCGATCATGGGGTATATCCACGAAGGTTTCGAGGCTGTCGGGAGCGGCAAGTATGCGAGCGGGATCGTGCTTGGAGCCAGCATGAAATCCCGCAACATGCAGATGAGGCAATCCGGATATGAAATCGGTCAAGGATTATTCGAACTGATCGACAGTGCCATCATTGCAGGTGATCATTTCCGGGAGGTCGGCGGCACTTACAACATGGTTATCCTGGATCGGACCCGCGGAGTGCGCATGCCGTATCGTGAAGTGTTCGATCATCAGGCCAGGTTGGCGACCGAAATCGTTCGCGCATGCCGTGAGGGTCTGCTCGATCGGACGATCGCATGCAATCTGCTGGACCGCCTCATCATGCGAGAAGAATCGTCCGAACCGATCGAAGCGGAGCTGTTTCGCGAGACAACCGACCCGGTGAGACTTCATTTCGTTCTCAGAAACTACAAACTCGAAGAAACCCGTATCATCGCGAATCAGGTGAAAGAATCCAATAAAGGGCAGTTGTTCACAGGAGAACTGAGATGACATCCATCAATGCAATGAGATTGAATCAACAGGAAGGGTTGATGGTCTGTGATGAAGCGCGATACTGGAATCCGGAGTGGATGATTTTCTATACCCCTGAGAAAATTCGATCGGTTGTCGCGAATGAAGTCCAATCCGAGAGACAAGTGGTTGCTTTCATGGGGCAGACCGGCACATCCAGCATCGGCGATGAGTGGTTGTCAGAAATTAAGCGCGCGATCACTCGGCGAGTCCTCGGAACCCAGGACGCCGGATCGGTTCAGTCCATTTCAACGCTCGAGGCGCTTGCGCGTATCGCATTTGAGGAGATCACAAACATCAAAAAGGCGCACATCGACGACTTTCTGCGCGCCAGGTTCGGATTCGACTCACGTGCTGTCATCACCGGCGCATATACCGACGCTAACGGCGTGGAAGTTACGATTTCGGATAAGGATCTCATCCGGAGTGCACTCAAATACATGACTTTCGAGGGCGCGCCTGAAGAGGTCAAAGGGGTCTTCGGAAATTCACAGATACTCGCTGGATATCATCCCGAAGACGGTTTCCGGATTTTCTACATGACCGAGCGCTGGCCGGTATGCGAGGAAGTTCAGGAAATCTTCATCGCGCAAGGATCCGGACGTGATACCTGTGATCTGGTTTATTCGCGCTATGCAGATCATCAGCCTCTTTCTGCACGCCGACATACGCGTGACATCAACCGCAGTGATGCTTTGATGACAATGCTCCGGGGAGTCAATACGGCCATGGCTCAGACGGCTGGCGTCGGTGGATATCCAAAAATCATATGGATCAACGGGAGAAAGCCTGCATCGGAATGGGTCCTGGAGATATCCGATATGCGCAGTCGGTTGGCAGCAGAGATCGTTGCCGCAGTCGATCACAGGCTCACTACTCCCGAACTCGGCAGGGATCTGATCGATGCTCTGATATTCGAAAATGAGGACTTTCTCGGGATAAACGAGCGCTTGTTCGCTTCAGTAGCATCGGGAGCGGAACTCTTTCGTTTCCTGCGCGGGTATAAATAGCGAAAACCTGAAAAAAAAGGGCGGTCTGATGACCGCCCTTTGTGTCGAATCGTTTACTGCCATCCGAATGTGAACAAACCCATCTCTCCGATGATCTGAGTCATTTCAACATCGAGAATCGCGGCATAGAAGTGAATGTTCGATGCTGGTGGTGAGAATTCCGGCCAGCTGAACTCTTCGATGATCGGGATCGTCGTCTGGCCGTTGGGGTAATTGCCCAGCACCCATTCCGGTGTCGAACCCCAGGTCGGCCAGAACCAATAACTGCCGGTTATCTCGAGGACCGCAAATGTCGGAATGTTTTCGAGTGTTGTTTCTGAGGTATTGCAGACAAAGGCAGTGAGATAGCAGGTGTCGCCTGCGTTGAACAGATCTGATGGCATTTCGAGTGAAACACCGAGTTGCGTGCAGGGAGGTTCAGGCGTATTGGTCGGCGCTGGAACGGTTTCAGTCGGAGTCGGAGTCGTTCCGGAGGGGGACGGAGTTGGAGTCGGAGTGGGACCCATTTGAGTCGGTGTCGATGTTGGAGGGTTGGATGGATCCGGTGTGGGCGAGGAGGTGCCGACGAACAGATGTACCAGTGTCGTCTGAACGTCATCTCCCGGCTCGCTTGCGAACTCGATATTCGCTGTATATTCACCAGCGATAAGTTCCGTCGTATCGAAGGTCAGATCGATGACCGATTGACCGCCGGCGGGGACGGAGCCGGAGGAGCTCGATGTGGCCAGCCAGTTCATTCCGCCGCCTGAAACATAACCGATGGCGTTGTAAATCAGCTGACCGACGTCACCACCGAAGTCCGACGTATGGCAATACATCTGGTTGAAAGCGACGCATTTCTCATACACAGCAACAAAAGGTTGCGTGTCTGCCCAGCTTGCCACCAGGACGGCGCCTGCTGCGAGGCCGGGATCCTGATGGTTGAAATTGTCCGTGATGGTCGAAACACCTGCCATAACAGGATGAGCGGGGTCATATGTCCCCAGCGAGGTCGGTGTCCAGAAGTCCTGGGTTGCCATCGTGAAGGGACTGTATCCTGCCGTCAAAAATCGACCTCCACCGAATCCCCATTCGTCATAGCTCCACACGAATCCGCTGGCGACAACTCCACCTCCCGCATCGATGTAATCGGCCAGGTTGTTTGAAAGTTGCGTCGGATCGATCATCGATGAGGTCCACAGGATGTCGTTGCCGACCAGCACTGCATTGTACGCGAGCATGTCCGATACTGTGGGGGTTGTCGTTGCCGCGTCCCAGACTGTGATGGACAGATCGGAGAACGGAGAGAGCGCGTTGAGAAGATTATCGATCGTTCCTCCTCCGGCGATATCCGGCGTGATGATCAGGACGGAGAGATCGCGGGAGAGGTTGGTGGGTGCTGAGAGATACGTGATGGAGGACGTCCAGGAGAACGGTCCGGTGCCTTGATTGTTCAGTCGAACGGCATTGGTCAGCGTCTCGGTCGTGTCGGGCATCTGGTAATGGAAAAATTCCGTCGGATCAACAGCCATGACCGGATAGGTCAGATGGAAATCCTGGACGGTTGTCTGGTTCGGGCTGACCACCACTCCCGTCACTGCCGCAGGATTATATCCGAATGCCTCAGCGGTCACTTCGTAGGTTCCGGGAATGATGTTGATGAACTCATACAGACCTTCCGCATTCGTCGTTCGATCGATTCCGAGTTCCGTGATTTCGACAATGGCACCTTCGACAGGTGCGCGACCATCGTCGAAAACATGACCCGACAGATTGCCGCCTCCAGTGATCGACATCGTCACAGGGATGCTGACCGGTGTTTCATCCCCCGAGTTATGTGCGATGACGATCTGCGCGTAGTAACTGCCCGGGCCTGGAACCTGTGTCGAATCGAACATGACGTCGATGTTGATCGAATTGGGATCAGGCGGAGCGCCGACCGATCCGCTGGTCGGATCGAGCGAGAGCCAGGTGGAGTAAGGTGCCAGTTCGAGAAGGAAAATCTGGTCGGGTGTATCCTGCAAGACACCGCCAATGCACGCAAGCCCGGATTCATAGGAGGTGGTGATAAACAAGCCCCCGGCCGTGCCCTCCGCTGTCCCGCCAGGCAATGTCGGGATCTGATAGGAGAATCCGGTCAGACTTTCGGACCCGGGAGTTTCGATGGAGGCTGAAAACAAGGATGTTGCCGGAGTTCCGCTTTGATCAAATATCCAGAGGAAGGGGCCGCCGGTGGAATACTCGTCATACGCCAATCCATAGCGTCCAACGACAGACGACCACGAAGCGCCGAACGAACGGATCTGTGTGCCGTCACGAGTGAACTCGATGAAGGGTTCTCCTGAACTGCCCCAGTTCGTGGCGATGAACGAGTCGTTTGGCGGATAGTAGGCCAGTGCTCGGATACAGCCCAATCCGAGGTTGCCGGTGAACAGAGTGGTGACTGTTCCGGTATCCGGATCGAACCGATAAAACCCGTTTTCATCTCCGGCGTACAGATACGTGCCATCCGAAGCCGCGTCTCTCATCCCCCAATCCGACGACGTTCCCTGCGGATAGGTATTCACCAGAACACCACTCCGATCGATTTCATAGATGAAGTTGGCCCGGAGGAGAGGATTCGCAGAGAACACAAAGAAGTGGTCGTTGATGAAGTCGGCTGACAGATGTCGGTTATTGGACGTGATATCATCGATAGGTATGTTATCAATCACATCCCACTGATCGCGGTCGGCATTCATATCGATCGACAGATCGAAATCTAGCGGTCCATTTCCCAGGTTTGTCAAGGTCAGTGTTTCCGTTGCGGTCTGACCGTACTCGAGATTGACGACAAAGCTGTTGGGAGTGTACTGCATGATCGGATAGGTCAGCACGGCATTTGCGGTGGTCGTTGAGCCGACTGTGACGGCAACACCGGAGACCGATGCGTCATTATGGCCGGTTGCGCTGAAGTTCAGCGTGTAAGTGCCTGCTGCCAGGGTCAGATTATATACCCCGGAACTGTTCGTGAATGTAGTTATCCCGAGACCTTCGACTTCCACCCGGGCATTTTCGATCGGGGCTTTCGAGGCGTCGGATACCAGCCCGGTGACGAATCCGGGTTCACTGCCGAACATCGTGATATCATCGATGTTCCATCCGCAATAGACAACCGAACTATCCGCGGGGCCCATCGAGAATCGGAGTTGAACGTTTTCCTGACCTCCCGCCAATGGCAACATGTAGGAGACGGGCATCCAGGTTGTATCCGAGAATGACGATCCGACATGTGTCCACACGGTGTTCCAGGTGCTGCCGTCGATCGAGTATTGAACCGAAGCGTGATCGTACGATGCACTCTCGACGCCCAACCATCGATAGAAGGACAGCTGGATATCGATGACATCGGAGCAGTCGATCGGGGGAGAAACGACGAAGAGTTCTCCCATGCTGTTCGTGTAACAGCCTCCGATGTTGTAACCGAGCAGATTGTTATCGGAAGTGGAACTATGATCCGATGAAGGATCCTGATTACCGGTGCATCCGCTGCTGGCTGTTGCCGGTCCCCATTCCCACTGATCGGCCGCGAACCCGGTCCATCCTTCCGTTACCGGATCTGTCGAGAAGTCATTGAAGTAAATGGCACGTGCCGTCATGATCGGGACATCGATCTGGGTCGCTTTCACAGTGTTCGTCGCGCGCAGAACGCATGAGTCCTGCCACTCGCTCCCCACAATCACGCGAACCTGAAACCCCTGAGTCGATTGTGCGTTGAGTGTCAGCGATGCAATGGGATTGCCAGATTCATCGGTGATATCGGTTGTCCAGGCGCCGCCGATAATCGCAAGGTTGATTTCATCGTTTTCAGTTCCACAGTTGATCAAGTTCAATCCATGGATCGCGGTCGATCCCGTCACTCCTGCCGCAGCGCTCGACAAGGGCGACATGTTGACACAATAGTCATCGAATGTGTAAATCAGCACATCGTCGATGTTCCATCCGCATCCGTTGATCGAGGAATCGGCTGCTCCCATGGTGTATCGGATCTGAAAACCGGGATTGTTATCTGCCAGTGTCGATACATCGAGAAGCTGTTCCGTCCAGGTCGTATCTGCAAAGGAACTGGCGGGATTCGCATAGAGAATCTGCCAGGACGTGCCGTCAAAGGCTTCGAGAGTCGCGTCATCGTAAGAACTGCTTTCAACTCCTAAAACTCGGAAGAATTGCATCTGTACGCCGGTGTAACCGGTGCAGTCAATGACGGGGGAGGTGATGGTGTATGCCGATATGGAGTTCGAGTAACACCCACCGATATTGAACCCGAGAATCGTGTTGTCGGATGACGCGGAATGGTCCTGGGCCGGATCGGCTCCATAACTGCACCCTGTGGATGCAGCGGCCGGGAGCCGTTCCCAGAGATCCGCCGAGTAGCCTGTCCAGCCGGTATCTGTCGAGAAATCGTCCTGCCAGATGACTTCTCCCAGGGCATTTCCGACACCGAACAGACTGATCAGAAAAATCACCGATAACAACCGCGAATATGTGAGTATCCTGCTCATTCTGTCTCCTCCTTGTAAGGGTGCTTTCCTTCACCCTGACGTTGTTGCATCAGCAACCTGAGAAGATCGAGCAAGCACTTCCAGTGTTGCTGATTGCCTTCTTGATATCTGAATATGATTTTATGTCAGACGATCCATTAACCGCAAGTGAAAATAAAAAAACCCTGCGTTTCATGAAGAAGAGACGCAGGGCTTTTCAGTGAGCAGCGATTACTGTGAGTGCTTATAATCCCCAGCCGAAACTGAAGAAACCGTATGTGCCAAAAAGCTGCGTGAGTTCTTTATTCGTCATTCCGGCATACCAGTTGATCCCATCGGCCGCACCTGCTCCGCTGGGCCAATCGAACGGAGGAAGGATCACCATCGTATCCATACCCGAGTGAACATCGGTCAGCGTGTACTTGTCATAACTGGAAAATGTCGGCGCAAAGTAATAGCTGCCGTAAACATCGAGTATGACGAAGAGGGGGACATCGTGATATGTGGCTGCAGAAGGATTACAAATCCGGACTTCAACGGAGCATGGATCTCCCGGGTGATAAAAGTTCGATGGCATCCAGACATCGACTCCCAGTGTGTCACACGAGGATTGAGTGGGTGTCGGTGACGGAGTCGAAGAACCCTGCGTCGGCGTTGGCGTCGGCGTCATCTGCCCACCGGTCGGTGTCGGAGTCGGGGTCGAGGACGAACCATTGCACGGATCATAGCTGATAAATTCACAGAGTTGAGGGAATGACTGATCATATGCATCCTGCAGGATTGTCATCACCAACCCGATGGTCTTGCCCGAACTCGGGATGGATGGCGCATCGATCTGAATGGCCAGTTTTTTCGGAGTGCCGCAAATGAAAATATCCTCGGTCGGCACCGCGAAATCGAATTGATCCATGATGGCCGGATCGCCATACATGGGGCGGCCGCTTACAATGGTCGTTATGACATCGGATGGATCCGCCTGCAGCAAGCTGGCATACGGATCAGGAAGACTGGCCGGAATGGCCATGATGTTCGCCTGATAGCCGGATATGAGCATTCCAAGACGATTCGAAACTCCCACGGCATCTGCGGCATTCCGTGTGACCATGTCCGCGAGTTGAAGAGGAGTCAGAAGTCCCTCCCAGAGTTCCTGGCTGATGGAATTGGCAAATTTCATCTCGTCCAGAAGGTTGTCCATACCGGACTCTGTCCAATCCGGCGCCAGTGCGACGTTGACACCGGCAGCTAATGCTCCGGGGACATCCGCTGTTTGCCGATACAGCACCCAGTTGCTGAACGGGGACCAGATCAGGTGGGCATTGGCGTCCGCCATGAGCTGCCATTCGGTGTCGCCCAACGGCACACCGTGGATGATCGAGGTGCGCCAATCAAGCATACCCCAGCTCGACCATGTGTTGAATTCTTGCAGGGAATTTGCGCTGAACCCCTCCGAAAGATGAATGATGAATCGATCCCAGAACTGATTTCGTTTGTTATTGATCCAGTCACTTTGATGTTCAAGGGGGAATGTCGATGAGTAGGACTTTGTCGGGAAGCGTTCGACATTGTTGATGATCATGCCGCAATGTGACACATCGTCCGCGCTGTGATCATATCCGTTGAATCCCTGGATCATTGTGGTGCCGGCCGTCAATGCGCGCACTTCGGCCAGTTTCCAGATGTTGGTCGAGTTTTCGTTCTGGCCATTGGGGCTCAGGATGCCATAATACTGAGAATTGAAATCATCATACATGGGATGATCCTGCCACTCGTAACGTTCCGCAAAGGTACACGGAAAGGGGATCTCTGAGAGGACATTGTATCGAGGGTGATTGTGCGCATCGATCAGACCGGGGAAGATCCACCCGTCCAGGTCCACGGTGAGAATACCGCTCGGCGGCGTCGTTCCGATCGATACTATCTGATCGCCCAGAATCTCGATATACCCGTTCTCGATCACATCATGCTGCGCATTCATCGTCACGATCGTGCCATGGATCGCGTAGTGCGGGATCATGTCGCCATCGATATCCAGAGTGAACCGAGGTTCCAGCTTGAACTCGCCGAAGCTGTACATCAGAATACCCGTGACCGAGAACAGATAGTCGCCGGCATGAGCGAAATACATGTAGTCGTTTGTATCGTTTGCGGTCAGCGTGCCTGTTCCGTCGTCCACCGTCCATTCACCATAAGAGGGGTTGACCTGCGGGACCGAGCAGTCCTGGAACTTCAGCAGGCACGATTCATATGCTTCCGTCTTGTGACTCTCGATGACCGCATTGATGGGTGTGACGGGGTTTCCGGTCGAGAGAACCTGGAAGGCGGTCACATTCACGATCTCGGTCATGTTGTAATACTCGCTGACCGTACCTGTCACCTGCACTTCATCTCCGATGTTCGGTCCGTTTTTCTGGGAGTAGATATAGAGAGACTGCCACGGGCCGTTGCCTTCCGAGATGATGTATCCGCTGTAAAAGTTTGCCGTGACAACTCCGGTCAACGTGACAGACTGATTCAACATCGGTGAATCGCCGGAGGGGTTGGTCGTGTACTGCACATCATAAATGGTGGTGCGACTCTGTGCCATGGAAATGGAACACATGAGCGCTAAACTCAAGAACACAATGCTGATTCGATTCAAGGGATACCTCCATGCCAAGGGTTATAGACGTCCTCAGACGACCCATATCTATTATGCCATATTTCAGATGTGAATCAAAGTTCAGGAACCGTGAAAAATGTAATTTGACCGGATCGTTCACATGCAACCGGGTGAGTTCCCTGTCTGTTCCTTCCGAGGATCCCCGCATTGACCCTGTAACGATCTCCCATTATGATAGAAACAAGGGATCAGGAGGTGAACCATGCAGTGCTACATCGTCGTGGTCAGTAACGGTCCATCAGTGCTCGTCACCGAACTCGATGCGGAAGGAACCGTCCAGAACCTCATCCGCAGAGGATTCAAGAACTTCAACCTCTACCGCATTCCTGAACAGAGCATCGATCAGCTCAGAGATGCCATCGGTGACAGAGAGTGGGATATGGTTTCGTCGGAGTTGAACCTCGAATGGCCCGTCAGGGTGATCGAACGCGACAACGCGAAATCATTCGAGTATTTCCAGTTGTATGCGAATGCGTTCCCGAGCGCGATCGTTCGGAACGGGAAACAGATGACAAACTGATCCGGATCACCCGGTATGAATCACCGAATTGTTTCGGGTGACTACCGGAACATGCCGATCTTCCATATCGAGCAGGTTTGAGAAATAGATCGGGATGCTTCGGCTGCCATGAGGGTTGGGGCCATCGTTGATCTGGAAATGAAGATGCGGGATGCGGGAATCCCCGGAGTTGCCGAGTTCCGCGATTGAATCCCCAGTCTGGATCCGATCGCCTTCCTTCACCTGCACACTGCCCTGTTTCAGATGACAGTAGTAACTCCAGAATCCATTTTCATGATCGATCAGGACGTGGTTCCCAAAACGAGATTCGGAGTATTCGGACATGGATCGGATGTCATCGCCGGAAGCAGAAATCCAACTCAGCCGCTCCTTGACGGTATCCGGCGCATCGGATCGGATCGAAACCACCCGGCCGTCAGCCGCCGATCGGACCATCGCTCCGAATCCATGGTAATCCTCCAGTGATTCCGATTTGAAACTCCTGCACTTTCCATCCAGCCCCAATTTCAGAAAATCCATTCCGTATTCACGACTGGCGGTATGTCGATGCGCGAGTGTATTGTCGAAATTGCCCGTGACCTGCCAGCAACCGTCCAACGGGAACAGGAAGGAGTTCTCCGGTTGCGGGCAATCCAGGCTGATATCCTGGCGACCCAGCAGGTGCATTCCGGAGTAACAACGCGCGATCAGATGATCGGGAAGGGCAACCGAAAGAAATCGCACGGGGAATCGACGGATCAGCGCTTGACCGAGAGGAGGCAGGGTCGAACTGGCGGAGAGATTACCGATGCGATCCGCCAGCCAGTCGCCCATCAGGTAACTCCTCTGCTGATGACTCATTCGCATCACCTCGAATTCGATCTGAATATGCGCATCGATGACCGAAAGCGGCATTTCCCAGCGCCAGACCAGATCATCAGAGGCTGTGATGTCGAATACGATTCTTGTGATCCGGCGTTCGAGCGATTCATCGTTGATCAGAAGCAGACTGTTGATCATCAGGTCGCAGACATAACCGCGATGCTCGAGTTTCTGCACAAATGGTATCAAAGACCTGGACCAGTTGAATTCCATTTTCATGTCCGTTTACTCCTCGACATCGTCACGTCTGGTCGGCAGGCAGGTTTCATCCGGCTTGATCAGGCAGGCGTTGACCGCACGCTTTCCTCTTTCGTCTTCGACCAGATCAAACTCAATGATGGATTGATGATCGCGAAGTTCAGAAAATCGTTCATTGGAGAGTCGGCCTGTTTCGAGATCATTGCCGTGGATAAAGATTTCACGATCGATATCATCCAGATGAAGCGAGCGATAAATCGTCAACCATCCAAAATACTTCTCTTCATTGACGGCCGTCAGAATTCCACGACGACGACCCGGAGAGATCGGAATCAAATCCGGGATCAGGAATCCCGGGACGTAATGATCCGCTGCTTCTTTCAACTCCCTGCTGCAATAATGCAAGCCGATGACATCCACCCGGCATCCCATCCCCTGAAGTGCGGAAACAAGCCGCGTAAAATCACCGTCGCCTGAAAGCAGCACGACATAATCCAGGTAATGGGCCTGCAAGAGGGCATC
Organism: uncultured bacterium; assembly: GCA_937951895.1. Lineage (GTDB taxonomy): Bacteria > CSSED10-310 > CSSED10-310 > CSSED10-310 > CALFER01 > CALFER01. The sequence goes on from CALFER010000087.1 coordinate 42,001, forward strand.
GACGGCGAGTTCAAGATCAGCATTGGCTTTTGTGACAAGCGTTCCATCCGAATCCTGAAAACGACGTACATGCTTTAAAATGACCTTGTAACCGAGTTGTCTGAGGTTGGATCTGTAGAGCTGTTTCTTCCGGCGAAACTCGACATCAACACTCTCGCGATCCGTATCAAACGCCATGTAAGTGTTCGCTCGCAAAATATAAGATCCCTGTGCCTTTACGAACTGCTTCAGGGTGTCGTAGCGTAGTCCCCACCCACCCGTTCGCATCACATTTTCCGCATCAATGAAAATTCCGGCTTTCAGCATGCATTGTCTCCCCGTTCACGGCGAAACGCATTGTATCCGATATCGATTCTTTCCGCCAGAGAGATTCCCGGCAGAGAAATCAACCCGATCTTCAATTGTCAAGAATGCTCATCACTGCTATATATGCTCGCGGGTTCCGTCAACGGGACCCCTCTCTCAGGAGTCATTTTCACAATGCGTATCGCGACGCTCTGGATCTTCTTCATGACCGTTTGGATCATTGCACCTGCCGACGCATGGTCTTTGCCGTCTCTGGAAGCGATCGCTTTCAAGGCAATCGCGTTTATGCCGGAAAACATCCAGGTCATCACTGAGAAACACCGGAGTGATTTTCTGACGGGAATTCACGAATTACAGGACTCGCCGACAGGCGACACCGAAACCGTCAGAAAAATCTGCGACCTGGTCGCGAGCGGATCCCGTTCTATCACCGATCAGAAAGACTTCAGAAACACGGTCAGGATCATGGGAAGAATCGCGAGCATGGTCGCGATCTCCGTACACCCTCTCCCGTCAACCGATAGCAGAGTCGGACCGAACAATCGCACCGATTATGATATCTATCTTGAAAAAAACCGCTCGTTTTTCCGAATTCGCTGGACAGGAATCGAACAGCGTCCGCGGGATCCCAATCAACTCGCTCACACGCTGGAACGATCGATCACGAAGTCGAGATCTCTGGCTGAGACCCTGATCACGACCCTGGCCGAAAATTCGATCCCCATCAGTCAGTATGACCACCAGTCCATTCCCTTCGGTGCCGGCTCAATTGCATTTTCGAACGCTGTATCACAAACAGCCAATGCCTGGCTTCTGCTTTGGCAGAATGCAGGCGGATTGAATTCGGCATTGCGCTAGCTCAGTCTGCATTCAACCGATGTCGGGCATGGTCCAGGTCTTCGGGCGTCGTGACTTTTAAATTCCCCGGATCGCCGTCAACGGTCGCCACGGGATACCCGATCCTGTTCACAAGGGTCGCATCATCGCACGCATTCGTACATTCAGAATTGCGGGCTTCCTGATGCGCGAAGCGAATGGATTCGAGACGGAATACCTGTGGCGTCTGCACCTGGTTGATACAGCTCCGATCGAGATACTCGAGAACAAGGCCGTCATGCGCCGTTACCAGACTGTCCCGCGAGGGGATCACCGGAATCGCAGCTCCGACGGTTCGGCCTGCACGCAACAGCCGATCCATCAGTTGAGCCGAAACGAATGGCCTTGCAGCATCATGTATCATCACCAGGTCCCGGGGAGCGCCGCTGATAGAGAATACCCCGATGGCACACGATTCCTGTCGGCAGTGTCCTCCAGCCGTTACTGACAGGTCGGTGCCTTCCGGCACGATACGGGTAACTGTTTCGACAGATGTTCGGATATAGGATTCCGGAACAACCACGACAACCGAGACAAATCGCACGCTGGATAACAATCGGCTCAGCGTTTCCTCTAGAATCATCCACCCCGGCCGGATCTCGAGGAACTGCTTCGGAATTGCGCTGTTCATTCGCGTTCCGGTTCCTCCGGCAACAAGAACGAGGTGGACGGGGTCGAGTGCCGGTGTCATCTCATTTCGCTCCTCTGGCGGACAGAACTGCAGGGATCGTCCTGATCAGAATCAGAAAATCAAGTCCCAGAGACCAGTGATCGATGTATTCCAGATCCATCCGCATCCAGTCCTCAAAATCAACCTGGTTCCTTCCGCTGATCTGCCAGATGCACGTCAATCCCGGTTTCATCGATACTCGCCGACGCTGCCAGGCTTCGTACTGAACCACCTCATCCGGTAGCGCAGGCCTCGGACCGACCAGACTCATGTCGCCCAGAATCACATTGATCAACTGCGGCAGTTCATCCAGGCTGGTACGTCGGATCCATCTTCCGACACGGGTGATTCGCGGATCAATCGATGATTTGAAGACCGGACCGCTCATCTCGTTCAACTGTTCGATCTCAGTCCTTCTTTGTTCCGCATCCCGGATCATCGATCTGAATTTGTACAGTTTGAAACGTCGGCCATTTTTCCCGACTCGACTCTGCGAAAACAGGACCGGGCCAGGTGAATCCAATCGGATGGCGATTGAGATGATCAGCATCGGAATCAGGAACACGACCAACAGCACCGAGGCGACAGTGATATCGATCAGTCGTTTCACGAACAGATGGAGTGCATGAAATGGTGTGGTTGTAAAGGAAAGTAGAGGGATATCATCGAGATAACTGAAGTGTGGACGGGCGATCGGCAACTGGAAAAAATCCGCGACGATGTGGGCCCGGATCCCCAATTCTTCACAGCGGCGGAGAGCGGTCCGCATGCCGGGTATCTCCGCCGGCCCGACACAAAAAATCACCTCATCGATCACGATTCTCTTCGAGATGTCATCGAGATCTTCAAAGTGGCCCAGTCGTTTTTCCGGATTGTTTTCCAGCCATTGCTGACCCGCCGGTTCCCCCGTTTGGAGAAAACCTGCAACTTTCATGTTCCACTCGGAATGCGCCGCGATGCGGGCAGCGATCCCGGTGCTGAGTTGATTCAAACCGATCAACAGGATGTGACGCGGCTTGGCGTGCATGACCGCGAAGCGATTTTCAAATGATCGCCAGAGGAATCGCCATGTCGCGTGCAGAATGAGATGCAGGACCATGAACAAAGCGAACAGAGAACGGCTGTAGATCTTGGCTTGAAAGAAGAAAACCAGTGACCCCAGCAGGATAACCTGGAGAACGAGGCCTCTCAGCAGAGCGAACATCAAGCTTCCGGACGGAATCCGGGAAGCGGGTGCAAAGAGGCCTGAAAAGTAGTGGATCAGCAGTGTGACGGGGATGGATGCATACGCCAGCCAGATGTATTCGGACAGCGGTCTGACAACGACGAACCGGTCAATGGAGAGACTGCTGCGAATCCGGTAGGCAATGGCAAAAGCGCACAGTGTGATGACCGCATCGACAAGCATCCAGATAAACAGAGTGATGCGCTGGTTGGGGCGGATGATGAATTCGGGGTTCGGTAGTGACGTCACGCAGGTCATTGTAACCCGAATTTTGTCTTGTTCAAGTCTGCTTGACCATCTTCAGTGTCCCGACATACTATCGATTCCTATGAACGAATCCGACGACCAGTTGCACCCCCGATCCCCCAGACGACACGGAATCCTTTCTCCGTCCGCAGGGCGTGCGGTTCGCTCCATCATGACCATCACTGTTCTCAGCAGCATCGGGAAAGCCATCGGATTCATCGTTCCCTTTCTGGTCGCAGCGTGGTATGGCGTCGACAAGACTACCGACGCGGTTTTTTTTGCCTACGGATTCGTCCTGACCATCACGTGGTTCATCGCTCCGGTTTTCGAATCCGTCATCGTGCCGGCATTAGTTGAGCGTCGTTCAAAGGGTCTCGAGATCCGTTCGTTTGTTCTGGCCTTGTTCATTCTCGCTTCCCTGATCGTTGGCGCGCTGTCGTTCACCGCTCTGGGTCTCCTTCAGCCTTTCCTGTCGACCGCAACTGCATTCGATCCGGAAACCCGCCAACTTCTTGGCACCATCGTGCTGGAAATCATTCCCCTGATCTTTCTGATTACCTGGTCCAGTCTGCTCACGGGATGTCTGAACGCAATCAACCTGTTCAATCTGCCCGCCGTCGCCCTGATCGCACGATCTGTTGTGACTGTGGCCGCTATCGCTTCGCTCCGGCACAGCGCCGGTATCCATGCAATCGCGTGGGGGTATGTCGCCGGTGAGATGATCCGGTTTCTCATGGTCGCGGTCGGTGCTGCCCGGAATCACCTGATCGTTTTTACCAAACCACCGGCGTTCGATCCGGGAATCCGTCTGTTCATGACGACGGTTTCCATCCAAACAGCTGGAATGATTCTGCAGGAATTGAATCCGATGATCGACAAGATCATGTCGTCATGGCTTCCGAGCGGTTCGGTTTCAATCCTGCACTACGCCGAGCGTCTCAATCTGATCCCGATCACCTTTTTTTCCTCCGGTCTCGTTGTCGTGCTGCTGTCCCGCTGGAGCCAGGCGTACCGGTGTGAATCGACCGCGGTGTTTAAAACGCGCGTACTGCGCAACACCGGCCTGGTGGCGATCGGCCTCATACCCGTTGTCATTCTGATCTGGGGTGTGAGCCCATGGATCATGCAGTGCCTGTTTCGATCGAGCACGATGGGAGCCCACGAACTGGTCCGTATCCGGATCGCATGGCTCTGTTACCTCCTGGGTCTTGTTCCGGCGCTCATCGTGCAACTCCTGTCACGTGCGCTTCTGATCACCGGACGGCTCCGGGTTCTTCTGATCGGCTCGTGTCTGATGGTCCTATCGAATGTCGGCTTGAATCTGGTTCTGATGCCCGCATTCGGAGTTCCTGGTCTGGCGGTGTCGACAAGTCTCGTGTCGATGATCCTGACCCTCTTCTACCTGGTCTTCTTTCTGAGGAGTCCAATCTCGATCGATCCGACTCGTAACCCTGACCACCGATCTCCCGATCAGGCTCTCATTCGAGTTCCCGTAGCGGATCCATGATTGCCAGCGAAACGCAAACAATACTCAATCCACAAAATTGACTCGAAAATTGCACCTGAAAAGCGTATATCAGTGAGGGGATGCTGGTCACGAGCCGGGAGAAGCATGTGGACAGAATTCGGATTGCGGTCATAGGCACCCGCGGAATACCCAATATTCAGGGGGGGATCGAACGATACTGCGAAGCGCTCTATTCGAGACTCGCAACAGACTTCGACATCACCCTGTACGCTCGTTCGCCATACTTCAGATCCGATCAACGTCCACGGGAATGGAAAGGTGTCCGGATCCGGTACATCTGGAGTCCTCGCAATGTACACCTGGAAACAATCGTACACACGCTCCTGTGCCTGCTGATCCTGATGGTCCGGCGACCGGATATCATCCACATCCATGGAATCGGTCCTGCAATCCTGGTCCCTCTGGCCCGATTCTGCGCACGTCGACTCGTTCTCACGCATCAGGGCGAAGATTATCGTCGGTCGAAATGGGGGGCAATTGCACGTATCGTTCTCAAAATCGGCGAACGACTTGGAGTCCGGTACAGTGATTCGGTTCTGTGTGTTTCGAGAACCTTGCTGGAGAGCGTCCGTCGTCGCCTGAAAGGGAAACTCGTTTACATCCCTAATGGTGTGTCGACAGGACCGGTGTTACCGCAAGGTGTCTACTCCAATGAACTCGGAATCTCGGGCAAACGATATGCGATGACCGCATGCCGGTTCGTTCCCGAAAAGGGGATCCTCGAACTGATCGAGGCATTTCAGCGGATCGAGGATGCTGAATTCAGACTGGTTATCGCGGGGGACGCGGATCACGAGACTGATTACAGCCGGAAGGTACGGTTGCGCAGTATAGAGGACTCCCGAATCATACTGACCGGAGCCATTCACGGGAGCAGGATTGCGGAGCTGTATTCAAATGCCGCTGTGTTTGTCCTGCCTTCGTCGCACGAAGGTCTTCCACTGGCTGTTCTGGAAGCGCTGGGATACGGACTCCCGGTCCTGATCAGCCGAATTCCACAGCATCTGGAACTGAATCTGCCGGATTCCTGGTACTGCAAACCTCGCGATGCGACCGAAATCAGACAACATCTGCTCACCCACCTGAATTCTCCGCGGGACCACAGCCTCTGCGAATCCATCGCGACCCGCATAAAAAACGAATATAATTGGGATCGAATCGCTGATGAAATCCGTGTTCTGTTTCGATCGCTCGTTCCAATCGATCCACAAAATGAGAGGAGATCATCGACGTGATGGAACCAACCAGTTTTCGAATCGGCGATGTACCGATCGGCGGAGGCGGACTGCCGGTGATCGTGGCCGGTCCGTGTGTGATCGAATCCGAAGATCACGCGCTGATGATGGCCGAACGTCTGTCCGCCATCGCAAAAACCGCGGGATTCAGACTCGTATTCAAGGCGAGTTACGATAAGGCGAATCGCAGTTCGATTCATTCCTACCGGGGACCCGGGCTTGACGAGGGTCTCCGCATACTCTCGAAAATCCGCACGGAAACCGGATTGCCGATCCTGACGGATATCCATGCCGTCGAGCACATCCAGGCAGCTGCCGAAGTGGTTGACATCATCCAGATCCCCGCTTTTCTGTGCCGACAAACCGATCTGTATCTCGAAGCGGGCAAGTATCCCGTTCCGGTCAATGTGAAAAAAGGCCAGTTCATGTCACCGGGAGACACCGCCAATGTCGTCGAGAAAGCGCGTGTGTCGGGCATCAAGGCGATATCGCTCACCGAACGAGGCACCTCGTTCGGATACAATCGCCTCGTCGTCGATTTCACCGGGATCTCGACCATGCGGGATTTGAATGTCCCCGTCATATTCGATGCCACACACGCGATTCAGCAACCGGGAGGAGGCGGAACATTTACCTCAGGTAACCGGTCCCAGGTCCATCCCCTCTGTCGCGCCGCTGTGGCTGTCGGGATCGACGGTCTGTTCCTGGAAGTCCATGACCGGCCGGAACATGCGCTCAGCGACGGATCGAACATGATTCCACTTGAGGTGTTTCAATCGATCCTTCATGATGTTCACTCCATTCATACCGCTCTGACCAGGTGACCCCATGAATCGTTCCATCATCATTCAGACCGCTCGTGAGGTGTTTTCTGGAGAGATCAGATCGCTCGAGGAAACACGCGAAACGATCGATGAGTCGTTCGTCCGTTCGGTCGAATTGCTCCTTCGATGTGAAGGGAAAATCGTCGTGACAGGAGTCGGTAAATCCGGATTGATTGCCCGGAAAATTGCCGCCACGTTGTCGAGCACCGGTTCGTCCGCGATATTTGTTCATCCCGTCGATTGCCTTCACGGCGATATGGGCATGATCGATGTCCGGGATATTGTGCTGGTGCTGTCGAAGAGCGGCGAATCGGAGGAGATCCGGCGCCTGCTGGTCTTTCTGAAGAACCGCGGAATTCGCGTGATCGCAGTGACGGCCCGCATGGACTCCTGCCTGGCTCGCGCTGCGGATCGCACCATCCGTTTCATCACAACGGACGAAGCGTGTCCCATGGGTCTGGCGCCCATGGCGAGCACCACTGCGCAACTCGCGATCGGAGACGCTCTCGCGGCAGCGCTGATCCGCCTGAAGGATTTCAAACCCGAGGATTTTGCGGTGTTCCATCCGGCGGGCAGTATCGGCAAACGTCTCCTGCTGCGAGTATCGGACATCATGCACGCACGTGAAAACCTGCCGGTCGTCGGTCCGGAAGCGACCATGCGGGAGGCGATCGTGTGTATGACCGAAAAACCCCTGGGTGCCGTTCTGGTCTCCAGTTCCGAAGGGTTGCTCACCGGGATCATCACCGATGGCGATCTGCGGAGGGGCATACAGAAGTATCCGGATCTCCTCAACAGGACCGTCACCGATCTCATGACCTCAAGTCCGATTGCCGTCACACCTGAAACAATGGCAATCGATGCATTGCACGTGATGGAAAACAGGTCGAGTCAGATCAGTGTGTTACCGGTCGTGGACGATCATCGAAAAATCCAGGGGATGATTCGACTCCATGACCTGGTCATCGCAGGACTCTACTGATCCGATCTCAGATCACCGGGAATCGCGCGTTATGATGAAAATCACTCGCCGGATCCCGGATCAATCCCAGATTCAACGCACTTCGCACCTCATCCAAACCATCCCGCGTCGACACAGCGGGTCGGAAACCGAGATCATGCAGCATTCGATCCGGGTCAATCTGGAAATTCCGCCTGTAACCTCCAAAGGTGATATCCTTATGCACAATCCGGATGCCGGGGATCAGATCCATGATGATCCGGGCGAGATCTTCCTTGGTGTGATGGTTGTCGGGATTCCCCAGGATGTATGTCTTGCCCGTCATCCGTTCCAACGGGGCAGACAGCACCGCGAGGATGCCGGCGATCACGTCTGAAATATGGATCAGACATCGAAGGTAACTCCTTTGAAATACAGTGATTTCCCGTTTTTGAATGGCATTCCAGATGAATTGATTACCCAGCAGATCGAAGCGTGTGCGGGGGGATAATCCGAACACATCGCAGAGCCTCAGAATCGTTGTGGAGATGCGGTTGTCCGCCCCTGCCCTGATCGCCTCCTCGGCGCGGATCTTGGTTTCAGCATACAGAGTCTGAGGATTCTGAGGGGATGTTTCGCTGATCATTTCCGCATCATTTTCGGAACCGTAGGCCGAATAGGTCGACGTGAAGATAAACCGCGGATGCCCATTTGCCTTCGACCATCTCAGAAGCGCTTCAGTGCCGTCGATGTTGTACCGGCATGCGATGTCCCGTCCGATGATCTGACATGCCGGAAAACCGGCTATTGCTGCGAGATGAATCACCGCGTGCACATCGGTATGCGAGGGGAATTGCAGGTTGCCATCGAGAATATTGCTTCGGGAGAATGAGAAATCCGGATGATGCATGAATGCGAGCAGTGAATCGCCGCCATAGAGTAATGTATCGATGATATGAACGGAAAATCCCCGGTCGAGCAAAGACGCAGTCAATTGTGAACCGATGTATCCGGCCCCGCCGGTCAGGATGATCAGGGGTTTCTTGTTACTCATGTCGACTCGCTTGCCCGACGCTTCGTGCGGGCTCCGATGTTGGATGACTCATGACGATCGCGGACATGACCACCATGATCAATGCTGAACTCGCGATATGAAACGGAAAACTGAAACACGCATCGATCATTCCCGAGATCATGCTCATCGTCGCCGCCAGGACCATCCAGTGCCTGTCTCCCGGACGGGAGGATCCCATCAGCCGATAACAACGGACCACACAGGTGATCAGAAAGCAGATCGTCAGGATCAGACCGATCAGACCGGCTTCGATCCAGATCAATAGAAACTCATTGTGGGGATGCGTGACAAACTCGGCATTCCGAAATGTATCGATACCCTCCTGGCGCAGCCGGATCTGAAAGTCCCGGTAATCGAATGGGAATCGCCCCAGACCATATCCCATCAACGGTTTCTCCCGGATCATTTTCTCGCAGGCCATCCAGTAATGGGTTCTGGCATGAATCGATGAAGATGCCAGGTTGACATCGGTCGTCATCCGGGAATGAATCGAGGGAACCAGATAAAGCAATCCGAGAAAAATCAGGGTGGCGGAGATCAGGCACATGAGGAATCGGATGATTTGACGACGATTGCGTCGTAATACATGGATCAGAATACCAAAACCCAGAGCACCGAAGCAGGCCAGAACTGCCGCCCGTGTGTGCGTCAGTGTTATCGTGGTGAAAATGGTTCCGGATGCGATCAGTGCAACCCACCGACCCGATCGATTCTCACTGTTCACACCCAGGCTGACTCCCAGAGGAAAAACCATGGCCAGGACACCGGCAAACAGCGTCTGCTGGCCGATGAATCCGGATATTACCCATCGGATCTCATCGAACTCCTGCGTCGGAACGAATAGAAAATCACGGTCGAAAAACTGAAGGATTCCGTACAGCGATGTCAGAAACCCGGTGCCGACGATGACGCTGATCAGAAGTTTGACGGGACGGTTCTGATGCAGGACCAGCCATCGTCGTGCCATGAGCATGAACAGGCAGTAGAGCTGGATGTTCAGAAGTTTCGAGACGGCATTCAGTCGATCCGGAGTCAAGTAGAAAATGACTGTAGCGTATAGGACAATCAGCCCCACGATGATCTCGATCGTATCGGGTCTGGATGTCCATCCCCATGAGAGATGCTTGTGAAAAGCCATGAGAACGACAATGCCGACGATGATCAGCGCCTGGAAAATCTCTTTGGAATCGCGAAACGGTTCGATGAACATCGACGAGTAGACCAGTTGTGAACCGGACAGAAGAATGACAAACAAAAATAAAATCAGGATGGACATGGAGTATGTTTCGCCGATCGCTCGATTCATCGGGTCTGCTCCTGCAGGTTTTCGAGCATTTCCCGGGCGATTGGGTTGCCCGGTTCGAGTTCGATCGCCGATTCAAGTTCACGGCGCGCAGTGTCTGGTTGCTGACTGCCCAGAAAGATCCTGGCCAAGGTAACATGCCGCATTGCATTGGCTTCTGAGGATGCCGGAAAGGTCGAAGCGATCTCACGATGCAGAATCATGAGGAACGGAACATAGCCTGCGTTGGCGGCGATCAGATGATCCGCAAGTTGCATGGCATTGTTCCAGTCGTCTCTCCGGATGTATTCCTCGATGGTCCACAGGGCGCTCCAGTGAGTCACTCCCGCCGCGGCATGCTGGCTTTCCAGAGACGCAGTCGCATCCCGATCATCCAGCAGGTAGTTGATACACACAATCGCCTCGATCAGTGACCGCGGTGGAGGTGTTTTAAAGTCGACCAGGCGATTCAAAGATGCAAGCGATCGACTCAGCACATCCGTGGGAATCTCACCTCTCAAGCGGATCACGAGATCGAAAAACTCGGAGGATTTTACTCGAATCAAGCCGTCGATGGCAGGATCAAATCGCGTGGCATAGGCTATCACACGGCGATACTCGGCTTCCGCTTTTTGCCAGTTTCTCATGGATTCATAGCAGATGGCGAGTTGGAGATTGACGAAGTAATTGGGCTTGTGGCGTTTCGTATCTTCGAGAACCATGGCGGCCCTGTGGAAATGATTGGCATTGAGCAATGCGCGTCCGTAGGCGTGACTCAGTTCCCCGAACCATGGGAACAGATTGTACATCGGAGCCGCGCGATTCACCGCCGCCCGGTATTGATGGTGAAGCACTTCGGTACTGGTTGATGTCGTGGCGGAATGCAGCGAGAAAAAAACAGCACACCATATCGACACAGACAGAAACAGGCCGACGGCCAGGATTCGAAAACAGAGTGCAAGCAGAATGACCTTCAGGGGAATTCCGTCTGGTGAAGTTCCTGTATCGTCAAAGAAACCGCCTTGCGAAAAAACTCCGGAACCTGACCCAGAAACCATCGCCACGAGCAACAAGATTAGGTGTTCCAGAGGTTTCCGCAGCGGATGCCGGCGTGATCACAAGGCCTGCACTCGCGGGAGTGGATGGTTTGGCAGAAGGTTCCGGCGTGGCCGGAGCGGAAGCGGGTTGAGGGGCGACGTTCTGACTCCGAAGGTCCTCGAGCTGTCCGCGAAGATCGGCTATCAGAACTTCGTGGTTTTTCAGTTTGTTCTGAAGCCGCCCGATGTCGTTTTCTCTCGATTCCAGACTGTCGCGGTATTCACGTATCAATTTGTCCTGGTGCTGGATGATCTCGTCCTTTTTTTCCAGTTCCGATTTCAGCGAAGAAACGAGATTTTTCGAGGAATCCTTGATCATGATTGTCGCCTGCTTCTCTGGATTCATGGCGATGCCGCGCTTGTCCTTGTATTGCATCCAGCATGTGCGACTGCAGAACGACGATTGAACGCCTTTCGGAAGTGGTTTATTGCAATTGAGACACAATGGTTGCATGGAAGAAAAACCCCTTTACCTGCACAGCTGTATCATAGAAAATATACGGCAACGCGTCAATTCAAATCCGGTTTCGCCCATTCTGCCCGAATGCTGTCAACAGACGATCAGCGGAGTCGCCGAGCTGTTTGACCGGAAATGCGGCTTCCATCTTGAGTTCACGCGGAAAGGTCTGTATTGATGAGGAGTGAACCGGGGAGAACCGGGTTATCCCCCCTCGAAAGGAGATCCACGATGTCGAATACCGAGAAAACGCAACTTGCAATCATTGGAAGCGGCCCTGCAGGACTGACCGCAGCCATTTACTCTGCGCGCGCAAATCTTGATCCGGTCATCTTCGAAGGACTCGAACCGGGCGGACAGCTGATCACGACGACCATGGTGGAGAACTTCCCCGGATTTCCCGAAGGGATTATGGGTCCCGAACTGATGGACAATATGCGGAAACAAGCCTCCCGTTTTGGCGCGAAACTTGTTCCGGAGATTGTCGAGGAGGTGGATCTCTCCAGAAGGCCCTTTGAAATTCACTATGGAGAGAATCGTGCGCTGCTCGCCTCAGCGATCATCATCGCGACCGGTGCCTCCGCCAAATGGCTCAACCTGCCTTCCGAACATCAGTATCGGGGGAGAGGTGTGTCATCATGTGCCACCTGTGACGGTTTCTTTTTCAAGGGGAAGCGGGTTGCGGTGGTCGGCGGGGGAGACACCGCGATGGAAGATGCGCTGCACCTCACCCGCTTCGCGACGGAAGTCGTGCTGATTCACCGTCGCGACTCACTACGGGCATCCCGTTACATGCAGGAACGCGCGATCGAGAACCCGAAGATCACGTTTATGTGGAACTCGAAGGTTGTTGAAGTGCTCGGAATGGAATCGACCGGTGTCAGCGGTTTGAAGATACAGAACGTTCAGACCGGCGAAATCACACAGATCGCCATGGATGGTTTGTTCGTTGCGATCGGTCACAATCCCAACACCGGTTTTTTAAAAGGCCAACTTCATTTGGATGAAAGCGGATTCATCAAGGTTCCGAGGGGAGAAGTCGAAACATCGATTCCCGGTGTTTTCGTTGCAGGTGATGTCATCGACCCCCGTTTCCGGCAGGCCATCACGGCCGCCGGCATGGGATGCATGGCAGCGATCCGCGTCCAGGAGTTTCTCGAACTGCATCCGCTCCCCTGATCAGATATCGGCGACCAGGCTCGCTTTGAGCATAATGTTGTTGTATCGGGATGTCGCGTCGGACAACCCGGGTTGGATCGACAACGCTTTTTCGAGGTGTTCCAAAGCGGTATCGTATTGCAGCAGCCGTTCCTCGATGAGTGCGAGTCCGATGTAAGCGCTCGTGAAACGCTCGTCGATACGGATGGTCTCGATGAAATGCCGCGACGCACTCCGAAAGTCTCCTAAAAAATAATCCGTCATGCCCAGTCGGTAATGGTAGTGAGAGTTGTCCTTTGCTGCAGACACGGCCTTCTCGAAGTGCTTTTTCGCTTCACTGAGTCGGCCCTGGGTAAAAAACAGACTGCCCATGTTGCAATTCGCTTCCGCCATCTGAGGGTCATGTTCAAGCGCGCACTCATAGTGAAACCGGGCCTGATCGAGATCGCCACGAGAGGCATAGGCTGCGCCGAGGTTGTTATGGCCGGGAGGGAATCCGGGTTTGATTTCGGTCGAAATGCGATAGTACCGGATGGCTTCGTCGATGTGTGCGGGATTTTCTCTGAGAACCCGGTAGCCCAGGTTGTTGTAATGATGAGCGATGGCTTCGAGATCGTCGATGATTCGATAGATTCGGTAATGTTTCTCGGGGTCCGGCGAGAAATCCACCAGATAGAACTCCCCGCCATCCCACAAGCCTGCGCACATGTGACCATTGTTCAGAATGATGTTCCCTTCGATGGAATAATCGCTCAGTTGCGGAACATCGACATAGGCCGTATCCATTCCCAGCGATCGTGACAGACCGATGAACAGGTTGGTGAACGACATGCAATTGGCCCGGCGTTCAAAGAATACCTGATGAGCGGTCATGTCGGCGGAACTGTCGTAGGTGATTTCGAGATCCCATTTCGAGATCATGGCTTCGACGAGGGCGATGGCTTTCCTGACATGAGTCACCTTGTCACGTGTCGCGTCCCGCGCGAATTGAGCCATCTCCGGTGTGATCGCGAATGGCACTTCGATCCTTCCGCCCTCCACCGCAGTGACTCGATCAGAGGCAATCTGGAGAATTTCGGCCCCGGAGTAGATCCGCTTGGGCACGATGCAGGCCGAAAGGGCGATCATCAGGATCAGGATCAGTAAGGATCGAAAGAAGATCATAAAAATCGTGACGCTCCTTTCCTGTATTATACTACGTTCTCACTGGAGTTTTTGTTCGAATCTACCTACAATACCCAACTCAGTTCCGATCTGAGGCTCACGCGGAAGGATGGTTCCGGATGGCGCCGATTCCTCTCAAACATGACATGGCTCTCTATACCAAGGCTGTGCTTCGTCTGATCCGTGTCGGGGCCAGAAACAATCTGCGCAAGGTGATCTCCAAATCCCATCCGTACGAACTCGCCAGATTGCTCGAAGGCATCGGCCCCGCGGAACGTCGTGAACTACTCGGCTTGACATACGAAGGCGGAAAACTGGGTCATGTGCTGCTTGAACTGGTCGAAGACATGCGCATCAAGATCCTGAATGATCTTGAAGATCCCATGATCATGAGAATCGTGTCAGAGCTTTCGACCGATGATGCCGCCGATCTGCTCGAAATCCTCCCCCGGGATCGATACGATCGGATATTGAATTCAGTTCGCGACCCGTTCCTCAGAAGGCAGATCCGCCAGCTCATGAGCTTTGATTCATCAACGGCGGGCGGAATCATGCAGACGGAATTCTGTGCCTTGCCTGAAACCGATTCCGTCGGACGGGCTGTGGAGATGATCAAGCAGAGGGGGCGTGAAAGTCCGTTTTTTTATTTGTACACACTGGACGAGGACCACCGTCTGTCCGGCGTCGTCTCGCTCAGACAACTCCTCCTGTCAGAAAATGAACAGACTCTCGGAAGCATAGCCAATAAACAGATTGTGAAGGTTTGCCTGGATGAGGATCAGGAGCGGATCGCATCGCTGGTATACAAGTATGATCTGCTGGCAGTGCCGGTCGTCGATGCCAAAAATCATCTCGTGGGGATCATCACCATCGATGATGTGATGGATGTCGTCGAGGAAGAGGCCAGTGAGGACATCTACAAACTGGCCGGGTCGAATGTGGAAGAGTTGATGTACGGCAATCGAATTCTGAAGATTTCACGAGTCCGGCTGCCTTGGCTGATCATCTCGATCATAACCGGATTTCTGACGGCGAACGTGATCCACTTTTTCAACAGCACCCTGGCCCAGGTCATCTCTCTCGCTTTCTTCATCCCGATCATCACGGGTATGTCCGGGAATGTCGGGACCCAGTCCGCCGCCATCACAGTTCGAGGGATCGCGGTCGGACGGATCGGACTGCAGGTGTTCACCGGGACGGTTCTTCGAGAAATGCGGGTGGGGTTCACTCTGAGTCTCGTCTGCGGAGGACTCGTGGGTCTGGCTGGCTGGTTGTGGCTCGGCAATCCGACACTCGGACTCGTGATCGCTTCAGCCATGATCTGCGGCATTACGTTCGCGGCCACGACTTCCTCATTCATGCCCATTCTTTTTTCAAGACTGGGGATCGATCCCGCCGTGGCATCGGGCCCCCTCGTCACGACGCTTAATGACTGCACATCCATCACCATGTATCTCGGAATCGCATCACTGCTGGAACGGTATCTCACATGAACTCTCCCGGATTGTGCTTTTATCTCCTCAACTACAAGCGGGATACGCATCGGCATTACTATCATATCTACGAATTCATTGATGCACTGGCACAGCGACGTCCCGTGCTTCTGCACATCATGGATTGCGACGGGGAACCACGCTTCGAACATGTTCGAGCTATCCGGATTTTCGATAAACGGGGGTTTCGTGGACGGATCCGGCGGATGCTGGCGGATGTATCGGCATACACGAGGGGATACCGGTTTTTTTATCATCACTATACGACCGGTCCGGCTCGTTTCAGCGCACTCCTGTGCCGGATTTTCGGGGGAAGGACGTTTCTGTGGCACTGTATCGTCATGGAAGCTCTCGACCGGCATATCCCCTTGAAGCGCCTGAAACGATGGATGCTCAAGTTCACATTTCACTGTGTCCATCACGTCGTGACGGGTTCACCCGCCATGGCCAGTTACTATGAAGAGTACTACACCCTCCCGCACAGCAAGATGGTTGTGATTCCAAACTACATCAATCTCGAACGCTTCGACCGGTCTGCCTGCTCGAAGGTGGAGGCCCGTCAGCGTCTCGAATTGCCCGTCGATCGACAGGTGGTGTTGTACCTGCATGAGATTGAGGAGGGGCGCGCGCGCCTTTTGCCTGAAATCATTGAACGGGTTCTGGAAGTTCGACCGGATGTCCTGTTCTGTGTCGTCGGTGACGGGCGATATCGCCGGATTCTGGAGCATCGCTTGCAGCACGTGATCGATAGTGACCAAGTTCGTTTTATCGGCGCGGTTCCGAATACTACCGCACCTTTGTATTATCGGGCTGCAGATGTGCATGTGATGACGTCCGCATTTGAAGCGTTTTCTCGCGTTCTGCTCGAAGCGATGGCGATGGGAACGCCGTATGTGTCCATGGACGGCGGAGGAAACATCCGGGCTTATACGCCTCCGGAGCACCAGCGGTATATCGTTCCGGTCGAACGGATCGATCTTTTCGCGGAGAACGTCGTTCGAATCTTGAATGACTCGGCGGAAGCACAGCGATTGTCCGAAGTCGGTTTACAGCATGTGCAGGGTTACTCACTGACTCGGGTTCTCGACCGGTTCGAAAAGGTCGTATTCGGCTTGGAGACGAAAGGTGGCGGGGAACAAGACTGAACAACCGACTCCCAAACGACTTCGGGATGCAAAGAAAAAAGGACAGGTCGCGAAATCGACGGACCTGATCGGTGCGATCGGTTTGATGTGTATCCTCGTGATCACCCCCGTTCTGTTTTTAAAAACAACCATACAGTTCAGGAATTGGTTTCGTGAAATCGGAGTGATTGCGGATCCGGATGCAACGGTGCTCTTCGATGCGCTCCGGAGGACAATCGAACATGTATTGACAATCAGCACCGGCATGTTGGCGTTCGTGTTTGCTGGTGTTGCGATATCTCTGTTTCTGATGATCGGCCCGGTATTCAAGCCACTGGAGTTTAGCGGCAAACAACTCAATCTGATCGAGGGATTGAAAGCGCTGTTTTCCTGGAAGCGCGCAATGGAGTTGATCAAGACAGTCATGAAACTCATCATCGGATGTTGTTGCGCATGGCTTTTTTTACGTGCTTCGATGCAATGGTTTACCCGCGCCGAACCCGAATCGGTCCGTCAGTTCAACGCGGTTCTTCTGACGACCCTCGAACGGCTTGCCATCATGTTCTGTCTGCTGAGCGGTATTGTCGGAATCCTGGATTTCCTGCATGTCAGACATCGATGGAAGAAAGAACGGATGATGAGTCGGGATGAAATCCGGGATGAATTCAAAGAAACCGAAGGGGATCCCCTCATCCGAGGTTTACGAAGGGGATTGCACAGGCAGTTGGCCAGTGAGTCGATAGCGCGCAACATCCGGAAAGCACGGGTTGTGATCGTCAATCCGACCGACATTGCGGTTGCACTGGAATACATCGAGGGAGTACACGAAGCGCCACGGGTGTTGTTCAAAGGGCGTTCGGGGATCGCGTTGGTCATCCGGAGGGAGGCGATGAGATCGGGGGTGGCGATTGTCCGGGATGTCAGGTTGGCTCGGGTGTTGTTCCGAGTGCCGGATGGGGAAGAGATCCCGGATGTATTATATGAGATCATCGCTGAGATTTTTTTGATGCAGGGGGAGGGGAATTGTTCCGGGTCGGTTGCAGCACCATCCCATTGACAATTCAATTTCTGGCCGTTAGTCTGTAACAAAATCAAAACAATGTGACGAATGGACCGGATTGCATGTCGCTTCCGTGTCACGCGGTCACGGTATTCTCGGAAAGGAGCGGTATATGGCTATTCCTTTGATCGGTTTGTTATCGCAACTCGGCACTGGCGCGGTCGGCAATATCCTGGAGAAGACATTGCCGAAAGCCAATGACGCCATGAAGAGTATGGCGAAAGCCCCCTTCATGATGCTCGAGAACCTCAAGGAGTTGATCGGAGGCAAAGAATCGAAAACTCCCCCGGCCGAACAGTTTTCTTTGAAAACACCGCAGAACCTGGCTGACATGTCCCAAAAGTCACCGGACCTTCCACAACGCATCGATTCGCTCAAGGATAAACTCGGGCAGATCATGGATATTCTCGCCAATCTCGGAGAACTGATCGCACAAATCGGACATCTTTTTGGGAAGAACACCGGTTCATACGGTCAGGTTGGTAAGCCCAATCAGCAGGTTTCGCCTCAGATGAGCACCGGACAACCCTTCGGTATCAATCAGACGCTCCAGCAGCAGGTCCCTTCCCAGGGGGGATCTCCGGGAGGATCGGGCGACACCGGAATCGGTCCATCCGGGTCGGCACAGGGGATGTCTCAATCGCAGGGAACATCCGGAACAGGGGGAGCATCGGGAATGGCAGGTGAGAGCAACTCGGTGATGTCGGAGCAGTGGGCGATGTTTGAAAAGATGCAGAGTATGCAGCGTGCGGCACAGATGTTCGAACTCGCGGTCAAAATTGCTGAAGTCCAGCACCAGGCCGCCATGTCCGCCATCCGGGCGATCAAATACTGAGGAGACAATCATGGAAACAATTCTGACACTGAAAAACCAGATCGCAGAAGGAAAGACTCTGTCGACGGAACAACTTGAGTTGTTTGCAAAGAGCGGTATTCCGATTCGTGAAATCTTCGATCTCTCTTCGGAAGATCTCGCAATCCTGGGCTATCTCGGATTCGAGTTGTACCAAAAGGGTGAAATTGACGATGCCTTGAAGATGTTCCAGGGATTGGAAGCAATCGGCCAGAGTGATGGGTACATCAGTACCGCAATCGGAACGATTCTTGCCCAGAAAAATGACTTCGACGGAGCCATCCATTATCTGGGTCGCGCGCTCGATTCCGATCCGAGCGATCTCAACGCATTGATCAATCGCGCTGAGGTTTTCCTGAAAATGAATCGCTTCGAGGAAGCAGCCGTGGATCTGAGGCACATCATCGAAATCGATCCCGAAGGCAAGGATCCGATTGGAGCGCGTGCCCGGATTCTCATCCTCGTGACACATGAACTCGCACGGGCGCTCCGCAACGATCCAGACGGCGAACATTGACAGGGGCTTCGATTTTATCGACATACAGTGACATCGTGCTGGCCATCCTCGTTGCCGGGGTGGTCAGCATGATGATCGTCCCGCTTCCCACCCCGCTTCTCGATATCCTGCTGACGCTCAATATAACCGGAGCTGTGCTGATCCTGTTGATTGCCCTTTATGTCAGCACCCCTCTCAGGCTTGCAACTTTCCCCAGCATTCTCCTGATCTCAACACTCTTCAGACTCGCCCTGAATGTTTCCTCGACGCGGTTGATTCTCCTGCAAGCCGATGCAGGTGAAGTCATACGGTCGTTCGGTCAGTTCGTCGTGCAGGGCAACATGATCGTCGGCGCGGTGGTTTTTGCAATCCTGACACTGATTAACTTCATCGTCATAACAAAAGGATCCGAACGTGTTGCAGAGGTGTCTGCCCGCTTCACACTCGATGCCATGCCGGGGAAACAGATGTCGATCGACTCGGATGTCCGCTCCGGGGCAATCGATGTGGAAACTGCCAAGTCCCGGCGGAGCGATCTGGAACGCGAAAGTCAGCTCTTCGGCGCGATGGATGGAGCCATGAAGTTTGTCAAAGGTGACGCAATCGCGGGAATCGTCATTACTATCGTCAATATTCTCGGAGGTATTCTGATCGGTGTGCTCACTAAAGACATGCAGGTTGTTACCGCCCTGAAGACCTATGGCATTTTAACGATCGGAGACGGGCTGGTCACACAGATCCCGGCATTGATCGTCGCAACATCTGCCGGCCTGATCGTGACGCGCGTTGCACCTGAACACGGCGATGCACATCTCGGGCATGAACTCTCCATTCAGTTGCTTGCTCACCCCAGGGCATTTGCAATCACAGCGATTCTCCTGATCGCTCTCGGATTGGTGCCCGGGCTGCCAACCATACCCTTTTGGTTGTTGGCTGCTGTCATGGCAGTGACTTCAAAACTCTCTTCGCATGCAAGGCAAAACTCCTCCCATGCCCATCATGAATCTTCATCTCCTGACAGCACGATCTCCGGAACCATCGAACCTGCAACCCCGATTACGCTGCCGGTGCCTCTGGCTCTTCATCTGTCGATGGAAATATCATCTGTTTTACTCGCTACCCCAGGCGATATTGACGCATTCGAGACACAATTACGTCATGTTCGCGATTGTCTCCAACTCGAACTGGGGGTCCGAATCCCCAGGATCATGGTGCGGCTCAATGATCCTGCAATAGAATCCCGGGGTTATCGCGTCTTTCTCTTTGAATCACTGAGTGAACCCGGCTCCATACCTCTCGAAAAGTGCCTTGTCCGTCATCCTCCGGACAAACTGGGACTCCCGATTGCGGAAGTCGGATCGATGAAGGAACCAGGCGGTGTCGCACCGTGCGCGGTTTTAAGTGTCGGCTGGATCGACCGGATCCGGCAGCTCGGTTTCCCTGTTCTCGAGGATCTCGATATCATCGGATGCCATATCGAAAACTTCATCCGCCGGCATGCTGCAGACCTCCTTGGACTGCAGGAAACCAAATGGTTGTGTGAAGAGCTCGAACGATACTATCCAGATTCTGTCCGCGAGGTGATCCCCCGTTGTATCAGCTATGCCCGGTTAACCGACATTCTCAGACGCCTGCTTCGCGAAGGCGTATCCATCCGCAACATCAAACTGATCCTGGAATCGTTGTCCGAATGGGCTCCCATCGAACCGGACAACTTTCTTCTGACTGAAAAAATCCGATTGAGTCTCAATCGACAAATCACGGCCAGGGCAATTGGTGAACGCGGGTATCTGGGGGCTTTCGTGATCGCGCCGGCGATTGAGACACTGATTCAGGATTCCATCCGATTCAGCAACGGAGAACGAACCCTGGCGATTGAACCGGAGAATCTGGATTGCCTGTTTCGGACCTTCTCACAGGCATTTCAGCGGCATCGTTCCACGGAAAAAATCGTTCTCCTCACCATGAATTCTTCCATCCGACATGTGCTCTGGAAACTGCTCGTGGCTGACTACCCGCAACTCGAGGTCGTTTCAATCGATGAAATTACACCCGGAACGCGAATCGTTCCCGTCCGCAAGATTCAACTACAGGAGGTGAAATAGCGACCATATTGCGAGCATCAGAGATCCGATTCCGGCGACTGCAGAAGCGCTCACAAGCCAGCGGATCATTCGCGATCCGAGACCCGAGATGTGATCAAGTGGAGGTGATCCTTCAGACGGTTCTGGAGGTTTCGGTGTGTCTGTTTCATGAAATGTCTTGATATCCAGAGACTCAAGGCGGGGTAGTTCAAGTTCACATGTAATCGGGCCGATCTCGATTCGATCGCCATCCTGCAGTGCCTGTGTTCCGCTGATCAGCTTCCCGTTAACCCGAATGCCGTTCGATGATCCGCAATCCTGGATGAATACATGATCATCCGCCGTGCGAAACACACTCGCGTGACGTCTCGATACGGCGGGTGAATCGATCACATAGTCACACGATGCATGTCGACCCATGCTGTAAGGTCGATCGGAATCTTCCAAAACGAGCGGTTGGACTTCAGCCGAGATGGGATTCGATACGACGATTTTGGGATACTTCGCGGGCAACGCGAATCGCTCGATGATCGCATCCACATCTCCGGAATGATCCACACCACGGTCTGCGAGAGTCGTCTTATGTCGCACTTCCGGAACTGCACTGAAGGCAATGTCCATCTCAAAAGGCCCGATGCAGATGGTGTCTCCCGGAACGATCATCGCGGGTTTCCCCGGAGAAATCCGCTTCGCGTTCAGTTCTGTACCGTTGCGACTTGTCAGATCCTCGATAGTAAACTGATCAACATCCCGGGCGATTCGAGCGTGAACTCCTGAAACTTCAGGCGAGTCCAAACGGAGATTCACCGCAGGATCACTCCCGATCATGATGCTCTCGATCGCTCGCGGGATCTCAATGACATGATTCCATGAGGGCATACCCGCATCGTCAGTGGCGGCTGCTTCTGCGCTGATTTTGCGGACACGTATCACAAGACGATTACAACACGTCATATCCGGGTCTCCTCCCGCTATCGAATTGTTATCCTAATGATACAGCAGCCAGGGAATCGGTGTCCAGGAGAGCACTGCGAGTACCGCGGCAACTGCAAACACGTATAGAAGAACAGGCGAGCGTCGTGTGTCGCGGCACCAATCCCGATATGCACGCAATTTTTCATTGAGTGAGGTCCGGACCGGAGGATTTTCGAGACCTCGGTCCAGATATTTCAAGATAAAGTGAATGCGAAGATAAGCGCTGAAAGCACAGAATCCGGATACAAAAAACAACCAGGCCAGACTCCAGACATAGACAATATACTTCATCGTGACTCCATACACTGTGACAGGATGCAATGATACAACGGCGTACTCCAGCGTTGATCCCGCAGAATCCGGGGATCGGGTTTTTCTCGGTGTTGCGCGCCTGCCGACAGGAATCTCAATGCAAAGTCGATATCGCCGCGCAAAGTCTGGACAAACGGAAACAGATCGCACCAGAACTCATACTGGTCATCGATCAGGGAATCGTCGCTGATGCATGTGGATATTTCCTTCAGTCGTTCCATGATCGGTCCTGTATCGGAACCGGTTCGCAGAATACGTGTGATCGTCTCGAGCAGGGTCTCCCAACTGCGGGATACAGACCACGGCGTATAGAAATATCCAAGTATCAGTCTGACGGTATCTTGGTTCCGGGCGAAATACGTGTCGATTGCATCGGACCAGGCATCCTCGGAAGATCCCCGTCCGTATGCAAGAAATGGTGCTGAAGCACGCATCGCCAGCAAACTGGGATAAGACCATTGTGACATGTTCATGAAGTAGCCGGTACTGTATGACCGGAAATTCGGGTCACGACCGGATAGAGGTCCGGTGTAGAGCGCTGTTGCCGGAAGATAATCCACAGCGTGAAAGTTATCCCAGATGCATGGTTTTCGTTTGAGGATCTTCGTGATTTCCTGCAGACAATCCTGCTCGATACTCCTCGAGATGATTGTCGGGCCGGTCCAGAGTACCCGGATCTCCGGGGATATCAAAGTACCCACGGCCGTGAGATAATCGTTCGCATTGGGTTCTCTCCGGATATGCCAGTCCGAGTAAAATGTCGGGCAGAAGAACCAGATGACATCTCGCGGGATCGCATCCCGCAAGGCGGCCATCAAGGAGGAATGAAGCTTTCCGTCAGCGGAAGGGCCATGAATATCATCCATGAATAAACCAAATGCGCGAACTCCTAGAGTATAAAACTGGCGGTACTTATCACATAACCGATCGAAGTGATCCTGACGCGTGAAGTCATAGCTCAAACCGGGTGAGAGCGAGAACAGAAAGGTGACTCCCTGTGCCTTGGCATACTGAATGAGGTTTTCAAATTGCTTCAGAACACGGCTGGGATATCGGCGTTCCCAATGCAACCGATGATATGGATCGAATTTGGGGGCGTACACGAATGTGTTCAAGCCGCATCGGGCCATCTCTTTGAGAACGTAGCGTCGGAAGCGAAATGTCCAGGGTCTGCCGTAGAACCCTTCGATCACACCACATGGAAACGAAGAGGGTTTCATCGGATTTCAAACCGGACAAGGCACATCGATGAACTCTGCAGGAATCCCGAAGTGCGATTCGATATGACGGCTCAGTGCCATCGGTCCGGGTTTCTCGGAATTGTAATGTCCCAGAGCGCAAAAATGAATACCGAGTTCTTCAGACATGCGAACAACAGGCTCGACGGCATCACCGGTAATGAACAAATCTGCGCGAATCGAGGCCATCTGTTCGATCATTGAGGACGCACCCCCGGATACAATGGCAATCCTTCGAATCCTGTCGGGGCCGTTGCGAAGTGAGAGAATCGGAGCAAGGCCCCGGGTCGTCAGGGCGGAGATGATCTGATCGAGACTCTCTTCAGCGGGAAGTGCCCCAATAAATCCGACATCGATCGCCTGAGGAGCTTCCATCCCAAGGAATGATGCGAGCTGAATGTTGTTCCCGATGATCGGATGGGCATCGAGTGGAAGGTGATAGGCTGCGAGAGTAACATCATGGTCAAGCAGTTGCTTGATGCGTCGTTTCATGACCCCTTGAAGTGCAAATGGATGGAGCGTGCCTTTCCAGAAGAGGCCATGATGAACGATGATCATTTCTGCTCCGGTATCGATTGCCGAGGAAAACAACCGCTTACTGGCGGAAACTCCTGTCACTATCCTGCTGACCTGTGACTGCCCCTCGACCTGGATCCCGTTTCGGCAAACATCGTTAAAAGAATCGACGTTCAAATACTGGGCAAGGTGGTTGATGATGGTGTCACGTTCAATCATGGCTGTCATTCTCCGGGTTCAAGATGAGGTTGTCGATGAGGCGAACCTTCTCGAGATAAACGGCGATAGCTAGAATGGCGGGTCGATCCACAGTCGGCATTGGCTGAAGGTCCTCGAAGGAACGGATCTCGATGTACTGGATCTGGAATTCGGGTATCTTTGCGATTGAGTCATGAACCAGCGCGATCAGGATGGAGGAATCCGTCTCGTTGCTCTGACTGAATGCGGTCTGAGCCTTCATCAATGCCCGGTGGATCTCCGGAGCGATCTCGCGTCCCTTCACGGATAGATAAACATTCCGGGAACTCAGGGCCAGACCATCCGGCTCACGAATGGTCGGAATGACCTCGATCCGCACCGGTATATCGAGTTCTCGCGTCATCTTCCGGATGACAACGACCTGCTGAGCATCCTTCTGGCCGAAAAAGGCAACATCGGGCCGGATAATATTGAACAGCTTGGCAACGATCGTGGCGACTCCTTCGAAGTGGCCGGGTCGGAACTGCCCACACAGAACATCCGATGTTTCCCGAACCCGGATGAACGTGCTGTGTCCTTCCGCGTAGATTTGTGAGGAATCCGGCAGAAAAACCACGTTCGTTCCATGTCGGGCGCAGATATCGAGGTCGCGTGCTTCGTCTCTGGGATATCGTTCGAAATCCTCGCCGGGCCCGAATTGTGTCGGATTGACGTAGATGCTGACTACAGTGAAATCGCTCTTTTCATGACATCGTTCAATCAGTGTGGAATGGCCGGCGTGCAGATACCCCATGGTCGGAACGAATCCAACCGTGATATCCGGTTTGTTTTTACGGAGCGCATGAATGTACTCGATTATTTCGGCTTTCGTTCGGATAACGTCCATTCCCGGTTACTCCTCGTAGCAGTAATCCGGGGTTGGATAACGGCCTTCCCGAACATCATCCCGGTAGGTTTGCACAGCTTCTTTCACCGAGTCGTGGAGCGAGGCATATTTTTTGACGAATTTAGGTTTGAAATCGGGGTCGAGACCGAGCAGGTCGGTGAGAACGAGAACCTGGCCGTCACAATAAGGGCCGGCTCCGATCCCAATGGTCGGGATCGATATGGATTCAGTGATCAGTGCCGCGAGAGAAGGTGGGACGCCTTCGATGACGAGCGCAAATGCGCCGGCTTTTTCTATTTCCTGGGCTTCCCGCACAATTCTGTCCCGCGCGGATTCACCTCTGCCTTGGACGCGATAGCCGCCGAAAACATGGATACTCTGCGGAGTCAAGCCGACATGGCCCATGACCGGAATGCCTGCATGGACGAGCGCTGTGATGCTGTCGAGATAAGCGGCTCCTTCGATTTTGACACCGTGGGCTCCGGCCTGGATGAAGGCGATTGCATTCCGAATGGTTTCCTCTCGCGACACATGATAACTGCCGAAAGGCATATCTCCGATGATGACCGCGTGATTGACTCCACGGGCGACTGCCGCAGTGTGAAGCAGCATCGTTTGCATCGTGACCTGCAGCGTTGAAGGCAATCCGAGAGTTGCCGGGCCAACGCTGTCTCCAACGAGAATGACATCCACATCGCACGCATCAAGAATCCTGGAAAAAACGCAATCGTAGGCAGTCAGCATGACGATCTTCTTTTTCCCTTTTCGCTGCGCGATTTCCGGAACGGTGATCGGTTTGGTTTTCATCGGGTTATAGCCTCCTCAGGTTCTGGACGGCATCTGCTCACTCGCAGTGTATCTCGTAAATTGCAAATCAGAATCTCGAGCGGTATCCGGTATACCGGATGCATCACTCCCCGGGCGATCTCAAGCAACGGCTCCAAAACAAACCGTCGTTCATGCATGCGCGGATGTGGGATTTCGAGTTCTTTCGATATGAAAATCAGATCGTCGTACAGCAGGACATCGATATCCATGGTCCGTGGACCCCATCGAGTTGTCCGCACTCGTCCCAGAAGGTTCTCGATGGATTGGCAGAACGACAGGAGATCGTCCGGAGACAGGGTGGTATCGATTCGAACCGTCGCATTCGTAAACCAGGGTTGCTGCGAATACCCGAAGGGCTCCGTCCGATAGTAGCTGGAACATGCGGTGAGATCGACATCCGGATGTCGTCCGAGCAGTTCGATTGCACGTTCGCAAAGTTGACGCGGATTTCCGAGATTCGACCCGAGACCCAGATAAACAGAACTCATAGACGATAAACTCCCGGCCAAACCATACCACCAAGACAATTCCGAAAGCTATATGCAGGCATCTCCAAAGTTAAGACGAACAGTATCGTGCATGACGTTCCCAGGAAAATCCGGATCATCAGAATCGGGGGGCGTGTGGTGAGGAATGCGAGCAGCGTTGACCGATTGATCGCTACGACCTCATGTGTTAACGTGCAAACCTCGGTGCCCGCAGGTTGATCATGAATCCGAAGGGCTGACGTTTGAACTGGAAGGCGATCTGACATCACACGCTCGGGAGGCGAACATGAAGGAAGCAGTGCTTGGTATTATCGGCGGAAGCGGCTTGTATGACATTCCGGGAGTCACCTTGCTGGCAAAGAAAAAACTGACGACACCCTTCGGGGATCCATCCGATGAGATTTCGGTGTTCGATATCCAGGGGATACCCGTCGCATTTCTTCCGCGGCATGGCATCGGGCATCGAATCAACCCGACACATGTCAATGCTCGCGCCAATATCTTCGCCCTGAAAATGCTCGGAGTTCAGAAAATCATTTCCGTCAGCGCGGTTGGAAGCCTGCGAGAATCGATCCATCCTCGGGACTTCGTTATTCCGGATCAGATCATCGATCGCACGAAATGCAGGGTGAACAGTTTCTTTGAACCATACGCCGTTCATACCCTCTTCGCCCATCCGTTCTGCGCTTCCCTGAGTCGCCTTCTCGGGGAACAGGCGCGTGAAACCGGAGCGACGGTTCATGATGGCGGCACCTACGTTTGTATGGAAGGTCCGTTGTTTTCGACGAAAGCCGAGAGTGACATGCATCGGGGATGGGGAGCTTCGATCATCGGAATGACCGCGCTTCCCGAGGCCAAGCTGGCGCGTGAGGCCGAGATATGCTACTCGACAATTGCTCTTGTAACGGATTACGACGTCTGGAAGGAAGATGAAATCGTTTCGATCGGAGCGATTCTGGAGAACATCAAAGCAAACACTGATCGCGTGAAGCGCTTGATTCTGAGTATCGTTTCCCAGATTGACTTCGATCGGGAATGTGAATGCCACCAGGCGCTGAAGTACGCGTTCATCACCGATCCTGCACTGATACCGGTATCTGTGCGCCGAGATTGGAAGCCGTTACTCGAGAAATACGTTTCTTTCGAATAATCACCGAACGATACAACGGGCGATCCGGTTCTGCAGCAGCGCGAGTTGCCGCTATTGCGCGAACTCATTTTTCCCCTGTGCAAAGGGGATCTGGCTCTTCGGCAGTGCGATTTCACCGAACTGCTCTTCATACTTCTGGATGTTTTGATTCAACGCCAGAAGAAGCTGTTTCGCCGTTTTTGGCGTCATCACGATTCTGGAACCGATTCGCACGGTTTCGCGATTGGGCTGGATCAGGCCAAAGTCCACGAGAAACTCGCTATCGGAGTGAATGACCATGGCAAGATTGGCGTATACGCCGCTCTCCACATCGGTCTCCATGACAACTTTGAGATTTTTTACTTTGGTATTGCTATCCATTGCTGTTCTCCTTGATCCGTTCTTAAGATCCTCAGAGGCGGGATCGGAACAGTCGGTTGGTTTGCTGTTTCAATCGCGCCATTGCTTTTGCGCGCCACATCGCGAAGCGAAATTCCATCTCACTTCTTCCTCTGGGCAGATAGATCAACTGTCCGGGTAACCGATACTCATTCCAATCACGGATCAGAAACCGCCCATCCCGGAGCGCTGCTTCATGGAGCAGCGTGCCGGGAATTGGCGCGCACGGTTCAATCCGAACGGATGACGCATCCAAAGAGAGGGCATACCGGATCGTTTCATTGAACTCTTTGATGGTTTCCGTCGGTAATCCCATCGAAAAAGCGGCAATCGTATTCACGCCGGCTCGTGACATTTGTGAAATCAACTCCCGGGAATGTTTCAAATCCTCACGAGTCCCCAGAACATCCTGCAACCGGGGGACACCGCTGCCCAATCCGAACAGGATCGATTTGCACCCATGCCGAGCCATGGTTCGCGCGAGCGATTCGTTGATTTCCGTGATTCTGGCCGTGCAGCTCCAACGGATATTCATCCGAGCGAGTTCTTCCCCGAGGGTCACAACATGATCGGCATCCATCGTGAAATTTTCATCGTAAAACTCGATCTCTGTGATGCCGAATTCCGTTTTCAGGTAGTCGATCTCCCGCACTGTGCGCTCGATCGAATGAAAGCGGATCGAGACACCGGCTCGAAATTTGAGCGGGCAGTGACTGCAATGATGCGGGCAGCCACGATGCGTCAGGATGTGACCGATCCGTGATCGATCGGAATAAAACAACTCGTATGGAATCAGAGGAATATCATCGAGATTCTCGACCAGTCTTCCTCCGGGGTTGCGTACTGTCTGTCCCTCAGCGTTTTTCCGAATGATCCCCGGTACCTGACCGACATTTTCCGGACCTGCTTCCAGAATCCGGTCGAAAATCCATTCGCCTTCACCGGGAACGATTAAATCGACATCCGGATTCCGAAGCATTTCATCCGGGGCATTTGATGCCTGAACACCTCCAAGAACGATCATGGATGAACGGTTTTTCTGCTTGATGGTACGAACGATGTTCAAGATTTGATCGGTGTTGTTGATAAATGTCTGAATGCCGATTATGTCAGGCGACTGGGTTGAGAGATACGAGTCGATCATATTGGAGCAGGATTGTCCGAAAGCGACCGCAACTTCGTGTCCTCTGTCCTTGGCCACAGCGGCTATGTAAGCGATGCCGAGGGGAAAGTGAACCGCGGGATGCGGGATGGATCCGGGTGGAGACGGATCGATCAGGAGTACTTTCATCTGAACAGATCCTCGATGCGATCGGGGACTGGAGATTCGAGTGGTTGATCGATATGGAAACGGCACCAGAGTTCGAAAACAGTGAGCATCCAGACTTTGAACGGGTGACGTTCCTTTCCGGTTTCGAAAAAATCGGACCGGATTTGTGCAATGGCATCAGGATTGAATACCTTGCGCTGAATGATTGAATCTCGTGATAGTGCATTATCGATGATATCGCGCAGATCCCTTCTGGCCCATAGATCCATCGGCACGATGAAACTCATCTTCTTCCGGGTTCTGGTTTCGGTCGGAATCACGTCATGGAGGGCTCTGAACATGAAAGATCGTAATGTCCCATCCTTCATTTTCAAGGATCCCGGAACCTTCACCAGAACATCGAGGACTCGATGATCGAGCAGGGGACTCCGTGCTTCAAGTCCATTGGCGTGACACATGCTGTCGAGGTCACGGAGTTGAAGATTCGTGACTTCGTTTTGGAGCAGCAGAGCGAAGTAGCGATTGATGTCATCGAGACGATCATGGTCGGAATCATACATGGATACGATTGCATCGGGGTTGGATCGAGCCCCCAGCAAGGATTCGAACTCGGGTGTAAACAGGCGGATCCGATCATGACTTTTAAAAACGAACTTGAGATGGTGATACTGCGCCCGAAAACTCGACGCGACATCACGTAGCATCCGGAGACGTCTTTTCACTGATCGACTCGGGACGACCGGTGTCAGGTAATGCAGTATATTCCGCAAGAGACCTGGAATACGATTCCACTTGGCGATCCGTTCGGCGAGCAACTCGCGCTGGAGATACCAGTGGCTGCCGATGAAGACCTCATCGCCACCGGTACCGGTCAGAACGGTATCGAAATCATCGGGCACTGTTTGAGAAACAAGAAAACTGTTGATCGCATCACCCGAGGGCTGGTCCATGCGCGCGATGATCGCAGGCAGGAAGCGGCGCACATCCGCAGGCTCTATGAGCATTTCATGGTGAACCGTTCCATACAGGTCGCTGATTCTTCGCGCATGTGAGAACTCGTTGTAATGATCATACCCGCTGCCTTCGCCCGAGTAACCGATCGTGAATGTATGAACCGGATTCATTCCGGATTTGGCTGCAAGTCCAACGACGGCAGTCGTATCCGTTCCTCCACTCAGGAAAAAGCAGGTTTTTGCCGGATCGCATTGCCCTATCGCATCCGACACAGATTTCTCCAGAGCCTCGCGCAGTGCTTCCGCGGCTGCCTCCTCATCGATTGGCCCGGCATCTTTCGAACACCATTGCGGATTCCAGTATCTTTGTACAGATACGGTCGTGCCGGTGAACATCAGAAAATGCCCGGGTCGCAGAGCATGAATGCCCTGATAGATCGTATTCGGGTCGGGAACAGCAATCAGGGAAAAAAAGAGCGAAATCGCATCGGGATTGATTTCGGTCACCAGATGAGAGCCTGCCAGAACTGCTTTCGGAGTGGATGCAAAGACAAATGTCGAACCGAAGTGGGTAAAATAGAGCGGACGTGATCCAACATGGTCTCGAATGAGAAAGAGCTGTTTTCCGGGTTCATGGTACATGGCGATGGAAAAGCTCCCGCTGAGCGAATCCATACCATGTGGGGAAGAAGAAGTCATCGACTCCGTCAGGGCCCTCAGGGAATGAAGCGAGTTGCTCCCGCGTGAACCTCCGAGGTAACCGTCGAGCACGGCAGGGATCGATGATCGATCAGTATCCGATGTGGTCTTTGCGAAGGATGCGTTTGATTCGGCCATGAAACCCGAATCAAATGTCAGACAGTGAGAAAGCGAGTGTCGGGATCGAAATCCGAGCATCTGGCTCATCGTTTCGATATCCGCTTCTGTGTATTGACCCCAGATTCCAAAAATTGAACTCACATATCACCTTTTCAACAAATAATCTTTCAGGATGAAAATGAGAGCGATAACGCCGAGTGAGAGGCCGCCGAGAGTCAGGCTGATGGGCCAGACATCGACGATAAAGCGGAACTGCAGATAGAGAATGACGGGAAGAATAATGCCAAGAATGCCGGCGAAGGGGATGAAAATGAGTAACCAATCGAGCGATTCATTGATAATCCGAAATCGATAGGCCTGCAGGTAGGTCTGGAAAATCGAATCGCGAATGGAAGCCATCACACGGGAGGGGTTCAACTGGAACTCCTCATGATGCTTCCGAAGCATGTGGTAGACCTCCCGGGTGATCTCAACTGGCAGATCCCGAAACGCCCTGGGCAATCTCATATCCTGGCGTGATGCAATCTGCGACAGGAACCGATGCGCTTCAAATGTCGAACTCGGCTTGATGACGTCGTAAAAACTGGTCACGATCTGAAAACAACGATCGAAGGCGCCAGGATACAGACGATCCAGAGTTCTGATATTGAAGAGGAAGGCAATTCGATGGCAAATGTAAGCGGAGAACAATGTGAAGCCGATGAAAAAAACCGAGATTTTCAGGAAAATGAGGAATTCGTGAAGCATACCGGGCGATTCCTAAAACAATGCCCCGGGGATCCGGGGCATTGGTCGATACGTGTCAGGCAAAACGGATTATGAAGGTCGGATCACAAGCTTCGACTGCCCGATCATTACTTCGTCATTCGGTCGCAGATAGGATCGGGTGATCCGGATGCCGTTGACCGAGGTTCCATTGGAACTTTCAAGATCGACAACAACATACCGGTCATTCTCATTCGTGATCTGTGCGTGATGGCGCGAGACGCTGGTGTCAGTCGCGAGTTGGATATCATTGTTCGGACCTCGTCCGATGGTGATCCGTTCCTTGTCCATCGGGTAGGATTCGCCGGCGAAATCACCTTCTATGACATCCAATACCGGTGTGGTAGTCCAGATATAATCTTCTCCGGCAGCTTCAGCTTCCGTCGAAGCCAATTCCTTCACTGAATCCTGCGCAACTCCCAGAGTTTCATCC
The DNA here is from genome assembly GCA_937951895.1 of uncultured bacterium. Lineage (GTDB taxonomy): Bacteria > CSSED10-310 > CSSED10-310 > CSSED10-310 > CALFER01 > CALFER01. Next base: position 74,403 of record CALFER010000087.1, read on the forward strand.
ATCGGAGTATCTTCATACAGCTTTTGAGCTGAATCCGCTGTGTATTCATACTCCTCATTCATTTCATCGTATTCTTCCGGAGCCGGTTGAGCGACTTCAGTCATAATCGGATCTGCAGTGCCGAAGTCCGTATCAATAACCTCTTCGGTCTCGGCGGCTGTCGATTCAAACGCAGTCAGCGGGTCCTGCTGGTAGGAGTCGTCAATGACATCGGCGGCATATCCCTGCTGCTCCTGGGAAGATTCACCCATCTCCTCGATTGGCGGCTCTTCATCGACCGGTTCTTCGTCGACCGGTTCTCCTGCGATGATTCTGAGTTTTTTCTGATAGGCTTCAATGGCGGCATTACGATCCGAGATTTGCGATTGTAACTCATCCATTTCGGTTTTGAATTCGCTCTGCTTGGGTTCGTATGCATCCGGATCGAATTCTCCGGCCAGGAATCGAAGTTCGAGTTCTTCGAGTTCCTCCTCGCGCGCCTCGAAACGCTCAGTCAGTTCCGCGATGGCAACAGTCAGCTTTTCAATTTCAGAATCGATCTTTTCCTTGAAAGGACTCAATTGTTCAAAAAGCACACTCAGGTTCTTTTCGTAATCCGAACGAACCTTCTCATAGATTTTGGGTCGAACTTTATCCTTGTTTTCATCCACCAGCGCAAGCCGATCCCTCAATGAAACAATCTCAGCATGCAGTTTATCCACATCCTGCATGAAATCCGCCAGGTTGCTGTGTATCTGATTCATGGTGATCTCCTTTTGGAAAAGTCCGCTGACCTATGAAAAACCACTATATGTAAAGCATAAGTAAGGCATGCATGTCAAGAGTTCACACGGTCAGACTTTCAATCTCGGGTCAGGCGTTGAATCGTACTGATCAAGGCCTGCGTGTCTCCGGATTTCAACAGATACTCATCCGCGGCCCAGGATGAAAAATCATACTGGTAGATATCATACGCGGTGACGATCACAACCGGAGTCCGGATGCCCGCACCTCGTAATTCCATCAGGAACGTGATGCCATCCGTACTATCATCCATGCGGATATCCAGGGTGATGATGTCCGGGGTTTCATGTTCGAGAAGTCGACGGGCTTCCGTTGGATTCGATGCCGTGATGACCCTGAAACCCGCAGCTTCAACTTCGGACTGATACAAAAGTCGAATGGCTGGTTCATCGTCGATTATCAAAACCGTTTTCATGTCTCACCCCTCCCGATCATGACTGCCTGGAAACGTAATCACAAATCTCAACCCACCCGTGTCCGGAAGGAACGGCGTGATTTGAGCGTTGAAACTGTTGATGATTCGTTTGGTGAGGAACAATCCGAGTCCTGTGCCATCCGATTTGGTCGTGTAGAAGGGCTTGAAAATTTCCGTCAGCCTTGACGGATCGACACCGGGACCCGCATCGCTGATCGTCAGACAAATCGTATCCGGTTGAATCTGAGTTCTGAATTCGATCCAACCTCCGTTTGGCTGGGCCTGGATCGAGTTCGAAACGATGTTATGAAGGGCTTGTCTTAAAAGCACCGGATCAGCGACAATCGTCGCAGAGCGCTCTGAATACTGACAACGCACATCGATTCCTCGTTCCTCGGTACTGAAAGACAGTAATGCGATCACTTCGTTGACCAAAGTATGCAGATCGCATTGAGTCGGTTGTGAATGTGGCAGCTTGGTTGTTCTCAGGACATCCGATAAAATGCGCTCCATTCGAAGTGTTTCGGTGCGTATGATAGCGGCATATCCACGTTCAGGTGCTCCTTCCGGCAGAACGCCAAGCAGTCGTCCGGCAAATCCGCCAGCCGCGACCAGCGGGTTTCGGATCTCATGGGCGAGATACAAGGCGAGTTCACCGACGGCCGATGCTTTCTCTGCTTGGATCAACGCTTCTCGAGTGTTCATAAGTTCTTTATTGAGACGCACTATCCGTTCATAGCTGTTTGAGCTGTCTATCGATGCGGAGGCGAGGTTGGAGATCATCCAGAGAAACTGCAGATCTTCCGGTGAAATGCGTTTTTGGTTGAATCGGTTATCGACGGCGATGAGACCGATTGCGCGGTCCGTGAGGATGAGCGGAACAGTGGCGAAGCTGTCGGATTCGAGAATGAAGCGGTCACTGTCAGAAACCGCGGATCCCGATTCGCGACTGTCGATCAGAAACGCTCTTTTTTCGACGACTGTCCGCATCAGAACCCCCGGGTCGTCCGAAGCGATACGGTGGATCTGTAACTGGCTGTTCAACGCCTCATCCGGCATCCGATGCGTCTTGACGATCTCTCGCAGGATCTCATACCCCGGCGTATGGGCGCGTTGCATCCGATCCCACGTCGATCTCGCCTCGGATACATTCGAAGGTCCAACTCCCATCCGGCCTCTGAGCGCTCCATCCGCAGGATCCAGAAGATACAGGACGGCACGATTGAAACCGAGTCCTTCTCCGAGGGTCGTTGCTGTCAGAATCACGTGAAGGCGCACATCGATATCCTGAGATCGTACCAGTGCATTCGATGCCTCATACAAAATATACAATCGACTCATCAGGTAATCCCGAGTCTGAACCTCATGTCTTAATCTGCTGATGCTCGATGCTGCATGAAAAATCCCGGTCCCGACCAGGCCGAGATGCTTCAGAATCTGGTGGGTTTCCGATGCGTATTCCTCATCCGGATCGGTTCGCCGGGCAAATGCAATTGCGCCTTCCAGATAATGACCCCTGAAAAAAGGTTCACAGATGAACCGGTACGATTGATGGCGGAACTCGAAAGGGTAGATGGCCGAAGATCGTATGTTCTGGACGATCTGCGGCTCGATATCAAGAATCTCCTCGCGGCTGAACCCGGAATATGCAACCAGTCGTGGGATCTGAGTCTCGTCACTGTGGGCGAGCAAGACGACGCCATCATTCGGGATCAGATCCGAAACGACGTTCAGAAAACGAGCCGGTAGATCCGGTGATTCCCAGGACATATAATCCTGGCCGATCACGAGCAGGTCGAGGATCTTGTGAAGGAGAATCTCGCCAGCATCACTCATGGGCGGAACCGAACCTCGCGAAGAAAACGCGCGGATTCTTCCGGAGGGGTCGGGTTGATGTAAAACCCCGTCCCCCACTCGAACCCGGCGACACGAGTCGATTTCGGCATAATTTCGATATGCCAGTGATACGAATCGCGATCCTTGAAATGGAATGGAGAGTTGTGGATCAGAAAATTATAGGGAGGATTCTCGAGGACGATGTTGAGGCGCTTCAAAGTGGAAGAGAGGATGGATGCGAGATCCTGGAACATCGGCTCGGAAGATTCCTCGAAACAACAGGAGTGCGTCAAAGGCAGAATCCAGGTTTCGAACGGGAAGCGCGGGGCATAGGGCGCAAGCGAGATAAAATGGTCTGATGCTTCGATGACTCGGAGCCTATCTTCCTGCTCTTGCTCAAGAATATCACAGAAAATACAGCGCTCTTTCAGACTATGATAGGTTCTGGCTCCCTCGATCTCTTCTGCGACTCTCTTCGGAACAATAGGCATGGCGATGAGTTGAGAATGTGTATGCGCAAGAGATGCGCCGGCAGCGCGGCCATGATTCTTGAAAACCATCACATATTTGAATCGGATATCGTTCTGCAGATCCAGAATCCGGGCCTTGAATGCATGAAGAACATCGACCATGTGCGATTGCGACAGATCGGCCAGTATCGCGTTATGATCAGGTGATTCGATGATCACTTCATGCGCTCCAATGCCATTCATCTTGTCATACAAACCATCCGCACGCCGATGTAAAGGTCCTTCGATCTGTAAGGCAGGAAACTTGTTAGGAACAACACGAACGCTCCAATCGCTGGAATTCGAAGAGGATCCGGGAGGACGGATGGCGTAAATCTCATCGGGTGTCGTGGATTCGTTTCCGGCGCAAAAGGGGCAGAAACGAGACACCGATTCAGGCTCCATCATCTCGAAATCAGTCGGACGCTTCCCTCGTTCCGTTGATATGATCACCCAACGGCCGATGATGGGATCTCGGCGAAGTTCAAGCATACCTGAGTCCTTGTCGGATTAGTGTTTCGCGGTCACTCCAGGGCAGCCGGATCATCCCTGGAATCAAGATCGGAATCGTCGCGGGATTTGCGGGATTCGTAATAATTGATCCGTCGATTCGCTCGGGGGGTCATTTCGGGTGTCGGCGTGGTCAACAGGGGATCCGCAGTCGGAATCGGTGTCGGCGGGAGAGCGTATCCTCTCGGCCCGGTATCCTCGCTACCCGCTCCGTCGTCTTTGCTGACGAAATGGAAAAGAACGGCGGCACATAATGCGAGACTCAGCAGGATCAACGGCATCGTAACCATGATAAACCGGCCGGTGATTTTGGATTTCCATGCCCGCTGAATGAACTCGATGTCCTGATCGGTGTAATACCGCTTGCCGTCTT
>CALFER010000088.1 GCA_937951895.1 uncultured bacterium
GCCCATGGGTGGCGCCGGCCTCCGTGCCGGCGTTCTGATAAGCGGTGACAGGCTCCAGGTGAACATCTGAACCCAAAGATCCAGCTCCGTTTCATCCTTCGACAGGCTCAGGATGAACGGGTATAAAGCTGCTGCCCTTATAAGAAAAAAACAGCCCATGGGTGGCGCCGGCCTCCGTGCCGGCGTTCTGATAAGCGGTGACAGGCTCAGGATGAACGGGTATGGGTTGATGCCGATGGGGAAAAGCAGAGTACACACCCGCTTCCTTGCCGGCAGGCACGGAGGCCGTACCAGAGTACAGACCCGCTTCCTTGCCGGCAGGCACGGAGGCCTGCCGCTAGGTGTTACCGCACGCGCCTGAAATACCGCCCGATCCGGTGAAACTCGCCCCGCCCCATGGCCTCGATCCCCTTCCCGATCAGCCGCAGCCGGTCCGTCACTCGCCGCGCCAGGTCGAACACGCCTCCCCAGCATGATCGGTCGAACCACTCCGCAGGCCGCCCCCCCAGCCACCTCAACCAGTGTCTCGGGATCCACGCGATATCCGTCAGATAGATCAGATAATTCAGATAGCGTCCCTTGGGGATGAAAAACGGCTTCCGGTAGATCTCGGCATCATCGTCCGCCAGCAACCCCTCCGCCTTGGCCCGATCATGCAGATCCGTTCCGGGATAGAACGTCAGTGACGCCAGACACAGTTTGAACCGGCCGGGAATCCGCGTGAGGAGATCCAGCGTCGCCCGCACGTCGTCTCTCGATTCCCAGGGATTGTCCAGAATGACATGGTAATGCGGCGTGAGCAACGGCGGGGTGTGCGCGTGAATGAGCCTCGTTCCGTCCAGGATCTCGGCGATCGTCTCGGCCCGCTGATACATCGCCTGTATCCGCGGCGACCCGGTCTGGAGGCCCATCTCGAGGAATACCAGGCCGCAGTCCATCATGAGTTTGAGTTGTTCCCGGGTGAGCGTTTTCGGGCTGGCCTGGGCGTAAAACGGCAATCCGATTTCCGCCGCATACCGTTCGCACAGTTCCCGCAACGCATGGTCGGGCATCGCCGTGAACACATCATCGAAAAAGTGAACCGCACGGATGAACGGAAACGTCGCGGTGACCCCCCTGAGTTCCTCCATCACATGCGCAGGCGACCGGAACCGCAGATACGGCTCGTTGCGATGCCGGTCGGCCATGATCCGGTTTGCGCAATACGTGCAGCGGTGCGGACACCCCCGCGACGTCATGGTTCGATACACCGTGATCGCTCCGCCGCCAACCGCCGGCATGAGCGGCAGGATCCGCGCGAGCGCCTCAGCGGTCATCGGCAGCACGCGCTGGGATATCGGCTCTAAAAAGAAATGCCCGTCCGGCCCCATGTCCACACAGGGAAGCTCATCGAGATCCCCGATCAGCTCGGGACACCCCGTGTCGACGATTCGCCCGTCCCGACGCACCCAATACCCCGGAATCCCCGAGGGTTCCCGCCCCGCCCCGAGCGCCTCGATCACCCGCGGCAGCACACGTTCCCCCTCACCCACACAGACGCCGTCCGCATGATCCAGCGCGTCGGCAGGATTGACTTCGGTGTGAATGCCTCCCCAGACGATCCGCGCATGCGTCGATTTCCGCAGATGTGCCGTGATCTGAATGGCACGGTCGCGATACTGCGACATGAACGACAATCCGATGATGTCGGAACCATCCGCGATCGCGGCGATCTGATCGAGAACACGCGGGGGGTACGTGTAGGAAAACCCGCCGCCGTGCCGGAGCATCTCGATGCCGCCGGGCAGGAATATCACACGGACATCGTGGCCCAGCCGCCGGAGATACGCCGACAGGGCGCGCACGCCGAACGCGCTGATGTCCGCGGGAGTCGGTGTGATGAACGTCAGAATCATGCGGTTGAGGGGCGTCAAGGCCGGATCAGGGATGCCCGGCGCCCGGTTCCGGCGAGTTGGGGTGAAGATTCCTGAGGGCACGCGACCGGTAGAATCCGTACAGGGCGGCGAGCGGCCTGGAGAAGAGCGGCCGGTGGAAGATCGAAATGGCGGCGCGCGAACTCATGACCGACAGGATCGACCGGGGAACGGGCAGCGAAAAGAGCGAATAGAGCAGATTGATGTAGGTGATGTCCCGCATGTTGTACTGCTGGCGGTAAATGGCCCGGATGTCATCCGTGATGAGCCCTTCTTCACGGGCTTTTTCAAACAGTCCCGTGCCGGGAAAGAACGTCAGCCGGAAAATCTGCAGATAAAACGGCGGCGGCATCTTCAACAGCAACTGCAACGTCTGATACTTGTCCTCGATGGTCTCCCACGGGTTGTCCAGAATGAAATCGTAAATCGGCGGCCGGATCCGCGGAATGTATTCACGCAACAACCGGCCCATCTCGATGATCCGGTCGTTGGTGTGCGTCCGCTGATAGAGCTGCTTGATGCGCTCGGAGCCGGTCTGAATGCCGATCTGGATGTTCACCATGCCGGCATCCACCATCGGATCCATGCGGTTGCGCGTCACGGTTCGCGGCTCCGCCAGACACTGGAACGGCCGGTGAACGATCTTTTTGTACTGCCGGGCGAAGGTGTCGCATTCCGCGGCGGAGGCATCGAGAAACGAATCGTCGGAAAAGGTGATCTCGCGGAACCACGGCATCTGATCCAGGATGCCCCCGAGTTCCTCCATGATGTTGTCGACGGACCGCCTCCGGATACTCGTGCACCTGGTGTAGACCTTCCGAAGCGCATCCCAGCAGCAATAGGTGCAGTGATGCGGGCAGCCACGACTCGCCAGGGTCTGATAAAACAGTGCGGCGCGCCCCTTCGTCGGGGTCATCTTCGTCAGATACTTCCGCAACAACTCGGCATTCATCGGCTCGATGCGCTCGGTCTGCATGTCGAGAACATGGTGGTCGTCCATCTGATAATCAAAAAACGGCAGCGAATCGAGATCCTCGATCATGGGACGAGGAGCGTTGCGCACGATCCGCCCGTCAACCCGAAGACAGATGTTCGGGACGTCCTCGACCGGCAGATGCTTCCCGAGCCGATCCACAAACTCGACCACCGCCGATTCACCCTCGCCGATACACACATAATCGGCATACTCCAGACACTCTTCGGGACGGATTGTGGGATGGATCCCGCCCCAGATGACCGGTACCGAAAGACTCTTCCTGAGGTGCTCTGTCAGCGTCGCGGCCTGTTCGAAGTAATTCGTCATCAGGCTGATGCCGATCAGTCCCGCGCCACGGCACAAACCCGTGACCTGATCGAGCACGGCATCGGAGTAGCGGCACATGAAGTCCCGCCGATACTCGATTTCCGGAAACTGATAGGGCAGAAACACCATGCGGACATGATGGCCGGCGCGTTTGAGCACCGCCGAGACCATCCGGAGTCCCAGTGCGCTGATATCGGAATAGGGGGAGATCAGGACGACATCCATGGGCGGGACTGTAGCAGGAACGGAACGAACACACAAGACGAGGACCCTTCGACAGGCTCAGGGTCTAGGGGCCTTCGGCCGGAACAGGACCCTTCGACAGGCTCAGGGTCCGGGGGCCTTCG
>CALFER010000089.1 GCA_937951895.1 uncultured bacterium
GTCGTGGCGGTCGTGGGAGAGACGATCTGCGCACGATCGACGCCGGCGACTGCCTGGATGATCTTCAGCAAGTGATTCGGATAGATGGACTGCCCGGGCTCGATCGAGCGATTGCCGGCAGCATCGAAAGCGAGCGGATCGAAATGCGCCTCGAGGGCATCCTCGACATCCTCGATCAGGTCGGTGACATCGTATCCGGATTCCGGCCAGATCTTGGCCGTCAGATCGAGCGAGTTGAACAGGCCACGGAGACCGACGACATGCTCGTCGCCCGGGTTCAGGTCGTCGAGATACTCCGCAACTTCCTGGCACTTGGAAACGGTCGCCGCTGCACCATCCTCATCGAGGACATGGACGCCGATGGAATTCTCGCCGAACTCTCCCGGGACGACGTACACCCGGCCGACTCCGCTGATGTTGCGTTCGGCCTTGTCGACATAATCCTCGGGCTTTACACATCTCTGCTCGATGCGGTGATGCCGCTGCGCCGTCCACCGTGTGGTCTCGATCGCCTCGCGTGGTGCCCAATCTCGAGCAACTGCAGGATTCGTGATGTTGTATGACGACGTGCTGGGCGAGACCTTTGTGATGCTGCCTGCAGGGACGTTCCCATTCTGGCCGCCCGGCAGCGTGCGATAGGTGATCCGGATGGGGGCTTCATTGGGCGGGATCATGCCGTGGCCGGATTCGTCGCCATCTCCGGAACCGAACGCGATGATCATGTGTCCGTCCTCGGTGTATCCGAGAACTTCGTAGACGCGATCAGCCGGATCCGCGAGGAGGAGATTGTCGGTGCGGGTCCACTCGACCCATGTGTCCTCACCGTCGATCGATTCCTGAACCTCGATCTTCTCGGAACCCTCGATCGCGTATCCCTGTGAGGTTTCGTATTCCTGGAACTGCTCGCCATCTGATGTGCCGAGCGATTCATTGCTGACCGTCGATCCCTGGATGACCTCGAACGTCACCGCATATCCCACCGGCGAACCCGCTGGAATGATGACCTGGTCGTCGACCATCTCATAGCTGATCGACTCCTCGTCTTCCGTCACCCGTTTCGTCTGGAACCGCAGATCGGCCTTGCGCAGGATGAGTCCCTGCGTGAGTGCGCGCCTGAGCGTGAGTTGGATGGTTGCCCGGGCAGGTTGTTCTTGTTCCGGAACGTATCCGGCCCGGCGCGCGTGCTGGGTGATGGCGTCGTAATCCGAGGCGGTCGAGATGAACGTCTGATTCGTCAGCCAGTTCATCCAACTGCGCAGATGCCGACCGATGAACCGGACCGCGTAATCCTTCACGCGCTCCATGACGCTGGCCGGGTTCTCGTCGGTGACTTCCGGCAGTAATCGCCTCTTGGACTCAGTGAGTTCGGCCTTGTACTGTGCGTCAGTTCGTGTATCGAACTCGATCTGTGCCATCGTTCGGTTGCGTCTCATATCGCCTCCAACACCAACGGGTAAGTGAAATTGTCCTCGTGGTGATAGGTGATGTCGGTATAGGTCACGGTGAGCAGGATCGTGTTCTGCTCGTCCGATGATGTCGCTGGTTTCGCCACTCCGGAGATATCGATCGATTTCACCCGGGCCTCGTATTTCAGGATCTGCTCCTTGATCAGGAACGCGAGAGCCTGCGCTGTCTGGTCGGTACACGGTCGGTGCAGTTTCTCGGCGATCCCCACGCCCATCTTCTCGTGAAAGAGCACCTCACCCTTGTGATCCTCGATGATGTCGATGATCGCCTGGCGAAGGTTCGGGAGTCCGGATATCAACGCCAGGTCGCCCCGGTTGTTCACCTGCAGGGGGAACCGCAGATCCGTTCCGAGCAGATCATCGTTGTTGATCCGGATGGCTTTCGATGAACGGAGAATCCTATTCACTGACGTACCTCCCGACGATTTCATCAATGGATCCGTCGACAGCGATCTTGAGTGTGGAGATCGGAATCGGAGGGGCACCGGCAGCAGTTGCAACGATCGCCGCGGTGGTCGCCGCATCAGTCATGACATCGATGTTCCGATTCGGAATACCGAGCGGGTTGCCAGCCTGAGATCCGACCGTGGGAGCGGATGCGCCACCCGGCCAGGTTTCCATCAGGATGGCTTTCATGACGGCAGCGAGATTCACGGGCCACCTCGGTATGTGACGTACGCACGGCCATCTGATTCGGTGTGGGCGACAACGCGGGTCTTCCATGCCTCGCCATCCCAGAACCGCCCCAGGGCATTCCCAGAAATGAATTCGACCGGCAGTCCCTCGTCGTCGATCTGCTGGTCCCACATGTCGAACAGCTCGGCGAAGACCTCAGTCTCGTCGCTGGCATCGAGGACGATCGAATCCGCAGTCATCCGAACGGTCTTCGGAGTGTTCGTGTATCCGGATTCCTCGGTGCCGAACGGTTCCAGCGCATAAACAAGCAGCCGATTCCCGTTGTCGAGGACGTACAGGATGTTGTTCGCTCGATCGATCGCGATGTCCGACACATCCCGGGCCTGCACCAGACCGATCGATTTATAGAACCTGAGCTTCTTCGTCGAATTGGTCCAGTCCGAAACATCGAACCAGATCGCACGGTTGCCAACGAGGGCGATCAAATAGTCCTGGGGAAGGTTGATGTCGCCGTCCATGTCGAACGCGCGCGGTGAGCCGAAATCCTCGCGAAAGGGGAGGAACGTAAGCTTACCGATTGGATCTCCATAAATTGGATCATGGCGATACAACACACCATTGGTCGGATCTCCGTAGTAGTAAATGACTTTCAGGCCCTCACTGAATGCAGTAAACGCTCCGACATACTTGATGATGTTTTGCGTTGCAGTCTTGGCGAGATTTCCGGAATCTGGTTCATACCAGTAAACAGACGTGAACTGCCTGGCGATGTCGTGTGTGAGTATTCCGACCCCACCGCTCTTGAACTGCGCACCCTTCACTGGCATCGATCCAGTCAGTCCGACGAAGATCCCCTCGAGATTCTCGGTGCCATCACGGAACGAGAAGAACTGACGGTCCGTCTCGCCGTCGGTATCACCCTTCTCCGGAACGAGATACAGATGGCCGTCCTCATAGCTCCACCAGATGCCGCCATATCGGCGACTGAGCTGGAACTCGAAATCGGCGAGGATATAGGCCACTGCTATCTCCATTCCAATGCATGGTCACGCAGCCATCGCTGCGCGAACTTCGGGTGACTGCCGGTGTATCTCTCGAGGTCTTCTTTCCGGAAAAACTCCCACGGATCGAAAGCACCTTTCTCGCGCCTCTGCTTCACAACCCTCTGGTCGACTCCCTGCCCGAACCACTGCTGCATGTCGATGATCTTGTCGCAGTGGACGCGGCGATCCCGAATGAATCCGTAGTGGAAGATCCGGAGCTGGCGTTCGAAGGTTCTACACAGATTGACTGCCTCGAGGCTCTCGGCATCGCGCACTGAATCGACTTCCCTGAGCGCCAGGCGGATCACCGAAGGGCTGCAGGGAGGGTTCCGGTGCGATGCGCGGAAGTATCGGCTCTGATCTCCCCAGAAATTCAGTCGTGCCATCGAGAAGGATTTACCCATCTCGGACTGCACCGCCTGGCGAATGATCGAGAACGAATCCTCATGGAGAACTTCATCCGCCTGCAGGTTCAGGTGCCACCGGGAGTCGAGATAGTCCCGGGCGATGTTCGTGAGTCGGGATAAGCGCTCGTAGTTTGGTGCCACATCCCAGCGGTTCTGGAAGATGTAGAGATTCGAATGCTCGATCTGCAGTTTCCGCAACAGTGCCGGAGTCCCGTCGTCGCTCTGGCAGTCCAGAACGATCACCTCGTCACACACTGCGACCAGGCTGCGGATCGCCGCCTCGATGCAATAATCGTATCGAATCGGATTGTGGCAGATGAGTGTTCCACCGATCAGTTTCATGCGCTCCCCCGAACGGTTGTGGAAACGCCCAGGGGCGCTCCCGTGATGACGCAACACGGATGCGTGAGCTGGGTCATGATCCCGCTCAGCGCCCCGAGTGTTTGCAGAGTGATTTGAGTATCCGCTTTGATCGTGACCCCGCCATGTGCCTCAACGAGGGCAGTGCCGTCAGCGATCACGTCGAGATCCCCACCGATAAGGGCAGAGACATCGCCATCCACATCGAGGTTCGCGTCACCGTCCACCTCGGCGTCCAGACTGCCTACGACATGCGTGGTGAGATTCCCCGTGTTGTCGATTCTCGCATTGGTCCCGGATGGATGCGTGATCGAGAATTCCTGTTCGCCGGTCTTATCCTGGCAGTCGATCTGTATCCCGCTGGCGGTCCGGAGTGTGATGCCACCGTCTCCGGCTTTCCCGTCGATGATGAATGTGTGTCCCGCATACTTGACCACGACATTCTCATCGTTCGCCTCCGATGGGAGATCCGACTGATCGTCGGACCAGAGTCGCCCGGTGATTGTCCCGGTGTCGATGCCTGCCTGGAACGCGACACGAACGACTGCGCCGACCTTCAGCGGCCACCAGAGGCCTTCGTCCTTTCCAGCGCCGACCGATTCCATCCTGCAGGTGATCTCAACCTCTTTGACGTCCTGGACAACCACGCGAGCGGCCGGCGTCCACCGCTTCGTGTTCCATTCCGCGTTCCCGGCTCGATCGATCTCGGTGACGATGCCGAAACGGGTCTTCTTCAGCAATTCGAGAGCGCGCAAGCGGGAGAATAGCCGTTCATCCATCATTCGGTTTCTTCCGTTTCCGGTTGTTCACCAGATGATGCTGTTTGCTTGTTCGATACTTCTACCGCGATCTGATAATCACTCTTGAATCGATGCACGACTCTGCGCATGTAATACTTGCCGTCGAGATAGCCATATCCTTTGACGATGCATGTTTTTCCTGCGACTGCTCGGATCGTTCCGATAGCCTTGATGCTTAACTTGATTTCTCCGGATGCTGATTCTTTCCCGATTCCGGCAGCCTCAATCTCAGCCAGTTCAGAGTCGGCATCTGGTTTAAACTCGACATAATTCGGTGGAGAGCCGGTATCGTTGATTCGATCAATACTGAACGCCTTGTATTCATCTCGGATCATGAGATCGAGAATCTTGACCTGGGAGGATTCGACAACCACACTGTTTTCATCCGGCTCGTGTGCAACACCAGATTGCGATGCAAGATCAAGATCTGATTCGATTGCCTCGAGGCTCAGGACATTCACTCCATACTCAAAAACGACGGTGGGTGAGCCTGTCGGTTTTGAATCTCTCAGAATCGCGACGCCGTTCTTGATGGTGAATTCTTTGCCGCCTGCCAACCGTGCGATTCGTTGGCAAAACTCCCAGTCCGTTTCCCTATCCTGAATCAGCGGCTTTGATAAGCGCGTTCTCCTGCTGACTTCCTCAATAAATCCAAGACGCGGATGGGACGAATTCTGAACAATATTTTTGATGATCTCAGAAATCGTTTCGCCTTCATGTTCTGCAGTCTTCTCTTCATGCCATCCATCGGTAATCGAAATGGGAGTGGCTGCAATCTCGATCGTGAACTCATCTGCAAACTTCGGTCGTGACCGGAATATCTTCCCAGTGAAGATGCTTGCCCATTCCTTTCCAATCCACCCAGCTTGAACTCGGATCGATGCGCCACGAAGCCTGTTGTGCTCTTTCGTGTACTTCATCCGATCGTTCCGGATCGTCACCGCAAGCTTGTCGAGGATGTCGAGACAATCCTCAAACTCAACATCCAGAACGTCATCCTTCGGCACCTCGACGCCGTCGATCCACACCGTGTATCCGGATGGAAACTGCGGCTTAATCATAGGCCACCAGACCGATCTGTGGCGTGTTCAGATATGTCTTGGCAATCGCCCAGGAGGGAATTTCGATCCGAGATCCAGCCGGGATGATCGGCCCCATCATGCGAATCAGGACATTCGGATTCGTATCGGCGATCGCTTTCCAGAGATTCGCATTGTTGAATGCCATTTCAGCCAGACTGCGAAACGTTGCGTTGTCACCCTGAGACACAATTACAAACTGACGTCCTTTCTGTTCACGTCTCGTTCGATGAAACTCTTCGGTGACAAATTCGCGAACACCAATCACCAGCTCAGCCTGGACGATCTGCCCAGATCCGTTTCTGATGTTCGCAGCATTCTCGATCTTGGTAATCACCACCCAATAGACCGATGATCCGAACTGGAACAAAACAACAGGTGGAGCGTCGTTCGCTGCCTTCCTGCGGTAACTGTCGAGTCTGCTGATCGCGTTCTCGGTATATCCCGGCGACTGCGCGTAATTGTCGTCAAGTTTTATTCGAAGATCTTGGGATAGACCGGATCCATTTCTGTAATCCAGCAATTCAGTTTCCCGGTTCTTGATGCTGATAGGTGTGTAGTTCACCGATGCAGTTTCGGTCGTGACCGGATTGAACTGAAACTCGACCTCCCCGAGTCTGCCTTTTGTGACTTTATCTGGCATAATTGACGTTAAACCTCGACGATGCACCTCGTCTCATGTAGGCGACATCACGTTCACGTTCGATCTTTTCTTTAACTTCGTTTGCAAGATCCAACTTATCTTTGTCGTAACCTTGGATGATGATTTCGATAGTGCGGTTATCTTGGTATCCTGTGGCGTAATCGAGAAGATCCGTGATTTGATTTCCGATGTATGACCAGTCCATAAATCGTTCAAACAAATGTCCATTTCTCGGTCCGATCGACTCTGCTCCTTGGCCTATGTCCTTGCGTGATAAAATTTCCCGATCGATTCCAAGAGCCATGTATTGATCTGCGGTCCTCCAGTCTTCGCTATGGATTCCTCCCAATGATCGCCAGTCTCTGTTCAGACGGATCATTGTTTTCGTTCCTTGATATGCATGGTTTGCTAATTCAAAGTAAGAATTTGCAAGACCAAATACCCTGAGGAATGGAGCGGCCTTCCCCATGAACCTGGCTCCAAAGGATGCCGTTTCAGCGACCTGCCCTCCGGGTCTTAACATCGATGGAATATGACCGAACTCATCGGCCACTTCTGGTACAGCTTTGGCGACCGATTCGGTTGATTTGACTGCGACTTTTTCAGTAACCTCCACAGCCGGGCTTACGATTGATTTCCCAGCAGTCGCGGTTGCTTCTGATGCAGTTCCTGCTGCTCTCGGAAACCACTTCAGTGGATTGTATGTCCCGGTAGTGACTTTCCCGATGATTGTAGCGATTCCTCCTACAACAGCAGCCCCGGTCTTCCAGAGACCCCCAACGCCTGAGGCTACAGCTTTGGCTCCGTAGATGGCGATCAATGCTTCGGCAATTTTGAAGAAGGATTTTGCCACCATGGGATTCTGTTTGATGAATTCAGATGAAGCCGTGATCAAATCAGTCAAGGATTTTACTGTGTCTCGAATTCCGGAGTTCTCACTGAAAGCGTCTCCCAGTTCACTCACGGAGTTTTTCAGTCGGATATAGTCGTAGATCAGCGTGTCGGTTCTGTCGGAAGCACTTCTCTGGGCTATTCCATAATTGTTCGCTGCTTTGATTCCCTCAGCATAACTGTTCCGGAGCGCAAGCAGTGTTCGTATTGATTTTGATCCGTACATATCGAACGCTTCTGTCAGTTTGTTTTGAACTCGGAGATCCTGGAGATTGCTGCCGACGCTTTTCTTGATCCTGTCAATGACTTGCAGGAGAGGGAGCATTTTCCCTCTCGAGTTTGTGAGTTTGATCCCCAGAACCTTTTCAGCATTCAGGATGTTCTCAAGAGCCCTATTCAGCGAGGTTCCGGCTTCCTGCCCTAGACCACCATGAAGCAAAGTCCCCATCGCTGGGATAATCTCTTCGAACTTCATTCCCATCATGTTCGCTTTTGCGGCCACATCCACAAATTGAGAAGAAAGTTCAGGAAGCCACGTTTTGTAAACATTCACCGAGCTCACAAATGTATCGGCGAAGCGCCTATTTTTCTCCTCGATCGATCCTCCCATGCTCTTGAAGTAGTGAAGGTATGAGGTGGTGTACGCATCGGTCGCCTGTTTCACCGTTCCCATTGCTGCGATTGATGTAGTCCCAACCGCCTTGAATGCCGATGAGAGATCTTGGGTGGCAACCTCTGCTGATTTCAAATCCTTGAGAGCATCCATTGCTTCTTTTTTCGGAATCGGCATCCGATCAATTGAAAGGATCTGATACATTTCGTTTTTGATTTTGGCCAGATCCGCTACGCCCACTCCCAAGGATTTCAAATCAGCGTTTGCCTGCTCGGTGTCTTTCCCCAGACTCGCGATCCACGCAGTTCCCCCAGCGATGACTCCAGCCTTAACAAAATTGCGCGTGGCGGAAGCCATCATATCCATCCCCCGGTTCCAATTGGCCCGGGCGATGAGCATTTTTTTGTCCAGGTCGGAAGCGACACCGTGGAGCTTTTCGAAGTCTTTTATGGCGGTCTGAATAGAGCCATGGGTGTTATTCTTCATATCGAGAATGACACCCATCCCGAAGTTCTTATGTTGGCCTGGCATCCCGAACATTACTTCTTGTGCTCCTTCTTCACCCAGTGCGCGATACCCTCGATCGCCTGATCCCAACGGTTGATCGGGATCGAACCCGAATCACTCATACTGAATCGACCGTATCGACCCATAAACCCGACGAACTGCCAATAGCTGTTCTCGTCGGGTATGAGAGTCATAAAAAATCCACGATGTTCAGCACCCCCTCCGCAGGCAGCGGACACTGATTGCAGTTTCCACGGATTGTCAGATCGAGAACCTGTTTCGAGATGATGGCTGCGGTGATCTTCTTCCGACTCGGGGCCGGAAGTTTGAAGATGTGGCCGAGTGCGAGAGTGAAGTCTGGATGCTCCGGTGCCTTGCAGGTCATGGCGATCCTGCGAAGCATGCCCTCGTTATGCCGTTCTTCCTTTGAGTATCCCTGAAGGGATTCTTCTTGTTCCATCGATGCGATCTCACCATCGATGCGCGTGATGATCTTCCCAGGTTCCGGCTCAAAGGGACTGATCGAAACGGAGAAGTCCTTCGAGACATCGTCGGCGATCTTGAATTCAGCGAGCGAGACTTTGACCTGGGACACATGGCCACGCAGGCAGATGCATGGCTGCATCACCGATTCCTCTTCCGGCCAGTTCGGTGCGACAAGCTTGATCAGTGCGAATTGACCATCCGGAAACTTCACCGTCCGCCAGAACCGCTCGGCGACGTCCCTCTCGACCCGGTTACCACCGATCGACCTGGTGGACGATGCGAGGAGTTCCTTGATGAACGTCACCGGTGATTCACGGTACTGGTCGAGCAAAAGGATGGCGTTGGAAGCGGGAGGCTCCAGTTCCACCTCCCGCACAACCTTACCGTTGATTTGACCGCCCCAGACAAGTGTGTGTTTTACGATCATTCATCACCTCATGAGATCGAGACGATTTTGCAGGCCACCCGATAGGTTGAGCCGTGCTTGTCCTCGGTCTTGCGATCGAGGTCGTCCAGGTTGATTGCTGCCGGCAGCATGTCCGAGAAAAGGATCGTCCTTGTTGGGATCTTGCTCTGGTCGAGAATGAGAATTGTCCCCGCCATACGTGGAGGATCCATAAGACTGTGCCACGCAAAGAAATCCGCGCATGATGGGTTGCATCCGTGGATCTCGAGTGTCGTCATTTTGTTCGGTCCGATGAGAGGAGTGATGTCTCCCTCTGCGTCGGCATGCTCGATAATCCCACGCTCTTTTGAAATCCCGGAGATTTTGTCGCATTCAACCAGATTGATACCGGCAATCTCGATGATGAACTTGTATGCTCTTGGATACTTGTCGCCAATCATGGAGCACCTCCCTTACACCGCTGCCGAGCTGCCGGAGTGGTGCGAATAACGGTGGATGATCTCCTGGATTGCCGGAGACCAGAACGTTGACCAGAACGAATAGAGTTTCCCGGCCATCCAGTCGGTGGAGCCGACCGTATTCTGGCCGAGGACGTCGACCTTCACGGCGTCGTCGAACGCATCGACCGAGAAGGCCTCGGGATGCTGGGTGAAGATGTTCCGGAAAAACTCGGTGATGTTTCGCTCGAGCATCCTGCAGCGTGACAGGGTGAGCGGCCGATGGAGCATCGCCTGCGTTGCCAGGTTGATGCTGTGGATTGCGAAGTTATCCAGTCGCCGGATCTGCTCGTCGGCGAAGTCCGGGTTGCTGGACAGCGTTCGGTGACCCCAGACCATCAATTCGAGATCGGAGCGGATGACCTGAATGCCGATCGGATCGAGGAGTTCGCTGTCTGCCTCGTCGGTGTCCCGTTCGAGTTCGCCCACAACACCGCGGAGATCACCGTATTCGAACCCCGCTGCGGCCTGGTGAATCCAGTCGCGGCCGATCGCTGCGGCGAGCAAACCCACCTTCAGCCCTTCAGGACTGATCCGGGTCTTCGGCGAGGTGCTCATGAGCTGTTTCGGGGTGTAGTGCGGCCAGACCATGAGTTGACCACCGATCGAGTCACCGAACGCCGCCGATGCACTGTAATCCCCGGTTCCATTCCGGTAGTCCCGGGCATCCTCACGGTTGAGGCCTGCGGGTGTGGCGAGCACCGGGATCATGTAATTGTCGACTGCGAAATCGGCCATCGACTGGGCGAGCGTCGGGTCGTCGAATGTGCGCGGGCAGAACAGGTATTCAGGCTTCTGCAGCGTGGAGACATACGGCTTGAACAGATACCAGCCGGTGCGTCCCTTCGCGGATTCGGCACCCTCGAAATCGGCATCGACCAGACCCGTGAGACCGTCGCTGCCTCCCGCGAGTGCGGTGGCTGTTGCTGCAACCGGGATGGTCTCCCGCCCCAGATCCGTGACACCCCAGTCACGGGACGAACCGACTGCACGACCGACATAGTTCGGGCTGTCCGGATCGGTGTTCACGTTCCGGACGGCGTCGACCAGGACATCGTCATCGTAGATCTCGATGTCGAAGAGGCTGGTCGAGTCCGCGGACCCGGCAGTGATCTTCGCGCTCAGCGGGCTGTCCCGGTGGCTGCGGTCGTAGATCGTGATGGTGTTGGTGCCATCCGAATCCGGGAAGGAAACCGAGCCCTGGGCTGCCGTCAGTGTCGTCGGATCGGACGGATCCGTGTAGTGCGCAGTCTTGACCACCAACAGAGTCAAATGGCATCGGCCGTTCACGGTGGCGACTTCCAACGCGTTGAGGGCGTTGTAATAGTCATTCTCGTATCCGGCCTTCGGTGCGCTGCCGAGTTTGTTCCTGAAGTCAGCGGGGTTCATGCAGGTGTAAACCTCGCCGACCTCGCCCTTATCGAACACACCAACCATGGCGGCGATGCCGAGCACGACTCCCTGAATCCTGCTGGCCCCGTCGCTGGCCTGGTATTGATGCGATACTCTTGGTGCTCCCATTGCAAACCTCCTTACAAATCAAGGTTTTTGACGTAGTCGTATAGTGAGTCATCCTCATCGGTGCCGGAAGCACCCCGCCGGATGATGCGTTCATTGATCAGTGGCACGTCGACCGGTTCAGCGGTCGGCCACTTCCACGCCTCGAACGAGTAACTGAAGATCACACGACCCTCGAACTCGTTTCCTTTGCCGTCGCTCATGTGCTGTGTATCCACCAGATGGAGATGGCAGGGCCATGTAATTGATCGGCCGGCGACGTCATACGTGACATCGATATCCTGTGCCTGGCCGAACAGTTCAGCCATCGCTTCGATCATGGTCAATTCGTCGTGCTGGCGTGCGGAAAGCAATTCGATCTGGAAATACAGCAGCCACGGTTCCGGCGCGTCGACTGCTGGGATGATGTCCACTGCGGTCGTGTCGAACAACTCGCCGTCGATGAGCTGGTTTCCGTCGATGTCGATCTGCCCTGGGAACAGCCGCCCCGGATCGAACCGCATGTCATACATCTCGATCGTGATCTTCGGGATCTCCAACTGCTCAATCGGTTTCGGTTGCGCAGGCCGGACAAGTTTGGATGGTTTCGCACCGGTCACGAGGTTGTCGTATCCCCGGATCTCGATAGTGTTGAGCGGGGCATGCAGAGCGGTAAGGGCCTCACGCAACATCGCGGTAGACCTCCTTCGACACTGCATCCGCCCACATCTTCTGGGCTATCGGCGCGAACCGTTCGTAAGCCTTCCGCATTGCAGGCCTCGGTTTGATCACAGGCATCATCTTCACAAGTAAAAACTGAGAATCTGCCTTCTCATCGATCAGCACACCGTGCGATCCGTTGCGGGCGATGATGGGAGTCAGTTTGCCCGGGTATTTCCGGGGACTTCCTGCACGGCTCGCATCGCGCGTGAGGGGGATGGAGAGGAACGGATGCCCCTTCGGTTTGATCGGCCCCCTCGTCCCGTATTCCATGATCTCTGCGATGGAGATCAGTGCCATCTGGTAACCGCCTGAATCATCCCGGCGCTTGGCGTTCTTATGGATGCCGACGAACCAGACATTGTTCTGCATGCGTTGGGCTTTGATCGAGTTGATCAGATCGCCGTGATCAACGAGAGGCTTGGACGATTTCTTGACTGCTTTCGTGAGCGGCGCATTGGGTGCCAGGCCGAAATCGTTTCTCTTGATCCCCTGAACCCATGCTTTCTCAAATGCCTTGGCGATCTTGCCAGTCTCGGTCATGATCGCCTTCTCGAGACGCTGTTCGAGTGTGCTGATTTGTCTCTGAAATTTGTCCCAGTCGCCAACGAGCGTCATCGTTCGATCCTCTTGGCCCCGATCGTGAGCCAGGTGAACGTGTCACCGTTCCAGCCGGTCAATTTCCCCTTCAGTACAGTGCAGACAACGCCACGGATTAGGATTCGATCCGATGAGAGGGAATCGAGAACTGCGGGATCGGTTGCATCCAGACCGGTTGCGTTCCGGAATTCCTTGACCGTGACGATGCCGGTGTAATCGGCACCGATCGACTCCCCCCACGACTTGATCTCCGCAGACTGCTTCATCTCGTTCACCCCGCAGGTGAACGGAATCTCCGAGTAATCCGGATCCGTTTCGGGTTCCGGAATCGGATCGTCAGCAGTCGCCGGTTGATGCCGATACAGAACAACAGGCTCGGTCAGCAGATTTTCCTGCATGAAATCAGCGACAGGGGAGAGGTCAAACATCAGACGACACCTCCGCAGGACTGCCACCGATACCGCCGGACGATCTCGTCGGCGAAGTCGTCGCCTGTCGTTTCGGACATCTCTGCAGTGCTCATCTGAACAGCAGGAGAATTGAACTCCACCTCGACACCATCAGGATGTTTTAAGCGTTTGATGGCCTGCGAGTCGTAAACGATCGATGATGCGGATTTCCGTTTACCGTAAGGCTTCCCGGTGATCTCCAGGACGACGAGGCGATAGACTGCCTCCTTCACATCATCCGGTGTCTCAGCCCATCCCCAGACGCCATCGATCACGACCTGGTAGCAGTCCCATACCGCGGCCTTCATCCGGATCTTCGTGATGAGGTTTCCGATACTGCGTTCGCGGTAGAAAATGAGATCCGCGATGTCCTCGTCATAATCATCAAGGGTGATCGATTCGGCACTGCGGAGCGGATACTGGGTCTTGCCAGCGAGGAAAAGCGTGGGTGATCGCACACCGTCGACGTATTCTGCACTCGTGGAATCGCCCCAGTCGTGCCCGACCCGATTGCACAGGTCGTAAGACACGCGCGTGATGGCATCCTCCAGGGAGGTGCTATCGGCGACCAGACCCTCTGTGTCCCTGGCGGTGATCCATTCGACGGTGACGAGAGCTCGCATTACAGACCTCGCCTCGGTGCACCGAACTCGCTGTTGCGGGTTTCATAGTACCGGCGCTTTCGCTCGGTCTCCCGTTGGATGAATTCCTCGCGCTGTTGGACGATCTTTCGCATGAGGCGCAGCTCCGCGTGAATGCCGATCAGGTACAACAGCATTCCGGCAATGCATCCCAACATTCCCGCGAGCACGATAGTTGTCAGTGACATGCGACCTCCTTGATATCCGGAAATTCGGCGGCGACATTCATGCCGAGTTTCTTTTCGATTTCTGCAAAGACCCGTTCAGGCGTGACACTGTTCAGGCACTCGCTGAATCCCTGCTGATCCATCCGGGGACATCGATTGTCCATGTGCGGGAAGCACGGTTGGCGATCGCACACGCCAGGATCCGGCTCGATGGCGGTCACGTTCGGATAGGTGGAGACGTACGCCTTCGCAGGGAACGGCCCGTATATCGCGATGGCCGGAACTCCCAGTGCAGCGCTGAAATGGATCAGTCCGGAGTCCGGACCAATGAACAGCTCGCAGCGGGACATGAGCGTGAGCGTCTCTTCCATCGTGAGCATGTCGATGCGTTGCCCGTTTCGCTCGTGATAGCAGCATTGGATGACATTTGGCATTTTGTCCGTCTTGAACGGAAACACATTCGCATTGCCGGCGAGGAACACCTTGAATCCGGCCTGTCCGAGTGCATATGCGACAACGAACACATTCAGCGGATGCCACGATTTCCACGGCGTCGATGCGCCCATGTGGATCATGATTTTCCGGTCAGTCGCTTTGATGCCCAGATCGCTCAGGAATCGCGTGATGCGCTTGCCAGGGTATGAGGGGAGCGTATAGTTCGGGATCTTCTCGTCATCATCGAGGACGATCCCGGCGCGCTTGGCGAACAAATCGTATACCGACCGACCAGTGCGATCCGGCTCGATGCAGTTCTCGAAGCAGAGGTGATAATCAGCGCTGTC
This sequence comes from uncultured bacterium, assembly GCA_937951895.1. Taxonomy (GTDB): domain Bacteria; phylum CSSED10-310; class CSSED10-310; order CSSED10-310; family CALFER01; genus CALFER01. The sequence continues at coordinate 14,691 of CALFER010000089.1, forward strand.
GAATACCTCAAACGGGATCGGATAGGGATGTCGATAGCGCACAGACGGATTGCCATCGAACACCATGTGATGGCGGGGATGGCTGGCGATGTCGAATTGAGCGGACGGATACTGATTCTTGAGCTTTCGGATGATGCGGCTGATCCATAAGAGATCGCCATATCCACCGCGACGAAAGACCAGTACAGGCCTACCCTCCAAATCCTGCCCGGCAGCCTGGCGAATAATGGCAGGGGAGACCTTATACTGATTAAGGCAGCCAGCGTGATTCAGGATTTGCTCAAACGCGTCCGACTCAACGAATGCAGCAGGAAGAAACAGAGCTGGCTTTTTGTCCTTTGTGAGCACGCGACGCTCATTGGTGAGGTGGCGGAAGATCTTCATACGACCTTCCTGCAGAAGAACAACCGGTTCCCCTTGTAGTCGACATGCTTGTCCGCATGCCGAACCTCGTCCACTGCGAACCCGGCCTGCTCAAGCAACCGGGTGATGGTCGCGGTCGTGAAATGCCAGATGTGTTCGATCGGTCGGATGTGCTCATATTTCAATCCGAGTTTTCGGGCGATCGCGCAGCCATGGTCCGGAGTGGTGAGTGCGAGGAATCCTTTCGGATCGAGCAGTTCGTATGCGCGTTTGAGCGTATCGAGAGGGCGAGGGTCATGCTCGATGACATCGAACATCGTGATCACCTGGACAGGCCCTTGGATCTGACCGTTCAAACCAGATCCGAGAACGACATTCAGGCCCTTCTCTCGGCACTTCTCGACGAATGCGGGGGCGAAGTCGCTGCCCATGGCATCCCATCCGAACCGCTTAGCACGCTCGACCATCACGCCGAGGTTGCAGCCGACATCGAGGAACCGGCCGTGTCTCTGCATCACGCCGATGTCGTACCGATCGCACTCGCCCCAGTAGCCCTCCTGGGTTTTCTGGACGTTCTGCATCCATTGCGGAGTCATCCGAAGTGCGAGGGATTTGTCGTAGTGCGCGGCGAGAGCTTCCGGATTCAGCATCTCTGCGGTGCGTTGAATGCCGCACATACACCGAACGATCGGGAATCCGTCGACCATGCCAAGGACGGTGTCTTCTTTATTCCCGCAGATGCAAGGCACCTGCAGGCGTTCGGTCGTGATGACCTGGACGGCCACTTTCGGTGCTGGGACAAACACGGCTTTCGGTGCCGGCTTCAGCGCGTTCGCGAGGGTGCCGTATTTCTCTTGCATGTATCGCAGGGATTCTTGGCATCTTTCGTGATGCGGAAACAGCTTGTATGACTTATGCTTCAGGTGCGTGATCGGGATCTTCGCGAGTTTGATCTCGCACCCGGCGCTCTTCGCACGCAGGCACCAGTCGGCATCCTCGCTGAAGATGTTGATGTTGGAATCCAACAACCCAACCTGGTCGCGGTAATAACGCAGTGGGGCGAACAGGCACCAGCCGTCAACATAGTGCGGCTCGCGGCCACCGACCTTCACCCATCCAGCGTGGGAGAAATCGTCCTTCAGGCGCGAACCTTCTGGTCCGACCACCGCTGCGTTGCCGGAGGCCTTCACGAGGAGGTCCAGCCATCCGTCTGCGTCGATTGTGACGTCATTGTTCAGCCAGAGGGCATAGTCGTGATCGATGTTGCTCGAGTGTTCCAGAGCATAACGAATCCCCGCATTCGTGGCGGCCACGAACCCGAGGTTCTCTTCGTTCCGGATCAGCGTGAAGTTGTATTTCTTACTCAGTTCCCGGAGCGTCTGAGCGTCCTCCGGAGAACTGCCGTTGTCGATGAGAATGAGATGGAATGGGAGGTCGTTCTTGCGTTCGAACAGCCCCTTGATGGCCTGTGTGGTCAGTTCCACCTGACCCATCGTCGGCATCGCGATCCATGTGACCGGTCTGGTCTCGTTCTTCAGCACTTTCATTGCCTCCTGATAGATTCTCTCCGGTTCCGGGAAACACCCCTGCTTCTGTCTGCATTCCGTGCAAAAGCATGGGTGGCACTTCGCTTCCGATTCCACTGGGTGATCCAATCCCGGCAGCGAAAGAATCGACCGCGGTTCCGTTGCGGTCCATATCGATACGCTCTGCTTCCCGACTGCCTGTGCGAGATGGATCGGTAACGAATCAATTCCGATGAAAAGAACGCTCTTTGAAATAACCGTCGCTGCCTGTTGGACGGTGGTCTTGTTAATCAAATTGATGATGTTCGGACCGACGATCTTGCTCCATGGGTTCTGCTTCCCGAGAACCACAACGGAGTAGTGCTCTGTGAGCTTCCTGCAGAGTTCATTCGCCATCCCGAACGGATACGCCTTCGACTTCCACCATGAATCGAAACTCACAACGACATACGGAGCATCGGGAATCGGATATGCATCGCACCGAATAATCGGTCGTGCATCACCCGGGATCTCCACGCCGGCGATCTCCGCATACTGCCGTGCGAACGGGACACCCATGCGCGAGCGCGCAATGCGGGAGTTAAGATCTGTCCGCATGTGCGGCAGGTCGATCGCTCGGATCAGTTTCTTGTATTTGAACGGAATCGGCCCGGATCGGTCTCGCCAGTCAATCACGAGATCGAACGTCCTGGGCGCTTGTTTGTCTTTGAAAAATACCAATCGATTGATAGCTGAAAAACCAGCCAGGACATCCCCATCCGACACATTGGTCAGATAGACGATCTCCGCATGCGGATACTTGGCTCGGAGAGCCGCCACGGCCGGCGTCGTGAGAAGCACATCGCCGTGCGCACCATCCCGGATGCAAAGGATCGATTTGATGCCCTGGCTGATCGGGTTCATCTCAGTTCAGCAGTCCCGGATCAGGCAACCCAGGAGACGTAGTTCGCGTTGGAGGTGTCGAATTCGGCCAGGATGATCGACGGTTTCACGATGTTGCAGCCACCAGATACGCGACACGTGAACTTGTGGACTGCCGGGCGAGCATCGCGTTCGTATTCGATCAGCGGGATGTCCCGGCTGATCTCGTCGCACAGACCGCCAGCGAACACCTTCGGAGTGGTCATGATGATCAGGTCATCCGGCCAGTAGTTCGGCATGTAGATCGGTCGACCTTTGTACCGCGGCACGCCGGTCTTCGGATCGACGAAATACAGGGAGTGAGCCGAGTCGGAGGTCAACGCGGTGAGCTGCTCGACGAAGATATCGTGGCAGTATTCCGACATGATGTATCCGAAGTTCGGCATCTTCAGGAGCGATCCGTGGCGAACCTTGGTGGCCTGGCGGCGCAAGCGCATCAACATGGCTTTCACATCCGGAGTCGCGGCCCAGGAGGTTCCGTTCAGGTTGGCGTCGGTGCCATCGGCGAGCGAGAGCTTCACCCAGCCATCACAGATGGACTCGTGAGCGGCCGTCGAGTCGGTGTTGCCGTTGATGAACAGGTTCTGGAGTTCCCTGCGGAACTTGATGCGCAGTTCCTTCAGGACGATATCCACACCGCTTCCGAGGGTGGCACCCTCTCCGGCACTCCGGCGCAGCCAGCGGCCCACGCGTTCATACGGGAGGTCTGCGAGCAGGTCGATGATCTGGGGCGTGATCTTGCGATCCGACCAGTTCTCGCCTGCGAGATGGGTGTTCGCGGTGTTCTCGGTGTGTTTCCGGATATCACCGACATCATCGAGTTCCCAATCGTCCAGGTTGGTGCCGGTGGGGTTGATGGATTCGAAGCTGACCTGCGAAAGGAAATCCTCGTAATCCATGTCGATGCCGAGCATCTGGTTGACGAACAGCCTCGCGTGATCGACCGG
>CALFER010000090.1 GCA_937951895.1 uncultured bacterium
TCCGCGATGAACCGGCCTCGGCGATGGGCCGGGATGTGCTCGAGAGTATCCATGGCGGATACGACATCGAATGCGCGATCGCGAAAAGGCAGCGAATAGCCGCTTCCGACGACGTAGCGCCCCGGGCCGTTGAACTTGACGTCCACCACCGTGATCACGTCGGCGGGCAGGAACACCTCCGCGGGAGTGAATCCGGACTGACCGCCGCCTTCGAGGTAGCCTCCGACATCGAGCACGCGGAGGGGGTCGCCCGAGCGCAGAGACTCCACTGCATCAGCGAGGGTGTGATAACGCTGATACTGATCGAACGGCAGATCCTTCGGATTACTTCGGAAGTAGTTTTCCATGCGCGCCCTCATACCACCATGTCGATGGAATATAGAATACCCCATATTCCTCGTCAGTGCATCCGGGAATGACTGAGAACGGGAACATCTGATCGAGATGGTCATACGGGGTGTCGCAGGCAAAATTGTACACTGCAGCCGTGAAATAGTAGGTTCCCGGAAGTAACGGCAATGACTCAATCTCGAAACAGACCGCACCCGAACCTTCCAGATACTCGGGAACCGCTCCCGAAATCTTCGTATTGGGTCCGTTCACGTGCGTTCCGTCGTTCCGATGAATCGCGATACCGAAAACCGGTTTTTCGATCCGCTGACGGGTCTGATAGGAAATCCGGACCCGAAAGGGGTCACCGGTCCGAAAACAAACGGTTTTCTGGCCGGATCCATCGAGAAACTCGACCGATGTAATTTCGATCGCCCGGCTTCCCCACCGGTCCTGCAGTTCTTCGGCAACAGCGACATGCGCATCGATCATCTTCTGATCGCGATTCTCCTGATTGATCACATGATAGTGATCGATCGCCTTGCTCGTCGATCCCCGCGCCACGACTCTGCCATCATGAAGCAGGATCGCTCGCGAACAGAGCTGCGAAACGGTGGAGAGATCATGCGAGACGAAGATGATGGTTTTCCCGCGGCGTTTGAAATCGCGGATCCGATCGAGGCATTTATGCTGGAAATTCTGATCGCCGACGGCAAGAACCTCATCGATCACAAGAATGTCCGGATCGACATGGATCGCGATGGAAAACCCGAGTCGCATATACATGCCGCTGCTGTAATGCTTGATCGGTGTGTCGATGAATGCCTCGAGTTCCGAAAAGCCGACGATCGCATCGAAACGATCCGTGATCTGAGCACGACTCAGGCCTAAAATAGACCCGTTGAGATATATGTTCTCACGCCCCGTCAGATCGGGTTGGAATCCGGCCCCGAGTTCAAGCAGTGCCGACACCTTGCCGTTGACTCGGACCGTGCCGGAATCCGGTTGTACGATCGACGTCAATATCTTCAACAGAGTCGATTTTCCTGAACCGTTCTGACCGATGATCGCAAAAGCTTCCCCGTGTTTCACACTGAACGTGACGTCCTTCAGAGCATCAAAAGTCTCCGAAGTGCGATTTTCCTTGAACATCTGAAGAAGCGTCCAGCGCAACATCCGGTTTTTTTCCTGGTACCGTTTGAAGCGGACGGTGACATCCGTGCATTCGATGGCGTAGTCCATCAGATCTCCCGAGCGAACAAGGGTTCCGCCCTCTTGAAAATGATATACCCGACTGAAAGCGTGACGATCGACCAGAGCGTGGCGTATCCCAGAGAAAACGCATCCGGCCATGTGTCATACAGGAGCGCATGCCGGAACAACTCGAGAATGGTGACCATGGGATTCAGCGCATATGTGTCACGAAACCAGGCATATTGAGGAGGCAGGTCCGCGAGCAGTGAAAGCGGGTACACGACGGGAACCGACCAGAACCATAGCAGGATGAGGACTTCCAGAATATGGAAGATGTCCCTGAAAAAAACAGCCAGACAGGAGGTGATGAACGTCAACCCGAGGGTGAAGCTGAGCAGCAGCAGAATGGCGACCGGCAGCAGAACGACTTTTGAAGTGAACGGAATCCGGTAGGCAATCAGAAACCCGAATAGAATGATCAGCGTGATTCCGAAACTGATCAGATTCGACACGATGGTGCTCAAGGGCAGCAACTCCCTTGGGAAATATACTTTCTTCACCAGATTCCCGTGCTCGATGATGCTCGTCGCACCCATCTGAAGACTTGTTGCAAAGAAGATCCAGGGTAATTGTGCCGTGAGCAGGAAAACCGCGAACGGCCACTCGACCTTGACGCGGATGATGACCGCAAACACGACCGTGTAGATCAACATCTGGAGGAGGGGGGTGATCAGGGACCATAAGAACCCGAGAATCGAGCCTTTGTATTTGATTTTGAGATTACGGGCGACGAGGTTTCCCAGCAGTTCGAGGTGATTGCGGCTGAAGAGGGTTTTCTGAGGGAGCACGGTGATCAAAATCCCTCCAGCAGGACACTCGTCACGCTTTCCGCAAACCCCTCCGCCGCTTCCTTCCAGGCCTGTTGCCGATTGGACTGTATGGATGATATCCCTTCCGTCACCTTGAAAATCTGATGAAAGATGAAAGTGGGATTCTCCCAGTAGGTCTTGTCCTGGATCAGGTCGAGGCATTTTACCGAGGCGGTGATCTGAATGTAGTATTGCGTGACTTCGCGTCGTGAATTCAGGGTCGGCACATACTTGTATTCCAGGATTTCGCCCAGGAACAGAGCATCCGCCCCCTCCGCCGAATCGACAACCTCGATCCCCGGCCGGCGATTGAGCGATGCCACGACTTCCTGAGTCACAGTGCTCTCCAGACCATACTCGTAGGATTTATTCGTGAAGATCGGCACGGCGATTTTCCTGAGATGGTCGGGGAGTGAATTGCCCTGACCGGCCAGATGGTACCCGCATCCTGCACCCCCGATCAGAATCAAAAAACAGATCGACGCGATGATACTTGTTTTCATGAGACCACTATGTTGATCAATCGATCCGGGATGATGTGGACTTTTCGTACGGTTTTCCCTTCCAGCCATCGCGCAACGATGGGATTTTCCAGGGCGATCTGTTCGAGTCGGGTCTGGGACTCGCCGATCGGGACCATGATCTTCGCCCGAATCTTGCCGTTGACCTGGATCGGTATTTCAATCTCCTGCACGGCGATGATCGACTCATCGAAGGTCGGCCAGGGACCATGCACGAGCAGTGATCGGTAACCCATTCGCCGCCAGAGTTCCTCGCAGATGTGCGGAGAGAACGGGTTCATGATCTGGACGAGCGCTCGGAAAGCCTCGGTTGCCACATCGATCGCCACCGGGTCCGGGCTGGACTCCGGAATGATGCCGGACATATCGTTGAGCAACTCCATGCAGGCGCTGATCGACGTGTTGAAATGATAGCGTCCGTTGTAATCGAGCGTCACACGCTTGATGGTCTCGTGGGTCTTCCTCCGAACCTTCATCAGGCGTTCCGGCAGATCGGCGGGGAACACCGGTTTTCGGTCGGCGGAGTCTCCGAGAAACGAATCCCATTCAACCGCCTGTCGCCATAAACGCTTGATGAATCGATACACGCCCTCCACACCGCTGTCCGACCAGTCCAGGTCTTTTTCCGGTGGAGCTGCGAAAAGTGAGAACACGCGGATCGTATCGGCTCCGTATCGCGCAAGATAGGCTTCGGGATCCTTCGTGTTTCGCTTTGACTTCGACATCTTCTCAACCCGGCCGACTTCGACGACCTGATCGCACCGACTGCACTTCAGCCGTCCATCCCCTGTATCGACAACCTCTTCCGGATACAGAAATCCGTGTTCCGGACAGGTCAGAATCTCCAGGCAGACCATTCCCTGGGTCAACAGACGGGTGAACGGTTCGGAAATGGTCGTCAGTCCCAGATCACGCATGACCTTCTGCAGGAAACGCGCATACAGAAGATGCATGCAGGCATGCTCAATGCCACCGATGTATTGATCGACCGGCATCCAGTAATCGAGTGCATCGGGATCGACGATGCGGTCCCGGGAATCCGGCGATGTGTAACGGGCAAAGTACCAGGATGAATCGATGAATGTATCCATCGTGTCGGTTTCACGTTTGGCGGGTTGTCCACAGTTCGGGCAATGCGTCCGCACAAATGCCTCGCACGCAGCCAGCGGATTACCCCCTTTGGCCCAGTCGAATTCGATATCCACAGGCAGTGTGACGGGCAACTGGTCTTCCGGAACGGGTACGATCCCGCATGTCTCGCAATACACCACCGGAATGGGCGTGCCCCAGTATCGCTGCCGGCTGATTCCCCAATCCCGCAATCGGTATGTGACCGCCCTTTCACCGATTCCTTTCTCCTCGAGATACTCGTTGATTCGACGGATCCCCTCCCGGTTCGGCATCCCGGTGAAAAGCCCCGACTCGACCATGATCCCCTCCGCTTCGAACGCCTGTTCGAGCGTTGCCGAGTCGATCGGAGCGCCGTCCGGAGTAATGACGACCCGGATCGGCAGACCGTACTTTCGTGCGAATTCAAAATCGCGCTGATCATGCGCGGGCACCGACATGATCGCTCCGGTTCCATACTCCATCAGCACAAAATCACTCACCCAGATCGGAATTTTCTCCCCGTTGAGGGGATTGATCGCGTAACTCCCTGTAAAGACGCCTTCCTTGGGGATATTTGTCGAGGTTCTCTCGAGGTTGTCCATGGTTTTCGAGCGTGCGATGAGATCCTCGAGATTTGCACGGACGGTCGGATCGGTGGCGAGTTCCAGGGCGACGGGATTCTCGGGGGCCAATACCATGAACGTCGCGCCGAACAACGTGTCAGGACGGGTTGTGAAGATGCGGATCGTCCGATCCGAGTCGGCCAACCGGAAATCGACCATCGCACCTTCACTCCGGCCGATCCAGTTTTTCTGCATGGTCAGAACACGTTCCGGCCAGGTGTCTTTCAAAGTGTCGTGGCCGGAAAGCAACTCCTCCGCGTACGCCGTGATTTTCAGGAACCATCCTTCAATATCCACGGTCTGAACCGAATCATGACACCGCCAGCATGTCCCCCCCTCAACCTGCTCGTTGGCCAGAATCGTCCGGCAACTCGGACACCAGTTGACAGGCGATTTTTTCCGGTATGCGAGACCATTTTCGAGCATTTGAATGAAAAGCCACTGGCACCATTTGTAGTAATCCGGCAGACACGTCGCGACCTCGCGTTTCCAATCGATCGCATATCCAAGACGTTTCAACTGATCGCGCATGACTTCGATGTTCTTGAGTGTCCACTCACCGGGATGAATCCCCCGTTCGATCGCGGCATTTTCAGCGGGCAATCCGAACGCATCCCAACCCATGGGATGCAGCACACGTTCACCCTGCATCAGTCGGAAGCGCGCAATGGCATCGCCGATCGCATAATTCCGGACGTGCCCCATGTGAAGTTTTCCGGAAGGATACGGGAACATCTCCAGGCAGTAGTATTTGGCGACTCCCTGTTTCTCGGTGGCTCGAAAAGAACCACGCCGCTCCCACTCGGATTGCCAGTAAGCCTCTATATCCTTGAATCCATAATCAATTCTCATGATGGTTCTCCCGGTCGGAACCGATGAAGGCACGAGACAGCCATTCTCAGCCGTCAAAACATCATTCTTTAGCATTACCGTTCCAACCGGTCAAGGTGCTGCGTCGTTTCGCAATTGATGGACAACGGATATCACGGCTCCCAGAATTTCAGCGCCAATCATCATGATCCGGCTCATGACAGCCATCAATGCGGCGAACCCGGGACCGGCCATCGGACCGATGAGACTTGTCAGGACGATTTCCCGGATTCCGAGTCCTGCAGGTGTGATGACAGTAACAAATCCTGCGAGCCATGCCAGAGTGCTGCCCGCAACGAACGAAACGAACTCGTCCATGATCGGCTCCCGGACTGAAGCCGCCAGGAAGAAGAGCCCCAATCCGTTACAGACCCAGATTCCGCAATACAGCCATAGCAGCAGCAGCAAATCTCTGAAATCCGGATAGATGGAGGGAATCGAAAACAGTCTCGCGTATCGTTTTCCCAGCCAGAGCAGACTGATCCTGAGTATTGCGGGGTGCAGAAGCAGGAGCGTCAGCGGGGATAAGAGCGACAGCCAGCGGATTGAAACGGGGATTCCAAGATTGAGCTGACTGAACGCAATACCGCCGATCAGTCCGGCGGATGCGATGAGCAGAATGGTCTCAAAGAGCACCCCCAGCGCGGCGGTCCCTTCAGGCACCCCCTCTTTGCCGGACACCACGATGCGAAAGGTGGTTCCCCAAATCTTCCCCGGGATGTATTTCGTCATCCCGGAGTAGAAATACGATCGGAAGGATGTCATAAACGATGGTTTTGATCCGAGGATCCGGAGCACACTGTGCCAGCAGAAGACAATGGTCAGATTGGCGCAGATAAAACAGAGAAACGCGAGGGCCAGATAACGGGCGGACGCGGCACTCAGCGCCGAAGACAATTCGTCCCAATCCCGCCGGATGATCCGCGTGATCATCACGATGACGACGACGATGATCGCGATGCGAAGCCCGGTTTTCAAAAGTGCCGTGATTCGGCCCGCCGATGCATCCGGTGACCCGGGCGGGTTGCGTTCAGGCATTCGATCCGATACTTCCCGGATTGACCTTCTGCAACAGCTCGCTGACCTTCTTTTCAGCCTCACCCAGCAACTCGTTGCATCGCCTTACCAGCAGCATACCCCGTTCGAAACGAGCGATAGACTCACCGAGGGCCATCTGGCCCTGTTCAAACCGACTGACCAGCTGTTCGAGTTCCGAAAAGCACTCTTCGAACGACAACGATCCGATATCCAACGGCGCTCCCGCATCTTCGGTCCTGCTCACAGAAACCTCCTGTCTTTCACTTCGCAGTGCAATTCACCCTGAGACAATTCCACACGCACCTCATCGTGTTCCTCGACGTCCATGCTGGATTGCACCACTGTGCCGTCTCGACGCGAACAGATGGCGTAGCCGCGTCCGAGAATCTTACGCGGATCGAACCCGCTGAGCCTGGTTTCAATCACATGGGTCCGATGACGGAAAGCAGCCAGATCGAATCGTCGCAGGCGATCGGTAAGTGTCTGAAGGCGATACTTCGTTTTCATCAGCCGCGCCTCCGGCCCGGCCTGCTCCAGCCGTTTCGCCATTTTCTGCAGGTCGGATTCGCTTTTTTGATACTTTGACGTGAGAAATCCGATCATTTTTTCAAGAATCAGATCCATGCGGATCATTCGATTCTGGATTTCATTCAGCGGTCGGAACAAGCCGCTCGATTCGTATCGTTGCAGTCTTTCACGATAACGGGCAGTCGTTGTCCGGGAGGCGCGTTCGAGGCGGGACGTGTGCTGAGCGATTTGTCTGCGGAGATCCTGAACATCGGGCACGACGATTTCGGCAGCGCCACTCGGAGTCGGGGCTCTGAGGTCGGCGACGAAATCCGAGATCGTGAAATCGATTTCATGACCGACAGCGGACACAACGGGGATACTCGATGCCGCAATGGCTCTGGCAACGATCTCCTCGTTGAAAGACCACAGATCTTCGATCGATCCGCCTCCTCTGCCGACAATCATGAGATCCGGGCGCGCGGATGGCGGCATGTCCGAAAAAAACCGGATACCCCGGACAATATCCTCGGCGGAACCCTGCCCCTGAACCCGGACGGAATACAGCAGGAGTTTGACGAGGGGGTAGCGTCGGCTGATGATGTTCCGGATGTCCTGTATGGCCGCCCCGACTTCTGATGTCACCACGCCGATTTTTTGAGGGAATCGGGGCAACGGTCGTTTACGGGAACTCTCGAAAAGTCCTTCCGCTGCCAGCTTTGCCTTGAGCTGTTCAAATGCCCGGTGCAGGTCCCCCTGACCTTCCGGTTCCATCATCTTGATCCGGAGCTGATATCGACCGTTCGGGACGTAGACCTGAACATCCCCGAACACCCGCACACTCATTCCGTTCTGGGGCATGAATGTGAGATTGACCGAGACATATTTCAGCATGACGCCGGGGATCTGAGACTCATTGTCTTTCAGAGTGAAGTACAACGAGCCGTCGTAGTTTCTGAGATTTGAAATTTCGCCGACAACCCAGAGCGGCCGCATGGTCTTTTCGAGAACGGATTGAATCCGAAGTGTCAGTTCGGACACGGAGACAGCATTGTCGGGCTGCTGCTGATCAGTCTTCAACATGGATCAACTCATATTCACGACATCCCAGTCCGATGGACTCACCATACTCGAGCTGAGCCGTCGGATCGACATCGGGGTGAATGGCCAGGAACTTATCGTGGATCGGGTTCTGAGCCGAGTCCAGTGCGCAATCGTGAAGCGAAGGTTGTGCGTTGACAAGATCGAGACTTGCCTGATCGATCGCCACCGGGTCGGAGGACGCGAGGATACCGATGTCCTGAACGATCGGGTTGTCGGTTGCCTTCAGACAATCGCATTCCGGGGTGATGGTGAGTAAAAAGTTGAAATGCATCGAACGGCCCCTGAATGTGCGCTCGACGGCCATCGCCACTTCCGCCATTTTCTCCTGAACCGACCGGCTGGAGCCTCCCCACTCGATCCGGATCGCGCCTTCCGGACATTCCGATAAACACTCGGCGCAACCGATACATTTCTGCCAGTCGAACGCCGCTTTCCCGGACTGGATGACGATGGCGGCAGCCGGACAGATCCGCGCACAGGATCCGCATCCCGTGCAGGTATCGTTTTTCTTGAGTGCCGGTTTGATGTCGGCATGCATGCGCTGTTTCGTCGCACGCGAGGCGCATCCCATGGAAAGATTCTTGATCGCGCCTCCGAAACTGGTCACCAGGTGTCCTTTGAAATGATTGAGTGTCACCAGACAGTCCGCTTCGTGAATGGCAGCGCCGATCTTGACGGTTTTAAAATGCCGGGGTCCAGCGGAAACCTCGGTGACACTGTGAGATCGGATTCCATCGGCGATGACCAGAGGCGCATGGATGCACTCGAACCCGAAGCCATTGCGGATGGCGAGTTCGAGATGATCGACACCGTTGGATCTTTTACCGTGGTACAGGGTATTGGTGTCGGTGAGAAAGGGCCGCGTACCGTTCGATTTCAGAAAATCGACCAGGACCCTGGGATAGACATGATGGATATAGCCGGTCGCACCTTCCTCACCGAAATGGATCTTGAGTGCGACGGTCTGGTACTGCTTGAGGAAGTCCCAGCGGAGCGCTTCGATCAGGGTCAGGAAACGTTGGCCGGGACTTTTCATGTGACGGTTTCGGGCCTGCAGAAAAAAAACCTGCGCTCGCTTCATGATTTCCTCCTCAACATATCTCGCGAATCCAGCAGAATCGTAACCGGACCGTCGTTGACGAGCGATACAGCCATCAACTGCCCGAACGCTCCGGTTGCGGTCGATACACCCGTCTTTCGGATCTGGTCCGAGAAGTATTCGTACAGACTGCGCGCCTGATCGGGAGGAGCGGCATCCGAGAAGCCGGGTCGGCGACCTTTCCTGCAGTCAGCCAGGAGTGTGAACTGAGAAACGACGAGAATCTCGCCGGCGATATCGCGAATGGATCGGTTCATCTGATGGTCAGTATCGGGGAAGATTCTGAGATCGGTGATTTTGCGAACGAGCAGGTCGGCATCCGATGCGGAGTCTGCAGTACGGATGCCGAGCAATATGAGGAAGCCTCGGGAGATCGACGCGATGGCGTGGCCATCGACGTGTACGGCGGCTTGAGAAACGCGTTGGATCACGGCGATCATGATGCACCTCCGTTGATAAGATAAAGCGGAACGGATGGTTTCGCAATGCCGGGCGATGAGAGACCGGGTGCTCTCGTAATGCTTGACCTCATGGATGATTTCGTTTAGAGTTTTTAGTTTAGGTGCATTCTGTGCACGGCGTCTGTTGCCGTGCGATCAGAATGATCGATTCGAGTATGGCGATCACGATTTGCTCGATCCCGATTTCCGAAAGAATGAGAGGTATTCATGAGTCAGTTAGAGAGCGCACAGATCAGGAACATTGCCGTAGTTGGACATGGGGATTCAGGAAAAACAACGTTCGTTTCATCGCTCCTGTACACAACGGGTGCGATCAAACGCGTGCTTTCAGTCGATGAAGGCAATACGATCACGGATTTCGATGAAGACGAGATCAAACGAAAAATCTCGATCAGCACCGGCATCTGCTCGACCGTCTGGAAAAAATTCAAACTCAATCTTCTCGACACACCAGGCTACAGCGATTTCATCTGCGATGCCTTTCCGGCGTTGCGCGTATCCGACATCGCCGCCTGCATGGTCAACACGGCCAGCATCGGTGTCGAAGCCAATTTCGAGCGGATCTGGGAGTCGGATTCCGGTATTCCGGCGGCACGCATCGTCCTGTTCAACAAACTCGATCGCGAAAATACGCTCTTCACCAAATCTCTGGAAACATACCGCACCGGCGTATCGAACCGGATCATCCCGATCGCGTTGCCGGTCGGCAAAGATGCCTCATTCCTGGGAATCGTCGACATCATCCGGATGAAGTACTGGAAATATGAGGATAACGGATCGGGGAAATGCACGGTTCTGGACATCCCGGCCAGCATGGCAGCCGAAGTCGACGAGTATCGCTCCATGCTGATCGAAGCGATTGCGGAAGTCGATGATTCTCTCCTCGAAAAATACCTCGAAGGCGGAGAAATCGACTCGGGAGAAATCCAGAAAGCGCTCAAACAGGGTGTCATGGAGGGAAAGGTTCATCCGGCGATACCGATCTCAGCCAGTCGCAACATCGGCATCTCGTTCTTCGTCGACTTCTGTATCGATTTCTGCCCCTCCCCTGCGGATGTTCCTCCCCTTAAGATCGATGGAAAAGACATTATCTGCGATGCGTCCGCCCCACTGGTCGCTCAGATTTTCAAGACGATCGTCGACCCGTACACCGGGAAAATTTCCGTGTTCAGAGTGTTCCGCGGTGCATTGAAGCAGGACATGACCTACAAGAACACCACGCGCGGCGAATCCGAGAAGTTCCAAACCGTGTTCTTTCTTCAGGGGAAGACCCAGAACACGACGGATATCGTCGTTGCCGGCGACATCGCCGCCAGTTCGAAACTGAAGGAAACGACAACGGGTGATACATTATGCGAAAACGATGAGAAGATCGTTTTGTCGGCGATCAAGTATCCGAGGCCTCTGATCAGTTATGCGTTCATACCGGCAAGCAAGAGTGATGAAGAAAAGATTTCTTCGTCTCTGACGCGGATCGCCGAGGAAGACCCGACATTGATTTACGAACGCAATCCGGAAACAAACGAACTGCTCGTTTCCGGAATGGGTCAGTCGCATCTCGAAGTCGCCCAGGAACGCCTCAAGCGGAAATTCGGTGTGACGGCCAACATGAAAACCCCCAAGATCCCTTACAAAGAAACGATCAAAGGCGCTGCGGATGTGCGGTATCGACACAAGAAGCAAACCGGGGGCGCAGGTCAGTTCGGCGAAGTTGCGATCAAGCTCAATCCGATGCCGCGCGGAGGCGGTTTCGAGTTTGTCGATGCGATTGTGGGCGGCGTCGTTCCGAACCAGTATATTCCCAGCGTCGAGAAAGGCGTTCGCAGTTTCATGCAGAGCGGTGTTCTGGCCGGATATCCAGTCGTTGACATTCAGGTCACGCTTTATGACGGAAAATCCCACCCTGTCGACTCGAAGGACATCGCATTTCAGATCGCCGGACTCATGGCCATGAAAGAAGCCTGGGCCAAAGCCAAACCGATCCTGCTCGAACCGATCATGAAGGCCCGAATTGTCGTGCCGGAAGCCGACATGGGGACAGTCATCGGAGATCTGAATTCAAAACGCGGACGTGTGCTCGGAATGGAATCTCTTGGCCGCAAACAGGTCATTCTCGCCAGCGTACCCATGGCGGAAATGCTCATGTATGAACCCTCACTCCGCTCGATGACGGGCGGCCGAGGCTCTTATCTGATGGATTTCGATCACTACGAAGAACTTCCCGCGCTTCTGACGGACGCAGTCGTAGCCGCCTACAAGAAGGACAAGGAAGAGTAGTTCGACTCCGTGTGGACACATCGACGCCCGGCAGTTGCCGGGCGTTTTTTTTACTCATCCGAACAGCTATCGAATGCCATTCAGTTTTGGGGTTTGTCCTGCTTTTCGGGCTTAATCATCGGCGCGAACTGAGAATCCGGTCTTTTTTCTTTCAGATTTTTGGGGATACTCTTGCCCATCGCGACCAGTTCCTGCCGCGCCATGATGTTCTCAGAATCGAGTTGCAGCACCTTGAGGAACTGCTTTTCGGCCTGAACGAAATCGCCGTCCTGTTTGAACAGCGTACCGAGAATCGAGTAATAGATACTGTTTTCCGGTTCGAGTTGAATGGCCTTCTGGCATGCCAGAACACCGGCCCGGTACCATCGGGGATTTTTCAGGCACACTTCCGCGAGTTTGGCATAGTATCGAGGTTCATAAGGATCCAGGTCGATCGCAGAGCGAAAGTACTCCATCGCCGTGCGATACTCTCGGGATTGCAACGATTTCAACCCGACAGAGAACTGGAGTTGGGCTTTGGTGCGCTGTTTGACGCTGTCGGACTCCACATCCGGTGTTGTCCTGCCGATTCTGACATCGTAGTTTTGCCTTTCAGAGTCATCCGAGAGTGTATGATAGGCATTCCGGATCATGACAAAAATCTGATCCATCTTTTCGCGGATGTCTTCCGGGTCGTCCTCGGTTCGCGCATCCGGATGATACTGCTTGGCCATACGGAAATAGGCCGCTTTGATGTCTGCCTGAGGGGCATCGGGATTCAATCCGAGTATCTCGTAGAAGTTCTGCCGCTGGTACTTCTCCCAGACACCCCGGATCGTCTTTCTCCGATTGACCAGATCATCGGCGTCGACCGGTTTCTGGGCCGAGAATCGGATGATGTTCGACTTGTACAGCAGGTACAATGTAATCAGGAGTTTCTCACGATCGATCTTGAGGAGGCGGCCGAGATCCTTGACGGTGGAGTTCCCGTCGATCCGCGACAGCATGAAGCCAAGCGCCGTATCTTTCGGGAACTTTGCATACACTTTCTCGTCCAGTTCACCCTGAATCACCGGCACGAGATCCACGGATGAGATGGCCTGATGCAGATCCTGTTTGAATTTTTCGGTGTACTGCTGATAGATCGCCTGCAGGTCCGCGTGACCCGGAAAGTCGATCAGGATTTTCTTGAGTTTTGTCCAGGCTTCCCAGTAGCGGGCCTTCGTGAAAAAGATCTCGGCTTCAGCCAACTCTTTCTTAACCTCGTCTGGCAGCTGCTGCTCGGTCTTGGCATACGTTTCGATCCGGCCTTCTTCAAGATATCGGAGCAGGAGGGTGACGACTTCGAATTCCGTCAGCATCGACACGGCACAGATCGATCGAACATGGCTCGGTTCCGCCAGCGCATCAAAGAACCGACGAACTTCCGGCTGAGGGTGTTCCCTGACCTGCATCAGTCGAAACGCCTCGTCGCGACTCCGGAAAATGCCTTTGATCGGCAGTCTCGAATCGATTTCACGCCGCAACCGAAGCCTTTCGAGCCCGTGCTCGATGACCCACTTGAAAGGTAATTTCAGTGAAATCGTTTTCGTGTCCGGGAACTGGTCGGGATAGAAGATGAAGTCACCCGCGCGCCACTCGAACAGACTCAGGATGATGTCCTGACTTTGTCGTTTGAGCACTTCGAGAAATTCGCGTTCCGTGACATACCCTTTTTCGATCAGTTTCTTTGCGAACTGGCCGTCGGAGATCTGCGTTTCAAGCTCGAAATCCAACTGCTGCGAGTCCGGAAGAATTTGCATTCTCCGGATCACGGATCGAAAGCTGTCTTCGGCGAACTCGGAGTAAGCCGACATGATTTCGCCGTTTTCGATCAGAATGAATTTGGATTTATTCTCGCTGGAGATTCTCAGCGTTCCGGACTGTTTGTTCGAGTTCAGATATGTAATCAGTTTTGCGAATTCGAGTTGCGAGAGGTTTCCTTTTTGACTCATGGTCGATCAGTCTCCCCGCGAGATCGGCTCTGACATCAAGTATGTTATATCAAATATGTTTCAGAATGAGTGAGTTTATTTTGTCTTTTGATGCCGAGCCCACGAGTTTATCCACGAGTGATCCGGCCTTGAAAAAAAGCAGTGTCGGTAGGGACATGACCTGATAGTCCTGAGCGAGCGCGGTTTCGACGCCTGCATCGACCTCGAAAAACCGAACTTTTCCGCCATGTTCCTGATCCAGTTCAGCAAGAATCGGAGGTATTTTTTTACAAGGACCGCACCACGCCGCTCCGAAGTCGACAACGACGAGAACCGGTGATTTCATAACAAGCTGTTCAAACTCTGCCCGGGTAATTTTCTGACTCATGACGCCACTCCTTCCTGATCACTCGGCAGCGGTTACGGCCGATGCACGCGCAGATTCCATGAAACGTTTGAATTGAGCGGGCGGCAGGAAACTGACAAAACGCGCAACTTCCTCCCCCGCCGGACTCAGATAGATCACAGTCGGCAGACCCTTGACGTCGAATCGCTCCTGAATATCTCTGACTCGCTGACTTTTACTGTCGGTACAGTCGATCCTTATCAGCATATAATCCGCCAGGATCGTTTTGATTTCATCGTTCGAGAAAGTTTTATGTTCGAGTTCCTTGCAGGCCGCGCACCATTCAGCACCAAAATCGATCAGAATCGGTCGATTCTGCTGTTTTGCATCGATCAGTGCCTGATCGAGATCGGTTCTCCAGGCGGACCCTGCCGTGGTGCCCCCTCCGATTTCCGGAGTCCCCGGGGTTGGAACGACCCTGCCGGGAACCGGGAGCAGTGAGATAATCATGTACAGGCCTGCGACCGCAAGAATCAGGGCGAGGCCTTTTCTGAATCTGGAGGTCGTTTCCGCTCCCTCCTCCAGTTTCTCGAACAATCCGATCAGGGCCGCGAGCATGACGCTGAAAACACCCCACAGGATTCCCGAAAGCGGTGGCGGAAGACTCGGGCCGACGATCCATATTGCGGCCGCGATCATCAGGACACCGAACGTCTTCTTGACTTTATCCATCCACATACCCGCGCTGGGCAGGCTGGTCAGCAATCCGGAGAACGTGCCGAGGATCAGGAAGATGATGCCCATTCCGAATGCGAATGCCATCATCAGACTGAATCCGACCACGATGCGCCCGGTTGTCGCGATATAAGTCAGAAGGAGAATGACAACCGGCCCGGCACATGGGGCCGCCACCAACCCCGCCACCATCCCCATGATCATCGCACCGAAAAATCCTCGGCGCGGCCCTGAACCCTGAAGTTTTGTCGCAATTCCGGACGGAAGTGAAATGTCGAAAATTCCGAGCATCGACAGACCCATCGCGGCGAAGATCACACCCACGATACCGACGATCAGCGGAGTCTGGGTGATCGAACCGAACAGCGACTTCGTCAGGGCGGCAACGACTCCGAGTGAGGAATAAATCACGGCAAGACCCAGCACGTAAAACAGGGAGAGCACGAATCCGCGCCATTTCCCGTGGCCCGCGCTCCGACCTCCGATGTAACCGATCGTGATCGGGATCATGGGATAGATACATGGCGTCAGGCTGGTCAGGAATCCTGCGACAAACACGATCATCAGCGCCATCCATGATCCCTTGTCGAGCGCACTGGATAACCGACCCTCCAATGTCTCGTCACTCGCACTCTTCTCCTTGAATTGCCGCTCAATCTCCAGCACGGCAGGATTCTGAACCGATTCCCGGGCAATCGTGATCCGGATATCGAACGGTATCTGTTTCGGCGGGAAACACATGAAGTGTTCGCCTTCAGTACAGATCTGATAACTGGCATAGCCCTTGATGGTCAGTTCGCCATGGGGTTGGTCCGGTGAGATCGACAGAGGGAGTTTCAGAATTGCCGTGTCCCGGCGGATCAGTTCATCCTCGAGAAAAACACCGGGAGTGACTTCAAGCATCCCCGCAGAGACCGTTTCGATCTTCGGTTCAGAGTCGAGTGCCATTTCGAGAAAGTTCTGAGTGAGATGTGTTTCAGGTGGCATCCGGTATTCAGCAAAAAGAACGAGATCCGATCCTGGGACGACCGCTTTATGAGATGGTACGATCCGGATCTTGACCTCGGGGACGTCCTGCGCCCCGGTTGAAACCCCGCACAACATCAGCATAATGGTGATCAGAATGATGAATCGAGTCTTCATAGGAATCTCCATGGTGGTGCGGCCGGCCGGATGGCTCCGGGCGAAGAGTGCCGCGCCGTATTGTAGACGAACTCGTTGTGAAAAAAAACACATATGGGACGGATTCGAGCGCTGTTTGCTGAGCGGTCTCCTGTTCCTGTCTCTTGTTGCACTCGCCGCTTGTGAACCTCCCGATCGGAAACCGGTCATGATCCCCGATTCGGAATCCAGACCGGGAACACGCATTGCGGATATCCGTTTCCAATCGAACGGATCCGATTTTTCACCCGCGAACCCCTCCCCTATCCCGCTCGCGCTCTTTCTGGTCGACCTGAACGCGCCGGCATCGCGCGCGCAGATTTCTGAGATCGAAAAACTGCGAACCCGCATTCCGGCATCCCTGCTCGATCTTACAGCCGCCGCTCTGCAACCGAAATCGCGGCTCAGATCCCGCCAGTTCATGACCACCCATTCCGATAAATTCCGTTTGGTGTTCGGGAACGAAAGAGATATCCTTGCTTTCGGGAAAGGGACGATACTCCCAACCTGCTTTCTTCTCGACGAAAACCGCACAACCCGGTTTCGACATGATGGTTTTATCCGAGTCGCCGACATCGAGAAAGCGATTCGAAGCATGGTGAATTTACCCTCGTGAAAGGATTGGACATGTACAGATTTCTCTTCATTCTCAGCATCCTCGCGATTCTCCTTGCATCCGCCGCCACCCGTGCGGAATCCGATCCCCCCAAGGAACAACTTTCTCTGAAGTCAGGACAGGATATGGCATCCCACGCTGATTTACGGTGTGACACATCGGTATTCGATTTCGGACGGATTTATTCCGGCAGATCGATCACCCACACTTTCACTCTCCTCAACCACTCCACGGATAAAACCATCTCGATCGACGAACTGCGCTCGGATTGCGGCTGTTCGGTGACTCTGACAGGTGACCGGATGATCGCACCGGGAAACAGCACATCGATCCAGTTCACGATGGACTCCGATATGCCCGAAGGACCGTTTTCCAGGAAGATTACCGTCGATTATACGACGGGCGAAACGAAACAATGGATTGAGCTCACGGTCAAGGGAGAGCTGCTGACTGTCGTTCGATGTCAGCCGACTCATGTCTATTTCAAGAAAGTGATGTACGGGGAAGCCGCAACCGAGCATGTCACGGTCATACCGGTCGAACCCGTCAATCTTCTCGGAGTCCGGACCGAGAACAACAAGGTGGAAGTTTCTTTCTCGACCATCCGTGGCGAAGACGCAGAATCCGAGACCCAGAAGGGGGATCAAACCGTCTCATCGTCCTGGGATCTGACCGTCACGATCCCCGCGACCGCGCCCGCAGGCAAGCTGGAAGACACCCTTATCCTGTCCCTGGATCATCCCGACCAGACGGAATGCCGGGTCATCGTCAA
The DNA here is from genome assembly GCA_937951895.1 of uncultured bacterium. Lineage (GTDB taxonomy): Bacteria > CSSED10-310 > CSSED10-310 > CSSED10-310 > CALFER01 > CALFER01. The sequence goes on from CALFER010000090.1 coordinate 17,586, forward strand.
GGCGGTCGTCAGAAGCTCCGTTTCGGTCATGCCCACACAGATCTACCTGGGCTCGATCGAATCGGGTGAGGAGCGCTCGGCGAAAATCAAGGTATCCAAATCCGGCAACGCGACGCTGCAGGCTCCGACGGTCAAGACGGATCTCAAGGGGGTGACCTGGACCATCGAAGAGAAGAAAGCGGGCGTAGAATTCGAGATCAAGCTGGTGTTCAGGATTCCGGAAGAAACAAGCGCTCAGTATTCAGGGATCATCACCGTGATGACGACCGATCCGACACTTCCCGAATTCGAAGTGCCTCTGTTCGGATATCGCGTTCCGGTGCGCAAATCGTCGGATTCCACACCGGTTAAATAATCACAGCATCGTCTCAATTTTCATCTTCGATTTGATGTCGGTATACAGTTTCTCGCGAGCTTCTTCCTTTTTTCTGGATTCCAATCCCTTCCGGATTTTATCGGAGGATTCTTCCATGGTCAGCGTCCGAGCGCTGTTTTTCTCAATGGACTGGAACACATAGATCCCGGTCGGTGTCTCGATCGGTTTCGAGACTTCTCCGGCATTGAGTGCGAAGAGGGCATCTTCGAGCTCCTTCTGCAGTTTGCCGCGTGTCACGGTCCCCAGATCACCACCGTTTCCAGCGGTCTGGGTGTCCTCACTGCATTCCTTCGCCAGATCCTCGAATTTTTTACCGGACTGGACATCTTTGGCGATAGATTCGGCTTTTTTCATGGCCGCCGCATGTTTGTCCTTATAATCAGCGGCTTCCTTCGGTGGCACCTTGAGCAATACCTGACGGGCATGCACGCTTTCGGGCTGTGCGAATTTATCGGTATTCGTCTGATAAAACGTTTTGATTTCCTCGTCCGTGACCTTGATCATATCTTTGGTGCGGGTATCGACGAATTTGTCGACGACGATCTGTTTCGAGACTTCGGTGCGGAATTTCTTCATATCCTTGATGCCGCCTAAAAATCGCTGCTGGGCTTCCGGTCCTTCACCAAAGATCTTCTGAAACTGACTGATCCGTTCATCGATTTCTGCTTCCGTAACCGCGATTTTCTCGGCAGATGCCGCCTTCTGCATGATGCGCTCCTTGACCAATCGATCCAGAAACTCCTTGCGCATCTGTGAGAGTCGATCATCCGAGAATTGCATGTTCGGGCTGACTTCCCGGAATTTATCCGTAAAGCCGGTCACCTTTTCCTCAACTTCCCACGCATAAATCGGATCACCGTCGATTTTCGCAACGATTTTTTTCGGGTCCGCCGCTTTGGGAGCCGGTGTCGGCATCAGTCCGGCATCGGGAGCCACGGTGGCGGCCGGAGGATTGGCCTGCGCCAGGACAAACGAATGAGTCAGAATCAGAATCACAGCCAGAATCAATAGTTTTTTCACTGCAACCTCCCGATTTTCATACAAGGTGTTCGGTGTCCGGATTTTTCGACAGAATCCCGACCACTTCATTGACTTTCTGCGCCAGATCGCGCCTGCATACCAGTAAAGCATCCTTCGTATCGACAATGATCAGATCTTCAATCCCGATCCCCACGACGGTTCGGTCATGACCGGTGACGAACGTGTTCCGACACTGAATAAGAACATGCCCGCCCTGTATCCGGTTCCCACTTTCCGATTCGTCCACAAATGGGATCAACGCATCCCAGCTCCCGACATCCGCCCATTGAAAGTCCACCGGGAAAGCGGCGATCCGATCGCTGCGCTCCATGATCGCGTAATCGATCGAGATATCCGGAAGAGTCGGGAACAATCGATCAATAACTGAAGGGTTGTTTCCGGAAAGAACGATTTCCGAGACAATCGCATGAATCTCCGGACATAGCGTCTCGAACGCCTGATTGATCGCCTGAGCCGAAAACACGAACATGCCGCTGTTCCAGAGATATCGACCGGAGGCCAGATACTCGAGTGCGCGGGTCTGGTCCGGCTTCTCCACGAATCGATCCACGTGATGGACCGCCGCCGATTCCTCGCATGGAATACTCGATCCGATCCTGAGATATCCGTACCCGGTTTCCGGACGAGTCGGCCGGATACCCAGGGTGAGGAGGTATCGGCCGGACGCCGAGAATCGCAGGGCCGCCCCCATCAGTGCGCAAAACGCTTCGGCATCCGGGATGAAATGGTCCGATGCCAGTACGGCGATCGATGCGTCGGGGTTGCGAGATGCGATGATGCGTGAGGCCCATGCGATGCAGGGAGCCGTGTTCCGGCCGACCGGTTCCAACAGAATATTGTCCTCCGGTATCTCGGGGACACTCTCCCGAACCTGTCCGAGCAGATCACTCCCCGTCACGACCAGAATATTCCGGGATGGAATCAACGATCGGATCCGATCGACAGTCTGCCGGATCATCGGCCGATCGCCAACGATCGGAAGAAACTGCTTCGGTTTGCCGGATCGGCTGTACGGCCAGAAGCGCTTTCCCTTGCCGCCCGCAAGAATCACTGCATACGGAGTCATACTCGACCGCCGCTCATCTGTCCCGCTGGTAATCATCTTCCAGACGGACCACATCGTCCAGTTCCGGAGAAGAAAACTCGACAAAACGCGAATCCGCGATCGCTTCCATCCGATGTCGTCTGCCGGGTGCGACGATTTTGCATCCTCCCGGCACGATCACCTCGTCCGTGAGATTGCCGAGATCGTCTTCCAGGATGAACCGGATCTTGCCGTCCAGTAGATACAGTGTTTCATGTTTCTGCTGATGAAACTGGAGACTCAGGCGGTGCCCGGCTTTTATTTCCAGCAGCTTGCCTGCGTATCGTCCGTTGTCGTAGGCGATCCAGACTTCCCGGCCCCAGGGTTTTTCTACTGTCTTCATCTGATATGTGACCTCCATGTCAACCAAAGTTCGGTCCGGAGCAGCATCGCAATGGTAGCGCGATACAGGGTTTCATTCAAGCCGTTGAGATTCTGCCGTTCCGGCTTGCAGACAGCCATCCGGCACAATACAGTCACACAGATGACCTGTCTCGCACCCACCCCTCAATCCTCGCGCTTCCGTTACCTGCCGGTCGCACTCTTCTCCCTGATCATCTTTGTATCATCCGAGCTGCACGTTCCGGGTCTCCTGCAGAATCTCTCCGATCATCTGCTCCATTTTGCCTGCTACGCGCTTCTGTGCGTGCTGGCGTGGTACGCGCTCGGAACGCATTTCCCCGCTCACCGTCACCCGGCCCGACTCACGTTGAGCGTCGTGTATGCCGTGCTGCTGGGGAGTGTCGACGAAATGCATCAGGCGTTCGTCCCGTTTCGAACTCCTTCGGGCGCCGACGTCGCAGCGGATGCTCTGGGAGCGCTCTTCGCGACAGCCCTGATCCTGTTTGTCTCCCGCCGCACAATTTGACGCACCGCGTCATTTACAGTATGCTCCAGGTGTGCGGCGCGGGTACACGCATCAAAGGAGGTCGCCATGGAACGCGTCATCAAGCGGTATCGAAACCGGAAACTGTACGACACGAGCGAAAGCCGGTACATCCGATCGTCCGACATCATCGCCCTCATTCGCGCGGAAATCCCCTTCCGGATCGTCTCCAACGACTCCGGCGAGGATGTGACGCGGATGATACTGATGCAACTCATCATCGAGACTCAGCCGGCGGATTCCGTTCCCGTCGATGATCTCAAATCGGCCATCTCGGACGGAAGCAATCTCTTTCGACGCGCCTTTGAAAAAACCGTGCAGATCGGAAAGGGCGTTGCGGGAAGGATCGAACGGGATTTCGAGACGATACGATCGAAGATCGGCGGTCAGAGCGACGATCGCAAGAAACTCGATTGGGACATCGTTCGCGGATTGATCTCAAACGCAGGACGAGCTGTGAATTTCGTCATCAACGAGAAACTTCGGAAGCAAATGCTCCACCTGCCCAATCTCAGCGATGTCGAACGGATCCGGGAAAAACTCGATCGGATCGAGGCCATCGTGGATGTGGAGGGAACCAATCATGGCGGATGAACAGGATCGGAAACAGGAATCGAAGCCATCATCGATTCATCTCGACTTCATCGAAATGCTCGGGGTGTTCCGTGATGCCGTCTGGAAGCGCACCGGATTCACGGCGGCATTCGAATCGGCTCTCGGCAGGAAAATCGCCGAAAAGGTGCGCGATGGTGAACTGACCGAAGAAGAAGGTGAGACGATACGTCGATCCATCATGGACTCGATCCGAACACATCTCGATTCGGCATCCCGGAGAATCGATTCAGGGATTCATCGGACACTGGCGTCGCTTCACCTGATTTCAACCCGGGATATCTCGGAAATAGAAACAAGACTCGATCGGATCATCGAAACACTCGAGCGGAAAAACACACCGGCCGGACAGCGCCGACGCCGTGCTCCGTCAAAAAAGCGGGAGATCACAAAGGAGTCAGCGGGAGCGAACCCATCTGGCAAACACGCCGGCCGGAAGGCGAAGTGAGGAGTTGGAGTGATTGAGCAGGATATCGCCGGTTTCGATGGGTGATTTCGAATCGGAATCGAGGATTCGGATCATATTCCGGAGTCCGGGTGCCGAGACATTGGCGGAGTGGCAGGTCACGAGAAAGAAGGCGTGTTCGGGGCTGAGAATGTTTCGGAATGCATCGAAGAGTTCCGGGAGGTGCGTTTCGATCTTCCAGACCTGTCCTTTGGGACCGCGTCCGAAACTGGGCGGGTCGAGAACGATTCCGTGATACTGGACGCCTCGGCGGGCTTCGCGCTGGACGAATTTCAACGCATCATCGACGATCCATCTGATCGGCCTATCTGAAAAACCGCTGACGGACGCATTTCGATTCGCCCACGTGACGACGCCTTTCGAGCCATCCACATGGCAGACCTTTGCGCCGGCACCGAGCGCTGCCAGTGTGCTGCCTCCGGTATAGGCAAACAGATTCAGCACGTTGGCCTGACCGGGAATCGCTCGCACCTGATGATCGATCCATTCCCAGAACGGTTGCTGCTCGGGAAAGATACCGATGTGACCAAAACCGGTCGGTTTGAGATTGAAGGTGAGCTGATTCCAGCGGATCGGCCATTCATCGGGCAGTGTGCGGATGACGTCCCACTGACCTCCCCCGCTCGATGATCGCCGATAGATCGCCCACGGATCCCATTCGGCGATCGGCCGGGATGGTTTCCAGAGCGCTTGCGGCGCAGGTCTCGCCAGAACGAATGCTCCGAAACGTTCGACTTTCATCCCTCCACCGCAATCCAAAAGCTCGTAATCTGCCCAGCCGTTCGTTAGAATCTCCATGTCGCGACCCCTTTCCCGCATTTCAGGACCGGATTTTCCCGGAGCCATCAGTGATATCATGAAACGCGCCGCACATCATCCACGGTTCAATCGACGGGATACCGTCCGTGAAATTTACCGGAACGATGCACTGATCGTCGTTTACAAACCTCCGGGGATCCTGTCGCAAGGCGATCGCACGGGTGATACGGATCTGCTGGCGATCACACGCGGTCTGCTCGCCCCCCATCCCTCCCCCCACCCGTTTCTCGGACTCGTCCATCGCCTCGACCGCCCCGCAGCCGGTCTGGTCGTGTTCGCCCGATCCCCCGCGGCGGCGGCCTCACTGTGTGAACAGTTTCGACGACACACGATCGACAAGGAATATCTCGCTGTCGTCCACGGCCACCCCGAATCGTCGGGCACCTTTCGGGATCTGCTGATCAAGGATTCCGAGACCGTCACGAGTCGTACCGCCGAAGACGGCGAACCCGGTGCTCGCGAGTCGATCCTTCACTATCGGATTCAAGGCGTCATCCGGGATCGCTCGCTGGTCGCCATCCGCCTCGAAACGGGCCGCAGTCACCAGATCCGTGTTCAATTCAGTTCGCGCGGATTCCCGATCGTCGGCGACCGGAAGTACGGCAGCCGCGAAGTCTTGCGAGATCCCGGGATGATCGCACTGTGGGCACACCGTCTGGTTCTTCGGGATCCCGGATCCAACCGGCTTCTGAACCTCGAATCGCCTCGACCGCTGCACTGGCCCTGGCATGATCAGACTCAGCGCAGGTGACTCGCATACATGTCCATGAATCGTGCGATATCATCGGCTTCGGCCATCGAGACACCATTGTACAGCGATACACGCACACCGCCCGCCGACGCATGACCGCGTATACCCGTCAACCCTTCCCGAACTGCCGCCTCGATGAATGATGCCTCGGTCGCCGCATCGCGCATGTGCCAGACGACGTTCTGGCGCGAGCGATTTTGAATGGCGACGGTAGTCCGGTAGACATCCGCGTGCGCGTCGATCACCGAATAGACACCTTGAGCCTTGAGCCTGCTCCGCCGTTCCATCTCGCCGACCCCGCCCTCCTCTCGCGTCCACCGGATCATTTCCGCGGCAACCGCGATCGACAGAACAGGAGGGGTGGCGTCCGGCACGCGACGATCGCAAAGAATTGCGTAATTCCAGTGGAACGGCACGCGGGATGCGGCGTGTCCGAGCGCGTCCTGATGCCCGATCACGACCGACAGACCGGCGCAGCCCAGGTTTTTCTGCGCGCCGGCATACATCACGTCGGGCCGGATATCCGGAAGTCTCCGCGTGAGGAGATCCGACGACATGTCGGCGATCAGCGGGCAACCGGGTGAGACGACCGGGAGGATGAGTTGATACCCGTTGACGGTTCCATTCGACGTGATGTGTCTGTAGGACACGGGCCCGGCAGAATCCGCAAATGGCGATCCGGGCTGTTCGCGCGTGATATCACAGGTGATCCTGCGAATCGCACCGAAAGCCTCCGCGGCGGACGCAGCCTGTTCGGACCAGTAATCCGTCATCAGATACTCGGCTGGAGCGCCCGCGCACAAGAAGTTGATGGGAATCAACTGGAACTGCTGCCGGGCTCCTCCCGCGAAAAACAGTGCACGGTGCGTATCGCGAGATAGTTCCAGCAGATCGAGAATCCCGGATTCGGCCTGTTCCAGCATTTTCAGAAACAGAGGATTCCGGTGGCCGATCTCCAGAATCGACCGCCCGCTCGATTCATACTCCAGAAGATGCTCCCGGATCCGTTCGATGACCGGAAGGGGCACCTGAGACGGACCGGCACCGAAAAAGTGATGCGTGCGCATGATCGAACCTCCTGTGCATCGATACTGGCCGGCTTCGGGCCGTAAATCAAACCCTGTTCTCACCCGTGTTTTTGACTTGCCGCAGGTCGTTGCTTATCTTGATGAGCGGCACAGGAGGACGCATGATAACTCCCTTTTCCGACATCAATCGATCGGCCAACCGCATTCAGGCTCGCTTGAAACTGGACGCTTCGATGCCCTGTTTCGATGGGCACTTCCCGGAGTCGCCCATTCTCCCCGGCATCGCCCACATCCATCTCGTCTGCAACCTCATCGAAACCCATCTCGGTTGCCCCATCGCCATCACCTCACTCGGACGGGTCAAATTCACCTCACCCTGCTCGCCCGGAATGGATCTCATTATCGGAGTCGATTTCTCGTCGGATCACGAAGCATCCTTCTGGGTGAATTCCGGTCTGAAACCTGCTTCCCGGGGAACACTCCGGTTCACTCGCACCGCAAGTCCCCAATGAACGCTTCGAGTCACAGGGTCTGCATCATCATCCCGTTTTACAACAACCGTCAGACGGTCGACGCGGTTGCCGCCCGATCTGCAACGCACATACCCGACATTTTCCTTGTCGACGACGGCAGCACCGATGGCTCGGCCGAGACCATCCATCGACTCGACGGAATGCGTCTGCTCCGTTTGTCGATCAACTCCGGTAAAGGCGCAGCGGTTCAGGCTGCTGCTCGAGCGGCGTTCGCCGAGGGGTTTACGCACGCCATTCAGATCGATGCCGATCTGCAGCACGACCCGGACAGCATTCCCCTGTTCCTGGAGATGCTCGGGACGGATCCCGGCGCGGTCGTGATCGGCGCACGGTGCTTCGACCGCGACACCCCGACTCTGTCCCGTTTCGGCCGCTGGCTCGGCAATCTCTGGGTCCGCATCGAAACACTCGGAATCCGGGTCGACGATACGCAATGCGGATTCAGACTCTATCCGCTCAACCTGTTCCATACACTCAGACTCGATCAGGATCGCATGGCGTTCGATGTCGAGATCATTGTCAAGGCCGTCAGACACGGATACCGCATCCGGAATCTGGAGGTACCCGTCCGCTATTTCAAGGGAAGCGAGCGTGTCACGCATTTTCGTCTGTTTCGGGACAACTGGGAGATGAGCAAGCTGCATTTCCTGTTTACCTGGGGATGCCTCGTTCACTGGCCCGCCATGCTGATTCCGCGTTATGACGAGCAGTTCCGCCGACCGATGCACCGACAGCATTTCCCTATTGATTCCCGGTCGGCATCATCATAGCATGTTGTGCTGCTCCGGCGGCGAGACTCTCAACTACAGGAGGCACCATCCCATTGTCCGCACTCAACCCACCCTATACCGATCGACGTGCTCTTCCGATCTCGTTTTATCCGCTCCTGAGCGCTGAAGACGACGTCGATTCGGCCGCCATCGACCGCTTTACTGACTCACTCAAACAATCGGAGCCACCGGATCGTTCGACGCTTTTGTACATCCACGTGCCCTTTTGCGAGTCCATATGCCGGTTCTGCGGATTCTATCGACGTCTGACGACCGATTTTGCGCCGCTCTCGCGCGCCGAACTTCTCGATCGATTCACCTCGGCGCTGACCCGCGAGATCGCTTGCTGGCGCACCGTGATCGACCCGGGGGTGCATGCCATCGAGAGCATCTACATCGGAGGAGGCACCCCGAGTCTGCTCTCGTGTGCGAACATCGAAGCAATGATCGGAACCTTGCGCCGGCAGTTCGACCTGAGAGCGGATTGCGAGATCACTTTCGAAGGTGAGGTGCGCTCGATCGGCGATCCGGAGAAGCTATCCGTATTGAGGGATCTCGGTGTGACCCGTGTTTCGTTCGGTGTTCAGACTTTTCACGAATCCGTCCGGAAACTCAACGGCCTCCAACCGACTCTCGACCAGATCCGCCGCTGCGCGGACCGCGTGCGCAACGCCGGTTTCCAGGTCAACGTCGATCTGATGTACGGCCTCCCGTCACAGGATTTCGAGATCTTCATGAACGATCTGAGCATCGCCGTGCATGAACTCCGGGTATCACACATCGATCTGTACGACACGATTCTCTACCCGAACATCGATCTCTTCACCCGGCGCGAAGTGTTTTCAGGAATGCTCCCCCCGGAGGAGGAAGGCGTTCGGATGCTGATGCGCGCAATCGAGTTCTTCCGTTCGGAGGGTTTCGTTCAACTCACGGCGGATGATTTCGTCCGGCCCGGAGCCGAGTATCGCATGAAGGATCTGATCTACGGGAGCCGCTCGGGGCATTCCCAGGTGCTCGCCATGGGACCCGCCGCCGTCGGATATCTCGGATACACGTCCTACCGGAACGAAGTTCTCGAACACTATCTGCCCTCTGACTGGCAGCGTCCGACGATTCAGAGATTGCGCACGAGTGACGATCATGAGAAAGCCAACCGCGCGCTTATTTTTTATCCGAAGCGTCTGATGTTGAATGTGCCGGATCACTGCATCGAGCCATCACCTGAAGGCAAAGCGATTCTGGAACGTCAGATCGCCTGCGGGCTGGCGCAGCGACAGCCTGACGGGATTGTCCGGGCAACTGAACTGGGCAAACTCTGGGTCGACTCGATGTCCGCCGAATTTCTCAGCCCATCCGAAAAGCGCCGGATATTCAAACTGGTTCAGTAGCGGTTCCGTCATGAAGATCCTTTTTGTCTATCCCCGATTCCGCAAGTTCCTCGATGACCTGTCCCCCGAGGATCGATCATTTTTCGAGCCGATCCTGGGCGGTTTCAAAACCCCGCCTTCCCTGGGCATCCCGATTCTGGCGGCGCTGACCCCCTCCCGCCACCACGTCGAACTGCTCGATGATAATCTCGGAGAATCCGTCCGATTCGATACCGACGCGGATCTGGTGGCCATCAACTGCTTTACCCCCCAGGCCACACGAGCCTTCGAGCTGGCGGATGGATTTCGCGCCGCGGGGAAACGGGTGATCATGGGCGGCATTTTCCCTTCGGCCATGCCGGATGAGGTTCTGGAGCATGCGGACGCGGTGAATATCGGAGAGGGTGAGCCGACCTGGAGGGGGATTCTGGAGGATGCCGAACGGGGTGAACTCAAGCGACGATACCTGGGCGGGAAGGGATTCGATCTGGCGTCGATGCCGATTCCCGATCGATCTCTGTTTTATGCCAAAGCAGGTTATGATTGGCATTCCGCCCTGGTCCAGATCGCCAGGGGCTGTGGCTACAACTGCGCCATGTGCGTAATCCCCGAGCATTTCGGACACAGGATTCGATTCCGGCCCATCGCAGACATCGTTGAGGAGATCAGGGCGCTGCCATATGACCAGATCTATCTCGCGGACGACACCCTGTTTCTGACCGACCGCCGGAGCGTGCAGTATGCGACGGATCTGTTCGCCGCGCTGGCCCCGCTGAAGAAGCGGCTGTTCCTTTCCTCGACGCTCGCGCTCAATACGGATCTCGAATTCCTCAAGCTCGCCCGGACAGCCGGTACGGAAACATTTTACTGTACCTTGAACGTCGATCCCGTTTCGATGCGGGCAATCTATCCGGAGACCCAGACGCATCGCAGGCGGCTCATCGATCTGGTACACGCCATCAAAGATCTCGGCATCCACTTCTACGCCTCGTTCGGGATCGGCCGGGACTGGGATGATGCGAGCATCACGGAACGGATTCTGGAGTTGAGCGTGCAGGCGGGAATCGATATCGCGGAATTCTTTATTTTCTCGCCATTCCCGGGATCCGTGCAGTTCCAGCGGATGAACTCGCAGAAACGATTGTTGCACCGCCGCTGGGAACTCTATAACGGAGCCAACGTCGTCTACCTGCCCCTGAAGATGGATCCGGATGTTCTCCAGGACGTTTTCATGCGGACCTGGCGTGAGTTTTATCGCATAAACCGCCGCGACTGGGTGCTCGAACGCATGGGAAAGCACACCTCGAAGAGTCCGCATCCCGATCATGACGTTCCGGGCGGATTGACCCCGAGATGACCGGGTACGCCCGCATCGCGATTACCGGGATCGGCGTCGTGAGCCCGATCGGATCGACAATCGACGCCTTTCTGGAATCCCTCAGCCAATCCCGCTGCGGCATTCGCCCGATGCAGGCATTCGACACCTCACCATTCCGGACAAATCTGGCCGGTGAGATTCCGGAGTTCGATCCGCGGGATGAGTTGACGGACGACGAGATCGCCGAGTGGGGCGATCGGTATCTCTGGCTGGCGCTGTCCGCCGCACGGATGGCGATCCGGGATGCCGGTTACAGCGAGGGTTTCTCTGGAGCCCGCACGGTCGGAATCGCCGCGGGAACGTGCAACGGTGGATTACAGACCGCCGAACGGCTGTACCGGATGTTGCATGGAAACGAACCCGGGCATGTCGACGAACGGATGAACATCCTGTTCCGGTATTTTGCTCTGGGGCGCGCGCTTTCGAAGGTGTTCGCGATCGGAGGACCGGTGCATATCGTGACCACCGCGTGCGCCTCATCAACCGGCGCGCTGGGCCTGGGAGCCGACATGATCCGGTCCGGGCGCGCGGACTGCGTGCTTGCCGGAGGAGCCGATGCGTTGTGTCTGACGGCATATTCCGGTTTCAGCGGCATCAAGGCGATGGCAACCGGAATGACGACCCCATTCTCGGGCGCCGGAGAATACGGATTGAATCTCGGCGAAGGAGCCGCCTTCTGGATTCTCGAGCACTTCGACGGGGCGATTGCGCGACAGGCGCGGATCTATGGTGAATTGCTGGATTACGGTCTTTCAGCGGATGCCTACCATGTCACGGCTCCTGATCCTCAGGGCGCAGGGACTCTGCGAGCCATGCGGTCCGCTCTGGAACGATCGGGAATCACCCCCGCGGAACTGGGATACATCAATCCGCATGGAACCGGAACCGAAGCCAACGATCGTTCGGAGTCTCGTGCAATCGAGAAACTGCTCGGTGACTCGAGTCTCACGGTACCGGTCAGTTCCTCCAAATCGTTTTTCGGACACTGTCTCGGAGCTGCGGGAATCCTGGAAGCTACGGCGTCTTTGCTCAGCATGCGAGCGGGTGTGATCCCGCCGACGCTGAATTTTACCGACCCGAGACCAGGCTGCCGGTTGGATTATGTCCCGAATCAGGCAAGGCCGGCGCAATATCGTGCATTTCTGTCCAACAGCATGGCATTCGGAGGCAACAATGCGGCGGTTTGCGTTAGTCTGGCCGGTGAATCTCCGCGTAACGGAACCGCGGCATCGGAGCGCAGGCGGGTCGTCATAACGGGAACGGGAGCGGTGTCGCCGTTCGGACTGGATCCCGCCGCCCTGCTCACGGGACTCGCCACCGACCGATCAGCCATCCGCCCGATCGACCGTTTCAGCACTGACCATTGCGCATCACATCGAGCGGGTCTCGTTCCTCAGACCGATTGGAAACGTGCGGATCGCCGGATGAATCTCCAGGACCTGGAACCCCTCAGCCGCTATGCGACGTTGGCCGCCCGTCAGGCCCTCGATTCGGCGAATCTCAGGGTCACGCCCCGCAACTGTGATGCGGTCGGAATGATTCTCGGGGTCTGTGTCGGCCCGAACGAAGAAGTGCTGATGAACAGCGTCTGGGGTTCGCCCGACCACACACCGGACCTCGGGAAGTTTTCGGTCATCGTCGCCAATTCCGTCAGTGGGTGCGCATCCAAGGAACTCTTTTTGAAAGGCTATAACACCGTGCTTTCACCGGGGCATCACGCAGGCATGGCCGCGCTGATCCAGACCCAGGACGCCATCGAACTCGGCCATTGCAACTCGATCGTCTGCGGGGCGAGTGATGAACTGTTTGCACGATACTTCTATAATTATGACACGGTGGGGTATCTGGCCCGTGCCTGCGATGAAATCCGATATGGCGAAGTGCTTCTTCCGGCCCGTCAGCGGGTTCTGGGAGAGGGGGCCGCTGCGCTGCTCGTGGAATCGCATGCGACCGCCATCGAGAGCGGGCATGCGATTCTGGCCGAGATTCTCGGATCAGGCATGATCCACGACCCCGGACCGCTGCTCGAAGGCTGTCAATCCGAAGCCGGCCTTCTCGCCGCCATCGAAATCGCGTATGCACGCTCCGGTGTCGACCCGCGGCGCACGCAGTGCATCCTGCGCGCCCCTCAGGGGAATGCGGATGACCGATTCGAACTCGGTGCAATCGAGCACTTTTTCGATCGATTTGGTGTTCATCCCTCCCGGCGCACGACTGTATTCCAAACCGGGTATGCCGAATCGGTTTCCGTATTGTTCAACGTGGTGGCTATGTTGAACGGCTGGCGGGACGAGGCCATGCGCCTGCCGGGACACGTTCTGGTAACGGCATCGACGCTGATGGGGTACCATTACGCGATGATCATGGAGGTTTTGTGAAAGGGACGGCGGAGGTTCTGGTCACCGGGATCGGTATCGTATCCCCGATCGGAAATTCGGTTTCGGCCTTTCTGAACGCGTTGAAATCATCGAAATCCGGCATCCGTCCGATCGATCTCTTCGATGTAGCTCAGTTCAGGTCACATGTGTATGCACCGGCACATATCGAAACCTTGCCGGAACTCTCGGATCCCCCTGACACGGCGACCTGGGACCGGCATCTCCAGCTCGGCTATTTCGCTCTCAGGGATGCCCTGCGCGATGCCTCGATCGACCGCGATCGCATTCCTGCACGAACCGGTCTGGTCTGTGCAACATGTTCCGGTCCGATGCTGACGATTGAAGCCGAGTATCTTCAGACGCCGATCGTACCGGGAGCGGGGGCGCGAACGGAATCCGTGTATCGGGATTACCGGCGGTATTACTCGATGGAGCGGACTCTCGTTCGCGTTTTCGGCATTCGTGGATTTTCGACCACGGTTGTGACGGCGTGCGCCGCGAGCAGCAATGCGATCGGGCTGGGAGCCGATCTGATCGCCGAGGGCATTCTCGATCAAGTGTTCGTGGTCGGTTCGGATGCCTTTTCACCGTCGACGTTTGCCGGGTTCGATTTTCTGAAAGCCACCTGCATATCGGAATGTGCGCCGTTTTCGGACCCCGCCGGCATGAATCTGGGAGAAGGCGCCGGGGCCTGGGTGCTTGAAAACGGTGAGGTCGCCCGGCGACGGGGATCGAGGATCAGGGGACGGGTTCTGGGGTATGGCCTGAGCAATGATGCCTACCATGCGACCGCGCCGGATCCGCAGGGCGAGGGGGCGATACTTGCGATGACCCGAGCCATGCATGATGCGGCGATCGACCCGGCATCCATCGGATACATCAACGCACACGGCACAGGAACGCTTCCGAATGACAGGACGGAATCGAGAGCGATCACGCGCGTGTTCTCCGATCGGACACCACCTCCGGTCAGTTCCTCAAAATCGTTCTTCGGTCATGCACTCGGTGCTGCAGGGATTCTTGAAGCATCCGCATCGCTGCTCATGATGAATGATGGCCTGCTGCCTCCGACATTGCGATTCACGACCGCCCGGGAGGGTTGCGGACTGGATTACGTGCCGAATACGCCTCGCAAGACGGATGCCGGAGTGTTCTTGTCGAATAACTTCGCGTTTGCCGGCAATAACTCGGCGCTCTTGGTTGGAACAGTCGGGTGCGAAACCTCTTCCGCACGGGAATCGATGCCCAATGAAGTGGTGATCACGGGTTACAGCAGTCTGATGCCGGACGACACACGTGATCCGGCCGATCCGCGATCGTACACGTTCGACCTCGCGCGACTGGCACAGATGGATCGCCGTTTGCCCCTGAAGGAGATGGATGTGTCCAGTCAACTCGCGACACTGGCATCGAAGCGCGCGGTCCAGCATGCCGGATTATCGTTGAAGCCGCCGGATGCCAGGCAGATCGGCATGATTCTTGGCCTCTGTGACGGTCCGAATCGCGGAGAAGCGGCGCATCTCAGGAGCATCGCGGTTTCCGGCCTGTCCGCTCCGAATCTCGTCATGTTTCCCTACATCGTCCTGAATTCGGTTGCCGGACAATGCTCGCGAGCATTGGGACTCAAAGGGTTTTCGTCGACTCTCTGCGGAGCCCCCGGTGCGGGGCTCCATGCACTGATCTATGCCGCACTCGCAATCCGGCGCGGGCATGCGTCGATCTGTCTGGCATGCGGAGTCGATGAACGCCAGGAGTCGTATGTGTATGTGGATGAGAGTTCACATGCGGATGCCGGAATCGAGGATCGGCCTGTCAGTGACGGGGCGGCGTGCCTGGTTCTGGAGTCCGCCGGGTCCGCTCATGCGCGTCAGGCGAACGTCCTGGGCCGTTGGTTGAGCGGGTCGAGTTCCAATCTGGGGCCGGATCGATCCGAGGTGAACATCGGGCGTGAATGGGAGAGGTTCATTGAAGAACTGGGCATCCCCCGCCGATCGATCGCAGGGATCGTGGTCGATGCCGATTATGGCATCGACGCGAAACGGATCGAGGAAGTGGCCCGGCGGTTTTCCTCCTCGACCGGAGCGAGGATTATCAGCGGAACGGAAGCCGGAAGCGCCCGTTCGTTGTCTTCCGGAGCACTCCGCAACATCTCGATCGCGCTGCAGATCCCGAACTGTTCGGGGAAAACAGTCCTGACCGCCTACCTGTCGTCACTCGGACAACTCGGACTGATTGCGCTGCGGATCGAATAACCCGTAACGATCTCGATTCCATAACCCGAAAAACGTTCTTGGAAATTGTGTCTCTATTTGCTAAACATATCTCTTCTATCGACCATCCAATCCAGTCAGGAAGGAAGAATCGCAATAGAATGAATGCGTCAATCGAAAACAGAATAGCGACCCGGTCGGCAGTGATTTCCCGTGTCAAACGCGATCTGATCCAGAGGCTGTCACTTTCTTATACCGAAGAGGATCTGCATGAAGATGCATCGCTCATCGGCTCCGGTCTCGGACTCGATTCACTCGATGCGCTCGAAATCATTCTCGGGATCGAACAGGAATTCAGGGTCAAGATCGAGGAAGGCAACATTTCCGTGTTGCGCTCCATCAATACGATCGTCGACTATATTCTCGAAAATCAAACACACCCGGCCGCGTCGGCGCAGGTCACGGAAGGAGGCACACGATGACGTACAGGTCTCCCCTGCATGACCTCTCAGTATCACGAAATGCCGTGCTGACGTCGCGGGACGGATTCACCGCGGTCTCGCGTTATCGCCCGCTGGAAGACGAGTATCGCACCATACGAGAAGCCGTCGGAATGACCGATTTTTCGCATTTCCAGAAGTTCTGTTTCCGGGGTGAGGAGGCGCTGTATTTTCTGGACGAGATTCTGCCTGCGAACATCGCCAACATCCGCTACGGCCGCGTCATCCACACGTTTCTCGCAGATGACGATGGGAACCTGTTGAGCGATGTGTATGTGGCGAATCAGGACGATACGATCTGGATGATCTGCGAGAGTTGCGTTGAAACCGCCGTCATCGAACAGCGGCTGGCTGCTGCGAATAGCCACCGAATTCCTTACGACCACCTGACCGACTCGTTTGCGGCATTCTCGATCGACGGACCGCAGGCCTGGGCGGTGGCGCGTGAGATGTTCGGCCCGGATGTGCTGGGGATGCCCTACCTGTCCGTCGAACTGCACGATGAAAGCGGCGATGGCATCGTGCTGCTGCGCACAGGCAAAACCAGTGAGTTCGGATACCTGATGCTGGTGCCGGTCGCGCGTTGCAGGGATGTCTACGAGCGTCTGCTGGCTCTGACAGAGACCCGGAGCGGGGCGGCATGCGGGATCGATGTGTTCGACATCCTCAAGCTCGATGGTCGTTTCTTCAACATCAACCAGGAAGGGCGGATCGTCCGCGATCCTCTCACGCTGGGACTGCAATGGATGATCGACTTTCAGAAGGATACGTATCACGGCAAGTCAGCGATCGACAGGCGGCGTGAATCCGGATTGACTCGGAAGATCATCGGTTTGAAAGCACTCGCAGCGGGAACGCCGATGAATCGTGATACACGGATCGTTTCAGGTGAAGAAACAGTGGCTGAGGTCGTCACCGTGGGCTACTCGCAGGCACTGGACACCCAGATGGCGCTGGCATTGTTCGACATCCGTTATGCCTATTCCGGACTGGAGTTCATCGCGCAGACCGAGACTGGAAACGTGCCGGTGCAGACGGTATCGCTTCCTCCGTTCATCCCCCGGAGCCTCACGATCAAACTCGATGAGATGTAGTCGGGCATGAAACGGGAGATCCGCGGATCGATCGATATCCGGGTCGAGTTTCGTGATGTGGATATGCTCGGAGTCGCGCACAACTCGGTTTATTTTCTTTGGTTCGAGCGCGGGAGACTTGCTCTGCTCGAATCGATCATTCCCTTTCAAACCGCATTGGATCAGCAGATCGCTCTGATCGTCGTGCGGCAAACCTGTGAGTACCATGCTCCGGCGCTCCTCGGAGATGATCTGATCCTGACGACACGTACCGATCTGTCTGATGCCTATGGCGGCCGCATTCGATGCGCGCATACGCTTTCCAATCGTCGAACCCTGATCGAGATTGCCTCGGGGGAAACGGATCTGACCATGTGGAACATCGAATCACGCAAGCTGATACGCGAGATACCCGATTTCATCCGGACTCGGATCCGGGATCTCCTGCATGGAGTGACGTCATGAGCACGTTGCTGGAAGGCAAAACCGTCATTGTGACGGGAGGAACGCGAGGAATCGGACGGGCGATTGTCGAATGCCTGCATCGTGAAGGGGCCCGGGTCTGGTTCACGTACATCCGGAGCGATGCCATCGCCGCCGAGATGCAGCAGTCGCTTGACGGTGTCCGCTCGTTCCGGATCGACGGAACCGATCGATCCGCGATCGCGGCGTGTCTGGACGAATGCCAGTCGACGTGCGGCGCCCCCGACGTCCTCGTCAACAATGCGGGCGTGACCAGCAACATGTTCTTCCCGATGATGAATTCCGAAGAGTGGAACAGGGTCATCGCAGCGAATCTCACCACCGTGTTCAACTGGACGAGGGAAACGATCCGGCCGATGTTGATCGCGCGGAAAGGATCGATCATCAACATTGCCTCCGTGTCGGGCGTCTTCGGAGTCTCGGGTCAGTCGGCCTACAGTGCCTCCAAAGGAGCGATGCTGGCGTTTACCCGGACCATCGCCGCTGAAACGGCATCGAAAGGCATCCGAGTCAATGGAATCGTGCCTGGATTCATCGACACGGAGATGACGGCGAAGATACCGAAACCGCTTCGGATGAAATACCTCGAACGCATCAGCATGCAACGGTTCGGGACACCGGATGAAGTCGCATCGGTCGTTCTGTTTCTGGCCTCGGATCTCTCATCGTATATCACCGGTCAGACCATCATCGTCGATGGCGGTTTGACGGCGACCTTCAACTGAGATGAAAACGGCGTTTCTGTTTCCCGGACAGGGTTCGCAGTTTGTCGGCATGGGTCGCGATCTCGTCCGATCATCCCCCTCCGCACTTGCGCTTTTCGAACGCGCGTCCGAGATTTCCGGAATCGATATCGCCGCTGCGTGTGTTCGCGGCCCCCTGTCGCGATTGTCCCGGACCGATGTGCTTCAGCCGTGCATCACAACCGTCAACCTCGCGGTACTCGAAGAACTCACCGCAAGGGGCGTCCGAGCGGAAGCGGCGGCCGGCCATTCGCTGGGTGAGTTTTCCGCATGTGTGGCCTCGGGTGTATTCCCGGCGGACACCGCCATCGAATTGACAACCCGCCGCGGACATCTGATGCACGAAGCGTCCATATCGACGCCGGGAACCATGGCTGCCGTCATCGGTTTACCGGCCGATCGGATCGAGTCCCTGATCAGCGTTCGCTGCGATCCGTTGCTGGTGGCCGCGAATTTCAATGCACCGGATCAGACGGTCGTATCGGGACCGCGCGCGGCCATTGACTCACTTTCCGCTTCGATACGTGACGAAGGCGGTCGAATCGTCTTTCTTCAGGTTTCAGGTGCCTGGCACTCTCCGGCTATGAATTCCGCCGCAGATCTCTGGAAAGATGCGGTCGATCGAGTTCCGATCCGTCCTCCGGCGATCGATCTTTACATGAATGTATCGGGTTGCGCCGAGTCCGACCCGTCCGCGATACGCCGATGCATGGAATCCCAGTTGGTCCGTCCTGTTCGCTGGACGACGATCCTGACGCACATGTATCGATCCGGTGTTCGCCGGTTCCTGGAAATCGGCCCCGGAACGGTTCTCAGGCAACTGCTCCGCGCCAATCCTTTCCCGCCCGAAAGTTACACCGTGCACTCCGTCGCTGATATCAGAAGCATCGATAATCTCCTTGCCCACTCCCCCTGAACATTCTATTCTCATAAGGAATTGCCGAGGAGGTGACGATGACGCTCCGACTTGCCGTTCCCTGTATTGTTGTGCTCTTGTTTGCGATTCCGTCGAGTCTGTCGACCCCGCCGCAACCGTATGAATTCGATTACGGCCAGAGTCGCCCGGGGGGACTCGATCGGACTTTTGATCATAACAGGACTCCGACGATCGATCATGTGAGGGAATGGGAGCAGATCTGCCTTTTCCTGGATCGATGGCAGGTCAGCGATCCGACCGACCCCGAATTCGGAGGCATGATCGAAGATGAGTATCGAACGGGTGCGGATCGGATCGTCGAATCCGACAACACGCAGGAGGCGATTTTCGCCTGGTGCCGGTACATGGAACTGACGGGATCGACGCAATTCGATCAGAATGTCACCGACGCCTGGACCTACCTCACGGTATTCCCGGCCTGGCTGGAAGAACCCGTTCACTATGCTCTCTGGAATTGCGCGTGGGGCATTCAGGCTCACAGACAGTATCAAAAAACCTACGCATCGGATGCGCACCGCGCTTACGCAGACCAGTGCGCCGAATTCATTCTCACGCATGATCTTTCTTTCCAGGGCACTCCGCCGCAGGTGGGCTACCGGAACGTGTTCATCACAGCCTGGGCTGCCTATCATCTCCATCTGTTTGCCTCGGAAGCACCGGATCCGGATCTGATTATCCGCGCGGAAAACATGGCAACCCGCGTCAGGGATTGGCTGGCCGAGGATCCGGCGAACATTCTGAAAACCGGATGGGCGCTGTCGGGGGGTGCGGCTGCGGCCGCGGTGATCCATGTGCTGTATCATGACGATCCCGAAGGAGCGTTGGCGTACTATGAAGCGAATCTGCTGGACATGCCTCTGTACTTCGATCCGGCCGATTTCAATCCCTCCTCGTGGATCCACGCCTGGGACAGTTTTCTTGCACTCGCCCAGAACACCCTCTGGCGCGTCACACAGCGGTTTGAATTCCGCTTGAATGCGCTCGAACAATCCGAATTCATGCGATCGCACGATGGGGACGGCGACGGAGGGATTCCTCCGAATCCTTCGATGTCGGACACCGAGGATCACACCTGGGTATCGACCTACATCACGGTGATGGGATTCGATATGCTGGATGAACCGTCTCGGGTCAGTCTTTCGATGCCGGACTCATCGCTTGCAGCCGGTGATCGCATGGAGGCGGGAATCCAGGTTGTCGCTCCGGGATTGGATCGAACTGCCGACCTGTATCTCGTTCTCGAAATCGCCAACCAGTTTCTGTTCTTCCCGCAGTTCACGGACCAACCCGAAGCCATACGGCTTGTTTGCCCGATCGGGTACGATCTCGCGGCAGCTCTCGGTTTCCAGGACACCATCCCCTTCCTGACAATTGATCCGTGGCCGTCAGCCGGCTCATTTTCGGCCACCTGGTGGGCCGCATTGATCGACCCGGCCACATCTGAATTGATCGGTGATCTCATTACCCTGCCGTGGGCCTCGGAATGAGCCCGGCTCACCTGACGAACAGGAGCGGCGCTGCGATGAACGAATCCAGACGGACACTGATAGAAAACGCACGGATCTGGGCGGGACCCGGATCGGAAATAGAACACGGTGCGATTGCTTTCGAGGGGAACCGATTCATCGATCCGGCAACAGCCAGGGACGATCCGGGCAGCATTCGGAGAGACGGGAGCAATCTCCTCCACATGCCGGGCTTCGTGAACGCGCACGGCCATCTTTACAGTGCGCTCGCCCGAGGCATGCCGGCACCTCCCCGGCAAGCCGGAAACTTCGCGCAGATTCTGGAATACATCTGGTGGAGGCTGGACAAGGCACTGGACCCGGAATCCCTATTGATGAGTGCATACACCGGGATTATGGACAGCATCCGCTCCGGGGTGACCACGATCTTCGATCATCATGCGAGCCCTCGTGCCATCGACGGCAGTCTTTCCGTAATTGCGTCGGCACTCAAGGATATCGGGATGCGGGGAGATCTCTGTTACGAAGTTTCGGATCGCGACGGAACAGCCGCGGCCCGGGCTGGAATCCGGGAGAACGAACGGCACCTCGAGTCGCTCAGACAACATCCCGATCCGCTTCTGGCCGGCCATTTCGGCCTGCACGCTCTGTTCACGCTTTCAGACGAGACACTGAAGGAATCGGTTCAGGCGGCGGAGAAACTCGGAACGGGGTTTCATGTTCATGTGGCGGAGGGTCCGGAGGATGTGGAACTCTCTCAGACCCGTCACGGCATGGGGCTAATCCCGAGAATGCTGAAACACGACATGCTCAGACCCGATACATTGCTGATCCATGGCGTGCATCTGACTTCGGATGATCTGGCGACGCTTGCCCGCCACCCGGTCACGCTCGTGCACAATCCCCAGTCCAATCAGAACAATGCGGTCGGATTCTGCGATATCACAGCCGTTCATGATGCCGGAGTCAATCTGGCACTCGGGAACGATGGAATCGGAGGAGCGATCCTCCCCGAGCTTCGTGCGGCGGTGTTTGCAGGACACCATGCCGCCCGGTCACCGGGCAGGCCTTCCTGGGCGCTCCCGTTCTCGATGCTCATGCACGCCAACACTACCCTTGCAACAAAGGCGTTCGGCATCCCGATCGGAAGAATTGAGCCGGGATATGCCGCGGATTTCATCACGGTCGACTACATCCCTCCGACACCCTGGACCATAGACAACACCATCGGTCATTTCCTGTTCGGATTGTGTGAACGGCTTCGGGTGCATGACGTCTGGGTGAACGGCACTCAGGTTTTAGGCGGCGGACGGTTCATCCGGATCGACGAGGATCAGATCGCGGAGCGAAGCCGGGCGGCCGCGACAGCAGTATGGGAAAAACTCTCCGCCGATCGATTGTAAGCGGTCGCGTCACCCGGCGAGATCGGTAGATTCTGGCCATGTTTCACGAGCACATCGGAGAGGTCGCCGCCCTTCTGACCGCCGCATTCTGGACAACCACCGCCATGTCCTTCGAAATTGCGGGAAAACGCGTCGGATCGCTCCCCGTGAATCTCATTCGCCTGTTTTTCGGTTTCGGATTCCTCTCGACTTACTCGATCCTGTCCCGGGGCATGTTTCTCCCGATCGATGCCTCGATGCATGCCTGGTTCTGGCTGTCGCTGTCCGGATTCGTCGGCTTTGTGATCGGCGATCTTCTTCTGTTCCGGGCATTTGTTCTCATAGGTTCCAGGACATCCATGCTGATCATGTCCGCGGTGCCACCCATGACAGCACTTATCGGTTGGGTATTTCTGGGAGAGACGCTGTCGGCGAGGCATCTGGTGGGCATGAGTGTGACGGTGGCGGGGATTGCCATGGTCGTGCTGAAAAAAAACCATGCCACCTCCCCCGCTCTTTCCGCGAACATCCCGGGGTATCTGTGTGCAACCGGAGGTGCGCTGGGGCAGGCGGTCGGCCTCGTGCTCAGCAAATTCGGAATGGAATCCTACAATGCCTTTGCCGCCACTCAGATTCGGATCATCGCAGGACTGATCGGTTTCGCAGCAGTATTCGCTTTTAGAAAAGAGTGGCACAGAGTGTTTCGTGCGTTTCGGGATGGACGGGCGATGCTGTTCCTGACGATCGGCTCCTTTTTCGGTCCTTTTCTGGGGGTTTCGTTTTCGCTTCTGGCGGTTCAGCATACTGCCACCGGCATCGCATCGACGATCATGTCGATCGTTCCGATCCTGATCATTCCTCCCGCAGTCATCTTCCTGAAAGAAAGCGTCAGTCTCCGGGAGGTGGTCGGCGCAGCGATCGCCGTGATCGGAATCGCGATGATGTTCGTGTGATACGGAAGCCGTATGACTGATCCCGGAAAATCAGCAGAGCACCGAGAGTGCGGCAGGCCGCTGCGGATCATCTTTTTGTCGGATACCCATCTGGGATTCGACGATCCGGTCTCACCTCGCGTCCATCGCAGGCGCCGGGGACCGGATTTCATGAAATCGTTTCTCGCTGTTCTGACCCGTGCCCGACAGACACGACCGGCTCTCATTGTGCACGGAGGTGATGTGTTTTTCCGCAGCAGGGTCCCGGCGAGTCTGGTGGAGGTTGCGTTCGGTCATCTGAAGCGGGTCGCCGAGCAGGGTATTCCGATACTGATCGTCCCGGGTAATCATGAACGCGGAGCGATTCCGAGGGGGTTGCTGGCGATTCATCCCGGGATTCACATCTTCGATCGGCCGAGAACGGTTACGATCGAGACCGACGGGATTCGGGTGGCGCTGGGAGGCTTCCCGAATGTGCGGGGTGATATCCGGGGACGTTTCCCCGGCCTGTATCGGGAGACTGGATTGTCGGTGACCCGCGCGGATTATCGGTTCCTGTGCATCCACCAGGCGGTGGATCACGCGGTGGTCGGCTCCGGACGATATCGCTTTCTGAATCGCCCTGATGTGGTCGATGAGCGCAGCATCCCGGATGGGATCGACGCCGTTCTGTCCGGACACATTCATCCTCATCAGGTCTTGCTTCCAGACGCCTTCCGAGGCGGCTTGCGTGTCCCCGTGATCTACTCGGGGTCCACCGAACGGACTTCATTTGCCGAGGAAAATGAGACCAAGGGGTATGTTGAAATCGGAATATCCGGTCCCGGAGCGCGTTCGGATCGTGCAATCCGCTGGCGATTTCAGCCGCTCGACACGCGACCCATGCGCACCATCCGGATCGATTGCGCGGGAACCCCGCCGGAAGCCGGTCGGATCATGGACATCATGAAACAGAGACTGGCTCAACTGCATCCGGATTCCATCGTGAGAATCCGTCTCGATCACATCCCCGGAGACACGCTGGCCGCGATTACCGCCACCCGCATTCGATCGCTCGGGTTCGACTCCATGAACATCACTCTCGCGGTTCACCCAGAATCGTATACAGAAATCGCTTGATCTTCTTGGAGGGTGTTTTTTCGAATTCGCGGGGATAGAGATCGATTCGGGTGACCTGGGCAAAACCGGGCAACTGTGCATTCAGGTCCTTCCGGTTGTTTTCCATGATTTTTGCCAGATCCGCTTCGGCGATCCCGTGCTGATCGATCCACTCCATATCGGGAAAGACGAGCGCCACGAGTTTTTCGTTTCGGTCGATGACAACGGACTCGAGCACACAGGGCATGTTATTGAGTTTTGCTTCGATTTCCTCGGGATAGATATTCTGACCGGATGCACCGAGAATCAAGCTTTTGCATCGGCCTTTGAGGAAGATGAAGGTATCGGCATCAACCGTGCCGAGATCGCCGGTATGGAGCCACCCTTCCGAATCGATTGTTTCAGCGGTCGCGGTTTCACTCTTGTAGTACCCCAGCATCACATTTTCACCCCTCACGCAGACTTCTCCGATTCCGCTGCCGGGATCCGGATCGATCACCTTCGCTTCCAGCACATCGATCGTCCGGCCTGCGGATCCGAGTTGTCTGGCATTCCATGGAGCATAGCTGATCAGCGGCCCGCATTCCGTCATTCCATATCCGATCGTGAACGGGAACCCGATTTCGGTCAGGAACGATTCGACCTCGTGATTCAGCGCTGCGCCGCCGATGATGATTTCCCGGAACTCGCCGCCGAACAGATCGATCAGTTTCCTGCGGATCGTGTGTTTGATCTGCCGGTTGATTCCGGGTGTTCTGAGCAGCATCCGCATCGAGAACCGTTCGAGTTTCGGTTTGAGTTGTTTCCTGTAAATCTTTTCCAGGATGAGCGGGACCATCAGGATGAGATGCGGTTTGACATCTGAAAATGCCTGGAGGAGCAGTTTGGGTGTCGGGATCTTCCCCAGAAAGGTGATGTGGCAGCCTTGAACGAAAGGAAACAGGAACTCGAACGCGCAACCGTAGGAGTGTGCGAGGGGGAGCATAGAAAGGATGCGGTTCCCCGATTCGAGATGCATGTTTTCGATCGCGAACTTCACGTTCGCCATCAGGGAGTTATGCTGCAACATGACTCCCTTCGAAAAGCTTGTCGTTCCGGATGTGTATACGATGGCGGCCAGATCTGAATTCGAGATTTCGGGAAACACTATATCGGAGCGCGCGCGCGGTTTCTCCTGGAATTCACTCGTCACCTTCTCGACCACGGCCTGCACGTGTTTCTTCTTCGCCTGAAGGATGGAAAAATCGCGCAGTGAAAAGACGGCGCTGAGTCCCGGGACTTGAGTCTCATCGAGATTCTCCCAGAGTGATTCGTTGATGAACAGCAGAATCGAGTCGCTGTGATTGATGATGTACTGGGTATCATTCGAATGGAACTCGGACAGGATCGGAACGATGACAGCGCCGTAGGTGATGGCCGCGAGATATGTGATGCCCCAATTCGATGAATTCTTCCCGATCAGCGCGATTTTGTCTCCTTTTTTAATATGCAGTCGCTGGAAAACGGAGTGCAGCCACAGAATGCGGACTCCGACCTGCGCATATGAAAAGGATGATTCACCGTAATCCGTGAATGCGAGGTTGTCCCAGTTCGACAGAATGCTGCTGCGAATACTCCCGACGAAGTTTTCCGCGATCATCGTGACTCTCCTTCTGTTTTGCGGAACTGATGCCGGGGTCGGCCTTGATCACGTGCCGCATCCCCGATCGATTCCAGCCGATACAGATGAATCGGTGGATAGCAGAAGCAGTTGACGATTTCAAGCGGGTGATCGACTCGTTTGAGCCCCAATCGGAACAGAATCCCGTCGCTCTCATGATCATGCCCGGATGGAATCAACAGCAGTCTATCCGAGTTCCAATGTCTGATTCGGGATTCGATTACCCGGTCGAGATCGGTGTTCGGGACATCCAGATCGTGGAAATTGCTCTGAAGTCGGAGGAACTCGAAGTGAGAGGGAAAATAGGGAATGAGGTAGGAAACGGGCTGGTGCGATCCTACCAGAACCTGCGTGGGAAGTGTCGTGTCGATGGCCGACAGATCGATGCACATGCTGTCGTCGCCCCAGGCGGTTCTTCCCCATGACGGCACGTCCTCAAACCACAATCCGCCCCAGCATGCGGCAACGGCCAGGATGACGGCAATCCTGTCGGAGCGTAGGGCACACCTCAACAGGATGAGGATGGTGACGGGAAACAGGATATCGATGACCGCCAGATATCGGTAGACACCGAACAGACGGATCCAGACGGCGTATCCGATGAGGACGAACAGGATCAGGAAGAGGTCGGATCGGAATGTCGCGATTCGATCCGGTGTGTCGGTTCTGCGTCCGGGGAGTTTGATGAGGATGATCGAACCGGCGATGATGGTCAGCGTGATCAGGACGGCGGGTCTGTAATCCCTCAGGCGCATTTCGCCGAATTGCCAGCCGCATGAGAGAACGCGGATCGGGAATTCGAGAGCTGATGCGAGTGATCGGACGAGAAAGCGATCGTCCGTGATATTGACGGGTTCGAAAAAGGAACTCCGGAACAACGCATTGAAGTTAGGGAAAAAGGGGTTTCTGAATCGTTTCCAGAGAGAGATGGCCCAGTGTCCGTAGGAGATGAGAAACCCGATGAATGCGCCGGAGCCGGTCCACAGGAGCGTACGGATTCGGCCCCGGAGGCCGGGAATCGTGAGGGCGAGTGACAGCAGGGCCGCGAGTGAGTACAGGGCGGTCGTGAGTTTCAAACCGGTCGCGATTCCGAGGAACATGCCGGAAGCGAGCAGCGCCTGAGCGGTCCGACCGCCCGGGCTGAATGTATCCGGGCGGATCAGAATGAACAGCGCGCTCAGAATGAACAGCGACACGATGAGATCATGGAAGCATGTTCCGATCTCCGCCAGGAACACGATTCCCAGTGCGCCACCCAAAGACAGGGCTGCGGCGGCGATCACTCGCCAGAACGGTCGTCGGATGGAAAGCGTGCGATGGGCGATCAAAAAGAGCAGATACAGATTGATGCCGTGCAGAGCCCCCATCACCAGGCCATACTCGACAGGACGCAATGACCGGATCAGGAGGTATGTCAGGGTGTCGAGAGCGGGATTGAAGTAGGTCTGGATCTGACAGACCGCGATGTCGACGTCGAGTCGGTCATTGAGGAATGCGTAGCCGTTATAGAAATGGTAGTTGGCAAGATCCCAGTTTGTGTCGAGGCCGCTTTGGATCGAAATCCACGCTCCGAACGCCATCATCGCCGCGAGCCAGAGCGGTTGAATCCAGACAGTCAGACGGGCAACGGAACGCATTTACTGAAGGGAACCGATCGCATGCAGGGGCCAGAATCGGAATGTGATGCGGCCCTCGATGCAGCGTTCCGGAACAAACGGATAGACTTCATGGGCAAGCGCCCATACTCGGCTGTCGTTGCTGTTGGTTCGATGATCGCCGGCCACGAAGTAGAATCCGCGAGGCACTCGTGTCGGGCGGATCGATTCAGCCGACCGGAATTCCGGGATGACGTAGGATTCGGCCTGGCGGGTGCCGTTGATGAAAACATCTCCCGATCGGATTTCGACCAGATCCCCGGGTTCAGCCAGAATCCGCTTGATGAGCTGCATTCCGGGGTCAGCCGGACTCTGGAACACGACGATGTCCTGCCGATGATATCCGTTCCAGCGTGCCGAGATTTTATCCGCGAACACGAAGTCGCCGTGGTGAAGGAGAGGATTCATCGATCCGCCTTCGATCTTGAAGCCCTTACAGATGTAACCGGTGAGGAAGAACACGAACAGCCCACTCCAGAAAACCGCCCGAAGCCAGTCGCGAATGACGATGTAGTTGATCCCGGTGACAGTTCGCGCCATGATCATTCTCCTGATACTCGAAGCACCTTGGCACCTCGAATGATGCGTTTTTTCAGTTCAATCAATGCCCGATTCGCATCGAGCAAGTCATATTCCTGCACGTCGGGCCTGACATCCAGATCGCTCGCGATCGATAAAAACTGCCGGATATCCTCACGCGTCACATTGGCGACCGACTTGATCTCTTTCTCCATCCATACCTGCTTCTCATAATCCAACGACGACAGAATCCGGATATCGGCTGTTTCTTTCCTGATCGCGTTCACAACGACACGGCCGCCCGGTCTGAGAAACTGCAGCGCTTTGAGCACGGGTGTCCACACAGGGGTCGTATCGATGGCGGCATCGAGCATTGCCGGAGGCGTATCCGTGATGTCGCCGGTCCAGTGTGCTCCGAGCGATCGGGCGAAATCCCTCTCCGATTCATTCCGGGCGAACACAAACACATGGACGTCCGGTGTCCGGTTTCGGATCAGCTTGAGAACCAGATGGTTGGATGCGCCGAATCCCATCAGGCCGATCGTTCCCGAGCACCGAGCGCCCGTGAGGTGCCAGCTGCGAAACCCGATTGCGCCGGCACACAGAAGCGGAGCGGCATCCAGATCCGAAATCGACTCCGGAATCGCGACTGCAAAGTGCTCGCGGGCCAGCATGTATTCGGCATAGCCTCCATGCCGATCCCGACCCGTGGCGCGAAACGCCTCACAGAGATTCTCCTGATGCTCACGACATCGCTCGCACACACCGCATGCCGATGCAATCCAGCCAACGCCCACCCGATCTCCGCAGTGATGCGCGGTCACACCCGAACCGATGGCGTCGACGATGCCGACAACCTGATGACCCGGAATCATCGGCAGAGATTCAGGAGCGGTGCGACCTTCGATTTCGTCCAGTTCGGTATGGCAGACGCCGCAGACAAGCACGCGAATCCGAATTTCACCGGAACCGGGCTCCGGCACGGGGATCTCGATCAAGCCCAGCGGCGATTGATTATCAGCGATATTGCTTACCTTATGAATTGCCATCGCCCGCATTGGTTGCTTTCCTTAAAAACCAGTCCAGAATCCAGAGGTCTGCTGAATCGGTATCGTGGACCATGCCTTCGATCTGGGCGTTGTAGACGGCTTCGAGTGGTTCACTGAAGTGTGGTCCCCCTCGGAGAAACACCGCATCGATCCGGTTGGTTCGAGCGAGTCGGATGAGGTCGCGTCCCTGGAAGACCGGAGGAGCGGGGTGGTGGGTGACGCCGAGAGTGTTTGCGCGATCGAGCAGAAAGCGGAGTCCATCGTCGGCGGTGCTTCCGTCCGGCCTCAGCGATGCTCGGGAGTCGGCTTCGACCAGACAGGCCAGATCGGCGATCGATGCCGGTTCGATTGATTTTGCGAGTCTTCGGATGGCGGCATCGGACACGTGATCGGCAGCCGCAAGCTGCATCGGCCGCATATGATGGGATGTCAGGGCGGTCACGAGTTCGAGCGTGCGGGTATGATTCGTGATCCGGCCCAGAAGATTCGTAGCGCGTTCCGTTCCGGCCGCGTCGTGTCCATAGGATCGGATCGACCCGTCCGGATCGATGGAGGTCGTTGTGGCTTTCCCCAGGTCGTGGCACAGGACGGAAAGTCCGAGATACCAGCGCTGATCATCGCTGAGGGCATCGCGTCCGGCGATGTCCAGGAATCGGCTGAGCGCGAGTGCTGTGTGTTCGAATGCATCGCCCTCCGAGTGAAATCGGGGATCCTGCTGGATTCCGGAGAGGTCGGCGAGTTCAGGGAACAGTGCGCGGAGGATACCGGTATCACGCGCGAATCGCATGGCCTGGACGATTGCATCCGGACGACCCCGCGTGAGGAGTTTCCGGATCTCCTCCCCGATCCGCTCCCGCGGCAGGGTTGCGAGTAATCCTTCGCCGACCATCTCCCGGCACAGCACGCGGGTTCCCTCGTGGATCTCGAACCCGAACCGCGCGGAAAACTGCACGATTCTCAATACCCGGAGCGGGTCTTCGCGAAATCTCGGTCCGACATGTCTGAGAATCCCCTGATGAAGATCCGAGCGGCCGTCGAACGGATCGATGATATCCCCGTTGAGCGGATCATAGCTGATGGCATTGATTGTGAGATCCCGGCGCGATGCCGCTTCCATGAAGCTCATGGAGGGGTCCGCCTGCACGCTGAACGAGGTGTGACTGCATCCTTCCTGGATTTCGCGGCGGGGCACCGAGACATCGATGGTTTGTCCGTTTGCGAGCGTGACTTTCAGTACGGCGAAGGCGGCGCCGACGAGCATGACATGTCCGTGTCTCCGGCAGATCGATTTGAGTTGGAGGGGATCGATGCCGAAGACTTCGACATCGAGATCTTTCATGGGGAGGCCGAGCAGGTGATCGCGAACGGCGCCGCCGACCAGCAGGGCGCGTCCGCCATGATCGGAAACATCGGTCAGAAAGGTTGTCAGTGCTTCGTCCATGGGTCGTTTTCCACCGAGCATGCATCATCATCGCGAAGGCATGCATTGTCAAGGATCCACTCCGCAAACAAGTTGTTGAACCGCGTTTTTTTCGTTAATGTGTTTTGTTTGTGCAGTCCAGTCAGTTATTCGGACTGCGGTGATTCAACGTTTTGAAGGAAGAGGTTTCAATGAGAATCAAGCCGTTCCTCGTGCACACCAACATCCCGGATCGCCTTCAACATCTTCGTGAATTAGCCATGAACCTCTGGTTTTCATGGAACACCGAAGCCCTCGACCTCCTCATCCGGCTCGGCTACAAACCCAGTCAGACCTCGAAGATCGACTACTGGGAGGAGTCGGATCAGAACCCCGTCAAGATGCTCGGTCTCCTGCCACAAAAGGAATTCATTGAAGCGTGCAACGACGAAAGCTTTCTGTCGAATCTCGATCGAGTCTATTCCCGTTTTCAGGAGTATCTGACGCGTAAGGCCTGGTTTGCTCGGAACTACCCCGGGGATAAAGATTTTCTGGTCGCATACTTCTCCTGCGAATACGGATTGGACGAATGCCTGCCGGTCTACAGCGGAGGTCTCGGCATCCTCTCCGGTGATCACCTCAAATCCTCCAGCGATCTCGGAATCCCGCTCGTCGGCATCGGACTCCTCTACCAGGAAGGCTACTTTCAGCAGTATCTGAACAACGACGGGTTTCAGCAGGAGCGGTATCCGACGAACGATTGGTACAATATGCCCGTCACACAGGAGACCGATGCGAACGGCCGGCCGATTCAGATCAGTGTCGAATTGGAGGATGAGGAGGTGCATGTGCGCGTCTGGCGCGTCCAGGTTGGACGGACGCCGCTGTATCTTCTGGATACGAATTTTCCCGAGAACGATCCGGAGTATCGGAAGATCACGAGCCGGTTGTACGGTGGAGACCGTGAGATGCGGATCCGGCAGGAGATCGTCCTGGGCATCGGTGGCGTACGCGCACTCGATGCGCTCGGAATCACGCCCACCGTGTATCATATCAACGAGGGCCATTCGGCGTTCCTGGCGATCGAACGCATCCGTCAGCTCATGGATGCGCACGATGTGACATTTTCCGAAGCGTTCGAGATCGTATGGGCATCAAATGCTTTCACGACACATACTCCGGTTCCGGCCGGAAACGAAACATTCTCGATCGACCTGATCCAGAAGTATTTCACGACCTACTCCAAGGACATCGGCATGACGATCGACCAGTTCATCGAGTTCGGGCAGGAAAAACCCGGCAAGTCACCGGTGTTTTCGATGACCGTGCTCGCACTCCGGATGTCCGCGTTTTGCAATGGCGTCTCGAAACTCCACGGAGACACCTCGCGCAGAATGTGGCAATTCCTGTGGCCGGATCTGCCACTCGACGAAGTGCCGATCACGAGCATCACCAACGGTATTCACACGATGTCCTGGATCAGCAACGGCATGCGGGATCTTTTCGAGCGTTACATCGGTCCGCAGTTTCGCGAGGAACCCGAAAATGTGGCGCTCTGGGACCGGGTGGACAACATACCGGACAACGAACTCTGGCGGGTGCATCAGATCCGTCGCGAGCGTCTGATCGCCTTTACGCGAAAACGTCTGGTGCGCCAGTTGCGAAGGAGGGGTGCGAGTCCGGGTGAGGTTCGTCCCGCCGAGGAAGTGCTCGATCCGCATGCCCTGACCATTGGCTTTTCGCGCCGTTTCGCGAGCTACAAGCGGGCGTCGCTCCTGTTCACCGATCTCGACCGGCTCGCGGCTATCCTCAATCACACCGATCGGCCCGTCCAGATCATCTTCGCCGGGAAGGCGCACCCGCAAGACAACCCGGGAAAGGAACTGATCCGTCAGATCATCAAGGTTGCGAACATGCCGCAGTTCCGCGATCGGGTGGTCTTCATCGAGAATTACGATATTTGCGTTGCCCGCTATCTGATTCAGGGAACGGATATCTGGCTCAACACCCCCAGACGCCCGCTCGAGGCCTCCGGAACATCCGGAATGAAAGCCGCCCTCAACGGCGCGCTCAATGTCAGCGTCCTGGACGGATGGTGGGTCGAAGGCAATGGTGAACTCAATGGATGGGCAATCGGCTCGGGTGAGGAGTATCGGGACGCCGAGATTCAGGACGAGATCGAGAGTGAAGCGCTCTACAGATTGCTCGAAAACGACATCATTCCGACGTTCTATGAACGGGACAGGGCGGGACTCCCGCGACAGTGGATCCGCATGATGAAATCCTCGATCAAGAATCTCGGATCTTACTTCAACACCCACCGCATGCTGATCGACTACACCCAGAGTTCCTACATCAATGCCTCGCATGCGCATGCCGCTCTGTTATCCGATCAGTGCAAAGCCGCACGGGAACTCGCGCAATGGCGAGACCGCATCACGAGGGCCTGGTCGCAGGTCGCCATCGGCAACGGCACACTCGACCGTGAAACTGATATCAAATCTGGCGACCAGGTCGGGATCAGCGCCCGGGTATGGCTCGGATTCCTCTCCCCGCAGGATGTCAGTGTCGAGGTCTATTTCGGGCGGCTGGACAGCGATGATGAGTTTATCGACGGTGAGATCATCCCGATGCAGCCTGCGGGACAGTCGGATGGGGCCGTGCTGTATCGCGGATTGATCAACGTGCGCTATCACGGCCGCTGCGGCTATGCGATCCGTGTGCTCCCCAGACACCCGAATCTCGTGCATCCCTACACGCCATCATTGATCCGCTGGGAAAAGTAATCCATCGGGAATACGCAGCATTACCCATCAGTTTCTGCATCATCGCCCGAGGTGCATCCGCCAGATCTACAGCGACAAGCGCATCCGTTGTGTGATTGAAGCGCGGATCGACATTGAACTGAACGATCTTACCTCCCAGATTCAAATACTGACGCACGAGAACCGGTATTTCGGCAGATTCCGGATCGATGTCAGCGATCACCTCAGATAACTCATCGATCGAACGAACGAACTCAACGATCGACCGGTCATCCTGCATGAATCGCCGACGCCAGCGATACGGGTTTCGTGGTTTGACGAAGGAATGCAGATCGGTATGAAAATGGTGCATTTTCAGATAAGCGAGAATCAGTTGGACAGTGCGGTGATGATATCTGGGTGAGATACTGACAACGCCGAACAGATATCGGTATTGCGGATTTTCAGAAAGGTAGCAGGCGATACCCTTCCAAAGCAAAAAGAGCGGCCAGAAGGATTTCTGAAACTCAGGAAGCACAAAAGAACGTCCCAATTCAATTGAAGGTGTTTTAAAAAGTGGCATCCCGGGGCTGAATTTAAAGAGCGTAGACGTATAAATACCAACCATCCCCCTGAGTCTCAGTTGTTCATCGACAAGACCCATCCGGTATCCACCCGCTATGCGTCCTGCGTCATTGTTCCAAAGGATCACATGCAGATAATCCGAGTCGAATCGATCGAGATCAACCGGATGACCGGTACCTTCACCGGCCATTCTGAAGGTGAACTCACGCAGCAGTCCAATTTCGGAAATCGCATGCGGCGCGGCGCGTGAGGTGGTCAGAAACACCTCATAGTCTCCTCCCCCCACAAGCCATCGCGAACCTTTGGAATTACGCAGTTCAGATTCAATCCGGTGCAGAACATCTCGATCTGAGGCTGGCGATAATGTCGCATCTGTTGATTGGATTTTCGAGTATCGAACAGCATCTGGTTTCATGGATACCTGGTGACCGAGGCAATACGTTCGAGCTCTGAGGTACGATGTTGTCATATCCTGATGCTCTTGACGATTCTGGAGATCCAACGCAATCGGACGGCCGATTCTCACGCTGATTTTCCGGCGCACTTTATTCATCAGTTCATGGGGAAGCATCAAGGTGCGCAGGCGGGGGTGTATAAGACCGAGAAGGTGAAACGGGAGACTATTCGATCCGGCGATATATACAGGGATGACAGTTGCAGCAGTCCGCGCGATAAGACGAGCCGCGAAATTTTTCCAGGGAGGGTCCGTAATCCTTCGCTCTTTGAGACGCAGATGGGAAACCTCGCCGGCTGGAAAGAGTGCAAGAAGGCCATTGTTTCCAACGTGCTCGACAGCTTTCCGGATCGAAACCGTGTTGAAGCGGACTGATTCGTGGGATTCAAATGGATCGATCCAGAAGAAGAACGGTTGGAGTTCTGGGATGATGCTGAGCCATTTATTGGCGAGCATTTTTGAATCGTGGCGACGCCTTTTCAGAAGCAGCGCAAGGATTAACCCTTCAATCGCCCCGAATGGATGATTGGCGACAACGATGACAGGTCCCTCCTGCGGAATTCGCTCGAGTTGCTCAGATGGACAATCGATTGTGACTTCGAGTTCACGAAGTGCGCGTTCGATAAACGCAGGACCGCTAGCATTGGGCATCTGAACTCGCGCATATGTCTTTCTCAGCTTTCCAGGTACCGGTATCCTTGCCGCAATATTCATGCGTCATTCCTCCCATGCGTATCATGAGCGGATCAGATTCAATGATCGTGAGAATCTCGCAAGATTTTCCACATCCAATCAAACCTCGCTCTTGACCGCCGCCGAACACGCTTTCTATATTGGAAGGATTGCAAGGAGGTTCATCATGATTGAGATTCAAAAACAGCGTCAGGAGATCGAAACCAATGTGTCCCAGTTTCTGGGAGATATGATCCGAATCCCCTCGACCAGCGGGAATGAAGGAGGCGTGATCCATCGCATCGCTTCCGAAATGAAAACGGTCGGATTCGATGATGTCAGAATCGATCCATTCGGGAATGTCATCGGAAGAATCGGATCAGGGCCTCGCCTGATTGCTTTCGATGCGCATGTCGATACGGTGGATGTCGGAAACCGGAGCCTGTGGGAATTCGACCCGTTTTCAGGTCACATCCGGGACGGATTTGTCTGGGGTCGCGGCGCATCCGATCAGGAAGGCGGCATGGCATCCATGGTCCACGCCGGATGGCTCATGAAGAAATACGGTCTTCTCGATCCCGAATTCACGGTGCTCATGACCGGAACCGTCTCGGAGGAAGATTGCGATGGATTGTGCTGGCGATACCTGATCGAGAAGGAGGGGATTCGGCCGGAACTGGTCGTGGTTACAGAACCGACGGACTGCCGATTGTATCGCGGACAGCGGGGACGGATGGAAATCACGGCGACCATGCCGGGAGTCAGCTCGCATGGATCCGCTCCGGAACGCGGCGACAACGCGATCATCAAGATGGCCGAGATCATCCGGCAGGTCCCTTCGCTGGCTAAGCGTCTGGGTGTCGACGAGTTTCTCGGGAAAGGCTCCATCACGATCAGTCAGGCCACATCGACCGCCCCCTCCCTGTGCTCGGTGGCGGACTCCTGCCAGATCTACTTCGATCGCCGGCTGACCTGGGGAGAAACACCGGATCACGCGGTCGAGGAAATCCGGAAGCTCGATCCGACCGGACAACTCAAGGTCGAGGTTCCCGAGTATACGACTCCGACGCACACCGGACTGGTGTATCCGGTCGTAAAGGAGTTTCCCGCCTGGAAGACACCCGAGTCGCATGCATCGGTGCAGGCCGGTATCCGGACATTCAGCGAACTGTTCGGCCGTCCCGTCGAGGTCGGCCGCTGGACGTTCTCGACGAACGGCGTGGCGATTTCCGGAGTGCACCGGATTCCGTGCATCGGATTCGGACCGGGGCGCGAGGAATGGGCGCACGCGCCGAACGAGCGGATCGCGATCGAACAACTCACGATGGCGGCCCTGTTTTATGCGTACTTCCCGTCGTTTTATCTGAAGGCCTGTCGCGGGTGAACCGGATTTAACTCGTAATGCATTCATTTGATTGACTTCATCTTCATGTTATGATGCACGAGGTCACTCAACGGACTTTATACAAGGAGGAGCGGATGCAGACATTGTTCAGAAACAAACACCTGATCACTCTTCAGGAATGGACACGCGAAGAAATCGACACCCTGCTCGAAACATCCAAACACCTCAAACTGATGTTTGCGATGGGTCAGCCGCACCGGTATCTGCAGGATAAAACCGCGTTCATGATCTTCTTCGAGCAGTCGACACGGACTCGGAATTCCGTGGAAGCCGGCATCACCCAACTCGGCGGACATGCCCATGATCTGACACCGGACAAGATGCAGTTGTCTCATGGTGAGTCGGCGAAGGATACCGCGATGGTGCTGTCTCGATTCGGTCATGGCATTGCAATCCGGAATTGTTTTTATGGAATCGGCAACAAGTATCTCCGGGAAGTCGCTCACTACAGCTCAATCCCGATCATCAATCTCCAGGATGATCTCTATCACCCGCTTCAGGCATTGGCCGATCTGATGACCATCCAGGAAAAGTTCGGCTCCACGCAGGGGCTCAAAGTCACGATTTCATGGGCATATGCCACCTCTCATGCGAAACCGCTCTCCGTTCCGTTATCCCAGATCCTTCTGTTCACGCGTTACGGGATGGATGTCACGGTGGCCGCACCGAAGGAATTCCCCCTGCTTCCGGATCTGGTGGCTCAAGCTGATCAAAATGCACAACAGCACGGCGGCAAACTGTCGTTCGTCGACAATATGGACGAGGGGTTCAAGGGCGCTCACGTCGTGATCCCGAAAAACTGGGGTGGGTTCGCCTGCACGCAGGATCCCAAGGAAATGTCCGCGAATCTTGAAAAGTACAAGAGCTGGATCTGCAACGAACAACGCATGGCACTTGCATCGAAGGACGTCGTCTACATGCATGCTCTCCCGGCGGACCGTGGAAAGGAAGTCACCGACGCGGTCATCGACGGACCACACTCGATAATCTATGACGAGGCCGAAAATCGACTGCATACCGTCAAGGCCGTCATGGCGCTGACCATGGGAGGCCGTCCCTGAGGCATCGCGCCGATTTCGATCATCCTGCGGACAACTGGATCATTCGTGGCGGTGCGATCGTCACCCCGGACGCCCTGATTCAGGGCGATATCCGGGTATCGGACGGTCGCATCGCCGAGATTGCCCCGGCCGTTCACGGAGTTTCCGCTCCGGAACTGGACGCTTCCGGCAAAATCGTACTCCCGGGGATCGTCGATCCCCATGTCCACTTTTCACTGCCGGTCGGTGAACGCATCACCTCCGATGATTTTTCAGCCGGTTCCCGCGCGGCTCTGTTCGGAGGAGTCACAACCGCCATCGATTTTTCAACCCCCTCCCCCGCCATGTCCCTCTCGGATTCCATCCGCTCCCGTGTCCACGAACGACGGTTCAGTCGGATCGATATGGCGATCCACGGCACGATCTGCGGCTGGTCCGATTCCATGGCGACTGATATCGAAGCAGCCATTGCCGACGGAGTCACCAGTTTCAAGTTTTTCACAACATACGAGGAGAGCGGCCGGAGAACGACGTACGGAGAGTTGGAAGCAGCCGCCCGATGCCTGGCGGATCTCGGCGTGATCATGACCGTACACGCCGAGGATAACTCGGTGATTCAAGCCTCTGCACCACGGAGTGATTCATTCAGTCTGTATGAATCCTCCAGACCTGAAGCAGCCGAAGCCGAGGCAATAAGTCGATTGGCTTATATTGCGGATTCGATCGATGTCGGGATCTACATTGTCCATCTGAGTTCCCGGTTGGGGTACGAAGCGGCCGTCGGATCGAAGCTGATGCTGGAAACCTGCCCGCATTACCTGCTCCTCGATCGATCGCGTTTCGACCGACCGGATGGTTATCGGCATGCGCTTGCCCCCCCCCTGCGCAGCATCGAATCACAATCTGTGCTTTGGGAGGGGCTCAAAAGCGGCCGGATTGCGACGATTGCGACCGATCATTGTGTCTTCTCTCCGGAAGAGTATCGATCAGCCGGAGATCACTTTCGTCAGGCACCGTACGGTCTTCCGGGAGTCGAAACCTCACTGCCGCTCATGGTCACCCATGGTGTCAAGACCGGACGCATGAGTTGGAACGATCTGGCGGATCGGATGAGCACCGGGCCGGCGAAGATTTTCGGGTTATGGCCGGAGAAGGGTGAGATTCGTGTTGGGGCGCATGCCGATCTCGTGATTCTGGATCCGACCCATTCGCGGGCGGTCGAACCGCTTGATCTGCATAGCCGGACCGACTGGAATCCGTATTCGGGAATGATCCTTTTCGGATGGCCGGAAATCGTTTTTCTTAGAGGCCGGATTGCAATTGCTTCCGGTCAATGTTTTCTGGAGCCGGGAGCAGGCCGATACTTACCGCGTGGCGTTTCGCATGACGCACACAGTCCCCTCGGATAATCGTCCATATCGAATCGCCTGCAGTTCCGCCATGATCGACACTGCGATTTCGGTTGGATTGTCACCCCCGATATCGAGACCGATCGGTGAAAATACCCGGTCCAGTGCATCCCTTTGAACACCCGATTTTGCGATGTTTTCAAGAACCGTCCCGACTTTTTTCCTCGATCCGATCATCCCGATATAACGGGGAATCTCCGATTCGTTCCTGAGCAACGCATTGAGGACGTCCGAATCATATCGGTGATTATGGGTCAGGATGACGATCGAGTCGGATGGAAACAACGGCATGATCCCGGCATGTTCGACGGGGTGTGCGCAGATGACCGTGGTACGGTTGGAGAATCGATCTGCACGAGCAAAATCAGGGCGATCATCGATGATGGTGACATCGAATCCGCATCCCTGCGCAATCGGAGTTATCGCGGAACCGATGTGCCCTGCACCGAAAATGATAATCCGGTCGAGAGGACGGAGCAACTCGTAGTAAAGCGTCATCAGACCGCCGCAAAGCATGCCGGTCTTCTGACTGACCGGGTTGATCACTCCGGATGTCAGGTCATACTCCTGCAGCATGTTCTGCTCACGTCCGGAAAACATCCGGCAAGCGGTTTCCTTCGCGATGTTTTCGATCGCTCCTCCACCGATCGTGCCCATGATGTCCCCTGAGTGGCGAACCAGCATTTTCGATCCGGCAGCACGGGGAGAACTGTCCTGAGCGCGCACAACCGTCACCAGTACGGCGGGTTCGGCACTGCCGTTTTCAATGCGGATGATCTCTTCATAGAGATTCTTCATGCTTGTTCCTCCGGGTTGACCTCTGATCGACAGGATATCCCCAACCTGCTCGATTTTCCAGCTATTCCTCCGTCCGTGATTCGGATCAACCCGGGGATGCGCGATGCTTGAGACATCCGGTCTGGTTCGCTATATTGCCCTTATGAGGCGCATCCCATGAAACAGCGCTCCCTGATCCTGACCGGGGCAACCGGATTCCTGGGCTACAGTCTGATTCAGGAACTGAGTCCGTCCTTTAGAATCATTGCCGGAATCCATGTCCGGCAACCCCGATATCCGGTCAGCGAGACCGTTGCAGTCGATCTCGAAGGCGACCTCCCGGATCTGGACCGCCTCTGTGCCGCATCGACAAAGGCCGGATCGCCGCCCATCATCCTGCATGCCGCTGCGGTTTCCACGGTACGGGAATGCGAGGAAAACCCGATTCTGGCACGGACAGTGAATTCGGATGGTACGGCTCGTCTGGCAGCCATCGCTGCGCGTTATGAATGCCCTCTTTTCGTCATCTCGACAGACCTGGTCTACGGCGCCGGCAGACCTCCATTTTCGGAATCCGAGGCGATGGCGACATCTGTGTACAGCAGATCCAAGCTTGAGGCGGAGGTGGCAGCGCAGTCGATCCATCCGGCATCCATCGTGCTCAGATGTGCGCTGATGATCGGCCCGGACACACCGTCGGCACCCTCGCATATCCGGAAAATGGATCGTTCGATCCGGCAGGGAACCGCATTGCATCTGTTTTTCGATGAATTCAGAACTCCTGTCTGGACTCCGGACATTGCCCGCGTCGTGCTGCGATCCATCGAGCTCGGGATTACGGGCCGGATCTACAATGTCGGCGGACCGGATCGAATCTCCCGGTATGATCTCGGATTACGGGCAGCCCGATTACTGGGCTGGCCACCTGAGCGTCTCGTTCCGGTATCGTCGGATTCGGTCGCACAGCCCGGACCTCGTCCCAAAGACTGTTCGCTCGATATCTCACGACTGAAGGTGGAACTGGGTCTCGACATGACTCCTGTTGATGCGGGACTTCAGATGCTTGCCCGGGATTGGAAACGAGATGTCTGAGCCTCGGCAGTGCTCGCGATGCGGCGCGCGACTCGGGCCCGGCATCCCGTCCTGGGTTTTGCGAATCGAGCTGACGGCGAATTTCGACGGGACGTTGGATTGTTCTTCAAAAGCGGCGAATGAGGCGGACCGGGCGATCGAAACGGTTCTCAGGCAGATCGAATGGATGGATGCAGAGACGCTTGAGAATCAGGTCTATCAGTTCTTCGAGTTTACCTTGTGCCGGGATTGCCGGGATCACTACTCGGCGAATCCGCTGTACATTACGTGAGGGAGTATCAAGGCAAGGCTGCATTCACAGGTTCGATACCATTCCACCACATCGACCAGGAGAGCAGCCACTCGGAAGGAATGCAGACAAGCGCGATCAGCAAAACGATGAGACAGCAGATGAGCAATCGATCGAAACGATCCTCGCATCGATCGATTGTGCGCTGTTCCGTGGGGGAGGCCGATCCGGGCGAACCGATATTCATCTCATTAATTTCCTGTTCATCGTCCATTTCATTTAATAAAATGGTGACTTTGAAGTCAAGCGGTCGAATGGTCGGGAAGCGAGACGCATGGTGAAACTGGAATCGTGTCTGATCCACACTCCTCAGCAGAATCTCCGCGCCATTGCCCTGCATCATCACATCGAACTTCCCGGGAACGCCGCACGAGCCGACATCGTCGTCGCTGTTCTCGATCATCTCGGCTCACGCCATACCCTCAGCCGCCTGTTATCCTCTTGCACGGCGAATGAACGGGAGATCCTTCTGGCAATCCGAGCGACAGCCGGATCGATCGAGATCTCCATCCTGCAGAAAATGTTCGGAAGTGATGATCCCGATGTTCTTGCCAGATCCTTCTGGGGGCAGCCGGTGCCGGAAGGCATCGGGTCGCTTCGCCTCAAAGGCCTTGTTTTTCTGTTTTCAACCCCTGAGCAGACGGCTGAGAACTACGCCATTCCCGACGAGGTTCTCGCGTTGCTCAACGAAGACGTTTTACCGGTTTCTGATTTGTCCGGGAGTGCACCTCCATACTATTCGGAGTTCTGCGATACGAACTGTTTGAAGGATTTCCTGACGTTTATCTGCGACGTCGATCGACGGAAAATCCGGCCGCTCACGGATGGATCACTGGGTTTGAGACATCGGAAGCACATCTCTGATTCCATTGCCGGAAACAATCCTCAAATCGCACGGGAGGAGATTCCGGAATATGTCTGTTTTCTTCATGCATGCGCCGTTCAGCTCGGTTTGCTGAAACACATCGGCGGCCGGTTGAGAATCGCGCGTTCCTTTGAGACATGGGTCCGGCAGGAGCCATTCGATCAGTTACGGGATCTGTTCGATGCATGGAAGATGCTTCCCGGTTACGACGAGTTTCTCGGAATATCGACGATCCGAGTGTTGTCCGGGGGTCTCAGGCAGGCTCCCCGCCACGTTCGACTCATCATTCTTGACATGCTGCGTTCCGTTTCGCCCGGCGTCTGGGTGGACCTGACGCGTCTGCATGATCACGCCGAGCGGAACCGACCTCGTTTTTTTCGCCCCATCCACCCGAAGCGACACTGGTCAGTCACGATCCCTTCCTCCGAGACCGAACCCGATCATCCTTTCATGCTCGAACGGTTACTCCTCAATCATTTCATTCAACGCCACCTGTTCTGGCTCGGCATGATCCATCTCGGAACCGATGCACACCAGCACCCGGTCTCTTTCATGCTTTCGTTCACCGGTCACTCATTGCTTTGCGGAGGTACGCCTCCGGAGCGCAAGGAAGCACCGATACCCTGTGATCAGATCATGGTGCA
Organism: uncultured bacterium; assembly: GCA_937951895.1. GTDB lineage: Bacteria > CSSED10-310 > CSSED10-310 > CSSED10-310 > CALFER01 > CALFER01. Next base: position 60,157 of record CALFER010000090.1, read on the forward strand.
GCCTGACTTCGAGATTCTGATTTCAGAAACCGCGGTCCTGTCGGTCCGCTACATGGTGAGTCGGATAGGTGAACCGGCGGGATCCGGACCCGTCGACCGGTTCCGTCTGACGAGGAAGAGTATCGCGAGAGCGCTGGAAGCGGGTGTTGAATCCCATGAAATCCTTCGATTTCTGGATGCATCGAGTTCCGTCGGCATTCCGCAGAACGTGCGCGCTTCGATCGAGACCTGGATCAATCAGTATGGGCGCGTGCGGATCGGTTCAATGTTCTATCTCGAAACCAAAGACCATTTCATCATGAAGGAACTACAATCGCATAGCAGCATTTCCGAATTGGTAGGCGACCCGATCGGGCTTGTCACAAACCGTCTCGACCCGGAAAAACTCATGCCCCTGGTCGATGAATTGAAACGCTGTGGCTATCTGCCGAAGATCGATCCGCACCTCAACGTCGATCTCGATGAACCACCGAAAACTCTGATGCTGTCCGAAACGCAACTGAAAGTACTGAAACGCCTATTGGCAACGGTTTTGCAGAAGAAACCGGCCTGGCTGGACGTACGATCGTTTGAAGTGATCGAAAAAATCGTGCGCACCAATCAGACGCTTTTTCCTGGAACTCATACAGACGCAATCTCTGAGAAGGAGGAATGACGATGCAACACTCCGGTTACTTGAAAGGGTTCATGATCGTTCTCCTGGGAATCATCCCGGGCCTGATTGGACAGGCTGCCAACCCCCCACTGTTCGAACTGAAGAATCTTGACGGCGGCTCATACGCGCTGCAAGATGATCTCGGAAAATCTGTCATCGTTCTCGACTTCTGGGCAACATGGTGCAAACCGTGTCTCCGGGAATTGCCGCATATCAACACGATTTACGAGAAGTACCGTGAGAAAGGCTTGAAGGTGTACGCCATCTCTGTCGATGACGCCTCTTCGACCTCCAGTATCAAACCCACTCTCAAACGATACTCCTTCACCATGCCGATTCTTCTTGATCCCAATAGTGATGTCATTCGCAAATACAACGCCAACCGGAACATACCGTTTCTCGTGATCATCGGTTCTGATGGCCAGATCGTCCGTGATTTCACAGGTTATAAACCGGGCGATGAAAAACTGGTCGAGGAACTGGTCGAGGCGGAACTGGCGAAGATGAGCAAACCGGAATCCACCGCCGGGCAGTCCGCACCGAAGGAAGCAGAAACCGGAGGACAGACGGAATGACATTCCAGCGATTTCTTTGCATCGTTTTCTCCCTGGCTCTCCTCTCTGCACCGACCCTCGCGGGCACTCTCTTCGACGATTTCAAGTTATCCGGAACGTTTGAAAGTCAGTATTGGAATCATGACCCCAACGACTGGACCGACGGCGAAGATCCGGTCTATGAAGGCCCTTATACATCCTGGGAAAACATTCTCGGACTCAATCTGGACTGGCGGTCCTATTTCGCCGAAGTTCGTCTCAGATCCATGCAATATACCGATCCGATTCATTATGACCCGAGGTCTCGCGAGCACGAAACAGACTTCGAGTTGTTCAAGTTTGCCGCGGGATATCGTGGAGAGTGGCTGAAAGTCACAGGCGGCGACTTCTACAAATCCTACGGACGCGGTCTCGTTCTGTTCGTCCAGGAAGACAAGGAACTCAATCTCGATCGCAGCATCCGCGGAGGTTCTGTCGATCTGACTACCCGCTGGATCGATTTCAATATCTTCGGCGGAGACATCCGTTGGCACCTGTTTAAGGATCTTCTGAGTTCCATGACCATCGAAGATTTTAACATCAAGGATCGGGCAGTCGGAGCCAGAGCGGTCGGACATCTGCCGTTCAATATGAATCTCGGAGCCAGCTATGTCGCTGTGAAACAGTACGAGATCATCCGAGATAAGTATGAAGACGAAGACCTGGCACTCGGAAGCGTCGATTTCCAGATCGCCGGCCTGTTCGATGGAATGCTGGACTTGTATACCGAGTATGCCGAACTGAAATGGGATTCCGAGGAACCCTTCGGTGAGGATCTCGATGACGGCAAAGCACTTTACTCCAGCATCACCTTGTATGCCGGCCCCGTTACGATTCTCGGAGAATACAAGGATTATGATTTCTGGGCATCTCGGTACAGCAGACCACCGACTGCTGACAGGGATGACGAAATCGCCGAGACCGACGATATCCGGGGTCCGCGAATCAGGGTGGATTACTTCCTCGCATCAACGGACACCCTTTTCTATGTCAGCGGGAGTCGATTCGACAATCATGCGCATGAAACCTCCTTCGGCAGCGTATTCCGAAATCGAATCGATCATCTTTATGGTGGAATCGAGCAGAAATGGGATAATCTCTATGCTCATGTGACCTATGGCTACAAAAAATACGTCACACTGGATGAGATTCACCGCCGGATTACCTCTGATATTGAATACACCATCGTCGGCAACCACAGCATCAATCTCTATTATGAGTATAAATTCACAGGAAATCCCGGTGCGGAAAAAGACGAGCATAAAAGCTATCTGACCTATTCCATCAGTCCCTTTCTCTCTGTGACTGCACACTACAGCAAACACATCATCCAGCAGACAGGAAAGAACAGGACCGAAGACGAATGGATCGCCGGCGAAATCAGCACGACGCCGATCCCTGCCCTGACACTCATGGTTGTTTACGGCAAACTGCCGCCAGGCCTCATCTGCAGCGGCGGCCAATGCCGGATCGCACCTGAATTTGAAGGCATTCAGGCATCGCTCAGTTACCGATTCTGATGCGTCTCATCCACCTCACTCTCCCCCATTCTCACCCTCTCAGCCCTCATTTCGATCTTATACTCCCGACCGACAGACCACACGTCCGCCGGTCGGCCCCGTTCACGCCACCGCTCATCGCCGGACATTCCAATCCGATCGTTCTCACCGGACATGCAGTCATCACCGATTGGGAATCTTCAAACCGCCGATCCATCCCGGCCCTGGTCAGCCTTCCGGATCGTTCATCGTTAGCGAGACTCTGGAAGACACGATGGGCACTCGCCGAGCAGAATCGTCATTCGGACATCGAGATTGCTCTCGCGTTCCATCGGTGCGTCCTTGACTGCTCAGTCAAACCAGCCGAGGCATTTAGCTGGATCCCGGAACACCTTCGCACACACGGTCCCGATGAACTGTTGCGCGTCGGAGCATTGCCGCGATCGTTTCTTATCCGGTTGCACACATCTTCCCTTGATTGGTCGACTGTAAGCAGATTGGCTGATTTTTATCCTTCGGACCGCAGAAGCCTTTTTTCGGTCTGTTGCCTGTTTTCACAGGCATCATCCAGCCAGTTTCGCATGATTGTCGATGTTCTTCAGGAACTCGCGATCATCGGCAACACGACGATACGCGATTATCTGCGAGATCCCGTCTGGCGGAAAAACGTAGCGGAGCGAACTCGAAAACAGCGCGCGCAACTCCTCACCACACATCTCAACCGACTCCGAAACCCCCTGCAAACGAGATTCCAGGAAAAAATCAATGACATGATCGCTGATGTGGCGCTGCCTCCCGGGGCCAGACTGCTGACTCCGCCGGGAGGCGAGGGCTGCACGATTGATCTGAACATGAGACTCACTTCAATCAACGAACTGGACGAGTATGCCGAGGCCCTCCGGAACAGTCGACAGGCAATCGAGCGACTCCTGACATTCTTGCGGGATGAATAACCGGAAGAGGGTCTCGCAATTCCTGATCGATGATTCTCTCACCCGACATCCGTTAATCGGTGAATTGCTCGCGTGTTGTCGCCCCATCCCCGTCGCGTGGTTTTCGAACTCCGCGGAGCAACTCCTGCGATCGATTCGCGGCCAATCGACTCGAACCGTCGTCATCACGCGGAACCCGGGACTCTTTTTCAAGCCCATGCATGCTTCGGGCGGGATCCCGGATCCGGAACGCATCGGACACTATCGCTTCGACATGCTGCAGGGATGTCCGGGGCGCTGTCTGTACTGTTTTTGCCGGTGTTACCTGAACACGCCTTCTCCGCATGTATTTTTGAACATCGAAGACGCAACAGGTGAACCGGCTTGTAGAGTTCCGAGCCGACTTGTAACCGGAGATATCGCCGACAGCCTCGCTCTCGGATCATTGTCGCTCCTTCTGCATGAGTATGCGGCGATATGCCTTCCGGATTCGCGCTTCGAACTGCGGTCGAAGTTCGCGCTTCCTCCCGGCTGGCAACGATTGGATCCCCGCCGATTCAGACTCGACTGGAGTATCAGCCCCGCACGGGCGATTCGATCGTTCGAGCCCGGCACCGATCACCTCGATACCCGTCTCGACTCGATCGGAAAAGCTGTGCAGGCGGGATTCCCGGTCGGGCTGCGTCTGGATCCTCTGCAGAATTACGCCTCCGATGATCTGTCGTACGTCGAACTGATCTGTGAAATCGCTCGCAGGATGAGAGGATGGATGCCGGAAGCCATCGTTCTGGGAGCATACAAGCTGACTCCTGAACTCAGACAACTCATCTTGAAGACATCACCGTTATCCGGGATCAACACGATCGAGTGGACATTATGCGAAGATGCCAAGTATCGTCCTTCTCGCGCACTCCGTATTCCGCTTTACCGCCGGATGATCGACCAGATCGATGCGTGTTTCCCGGGTGTGCAGATCCATCTGAGCATGGAGCCGGCGTGGGTATGGAATCTATTCCCGAGATGCCGGGTGGAATCGGACTAAACCTTGCGATAGCCGAACGAGTCTAATGGTCTGGATTGGACGTGATGCCGTGGACGACACCGAACTGATCGAACAAGTAAAAGCAGGGAATCAATCAGCCTACTCCAGCCTCATGGACCGGTACATGCCGCTCGTTTATTCCCTGAATCTGCGGATGCTCCGGAATCCGCAGGATGCCGAAGATGCCACACAGGATGTCTTCATTCGGGCGTATCAGCAGATCAATCAGTTCAGGGGACAATCGCGATTCAGCACATGGTTATACCGGATTGCGGTGAACATGAACCTACGGAAACTCAAGAAAATCAACAGGATCAACCATGAAATCGACGTGAGCGCCTTGGTGGATCTCCCGGACCCGGGCGGTAACCCTCTGACGCACACTCTCGCACGCGATGAACGTGAAACACTCGATCGATTGATCACCAGGCTGCCCCCCAAGCAAAAACTCGTGCTGATGCTTCGGGCAATCCGGCAGATGCCATTTTCTGAAATCGCCGCGATCACGAAGCGCTCACTGGGATCGGTCAAGGCCAATTACTTTCTCGCAGTCCAGAATCTGACTCTCGCAATGCGGAAGGAGACCGGGAAATCATGAACGAGTGCAACCGTTTCCGAAAGCAGGTTTCTCTGGGACATTTCGACGAATCTCTCCGGGAAGTGTCGCTTTCGAACCAAAACCATATCGCGTCCTGCCCGGATTGCCGCGAATGGATCAGCCAACTCGGGAAGATTGAAGAGCAGTTGAATCCTGACCGGGAGATTCCGGCGATCGAACCGGAAGTACTGAGACGAATGAAGCGGAGTGTTATGGTTGCGATCGATGCGACACCGATTCGAGCCGGATTTCTGCGATCGTTTCTGCTGTCGACGAAACTCATCGCATTTTCTTCGGCAGCCGCCCTTCTGATATTGATTATCGCATTCAGGATCGCTCCGATCCGCCATGGATCGGACCATGACAGCGAACGTGCGATCGCTGCGGCAACGCTGTTGGTCGAAGAAACGGACTCGCTGGATACCGCAGACCCCGAAGTTCTTTCTCAAGCGCTATGGATTCAGATCGACACGGCTCTGATGCCGTTCATCGAGGAAGAAATCGAGACATCCGATTCGACCGGACTGTCGGATTCCATGTTGGAAACTGCACGGAGTTTTCAGGAGGATGACTGGAACGCTCTCAGGAGGTATTTATCATGAGATGCACGGGAGTATTTGAACGATGGGCTGTCATTGTTTTCCTGTTGCTCGGCGCGACAGTGTCGGCGCAGGAAGGTTCACCGACTCAGAATGACCATAAGCGGCGTGAAGATGCCCGTGAGATGATGGAATCGATCCGCATCTGGAAGATCACGCAGGAACTGGAAGTCGATGAGTCACTCGCGTCACGCCTCTTTCCCAGGATCAACGAAAGCAATCGGATTCGACGCCAAACCGACCGGGATATTGCGAAATCTCTTGCTGAACTGCAAGTTCTCATCGAAAAAGGCGCTCCGGATTCTGCGTTGAACGCAGGGCTGGAAAACGTGATTCAGGTCCGCGAGAACGGCATGCGTGCGATCAGGCAATCCGAAGATCGCATCATGGAACTCCTGACGCCGAAACAGAAGGCGAAGTATCTGGTGCTGGAATCCGAGTTCCCCCGCAAGGTGCGGGATTTCATGCGGCAGCACCGAAGTCAGAAGCGCGGAGAAGCCGGTAATGGATCAGGACCACCGCCCTGGACGGATCCCCTACCTCCCGACGGACCCCCGGATTTTCCCGAACATCCTCACGGTGAGTAAGTTTTCTCTGCCTGCTGTGCGTCCCGGATGACCTTGTTCGACAGATTCTGCTTATAGGCGTGCAGCAGGGGTTTCAGTTCGGTGAATTCATTTGCAATGACCTGAACGGCAAACAGCGCGGCATTCCGGGCGCCTCCCTGTCCAACAGCCATCGTCGCCACCGGCACTCCGGGGGGCATCTGCACCATCGACAGCATGGCATCCATTCCGAGCAGAACGGAAGAGGGAATCGGAACTCCGACAACCGGCAAGGTGGTCTCGGCTGCGATGGCTCCGGGTAATCCTGCAGACCAGCCCGCAGCCGCGATGATCACTCTCACTCCCAGCCCTTCTGCCTCCCGTGCGAGTGTGACCGTTCGTTCCGGTGTCCGGTGTGCGCTGCTCACCGTCATCCGATATGGCACTTTGAACTCCTCGAGAATCTCGATTGCACCCGACACAACCGACAGATCCGATGAACTTCCGATAATGATTAAGACACGAGGACACGATTTCATTTCCCGACCTCCCTATCCAGCGCTCTCCAACCGATGTCATTCCGATAATAGATACCCTCAAACTGAATTTTTTTCAGGCGAGCATACGCCCGATCGCGAGCTCTCCGGAATGTGTCGCCCAGCGCACAGACCGCCAGCACGCGGCCTCCTGCAGTCCTGATCCCGCCGTCGGAATCACTCGCCGTTCCCGCATGAAACACCTCCACACCGGTCTCAGCGGCATCCCATGACGCATCGATGATCGGATAGCCCGATCGATACGCGCCCGGATACCCTCCGGACGCGGCAACGACACAAACCGACGGACTGGGATCCCAGACCAGAGGTGGGAGTGCAGCGATCGTACCATTCACGGCCGCAAGGATCACATCGCAGAGATCGCTTTTCAGACGCATGAGAACAGACTGGGTTTCCGGATCTCCGAAGCGCACGTTGTATTCGAGCACGTAAGGATGCGAATCGACAACCATGATTCCGACATACAGGATGCCGATGAAGGGGGAGCCATCCCGTCGCATCCCGAGAATTGTCGGGCGTATGATCTGTTCTTCGATCGTGTGTTTCAGCGGGGGTGTGATGACGGGAGCCGGCGAGTATGATCCCATTCCACCGGTGTTTGCACCCGTATCGCCTTCTCCGACAGCCTTGTGATCCTGGCTGGTTTCAAGCAGACACCAGCTTTCTCCATCACTGACCGCCATGATCGAAGCCTCTTCCCCCACCAGTTTTTCCTCGACAAGTATCGTCGCGCCGGCATCTCCGAATCGTTTGTCGACGAGCATCATTCGTGCGGCAGAATCCGCCTCTTCCTCCCCGGAGCAGACCACCACCCCTTTTCCTGCCGCAAGGCCATCCGCCTTGATGACACATGCACCGTTGAATTGTCTGATCGCGTTCCCGGCTTCCTCCAAGCTTCGACAGATCCTCCAGCGGGCAGTTGGAATCCCGTGTCTCGCCATGAACTCCTTCGCATACACTTTGCTGCCCTCGAGGCGAGCGGCACGTTCTGACGGCCCGAAGATTCGACAATCACCCAGTCGATCGACCAATCCCATGGTCAGAGGCGCTTCCGGGCCGATAACGATCAGATCCGGTCGAAGATTCCGGGCGAATTGACAGAGGTCATCGATCCGATCAGACGGAATCGCATGACACGAGGCAATCCTGCTGATTCCTGCATTTCCCGGTGTCACGTGCAACTCGTGTCGATGCGCGGAGCGTTTCAGCGCCCAAACAATGGCGTGCTCGCGTCCCCCCCCACCGATAATCAGTATTTTCATGTTCAACCTCTCTCAATGCCTGAAATGTCGTTTGTCCGTGAAGATCATGGCAATCCCCTGCTCGTTGCAGGCCGCGATCACCTCATCGTCCCGCTTCGAACCTCCGGGTTGAATGACAGCCGTCACCCCATGCCGTGCCGCATGGTCGATCCCGTCCCGGAACGGGAAGAAGGCATCCGATGCCAGAACAGCCCCCCTCACACGCTGCCCGCCTTTTGTGCAAGCGATCGTGACCGAATCCACCCGACTTACCTGACCTCCACCGATCCCGACCGTTGCGCCATTCGATGCACAAACGATCGCGTTCGATTTGACGTGACGCACGATCCTCCAGGCAAAATCCAGATCCCTGAGTTCTTCGGAAGTCGGAGCACGATTCGTCACCACCCGATGCGGCACACATCCGCGGTCGCTTCGATCCCGCTCCTGAATGAGGGCGCCTGAACCCATGAAACGCAGATCGAATGTCTGTTCCCTGAGGTCCGGAGGCATGCTGAGGATACGCCGGTTTTTCTTTTTCAGGAGCAGTTTCAAAGACTCTTCGGGATAATCCGGGGCGATGATGACTTCCAGAAAGGGTGTCTCGTTGAGAAGTTGAGCGACATCCATCGTGACCGATTGATTGAGTGCGGCGATACCGCCATAGGCCGATACGGGATCACTGTCATACGCACGCCGGTAGGCATCGGCCAGGTTGTTCGCAGATGCAGCGCCGCATGGTGTCTGATGTTTGATTATCGCCACGGCAGCTTCGTCAAATGATCCCGCGACATCCCAGGCTGCCTGAGCATCCAGGATGTTATTGAAAGACATCTCCAACCCGCCGTGAACGCGCGCGTTCAGGACACTGACTTTACTGGACAGCGGTACGACATAACGGGCGGCTTTCTGATGGGGATTTTCACCATACCGAAGATCGGACTCATGCCGGAAAGGTATTGTGAGCAATCCGGATGGGAGCCCGGGGGTAGTGTGGGATCGAACGGCGTGTTGCCGGTAAAAGTAATCCGCAATCACGGCATCATAGTATGCTGTGTGCTGAAAGGCTTTCATGGCCAGTTCGAATCGGAAGGATTCCGGCAACACACCGTTTTCCCGTTCCAGCAAGTCGATAATCCTGGCGTAATCGCAGGTATCGGTAACAATTGCCGTATGCCGATAGTTCTTGGCAGCAGCACGGATCATCGAGGGCCCACCGATATCGATGTTTTCGATAATCAACTCGTGATCTTCCGGATCCTGCATGACAGTACGCTCAAAGGGATAAAGATTGACAACGATGATGTCAAAGGGTTCGATCGCGAGTGAACGCAGGGTTTCAATGTGTCTCGAGTCGGATCGATCCGCCAGAATGCCGGCATGGATGTTCGGATGAAGCGTCTTGACCCGTCCATCCAGAATCTCCGGGAAATGTGTCACCGCACTGACATCGATCACTCGAAGTCCTTCCTTGCGAAGTGCGGTCGCTGTGCCGCCGGTCGAAATGATCTCAAAGCCATGATCACGGAGATGCGTTGCGAACGTCGCGATGTCTGTCTTATCGGAAACACTGATAAGTGCTCGTTTCAAGGACGAATTCATCTCTGTTCCTTTCGATGATGATCTCAGGGTATCGAGGCTGCCTGAAGGAGATCCGCAACCGCTTTGGCCGGATCCGGTGTTTTGAAAACCGAATTGCCGGCAATCACGATTCGTGCTCCGGCTCGGACCAGTTCTTTGACATTGGAAAGATTGACGCCGCCATCCACGGATATGATCGCTCGGAGATTTCTGGACCGGATCACATTATTCAGACGCGCGATTTTATCGATAGTCTCCGGTATGAAGTCCTGTCCGCCGAATCCGGGATTGACCGCCATGACAAGGACGAAATCGACGAGATGGAGGATTTCGGCGAGATGGCCGAGCGGAGTCGAAGGATTGATCGCGACTCCCGCCTTGACACCCGTCGAACGGATCATAGTCAACGTGCGGTGGAGGTGAACACAGGCTTCGACATGCACGGAAAGCCGGTCCGCTCCGGCCTTCACGAATGCGTTGATGTATCGATCCGGTTCGGTGATCATGAGATGAACATCGAGAGGCAGTCGCGATGCATTTTTTACGGAATTGACCACGAGCGGGCCGATTGTGATGTTTGGAACAAAATGCCCATCCATGACATCCATATGAATCAGATGGGCTCCTCCGCGGCTCACGAGATCGATCTGAGAACCCAGTTGGGAGAAATCGGCAGACAGAATCGATGGCGCAATCTCAATCATCCCTCCCTCCTCACCATTTTTCGTTCAAAACCTTTCGACCATCCAGATAAACTTCGATTCGGCCTTCCCCCGTTTTCGAAACCACCACACTGACCGTATCTCCGGGAGTCGGTGCCATCCGACGCAGTATGCGACGTTCATCACCCAGAATATACTCGATCTGCAGCTGTTTCGCCACCGTGTCATCGGGAATCCGATATGTGAAAGTCTCCGAGTCTGACCCGTTGGAATCGGTGTCTTCCGGAGTGATCTCGAGGGATATCGAATCGCGCTCCGTGAGCATTTCCCCGGCTTTGGGGATTTGCGAGACGACCATACCGGGTTGCTGCATGCGGGTCTGTGAAATCACGATTTCAGGGTTGAAGTGACTACCCAGAATTCTGCGGCTTTCCTCAATCGATAGACCGATCAGGTCAGGCATTCGGAACTCCATCGGCTTCTCGCCGAGGCTGACGAGAAATCGGACGGGGGAACCGGGAAGCACGACCTCACCCGGTCCCGGCGCATGCGCGATGACCTCCCCTTCATGGTATACAGCCTCATGCAGAAGGATCTCGGAGATGGAACCGAACCCGAGCTGTGAGGCCTCGATGCGCGCCTGACGGATGCCGAACCCGGAAAGATCAGGCATGTCAATATGTTCAGGCCCCGAGGAGATGACCAGGTGAACCGTCGAGTAACGCTTTCGGGATTCTCCGGCAGGCGGAGATTGCGATATGATGCTGCCGCGCGGGATCGTTTCATGAGCCTGTTCACCGTCGATCACGCTGTAAATTTGCGTTTCCTGCAGATGCTGGATGGCGGATGCGAGATCCTTTCCGGTGACATCCGGAAGCACGATGTCTCCGCCACTGGTGATGAGCTGAAGAGTCACCCAACCTGCCAATGCGGCAAGGATGCAGAATACCACGAAGAAAAACAGATACTTCATCGATACCTCGGCAACGACCCCATCACAAAGAGGGCTTCCCCTGAAATCGGTCCCCTATTCTCACATATCTCCCATTGATGAGCAAATCAGCGCGCATCCGAGCTTTCGATGGAGGTTGAACCTGCTCCAAACGCAACAGGCCACTGCCGGTCTGGATCAAAAGCCCCTTGTTCGGTAACGATCCGACGATGCAACCGGGATCGGCATCCGAAACGATGCCGCAGACAGTACGATCCTGGACGGCTGCCCGGTGAATTTTAATACGCAGATCATTGACAATCGAGAATGCACCGGGTCTCGGAGTCGTGCCGCGTATGTAACGGGCTATTTGTTCCGATGTGGATGACCAGTCGAGCATCCCGTCCGATGACTGCAGCTTCGGCGCAAAGGTCGCATGCTGATGGTCCTGGGCGATCGGGGTCAAGCGATTTTCGACATAATCCAACAGAGTCGGTGGCAAAAGGTTCGCTCCAAGATCCGCAAGCTTCGACTCCAGAGAATCCACATCGTCTTCGTCGGAGATCTCGATCGAACTCTGCCCGAGAATCGGTCCCGCATCCATCTCACGGCAGGTCTTCATGATCGATACCCCCGTGTGCGTGTGACCTTCGATGATGGCCCAGTTGATCGGAGCCGCTCCTCGCAGAGCAGGGAGAAGGGATGCATGCACATTGACAACCCCATACCGGGCAGATCTCAGGTGTCGCTCCGTCAGGATTTTTCCGTAGGATGCAGTCACCATCAGGTCGGGCGCGAGCGACTCGAGCAACTGATAGAATTCAGGAGTCCGGATTTTTTCTGGTTGCACGATCCGCGCTGAAAACTCGGCTGCCTTCACCTTACAGCACGGAGATTCCAGATGCTGATGCCTGCCTTGCGGTCGATCCGGTTGCGTCACGACCAGCACGACATCAAAGGACTCCGTCATCAGACTGCACAGCATCGGAACGGCAAACCGAGAGGTTCCCATGAAGACAACCCGGAGTGGGTTCACGCGGGAAGAGGTTCCTTCCTGAGTCTTCTTCGGAGTTTCCTATGGGCAAATTCCTTTTTGATCGGGGAGAGTCTGTCGACGAACAGAACGCCGTTGAGGTGATCCGTTTCATGCTGGATAATTCTGGCCGTCGTTCCTGTTTCCCTGAAAGTGACGGGTGTGCCATCCCGAAGGACCGCCTCCACGTCGATCTCACGCCATCGTTCGACATCCGCCGTATAATCCGGAATGCTCAGGCAACCTTCCTCACAGACATCTCGTTCACGTCCATGCGCAACGATGTTGGGGTTGACGAGTTCGCGCACCTCCGGGTGTCCTTCGTCGAGCCCGAAAGTAACGATGATGACCCGTTTGGAAACACCGATCTGAGGCGCGGCCAGCCCGATACCCGGCGCGCGATCCATCGTCTCCTTCATATCCTCGATCAGTTGTTCCAGCTCTGCATCGAACTCGGTGACTGGCTCGGCCACCTGTTTCAGGACTGAATCCCCGTAGGTTTTTATTCGACGTAACACGTTTCACCCTCCACGATTCATATCTCCACTCCGATTTTACTGAGTGTCTGACAGCATAGCAAGCAGCAGGTCGATCGCGACAACAGCGCATCACCGGGTAACGGCTATCGGCCTCCCGAGATACTTCATGACTTCCTGGACATCCTCCCAGACCGGCTTCCGGTATTCCGGATTGCGCAGCAAGGCGGCCGGATGATAGGTGGCTCTCAGACAGATACCTTTATAATCATGAAACTGGCCGCGCAAAGCGACCATCGGTGCTGACTTCCCCAGCAACCATTTTGCGGCGGTGGCGCCCAGTGCCACGATGATCCTTGGTTGCAGAACCATGATCTGCTGCTCGAGAAAAGCGCCACATACCGTCATCTCATCAGTTTCCGGTACACGATTGTTCGGAGGCCTGCATTTCACGACATTGCAGATATAGACATCCTTTCGACTCAGTCCCATTGCCAGAATTATCCGATCCAACAACTGTCCGGCTTTGCCGACAAACGGCAGTCCGGTCTGATCTTCTTCAGATCCCGGACCCTCCCCGACAAAAACAATCTCGGGATCCGGATTTCCTTCTCCGAATACAATGTGAGTCCTCGTCAGATGCAGCTTGCAGCGGTGACAGTCCCCAATCCGATCTCGAATGGATCGAAGCGACACGTCTTCGTGAGGAGATACCGGTTCCGATGCCGTCACATCTGTTCGCGTGACCGATTCTTGTGCGGCAGTGGTCTTGCGCATATCAATCGAATCGACGCCTTCCGATTTCAGGCGCTCCAGATATCGGTGAACGTCGATCAGGATACCTCTGAGACCATCATTCAGGTCCATTGTGCGTCGTTAACCGGCTTTCTGGATGGCAGCAAGAAGCCCGTCGATCGTTTTGTTAACATCGGTGTTCATGTTGGCGTCGCGCAGTTTGCTCAGATAGGGGACCGCATCCTTGCCACCCAGTTTTCCCAACGTCTGAAGCAGTTGGGAGACAGCAGGGGTCCCCGGCGTGGCGATCTTGGCGGCGAGATAACGCAGCACGCGCGGTCGTTCGAGTTCAGACAAAGCGGTGATCGTTTCGGCAAGATAGTCCGGTTCGCCAAGAAATGAAACCAGATGCGTTACCGCGCGTTCCTGATCCAAAGTACGAATGATCCGGATCACATCAGGCCCCAGTTCCGGAAGGGAGATGAAACGAGTCAGCAGCCGGATGCTGCGACGGGAACTGATCCCGGCGAAAACCTCCAGGATGACGAGTTTGACCGGCACCGGGGCATCTTGAATCATTTCCTCAAGCAGATTGATCGCTTCTTCGGAACCAATCTGACCGATCGTGCGGATCGCACTCTGCTTGAGCGTCCAGTTTTCGGACTTCAAACACCGTTTGAGCATGGAAAAAACAACTGGGAGTTTCGATGAGGACAACACTTCCATCGTTCTCCGCCGAACCGATATATTCTGGTCACTCAATCCACTGATAATCATCGACACACTGTCATCCGAGTTTAGACCGGCAAGAACGCTGATTGCATTTAGTTTCGCGACGGTGCTACCCTGCGCCAGAATATCACTCATGGCATCGATGACATCATCATCGGCATGTCGAATGAGAATCTCGACGACACTCAAATGAACGAGTCTGTTGGGATTTGCAAGTTCTTTCTTCGCTCGACTGAGAATCGCGCCGGTTTCAATTGCAATCAACGCGCGGATGGCGGCATTCCGAACATTCCATGATTGATCACTGAGAGCATCAATCAGGCAGTCGACCGCCCGTTCTTCCTGTCGCTTTCCAAGTAGCTCGATAATCGTGGATTTCAATTCATCGTCATTGGAGTTACCGAACAACTGGATCAGGAGGTCGGTTGCAGCGGACGAATCATAACGTGCGAGCACGACAGCGATGTTTTTTCGGAGAGCGGCGTCGCCGCCCGGAGAAGACAGAATGCCACGGAAAGCAGGAAGTGCGATCCGGGGTGAAACCTGGGCCAGGGCATCCTGAGCGGAATTCCGTGTAATCCAGGAATCATCGTACAGTAAATGAAGCAGTGAAGGAATCACCGTTTCGTCGCCCAGCTTGCCGATCAGTTTTGCAGCAACCGAGCGAATTTTGTGGTTGTTGTCCTTCAGGGCGTCGAACAACAGATCTTTGATTTCATCGAAGGCATGATTCGGAAGAGCCATCAGCGCCTGATGCCGTTCGGCGAGCGTTCCGGTCTGGAACAGCTTGACCAGTTGTTCGAGCGATTGCTGCGGCACCGGTTTGCTCATTGAATAGAACCTCTACCAGCCGAATTTCTTGTAGTTGTCAATTCGTTCGATCGCTTCCTCCGCAAAGAAGCGTACCAGTTCATCGGCATCTTCTTTGGCTTTCTGCAATAGAGGAACCGCCTGATCATCTCCCAGCAATCCCAAGGAATATGCAGCGGTCTGCCGAACGCGAGGGTCGGAATCGCTGAGAAGTCCGCTGATATCCGGAAATGCTTCGTTTGCCTGCATGAATCCGAGCGCTCGCATGGCGTGTTCTTTCTTCGAAGTACTCCCTTTCAACATGTCACGCAACGGTTGGATCGCACGTTTATCACCGATCCAGCCGAGAATGAACGCTGTGTATTCCGGAACGCCGTCCTGATCGGTCTTGAGATTTTCAATCAGAAAAGGAGCGACGACGCCTGGTTTTTCCTGTTCGATCAATCGGAATTTAAAATACATTTTGTTACGCATCGGTGTGTTGTTATCAGCGATGGAGCGGTTGAGAGTGTCGATTGCAGAACGGATGTCGTCTTCAGTAGAGATCGGTGGGTCCTCTGCGCGGAGCGTCTGCAACGGTCCTGCCGAGGCTATGACCAGGATGGCTGAGTATATGAAAATGCGATGAATGGAATGCATGTGATGCTCCTTCCCTGTTCGCCTACTTCTTCTTCAACCGGATCACACCGGATTTGAAGAAATTGTACATGATGCCGTATGCGCGCAAGGGTTTGACTCCACTGATGGCAACAATCCCCTTGATATCCGTTTTCCCGTCTATCCGGCTGAAAATGAAGCCTTCCTGGGTATTGAAATCCAGTCCGATGAAATCCTCCGGACGATCGGACGTACGAACCGGGACTGCATCTTTACTGCCGAGCACATCGAGATACTTCTTCATCAGCTGGGTACGGGCAATTTCCATGAACTTCCTGACTTCCACATCTTTCGGATACTCGACGTTCAGATCTTCCCAGATCTGCAACGCCTCTTCGTACATGCGCTCCTTGAAGTAGTCGTTAGCCAGTTTCTTTTTCGTGGCAAGCGGATCCGCAGGTGAAGCCGATGGGGGGGGGGTATGTACCGGAGGCGGCGGTGGAGACGGCTTGATCGTTTCAATCACCTGAGTGGAATCAGATGAAGCCGGCCGGGAAGGCAACCCGGTCGGCTTCATTGTTGTTCTTCTGAGTAACGCCTGAAGACGGGCAACGAGTTCATCGAGATGAAACGGTTTGACCAGGTAATCATCCGCACCCGAGTTCAATCCGAGAACACGATCCTTGACGGAATGTTTCGAGGACAGGATGAGAATAGGTCTGTCGGCGACGGAAGGGGTCTTTCGAATCACACGACACAGTTCCAGACCATCGATACCCGGCAGCATGATATCGACGACGAACAGGTCGGGAACAACGCGGAGCAGGGTTTTCTGAGCATCCTCGGCCGAACTTGTCGGGACGACTGCAAACCCCTCCGCATTCAGAACATCGTCGAGCAACTTTTGGATGAACTCGTCATCATCGACGACCATCACCGTTGTCTTCTGCAGGCGTGAAGTCACTATTTCTTTTCCTCCAGTACAGCCTGTGCGGCCGCCAACCGGGCGATCGGCACGCGGAAAGGCGAACAGCTCACATAATCCATTCCGACCTTATGGCAGAATTTCACGCTGCGCGTTTCGCCTCCATGTTCCCCGCAGATCCCGATCTTGAGTGAGGGGCGGGTTTTTCGTCCCTTCTCGACGGCCATCCGGATGAGCAATCCGACACCATCCTGATCAAGAACCTGGAAGGGGTCGTAATCGTATACGCCCAATTTTACATACTCCGGGAGAAACTTTCCAGCGTCGTCGCGACTAAAGCCGCAACTCATCTGTGTCAAATCGTTGGTTCCGAAGCTGAAAAACTCGGCAACTTCCGCGATTTCATTGGCCGTAACGGCTGCACGCGGCACCTCGATCATCGTCCCGATCAGAACCTCGAACGGTAATCGTTCCAGGCCCCGTTCCTCGCAAACCTGCTTGATGACACCCAGTGCCACCTCCCGTTGGAGGATCAGTTCTTTCCGATGACCGACCAGAGGAATCATGATCTCAGGATGCACCTTGATGCTCTCGTTGTGAACATCCAATGCCGCTTCAATGATCGCTCGCACCTGCATCGCGGTTACCTCGGGGTAACTGATTCCCAGTCGACAGCCGCGATGACCCAGCATGGGGTTGAATTCATGCAGCGAATTGACGATTTTGCGGATTTCCTCGACCGACACATGCATTGCATCAGCCATTTCCTGCTGACCTTCGTCATCGTGCGGCACAAATTCATGAAGCGGAGGATCCAGAGTGCGAATGGTTGCGGGACGACCTTCGAGAGCCTTGAATATACCGTAAAAATCCGAACGCTGCAGCGGGAGAAGTTCGGCAAGTGCCTGATTGAACTGCTGTTCGGGAGCCGACAGAGAAACACGAATCATCTCGATTTTCTCCGGATCGGTTTCGTTGGCCAACTCATTTCTCAGTTGTTTGACTCGTTCTGCCACTAGAATCAGGCGACGGAACGACGTGATCCGCTCGCCTTCAAAAAACATATGCTCGGTCCGGCACAACCCGATCCCTTCAGCGCCGAATTGGACCGCGACCTGGGTGTCACGGGGTGTGTCCGCATTCGTACGAACCTTCAGACGGCGAATTTCATCCGCCCATCCCATCAAGATCTGGAAAGGTCCGCTGAGTTCCGGCGGCTTCGTTTTGATACGACCCTGATAGACGATTCCGAGTGAGCCATTCAGGCTGATCCAATCCCCTTCCTTCAGCACACGTCCGGAAACAGTCAACGTTTTCTTCTCGTAGTTGACCTGAATCTCACCTGCCCCGGCAACACAGCATTTTCCCATCCCGCGAGCCACGACCGCCGCATGGGATGTCATGCCGCCACGGGCCGTCAGGATACCCATCGCGACCGCCATACCGCCGATGTCCTCGGGAGATGTTTCAACCCGAACCAGAATGACGGGTTCACGGTCTTTCTCAGGTACTCCCCTTTCAATCTGGGCTTTCACCTGGGATTCAGCAGATTCGGCACTGAAAACGATGCGTCCGTACGCCGCACCCGGACTTGCGGGAAGACCTCGGGTCAAGATCTGAGCCGCAGTCTCTTCCTTCTCCTCGAATACCGGATGCAGGATCTGGTCGAGCGAGGCCGGTTTGATGCGCATCACGGCTTGTTCCTTCGTGATCAACCCCTCTTCCACCATGTCAACGGCGATTTTTACGGATGCGAATGTCGTCCGCTTCCCATCGCGGGTCTGAAGAATGTAGAGTTTCCCCTGCTGGATGGTGAATTCGAGATCCTGCATGTCCCGATAGTGCTTCTCCAGTGTTTGCCGAACCGACAGAAGTTCGTTATAAATTCGAGGATTCTCTTGATTCAGTGCGTCGATCGAAAGTGGTGTGCGAATGCCGGCAACAACATCCTCACCCTGCGCATTCATCAGATACTCACCATAAAATGAGTTCTCACCGGTCGACGGATTGCGCGTGAAGGCGACGCCTGTTCCGCTGTCATCCCCCAGGTTCCCGAATACCATGGCCTGGACGTTGACGGCCGTGCCAATGAGACCTCGGATATCGTTCAACTCGCGATACTTATTCGCACGCGGATTGTTCCAGGAACGAAAAACCGCTTCGATCGCTTTCAGAAGCTGATCGTGCGGATCCGTCGGGAACTTTTCATTCGTGTATCGCTCATAGGTCGCTTCGTAACGGCCGATAAGAGTTTCGAGATCCGATTCGTTCAGTTCTGTATCCAATTTCACACCGCGGTCTTTTTTCAGATGATCGATCGCATCTTCAAACTCGTGATGCGGGACATTCATGACCACATCGCCAAACATCTGCATGAACCGGCGGAATACATCCAGCGCGAACCGACGATTGCCCGATTTCTTCGCCATGCTCTCGACAACCGTCCGATTCACTCCGAGATTCAGAACCGTATCCATCATTCCCGGCATCGAACTGGCCGCGCCGGATCGAACGGAAACCAGAAGCGGTTGCTCCGGGTCACCAAATCGGGCATTCATGACCGATTCGAGTTTTCGGATGTTTTCGTTCAATTCCGCATACAAGGCATCCGGTGTTCGCTGACCATTGTCATAATAGCTCTTGCATACTTCTGTGGTAATGGTGAATCCCGGCGGCACCGGTATCCCAATATTGGTCATCTCCGCCAGATTCGCGCCTTTCCCGCCCAGCAACTCTTTCATTGTTTTGTTGCCTTCGGCCTTCCCATTTCCGAAAAAATAAATCAGCTTCGTCATCTGTATCTCCTTAAAAAAAGCTGAATGCCTACAAGTATCTCAGTAGGCATCTCGCGCTGCTTGTGACGTTCTGCGTACACAACTCCCGTGCAGCACAGCGGAAGTCCAGCTATGAAATATCAGTCAGCTCAGGTTATGACAAGTGAAATTTACTCCCCTTGCCTTCAATCACCTTTTTATCCGCAATCAGTTCCTTGAGGATAATTTCGAGACCCGCGGGGTTGCGGCCGAGAACCGCGGCAAGTTCTGCAACGGTCAATCCTTCCGGTCGTCCCCTGAATGCTGTCAGGGTCTTGAATTTCAAGATTTCCTTCTCCCTGACCGACATCTCGGGCATGTCCACCGGCGGTTTCTCCGGAATCGGCGTATCCAGCACTTTTGCATCAACAACCCGTCTCCTGGTTGCGGGCCGCTCCACCACCGGAATCGTCTCGGAGACCGGCCCTTTCAGGCTATATATTTTATCGTTTTTGAGTATTTTATCCTGAGCAATGAGTCTTCGGATCGGAATACGGAGAAAGTGCCACTGCACCGCAAGCGAACCGGCAAGTTCCTTCAACGTACAACCCTTCGGAAAGTTCGCCAGAGCTGCCATTACTTTTTCTTCAAGCTCCGCAAACTCCTTCTGTCCGACTTTCTTGGGCTGACTGCTTTTCTGCGTCCGTTCAGCGCTTGTTTTCCGATGCTCCACGACCGGCTTCGTGAGGGAATCAGATCGGCCGACCTGAACCATGTTCGAGTAGAATTCTTCGAATGTCTTGACAAGACCCTTAATAAACAACTCCAATTCCTGCATAGTTTAATCCTCCATGCGTTTTCGATCGCGAGTATCCCGCAACCCGATTGTATTCCGTAAATCTGATTCTATTGTATTCCTATTTCAGGAAGAATGGAAGGATGAAATCATGCCTCCCGAACCAATCAACCTTATGTATAGAGTCTGGTTTCTGGAATTGCAAGCCCCGTCTTCATGTTTTTTCAACGATTTTGAAGAATCGGTAAAGACCTGAATCTGCAGGTATCTGCCTGGTCATCCAGTATGACAGCCGCATTTGCGCTTGCCGTTCGTCTGACACTTCCCCCTGCCGGCTGCACACCAAAAAAAAAGAGCGACCTCATCGGTCGCTCCCTGAGTCACCATCGAGATGCCTATCTGCAAGGCCCATAACCGAACGTATACAAAGCGTAATCTCCTATGATCTCGGTGATCTGCAGATTCGTAATAGCTCCCCATACCCTGATTCCCGAGTAACTGCCTTCCACCTCAGGCCAGACAAAAGCAGGAATGATCACCTTCGTCGTCCAACCTGTCGCGAAGCTTGCGAGGATATAATCCATGTCCTGGCTCCAGGAGTCCGCAAACCAGTAGCTGCCTTCGATATCGAGAATGACAAACAGAGGGAACGCCTCAGCCTGGTTCGGATTGCATACCTGTGCATTCAGATAACAAGTCTCGCCCGGGCAGAAATATTCATCTCCCATATCGAGCACAACCCCGTAGGCGGTGCATGGGTTCGATGAGGGAGTCGGTGTCGGATCCGTCGCCGAGCCGGTTGTAAACATCCAGACATCTCCGATCGTCGATGCCTGATGGGAATCGCGCGATACGATCTTCCAATAATAAACGGTGTATTCCGACAACGAACCCGGATCATACACTGCGGACGAAACGCCCTGGGCAATCAGAGGAGGATTGGACGAGTTGCCGAAAAATACATCGTACACCACTGAGTCTCCGGTATCAGGGTCACCTCCAACCCACGACAGATCAGTCTGGATATAAACCCCTGTCGCACCATTTGCGGGGTTCGGGTTACTGGCCTGATACGGAGGATTGTTATCGCCACCGGACATCGTGGTAAAGTGCCATATCGGACCCGTTGTCTCCGATCCCCATGCATCCCGCGCCACGATCTTCCAGTAATAAACCGTCGAACCGTTCATCGTACCGGGATCATACGGAATGGTGGAGATGTCCTGAGCGACTCTCTGCGGGTTCGCGGAAGTTCCGAAATAAACGTCGTACGTCAACACATCACCCGGATCCGGATCATTGCACTGCCAGGACAGATCGGCATTGGTATCGATGTTGGTCGCCGCATCCGACGGGATGGGGTTGACAGGAGCATACGGAGCGGCATTCGACCGGGTCTGGAAACTCCAGACCGGGCCCGAAGTGGTCGCCTCCCAGTTGTCTCTTGCGAGGATTTTCCAATAATACTGAGTATTGGGGGCCAGATTCGTTGTACTGTATGATGTTGAACTCTGATGATCATTCACAAGAGCCGGTGGATTGGTTGAACCGAAGTAGACATCATAATTCAACGTGTCCTCTGCATTCGGATCACCGCCTTGCCATCCGAGCGTCAGATCCTTCGGTTGATTCGTCGCACCATTGGCCGGATTGGGGTTCGAGGGTTCATACGGCGGGAGATTGTCACCATATCCCCCCAGATCAGCCGATGTATAGAATGAATATAATGGCACATCCTGATGTTCGGTTGCATACTGCCAGCGCAATTCCGGCTCCTTATGCTGCTCCCGGAGCATCTGCATGATCTCGCCTTTGTGCTCCACGGATTGAAGCACCTCAGAAATCGAATTCAAACCCTGCAATTCATAGATGATAGCCACACGCTGGAGAACCTCGGTCACGGCATCGGGATCTATCGTCATCGATTCATTCTGAATGTAGCCTTCGATCGACCCCAGTGCGATACCCATACTCCACATAACCATACAACCAATTACAAATGATCGCGCCATGGTATCCCCCCCGATTTCCTTCAGAAAACTGATCCGAACATCCTTATAATCATATATCATCCGATCCGCTCTCGAGTCAAGCCGTCAGAACACCATCCCCATCGTCATTCAATCGATCAATCCGGAGGAATCACCAACCCCGGTATACCCTCCAGATCCGTTCTCTGCAATCCCAGAGATCGCACATTTCGGATCACCGCCGGTTGTTTGGGATTGATCATGAGCGACCGCTTCCACAGAGACATCGCAGTATCCCGATCACCGCACTGAATACTCAACAGAGCCCTGTTGTTCAGAATGACCGGGTTATCCGGCGACCGACGCTCCAAACGCTCAAAAGCTTCAATCGCCTCAGGATAATGACCTTGTTCGGCGAGCACCACCGCACGGTTTATCTCCGTTACAATCGAGTCGGACAGTATCGCGGCCCGATTCAATGCTTCAAGGGCATGAATCTCTTGTCCGGATGCGGAATAGGCCGACCCGAGAGCTGACCAGATTGCAGCATGATCCGGCATCTCCTCCGATAAAATTACCAGGATTTCGATTGCTTCCTCCGGTTGCTGATTGTGGATGTAAGCGGTGGCCAGATTGTATCGAACCTCCCATGAATTCCGATGATATCTCAATGCAGCCGACAACTCTTCGATCGCCTGATCGAATTCACCCTCTCTCAGATAGACGAGACCGAGCGTCTGATGCGCACGACCCAGAGCAATCTGCTGATCCTTGGCTTTCAGATAATGTGGAAGCGCTCTCTCATACTCCCCGCGCCTCATGAAGATGTTCCCCAGGTTGTGATGCGCCTGATAAAATTCCGAATCTAAAGCAAGCGATTTTTCAGCATACCGTTGCGCACGTTCCAGGTCGCCGCGTTTGAAGCAGATCGCCGACAGGTTATTCAATACCAGATTGTTGTCGAATGCCATCGCCTCTGCTCTTTTCAGCATGTCATCCCCACTGACCGGGTCTCCCCGGTCCATACTCCATTCCGCCCGATGGTAATAGTATTCAGCGATCAAGGCACGGGAATGAAAGTCGAGCGCACCTGACGGATGGAGCAGTCTGTGCGTCCGGATGAAGTTCCAGCGATCCCGTGCCGGTTCGGCCGGAGGTTGACTGAAAAACCTGTAAACATAACCTTCCGGCACGAATATCGCCCTCTCCATGTTCGGCAATTCTACCGGGACGGTCGTCATGACCGGCACCGACCACTGCTGATGCATCGCATCGAAAAACACCCTTCCCTTGTAATCCACCACGATGCGCACATCCGGTCTGAATTGCATGACATTCTCAAAATACGTGAATATAAAAGGAGAACTCCATCCCTGCGTCACAAGAATCGAATCCGGATCCAATGACTGCAGCACGCTGATACCGTAATCATAGGCGACGGTATTCGTGGATCGATCGTTCGGATGATACTGACGGATCAGCATGAAAAAAGCCAGTCCAAGCCATATCACCCCGATCGATACAGCTCCGAATCTCCTGCTTTTCAACAGCGCTCGAAACACCATCCCGAACCCTATTGAGATCCAGATTATCACGAACAGATACACTTGCAGATAATAAACTTCGATATCGATTATTCGATAGTTTAAGATAAACACAAGCACCGAGATGACCGATATTGTCATCCCCCAGAACAATCGACGATCATTTTTACAACTGATCACTGCTCCTGGAACCGCCAGGATCAAAAGCGGAAAGGGCCAGTTTGCGATCAGTTTTCGCAACAGCCCCAAAAAGTTGCCCCACACATCCTCCAACCCGATTCCAAACATCACTGAACGGAATTGGCTTCCTGATACATGAAACAGAAATCCCTTCCATTCATGCATCGGGATCCAGCGGAAGGCACAGTACTCCACAGACCGGATCGGAAAGTACAGCTCGATTGCTGCTGACAGGAGACTAAACAGCACGATCGATCCGAATCTGAGCCTGGCCGGAAGTGGATTTCCACGCGATACAAGCATGATCAGCACACCCGGGAGTGCAAAAACGGCCAGCAAGTGATGCGTTGTCGCCAGCCCGACCAGAAAACCCAGTGACATGTAATCTCGGATCCGAACGCTTCGAACACAGCGATGGGCAGCACCTAAAAGTAAAACGAGCAACAGAAAATGAAGACTGTAAACTTCCTGAATCACACCTTGTGACCACAGTGTCGGTGAAAGCCCGGCGATGACAGGGATCAAAAATGCTTCCTTCCAGCCGATCCCATACCGGATCCACATCATCATAATCGTGACTGCCAGGGCGCCGGCAACCGCAGAAAACAACGCGACCCGATGCGCGATGTTGCTCAGCGGAATCAGCACCGAAAATGCATGTATGAGCGTATTGTAACCCGCATATCCCGTGGGATGCGGAATTCCGAGAACGCTTCCGGACGTCGTCAGTTCACCGCTGTCGGCCGTAAACACCTCGGTGGAGGATGTCCGGAGATACACGGAGAACAGACATAAAAAAACGAGCGACCACATCCATGCCGCGTGACCAAACACTCTCATGGGCATGAAATCTCACCCAATCGCGCGCTCAGATCCCGCGATATTCTCTCATCACGCAGATGCTCTTCTGCGAACCGGCATACCGTCTCCCGGACGGAGTCCTTACGCGGAGACAGGCTCAGGAGATTCAATTGACGCCATCCCTCGCTTTCAGGATCATCGGGGGTTACATCGAGAACGAACTTCAGATACGTCTCGGATCGATCGAATTCACCCGCGAGGTGGCTGGCCATGCCCAGATACCGCAGGATGCTGATATTGTACGGCCGTTCGCAAAGCGAACGCTCCAGATGATCGATCGCCTGTCGGTACTGCCCCAGATAATACCTGCAGATGCCGATTTGCGACTGTATGTCGGTAATCTCCGGCTCCCGTTCTGCGGCACGGATCAGATATGTCAAGGCTTCATCATACTTGTTCTGATGCATGCGAACAGCGCCGATGCCACGGAACAAACTCCCCGATTCGACCCCCTCGGCGGCCGCTTCGAAGAAGCACTTTTCCGCTTTTTCGAAGTCTCCTTTCGCAAGAGCTGCGTTTCCCTGCACGACCTTGTAATCCGGGCTGTCGGCTGTGTATGCCTCCAGCACTCGATGCGAATCATCCGAAGTGTCGGCCGATGAATCGAACAGAATCTTCCAGCGCCTCGACAGGCGCAATGCATCCATGTACTCCAGACGCGCCCAACGAGCTCGAATCAATCGGCGCCTCCGCTCATCGATACCATCGATCCCATCATCCATCAGCCGGGATTCGAGGTTGGACAGAATCGAATCCAACGGAACGCGAATCTCCTGCGTCTCACCAACTTGATAATCGAATTTCCCATATCGCTCCGTCAGGAATTGCCTCAATGTCGCACCACGAATGACAAACTCCCCTGGTCTCAGCGTGAAACTCCTCAGAATGCCTGTCACAAGGCCGGGATCGTACTGAATCGATTCCGCTAAAAGATCCTCCACGTCTTTTTCCGGATCGAGCAACAGCATGGAAAAAACCAAATCGATATGAAAGAATCTACCCAGAAGCCCATGCGGATCCATCTTAAGAGCAGACTGAAAGGTATCGACTCTTCGTTCCGCGTCCCGATCGATCCATGCCCGGATCGCTCGGTTTTCAAGCCAGTCCGGACGCACCTCCGAAGCAGCTCGAATGATCGAGGATGTCCGAGCGACGAGATCGCGATTCTGAAGACATCGGATACTTTCTTCGACGGATTGCCGATGCCAGGGCCGGTAAAATACCGCCTTTTCGTATGCACTGAATGCCCAGACAGGATCTTCCGCAACCTTGCGGTCGCCACGGGCAAGCCAGTGCTCGCCAAGGGCCGGAAAACAGACCAAACCGACCAGCCCCGCAATACCCAGAAGCGGCACCACCGATTCATACCTCTTCCGATTCTTGATCCTGTCCCATGAACAACGGATCGGTATCCGCTCCATCGCCGGAAGGGGTTCAGCAAGGAATCCAAACAGTACAACGACCAGCATGCAGACGGCCGGGTAATACAGGGTGAAATCGAACAGACACGAAACGAGAACAACCGCTAACGCACGACCCATGTAACGTTTTCCGGAATCCGCCCCTTTCTGGTTACTTCTCATGCCTTCCCTCATCTCGTACAGAGCGACCACCAGGACGATCAACCCGACCATTCCGAACGTCCATGCCGTTTCGAGGATCAGATTATGAAAATGACGCCCCAGACGATCCCACTTGAGCCAACTGATGATAAACGCATGATCGCGAGACCAATAATCCGATACATACGACGCCGCCAGCGAATGAGTCTGGAGACCGTGCCCCATGACCGGTGCATCTGCTGCACCCGCTATGGCGAGCCACCAGACATCGATCCGATCTCGAACCGCTGAAAGATCCGCCACGCGGTACCATGTAACCGCAACGACAATGATGAGCATCGCCATCCCTGCGGTGATCGTCAGCAGCATCCCCGGAGGAACCCGGTGTCGCGATGAGCAGTCCGTCCCCTCTGCGCCTTTACGATTCATCCCGACAATCGCAACGATGAGCAAACTCAACCAACTGGCCCGTGACGATGTCAGAACCAGCATGATCCCCGACAGAGAAATCCAGCCGAGTCGGATCCATCGATTGAATCGATCCGGACGCAGTGCCAAAGCAAGGAAACAGCATGACGCACAATACACACCCAACGCATTGGGATGGTTATCCGTAATCCACAACTTGGAGGTCATTGCGGACCAGAGGGATCCCTTCTCGGCCAGCGTGTAGATCCGGTGACAGGTCAGACAGAACAGGACGACGGTTTGATAGACCTGAAACCGCACGAAATCCTGAACCTCGATTTCGACCCACCGTTTCCGGAGCATGTACAGACTGAACAAACATGCCAGAGCGATCAGCAGCATCGAGAATGTCGGGTAGAAAAAATCGGGTTGATGACCCCACTGAACGATTGCCACATTCGCACTGATGACCGAAAAGAGAAGTGCACTGAGGGGGTAAGTGCCGCGATTCGCCGCTCCGGTACCACCGCGAGATGCTCCGAAGAACACCTCGATCCAGATCGTCGACGCGCAAATGAGTGGATAGGCGGCCGCCATGGGCTGTTTATCGATGCATTGCGTAAATGAAAACGACGTCATTCCATATAAAACCAGAAACCCGAACCGCCAGGGGATCCAATCATCGCGTGATGCCACGAAGAGCATCACGAACAGGCTTGCCGACCAGATCGAGATGATGAACGGCAAGGCCCCCACAAACCCGGTCAGTTCCGGCTCGGGAGAAAACTTCGATGTGAAATAGAGATATGCAACCGCCTGCACGGCATATGTCCATCGGAATATGTATCGGGCGGGACGATGACGTTTGTACACATCGACTGCGGCAACGGCACCGACTACGATTGTTCCGCTGATCAGCAACCCGGATCCGAACGAGGTAACAATTCCCAGATTCAGGGGGATCCATATTGAGAGAATGGTTGAAACACCGAGATACAGGACAGTTGACAGTCGTGCCGTCATACTGCGCACAATCTCATGCCACCCCCGCGAGATGCTCGCCAAGAACGTCAAACAGTTCCATGAATTCAAATACTTCTGGTTCTTTTGAGATGCAGGACAGATATGCGATCAAGGGATCCATGTACGGTATGTACATCGGATTTGCCCGCACGGTGGCCTGAAAGCCGAATGTGCCAAGTGCTTTGATGTTTCGCTGGATACAGGTCAGGTAGAAACATCTGCGGAACTGCTCGGGCGGCATATCCTTGCGCAGGGAGCCATGGTGAAACTGGTCGAGAAGACCGTTGACGACCGGCTCAGGCAGCGTGACATAAGCATCACGAAGCAAGGATGCCAGATCATACTCCGGCAACCCCATACGGGCATCCTGAAAATCGATCAGGACGAGATCATCCGATCGGATCATGAGATTCCTGGAATGAAAATCCCGATGAACAAACACCTGAGGCTGGAGCGCAAGTTCCCGGGATATTCGTAGAAACCATGACGACAGACGAGCGAACATCGATGATTCAATCGGGACGCCGAGATATCCATGAAGAAAATGCCTGTTGAAGAATTCGAACTCCTCCATGAATTTGTCGGCATCGAATCGTCTGTGGAAGGCGGGACACTGCGGATCCAGTTGTTCGACTGTATCGCGCTGCATCCGCAGCATCAGTTCGACCGCACGCGGATAAAATTGGCCGATCGATGACGGCTGACTCCCGACACGGATCTGAAGGGTGGTATCCCCGAGATCTTCCAATAACACCAGACCCCAATCCGGTGCAGCATTCATGATTTGCGGAACTGGCAGGTGGACAGAATCGAGCAGGTGTTGAATTGAAAAGAAAGGATCTGAAGCAGGATCAAATGTCTGCCCGAGTTCCATAATGATGTACGAAGAATTCCCGACTCGCGCACGGTGATAGATGCGCGTGCTTGCATCACCCGCCAGTTTCGCGATAGTGTCCGCACTCCTGCCGATTGAATCGACCAGAAATCGATTCAAGTTTTCCCATGGGTGCAATGCGATCATCCGGTCTCCTGTATCATGGTGTTATACCGATTGTGATCGATTCGTCAGGTCCGAATACGATGGCGTTCTTCAGGTCGGCGCCGGCTGGAATCTCAATACCATCCCAGACGATGACATTTCGGAGATGCGCGCGGGAACCGATCACGCAATTTCGTCCCAGCGCCACGATTCCCTCGAACCGGGCATCCGGAGCGATCGTACAACCGTGGTCCCTGTGGATCCACCTGTCGTCCTGCCATACCGACACTTTTTCGGATCGAAACAGCTCACCTGACTCGACTTTAAAACCCAACCAGTCTCTATGAGCCTCGAAGTAGCGATCGGGAGTCCCCGCATCGTTCCAGTAGCCATCATGACAGAAAGCCAGTAACGAGTGACCGTTCCGTATCATTTCGGGGTAAACCGATTCGGTACTCGTCAGAAAGCGCCGGGAGCGGAGGTAGTCAAGATAACGGAATGAAACGATCTGAACTCCGGTGAACGTTCCACCCCATGAATATGAGCCTGATCGGATGCTGCTGTAGGGGAAGCGCGTGATTCGACCGGATTCATCCGCCCCGATCACGGGAAATCCCCGCTGGGATGAGCCGGGATGCAACGCCAAAGTAGCATCAGCACCCGTATCGCGATGTCGGGCAATCAGGCGATCGAATTGGATGTCGGTGACGATATCCCCGTTCACGATCAGAAAATGGTCGTCCCGCAGTTGATCTCGCCATGGATAGATAGCGCCCGCGGTCCCCAGGATCGAGTCTTCGAACGAAAACTCAATTCGGAGCGGACGCAGGCGATGAAGCGCTGATCGAATGGTATGCGGCAGGTGATGGAGATTGACAAAAAACTCTGAAACACCGGCATTTTGCAGTTGCATGATGAGATGAACGATCAAGGGACGTCCAAACAGCGGCATGGCCGGCTTGGCGATCCGATGCGTGATCGGCGCCATGCGTTTGCCTAAACCCGCTGCCAGAATCACCGCTTTCATCTCTCTCCTCCGCATCAGAATTGACTTGGAATCCAGGAGCGATTGTATATAATAGCGCCTTGCGGATTCAATGAAATTCCGCAAACCTTCTTGACTTTTCCGCGAATTGGATCGCCTGCGCACATGAACCGAATCCTCACCATTGTCAGAAAAGAACTTCTGTCGTTTTTCCGCGATCACCATACCCTGCTCTATTCGCTTCTCTTCCCGATTATTCTGTACCCCGTCACATTCTGGATCATGAATCAGATCATGCTGCTCCAGCAGGGTGATCTCGAGAAACAGGCCACACGTGTTGCATTTCAGGAATCGAGTTACGACCGACTCGCGATCCGTCTGCTCGAGGATTCCCGTTTCGACCTCCTGCCGGACCTTCTCGGTAACCCCGTTCCGGACGCCCACGCTCTCCGTGACTTGGATCTGGACATTGTGATTCACCCGCTTCAATGCATGCCGGACATTCGTTTAGAAGTGATTTACGATCAGGCAGACGAGCGATCGATCGAGGCGAAGAAACGGGTGGATGCCGTCATCGACAAGATCCGTGAGGAGCTGTTGATCGAGCGTAGCGGGATGAGACTGGATTCGTTTCCTTCGTTCGAGATGATTCCGATCGATACGGCTTCCGTCGAAAAACGATCGACATTCCTCATCGGGGCCATTCTTCCGATGATCATCGTGATCATCACCCTGATGGGCGGATTGTATCCTTCGATCGAAGTGATTGTGAGCGAACGAGAACGCAATACTCTCGAGACATCGCTCCTGGCACCCATCTCAAGAACGCATCTGCTGGCCGGCAAGTTCATCGCCGTCGTACTGATGTCCATGCTTTCGGTTCTTCTGAACGTGATATCCATCTTGTTAACATTGAAACACACGTTGTTCATGGCCGATGAGTTTCAGGAGATGCGATTCACACTGCCATTGCATTCCATTCCTGCCATCCTTTTTGGTTCTCTTCTGATCTCCATTATTTTCAACGCGTTGATGGTCTTTCTGGCCTCATTCGCACGCAATTTCAAGGAAGGCCAGAGTTATGTGATTCTTGTGTACATGCTGGGTTTTCAGCCAGCGGTCGTGGCGGCTCTGCCGGGCACGAAGTTCACTCCTACAACGGCGCTCATTCCCGTCACCAATATCGCGCTGTTTTTCCGTGACGCGATACGCGGGGAACTGACTCTCATTCCCTCGGTCATCACATTGTCGATGCTGACGGTTCTCGCCACAGCCTTCCTTCTCGCCGCCCGTCTGTTTATCAGCCGGGAAACATTCGTTTATCGACCCGAAAAAGAGACGACGAAAAAGAAGCGAGCAATTCGGATACCGTGGCGGACGATGCGGAGGTAACTCAGCGTGATCCAAGTGAAAGAAATCACCAAAATTTTCAAGGACCCGCAACGGAAAGAGTTTCGAGCCGTGGACGGGATCTCGTTCGAGTGCAGACCGGGAGAGATCTTCGGGTTGCTCGGCCCCAACGGTGCCGGCAAAACGACGACACTCAGGATGCTGTCGACGCTGCTGACACCCTCGAGCGGAACAGCGGTGATCAACGGGTTCGATATTCGACACGAACCGGACCGGGTTCGGGCTTCGATCGGTTTTTTGTCATCGACCACAGGTTTATACCCGCGGTTGACCCCGCGTGAAATTCTGGTGTTCTTCGGGCGTTTAAACGGGTATTCAG
Organism: uncultured bacterium; assembly: GCA_937951895.1. Taxonomy (GTDB): domain Bacteria; phylum CSSED10-310; class CSSED10-310; order CSSED10-310; family CALFER01; genus CALFER01. The sequence continues at coordinate 91,690 of CALFER010000090.1, forward strand.
CAGATCGGGCCAGACAGCGCGCCGAAGAATTGATCGATGTCCATGGAATCCGCGAGTTTGCCCAGGTTCGTTGTGAGAAGTTGTCTTCCGGGATGAAACAGAAGGTTTCCATCGCCCGGGCCACCGTGACGGATCCTCCTGTTCTGATCTTTGACGAACCGACGGTCGGCCTCGATGTTCTGGCGGCGGCTCAGACTCTCAAAGCCGTCCAGGATCATCGCCTAAAAGGCAAGTGTATTCTTTATTCCACGCATATCATGAGCGAAGCAGAAAAACTGTGCGACCGGATTGCCATCATTCATCAGGGCAGGATTGCCGCGATCGGATCGTTGGATGCTTTGCGCAATCAGACCGGTCACCGGTATCTCGAAGATATCTTTATCTCTCTGATCGATGGATCGATAAACGGGAGCCCGCTTTGAATCTCAGGCACATCAGGCTCGATCAGATCGGCGTAATCATCCGGAAAGAACTGCTCGAAACGATCCGGGAGTCGAAGATTCTGCTGACAGGCGTTATTCTGCCGCTGGTGATCTATCCGCTTCTGATATTTGGCATATCCACATTTCAGAACTTTCAGGCCGAAAAGCTGAAGCATCGGGAGTATCGCGTCGGGATTGATGGGAATCGCGAGGAACTGGATGTCTTTTTGAAAGACTCCACCAATCGATTCTCATTCCTCGAAACCGACAACGTATATGGGATGCTTCATGAGCAGGCGGCGGATTTCGGCATCGAGATCCTGACAGGCAGACACGCCAATACGCTCGAATTCTGGCTGATATTCTCCGGGAGTGACGAGGATTCGATGCTCGGACAAAATGCCCTCGCGGAACTCATGACCAAACACCGTTCGGATTGGATCCGCGGAGAACTGGTCCGGTTGGGCATTCCGGAATCCGCCACCTCCCCCGTCACAATCACCGCGCGCGACCTGTCGACCCCCGAAACCCGCAGCGGGTTCTCACTCGGTAAAATCATCCCGTTCCTTCTCATCATGATTCTGGTCGGAGGATGCTCCTATACGGCGATCGATCTGATAGCAGGAGAAAAAGAACGGGGATGTTTTGAAACCCTGCTGGTGTCATCGGTCAAGCGCGAAGAGGTGATTTTCGGTAAATTCAGTATCGTCTTTATCGCAGGAATCGTCTCGGTGATCCTGAACCTGTTCAGTATGTACATCACGATGAAACTCGGGCTGTTCAGACCGGCGGACACAACGGTGGAATCCGGCTTCCGGATCGAGCCGGGAACGATCCTGCTTGTCTTTGTCTGTCTGCTTCCCATCGCTGTTCTGTTCTCGGCGCTCCTGATTCAGTTTGCGACCCGGGCAAAGAGTTATCAGCACGGCCAGATCATGCTGCTCCCGTTCTCTCTCGGAGCGATCCTCCCGTGCCTCGTCGCCTTCATGCCCGGCCTGCATTCCGATTCGTTTCTGATCGCCGTACCGGTCGCCAACGCCGTCATCGTGATCAAGGAGATCATGGAGGGCAGTTTCCATCTTCCGGCATTCCTTCTGACAAATATCGCCAATCTGTTCTATTCCATGGTGTTCCTCAGAATGGCGGTTCGGGCGTTGGGCGAGGAAGAATCCCTGGTTCGTGTCGTCCAGGACGGGGTTTCGCGCTTTGAGATGCGCCGTGATCCGGTTCGCACGGGTTTGATCGGTTTTTCGATTATCTGGCTGATGATGTATTTCGTCATGGCCCCATTTCAAGCCCACATGCCGGTCACGGGACTCCTGGTCACGTTGTGGGGCCTGATGCTGTTTTCCGCCTGGATGCTGCCGAGACTGCTCGAACTCCCTCTCCGTCCGACACTCCGCCTCAATCCGCCGAGACTGCTCTCGTTGCTGGCTCTCGTATTCGCGTTGCCCGGCACGATGTTCGCCGCGATGGTCATCATCCGGATTCAGGAGATGATCATGCCGATGCCTGAGGTTTTCTCGGAGGCATTCCGGGATCTTCTCGTCGACAACAACCTGCCACTGTGGCTGTCGCTCTTCGTCTTCGCCGTATCTCCGGGTATATGCGAGGAACTGTTGTTTCGCGGAGCATTGATGGGTGGCTTTGCAACCCGAGTATCCATGCATCGGGCCGTTTGGTTGTCCGCGGTCTGTTTTGCGCTGATGCACTTCAGCGTGTTCCGGCTGGCCCCCACGCTTGTCATCGGCTTGATTCTCGGTTACGTCGCCATGTTATCCCGATCGCTTTTCCCGGCGATGATCTTACATGCTGTGTATAATGGGGTCATGATCCAATCGGGTGAAGCGCTTGCCGAGCGGTTTTCCATCGGCATGGCAACCGCGGGCGCCATCATTTTTCTGTTCGTGAGTCTCTTGATGTTACGATGGGATTATCGGAACAGATCCGATCGCCATGAAGTTTCCGACAGAGTGGCTTGATACAGGAGTTGTACATATGTCGTTCATCGAACTCGTCAGATCCCGCGCACGTGAACTCGGGCGCACAATTGTTTTTCCTGAAGGATCCGAACCCAGGACACTCGCGGCCGTCCAGCATCTGTCGAAGGAGCGGATCCTTCGGCCGATTCTCCTGGGAGACACGGACTCGATCCGAACGGCAGCCCGAGGTGCCGGTGTTGAACTGGAGGGAATCGACATCATCGATCCCCGAACCTCCTCGCATCTGGAAACATTCGCCGATGTGTATCGGTCTCTTCGCAGAGGCAAGGATGCAGATGACACGAACTGGACCGAGATCATCAGCGATCCGATTTATTTCGGGACAATGATGGTCCGGGAAGGACTGGCAGACGGATATCTTGCGGGCGCGGTCACCACAACCGCCAAAACCGTTCAGGCCGGATTGCGGATCCTCAAGACCCGCCCGGGTGTGCGACGGATGTCGAGTCTTTTTTTCATGATCCATCCTGACGAGACGTGGTTTGACGGCGGTTTGTTTGCTCTGGCCGACGCCGCGATCAACATCGCGATGGATGCGCAGACCATGGCTGAAATCGCTGTGACAACCGCTCACAGCGTTCGAGATATCGCCGGCATGTCCCCGCGTGTCGCCATGTTGAGTTACTCGACGTTGGGAAGCGGCACGGGCGAACGGGTGGAGATGGTGAGAGAAGCAACGGCACTGGCTCGGAGGATGGATCCGGACCTGGAAATCGAAGGAGAAATCCAGGCTGATGCGGCGATCATACCCGAAGTCGGACGTTTGAAATCACCGGCGAGTCGAGTTGCCGGGCGCGCTAATGTTCTAATCTTCCCATCGATCGACGCAGCAAACATCGCCTATAAACTCATCCAGCGACTCGCGCGGGTCGAGGCGGTCGGCCCGATCCTCCAGGGACTCTCCAAGCCCGCCAACGATCTCAGCAGAGGATGTTCGATCGACGATATCGTCAACACAGCCGCGATCACAGCTCTTCAATGCCGGTGACGGAAGGATCGATGCATGAGAAACTCTCTGGTCGTTTTCGCTGATGAACTGAACGCCACGGGCGGAGCATGGCTCCTTACGGGCAGAACAGCGGCTGCACTGCAAGGTGTCATCATTCATGGCAACACCTTATCATTCCTGACGACGTCCGAAGTCTGCGATCTTGTCGGGAACAAGCTCGAAACATTCCGAACCCAGAAGGTCAAGCTTCGCGATCTCGGACCATGGAAAGGATGGATCGGCACGTTCCGACACGATTCGATCGATGCGGCAATCATCGGTGATCCGGAGTTTTCGATCGGGAATCGGCATGCGCGCATTCCCGTCGATGACATCTTTCTCTCGATCGATCCCTATGAAGTCAGTCTTTCGAAGGTCTTTCTGATGCCACGGGACTGGCTGGCCGTCATGGCATACATCGAAAACGACCGTGATCTCCTTGAAGCGCTGATTGCATCGGGCATCACACGCGACCAGTTCCGAGCCATCACGGACACGCTCGGACTCACGTATGTCCTGAAATCCGATATTGAAGCCATCTTCTGACGATGAACCGCAGTCTCGCATTCACCAACACTTCCGACGGCATGTAGAAAGCAACTGGCGCGGATGATCAGCCTCTGCGAACTGAAGCGACGCATCCGGTCGGCCACCCCTTCAAGATCCGATCGACAGGCACGGATACGGGCATCCGTGATACTTCTGATCATCGATCCGGATCGATCCCCGGCGATTCTCCTCACGGAACGCTCGGAATCCGTTCAGCATCACAAAAAAGAAGTCTCGTTCCCGGGAGGAATGCAGGAACCCGGGGACAAAGACCCTGAGTCGACAGCGTTGCGGGAATTGGAGGAGGAAACGGGAATACCCGCATGTGCGGTCGAGGTGATTGGACGGCTGGATGACGTCGACACCACGACAGGTTTCATCGTGACGCCGATCGTCGGGCTGGCAAACACGTCCATTGAATTGAAGATCAACGTCCATGAGATCGATCGGTGTTTCCTGATTCCTCTGAGTTTTTTTGACCGGATCCAGCCTCAAAAGGAGCTGATCGATTATCGCGGGAGGATGTTGCTGATCGAGTTTTTTCCCTGGCTCGATGTCCGGATTTGGGGTGCTACGTATCGGATTCTGAGACAGTTTCTGGACATCGTCGGCGATCAGGGTGAGATTGCGCCTTAGAATTGACCGTTGCATGATTCATCGGGTTTGGCGATAATAGCGGGTTGAATCTGGAGGAGTCTCGATGGCGACTGTCACCTTTGAGCATGTCTTTAAACGATTCGGAGAAGCCACAATCATCAATGATCTCAGCTTCACGATCCAGGACCGTGAGTTCGTCGTTATCGTCGGTCCGTCGGGTTGCGGGAAATCCACCTCTCTGAGAATGATCGCCGGGTTGGAGGAAATTTCCGACGGGATCATCCGGATCGGGGACCGCGTTATCAACGATGTTCTGCCCAAGGATCGCGATATCGCGATGGTATTCCAGAACTACGCCCTGTACCCGCACATGAATGTTTACAAAAACATGGCATTCGGTCTGATGCTTCGGAAGGTGGATTCTGCTGAAATCGACCGGCGGGTAAAAAAAGCCGCGGATATTCTCGGAATCGAAAACCTCTTGATGCGAAAACCGAAACAACTGTCGGGCGGGCAGCGTCAGCGTGTGGCAGTCGGGAGAGCGATCGTTCGCGAACCTTCTGTGTTTCTTTTCGATGAACCCCTCTCGAATCTCGATGCAAAGATGCGCGTCCAGATGCGTTCGGAAATCCGGAAACTTCATCATCAACTGCTCGCGACGATGGTCTATGTCACCCACGACCAGGTCGAAGCGATGACCATGGGCGATCGTATCGTTATCTTGAAAGACGGCCTACTGCAGCAGGAAGGACCTCCGCTCCAGATCTATAAAAAGCCATCCAATGTTTTTGTCGCCGGATTCATCGGAAGCCCTGCCATGAATTTTCTGTCCGGATCGCTTTCGCATAACGGCACGCAGAGCGCGCATTTCAAATCCGACGGATTGGAACTGACCATTCCGGCATCTGTCATGCAGCAGTTTGCGTTGCCCTCCCAGCGCGATCTCATCCTGGGCATCCGACCGGAGGATTTACGGATTGCCGGAACCCCGGACCCAAGTGCCGGTTCGATCAGCGGGTCGATTGAACTGGTCGAGGCGACCGGCTCCGAGACGCTGGTTCACGTTCGGACGGATCAGCAATCGCTTGTTGCTCGCCTGTCGCCGGACGTCGATGTCCGCGAGGGTGAATCTGTGACGATTGGCTTCGATTTTTCACGTATCCATCTCTTCGATACAGCCTCCAGCCGATCTCTGCTGCTGAGTTAAATGAATCTGATCCGAGTCATCGTTCTGATCATCCTGATCCCGACTCAGTTGTCGATATGGGGTTGCAGTCGATACACGGCCGAAAGCACTGTTTTCGATGCGATACTGGCACTGCCTGATGCCGAACGCGATTTTCAGCAGGTCGTCATCGATTTTTCAAACCCCTCGCACTATAAGTACCTCGGAACGGGTTGGAACCTCCCGCAGCCCGGTATCATTCCTTATTCGAGGTTCTTATGGTCATCCGATATCGCGGCATTTGTCCAGTTCCCGGTGAACCGGATCGAGCCCCTCGAGTTATTGATCAGTGTACGCCCGTTCGTCTTCGAGGGATCGCCGCCGGTCACACTGTCACTGGAGTGGAACTCGAAACCGATTGGCAGGATCGAACTGACTAAAGATTGGGATCTGTATCGGTTGGAACTGCCCGAATCAGTTCTGAAAACGGGCGATAATGTCCTGTTCATCCATCAATCGCAGGTATTTCGTCCGAGCGATGTGACGCAGACAACCGATACACGTGTGCTGGGAGCATCGTATGCCTACATCATCATGCGTCCCCTGCGACCACCGTTGTCTCCCGAGAACCGCACCATTTCCCAGGTTCTGGGGGAAATCGATCTGACCTTTCAGGGAGCACCTCAGCAAGTGATCTGTGATGAGTTCCCCGCATCCTTCGTGTATCGGGTGGATCTTCCGAGCCGCCCCATTCTCGATTTCGGTGCCGGGATTCTTCCGGACAGCATATCAGACACGGCTCCTGCCACGCGATTCGCGGTGCGTGTCAGGCCTGCCGGAACCTCTGACTGGACCGATGTGTTTCAAGCCAGAATGCACCCTCCCAGAAGAATGCTGGAAATGGGATGGAAGAAATACCGTAGAAATCTCGAATCTTTCGCCAACCAAACGGTCGACCTCCAATTCGAAACCACTCAGGATCCGCCTGGCTCTCCGGGAGCAAATCTCGGGAGCTGGCTGACTCCGGTCATCATCAACGAGCATCTTCCGGTCAACATCGTCATGATCACGGGCAGTGGTTCGGAATGGCCGCCACGAACGGTTGTCGCGGGGAGCGATCTGGAGAAACTTTATTCTGCCAGTGAGGAGTTTGTCTTGCGCAGTACGGTTCAGACCGATATCGAAGCGACTGCGACGACAGAATCCGGCATGATGGAACGAATCCCGTTCGATCTGGATCTGGTGCGGCTCCTTCAGGACGAAGGATGGGCCGCCGGATATTTCGTGAGTGGACGTAACATTGCGATCCTCGAGGATATGCTGGGTCGGGAACTGGATGCACTGGTCGGTTATTCCGAGACGAATCCGGAACGTGGAGGCGAACTTGTGGATGACTCGATGAATTGGGCAGCCAGGTTGGAGGAGCGCCATTTCGTGATGGTGTTCGATTGGAATGGCGCGCAGTATGAGAAAAGCCTCCAGGAAGACCTCGCGTCACGGGTTCTGAACCGGTTGTTTGCGGCCCAGATGGAACTGAGTACGCTTTTTATCGTCTATAATACCGAATCCGGACAACCGATGTGGTTTGCGTTACCGGAGAACGGTATCTTGTCACCCCCGTCGAAACCGGTGGGAACCTGGGATGATTTTTCCGAGTACCTTCTGAAGGAGTTGGGGTTGGATCCGACCTTGCGCGACAGAGAATCGCAATAATTGGAACCGCTCTGCCTTTTTGTTTGTAGAGATGATCTGGATGAATTTGTCGAGAGTGGTCTGTATCGAATTGCGATATGGATTTGAACGTAAACCTTCATCTTCTGAGAATGAAAGCCTATGATCAACGTAAAAGGATTGACCAAGCGATTCGGGAACACGGTCGCGGTTCGCGACGTGACGTTCTCGGTACCCGCCGGGCAAGTTCTTGGATTTCTCGGCCCCAATGGTGCGGGGAAATCCACCACAATGCGGATCCTGACCGGCTATATCACCGCCGACGACGGTGAAGGATCCATCGCGGGTTTCGATATCTTCAGTCAGTCACTCGAGGTGCGGAAACGGATCGGATACCTGCCGGAAAGTGCACCGCTGTATCTCGACATGGACGTTCCGGATTTCCTGAAGTTCGTGGTCACGGTGCGAAAAGTGCCGAAGGACAGACATCGCGAAGCGATCAACCGCATGATCGATCTGTGCGGGTTGAAAAACGTGATGCACAAGAAAATCGGTGAGCTGTCGAAGGGCTACCGCCAGCGAGTCGGCCTCGCTCAAACCATGATCCATGATCCCGACATCCTGGTTCTCGACGAACCCACTTCCGGACTCGATCCGAACCAGATCGTCGAAATCCGGGATCTGATCAAGGAAATCGGCAAACAGAAAACCGTCATTCTGTCCACGCACATCCTTCAGGAGGTGACCGCCACCTGCGATCGGATCGTGATCATCAATGAAGGACGCCTCGTCGCCGACGGCACTCCTCAGGATCTCACTGCCCAGTCTTCCGGGGACACGCTGTACTGGGTGACCATCAAGGCTCGCCCCGATGATATCCGATCCCAGCTATCTCTCATTCCTGGTGTTCTCGATGTTCGACTTCACGCCGAATCCCCGGACCGTTCTCGTTTCGGGCTCAAATTCCGTTCCCAGCAACAGGTCGAAGAGCAAATTTTCAATGCGGTAACGCAGAAGGGATGGGTGTTGACCGAGTTGTATCGGGAAACCGCTTCCCTGGAAGATGTCTTCGCACGATTGACCACAAATTGAGAGGGGGTTGAGCAGCATGAGAGACATCATTGCAATCATGAAAAAGGAGTTTCGCAGCTATTTCGATTCTCCGATCGCATACATCTTCACTTCCGTCTTTCTCGTTCTGTCCGGATGGCTGTTTTACAAGAACTTCTTCCTGGCCAACTACGCATCCCTCCGGATTCTCTTCGATCTGATGCCCTGGCTGTTCCTGTTCTTCGTTCCGGCTGTGACGATGCGTCTGTGGAGTGAAGAGAAAAAACTCGGCACGATGGAACTTTTAATGACACTGCCGCTGAAAGATTCCGACGTCGTTCTCGGTAAATTCCTCGCCAGTTTTCTTTTCCTGAGCATCACCACGCTCCTCACCTTCCCGCTGGTCATCTCGACCTTCGCTCTCGGCAACCCGGACTTCGGACCCATCATCGGCGGATATCTCGGTGCGATCCTGATGGGCGGCGCCTATCTGTCGATCGGCATGTTCGCGTCGAGTCTGACGGAAAATCAGATCATCAGCTTCATTCTGGGAGTGGTGCTCTGTTTCACCTTGTTGATCATCGGAGAAAACTTCGTTCTGAGCACGATGCCGTTGTCGATCGTGCCGCTGTTGCAGTATCTGAGTCTGGGCGCTCATTTCGACTCGATCGGACGCGGCGTCATCGACACGCGCGACCTGATCTACTACCTGTCGGTCATTTCATTCTTCCTCTTCCTCAACACTCGCTCGCTGGCGAGCCGCAGCTGGAGATAGGAGGTCGCCATGCCGCGAAACATCGTTCGTTATGGAAGCCAGTCCATCCTGATCATCGTCATGATGCTCGGAATTCTCTTTTTCATGAACGTGATCGCTTCACGTCTGTTTTCCCGGGCGGATCTCACGGAGAACAAAGAATTCACGGTCACCGATTCAACCAGGACGATCCTCGGAAACCTCGATGACATCGTCAATGTGCACCTGTATTTCTCGAGTGATCTTCCCCCGTATCTGGCCAATCTCGAAACCCAGATCAACGATCTGCTGGATGAATACAAAGCTTATTCCAAGAATCGTATCGCGGTTGAATTTGTCGATCCAGCGAAGGATCCCGCCGTCAAGGAAAAGGCGCAGCGGCTTGGTATTCCTGAACTGCAGTTGACCGTGATCGAAAAAGACCAGCGCCAGGTCCGTAAAGCATTTCTGGGAATCTCCGTTCAGTACGGCGACAAGAATCAGGTCATCCCCGTTATAAAAAACCTGTCCAATCTCGAGTATGACCTGACTTCCGCGATCTTCAAGGTCACCGATACAAAACAGCGGATGCTCGGTTGGGTGGGCGCCAAAGGCGAGGAAAACTCTCCTGTCGGATTCACCGAAGTCGGAAAAATGATCGAACAGGAATACACGACACGCTTCTTCGAGCCCGGGAAATTGTCATCGATTCCCGAGACGATCGGCGCGATTGTGGTCGACGGAAACCAGCCGCTGCCGGAACGGGCGCAGTACGCGATCGATCAATATATCATGAAGGGCGGCAAGGTGATTTTCCTGTCAGACGGTATCAAGATCGAAAATGAGTCCATGACGGCATCGGCCGTACCACAGGATGTGCAGGCGTTGATGACGTTCTATGGCATTGGCATTCAACCGTCGCTCATCGTTGATCGCAGCAATGCATATGCGGCTTTCAACAGCGGATTCATGCGATTCAGCCTTCCTTACCCATTCTGGCCCAAGATCCTTCCGGAAGGATTCAACCCGGATTTTCCGGCAGTCAGTCAACTCGAATCGCTGGTCCTTCCCTGGACCAGTCCGTTAACGCTCATGGCAGAACAAGGCGACCGCTTCAAGGTCACGGATATCGCCAAAACATCCCGCTACTCGGCCACCATAACCGAAAACTTCGACCTGAACCCGCAGCAGCGTTTCGATATCGATCCGGCTCAGTTCAAAGAACAACCGATCGCGCTTCAGGTCGACGGCATATTCAAGAGCATGTTTGAAAATCGGCCGATTCCGGCGGATCCCCAGGCACCCAAGGATGGCGCTGCACAGAAAAATCCGGAAACGACCGTGAACGAGAGCAAGAGCACGACGATCGCGGTGATTGCCAGCACACGATTCATCACCAATCAGTTCGTTCAGATGTTTCCGGACAATATCGTTTTCTTTCAAAATCTGATCGATTCGTATCTGATTGGAGACCAACTCATCGGAATCCGCTCGCGTGCAGTGACCGATCGTCCGTTATCGTTTGGTGAACCGGGTGAAAAGATCGAGGAAGCGCAGCAGGAGAAAATCAAGAGTTTTCATCGGGTGGCGGGTACGTTCGGCATGTCGATCGTACTGGTAATCTTCGGCATTGTTCGCCTTGCGATCCGCCGAAACCAGAAACGCGGTCTGCTTGAAAGTACTGCCGGGAGGTAGACACATGAACAACAAAACACTCATGCTGATGCTCGCCGTTTTCATCGTTCTGGGAGCGATCGTCTATTTCATGGAACAACCATTCGCCGAAAAGAAACCGGTACGGTCACCGGAACTGGGTATCCTGTTCCCCGACTTCAAGAAAGAAGACATCACCCGGATGGAGTTCGGCGCTTTCAGTTCCAAAATCGTTCTCGTCCGCGAAAACGACAGCTGGCAGGTTCTGGACAACGATCAGAAATTCCCTGCGGATTCAGCCAGTATCGACAAAGTGTTCGAAACGATTCAGACGATGGAAGCACGGCAACTCATCTCAAATAACCCCGGCAAGCACATGTCCTTTGAAGTCAATGCACCGCAGGAGACTCAGGCGACTGATCCGGACGGATCGTCCAAACCGTTCACGATGGGAACACTGGGAACCGAAGTCGTACTGAAAGACCAGAATGACTCGGAAAAAGTGCATCTCTTCGTGGGAAAAAACAGTTCGAGCGATTTCATGTCGACATATGTCCGCAAGGATAAATCCGATGCCGTACTGCTGGTCGACGGATACCTCAAAATGGTGTTCTCGAAACCGGACGCCGCCGGTTGGAAGGATCGAACACTCAGCAGGATCGATAAAACCGATCTTGCAAGAATCACCTTGACGCGCGGCAAAGAACAGCTCGTATTCGAACCGGCAACGATTGCGTCTCCCACTGCAGACTCCGAAGCGACACCCGCAGCCGAACCGGTCAAAGCCCAGGCATCTGAATGGAAACTGATCCAGCCGGGGGATGTTGAAACCGACTCCAAACAGATCGATCGTCTGGTTGGAATGTTCACGAACCTTCAGGCGACCGATTTTGCTCCTGCCGTCGCCAACCCGGCTGAGTATGGCTTCGAACCGCCCGAAATTCGTGCCGTTCTGACAAAAACTGACGGATCGGATCTCGCGCTTGTTTTCGGTGCGGAGAGCAAAGAGCGGAAAGATCAGTTCTTCGCAAAGATTGAAGGATCGGATCGCGTGTATATCGTGCCGAAGTATCGCCTGGAGATGATGAGGAAGAAACCCGCTGAGTTCGGGCCGACGGGAACACCGACGCCCGTGAGCCCGGGATCCGTCGCTCCGGCCGGTCCCTTGAAAAAATAACGGATGGACTCTGAAGCCGACGCGCGACAGATCCTTTCTCCCATCACCTTCGCATCCTTCAGTTATCGCTCGATGGGGCTTCCTGTTTCCCAGGAAGCCCTTTTTCTTTCCCGGTTCGCCTTCGATCATGTCCGCAATCCGAAACTGGCACTCGATATGGGATGCGGATGCGGACTGCTGGCCATCATCCTGTCTCTCGCGTTACCCTCCATCCGATTCCATGCGATCGACATTCAGGCTCAGTTGATCGAAATGGCCCGCGCCAACTGCATCGACAACGGTGTCGGAAATCGAATCATCGGCTCCGTCACAGACATTCGACAGCTTCATGAGATTCATACTCCCAATTCTTTCGATCTTGTGATCTCCAATCCCCCGTTTCGGAAAGTTCGAACCGGAAGAATCAGCCCCGATGCCATAAAATCGATTGCCTGTCATGAAATTTCAGTAACAATGAGCGATTACGTGTATGAAGCCTCGATTGTATTGCGATCGGGAGGCACTTTCGCAACTGTGATTCTGCCCGAACGTCTGCTCGAACTGATCGACTACATGAACCGACGGCGATTGACACCGACCATGATACAGTTCATCCATCACCGCCGAAACGACCAAGCGAATGCCGTCATGGTTCTGGGACGAAAAAACGGACGCGGAACACTTGACGTCCTTTGGCCGAAAGTCGTTCAGCGTGAATCGATTGATTCCATACAACAAATCGAATCATAATACAGGACATGATTTCCGGACGATCTCATCGAACCCGTTTCACTTTCTTCGGACTGTTCATCCTGATCAATGTCATTCCGTTGATCGGATCGGAGCATGTCACTCGTGCGGCCAGCATCGAAGTCACGACCAGCGACGATCGAAATGTCAACCTGCCTTCGGTTGAGATTGTCGTGTTCCGGTCGAGCCAGAACGAACCGATCGCTCTGTTCGAGACGGATGCCGAGGGGGAAATCATCATCGCACATCTGTCGGGTGGCCTGTATCGGATACAGGCATCGAGAGCCGGATTCGATACGGTTCAAACACCCTTTCTCCGGCTGTCGAACGATAGCGTTCAGCGCGTCAAGATTCGTTTAGTTCCCAAACTCGATACCAACGTTTCGACGATCCTTCCGGCACTCGTCCAAATTCGTGAATCCCGTTTCCCCTCCCTGCTCAGACGTCTGCCTCAATCCTCGGAACGTTTACCCGCCTCATTCGACACAGTCGAGCAGTTGGTCGATCGCGGAATGATGATCTTGGAACCAAACGGAGATGTCCTCTTCCCATCGTCTCGTGGCATCGATTCAAGCATGATGGTGGATCAGTTCGATCTGACCGATCCCGCATTCAACCGGCCTTATCTGGTTCCTCCTTCCGCTTTCCTGTGGAATATCGACATGATGTCTGCCGGTCTGGATGCGCCGTTCGCGACGTCTTCCGCCGGGGCCCTGGGCCTCTACTCCCGTAATCCGACCGAAACCCCATTCAGTGTGTCACTGATCCGCTCACAGGCGGTTTACAATTCCGGTCGCTTCGACTCGGATGAAGCGCGAGAGGCGTTCCAGTACTGGCACGAGCATGGTGATCCGGATCACACGCAACCTGACAGCACACCGCTCATCCGGGATAATGCGACCTCCGCGTTGATTGAATCTCATATGCCCGGATGGAGATTCCTGGCCGCCGGAACCCTCATCGATGCATCTCATAACCCCATCTCAGGGCAGATCAACCCTGATTACCGTGATGATAAAAATGCGTGGATCAAAACCAGCCTGAATCTCTCCCCACGCATGGAACTGCTCGCCCTTGCCGGCTACCAGGATCTCTGGCTGCGGCCGCGCGCGCCGTTCGAACTCAGAAAGCAAGATCCCGTTTTCAGCCGGCGAACCGGGTACCTCGCGGCGCTGAGTCTTCGATACCGAATGATTTCCGGTGATCTCGCCGAAATCGACATATACTCCATGGAATCAAATCGAGTGAAGGGAGAGACTGAGAATGGCCGAATAGCGGGCCCGGATGAGGCGAATCAGCCGATTGCATCGGACGACTACCGCTACGGCGGGGCTTGGGCAAGCACGAAGTCAGGATGTGCGGCACGGTTTCACCGGACAAGCCGTTCCCATGTGTTTCTGATTCAGGCAGGACTGCAGTTCCTCGACGGGGATGGCCGGGAACAGGTTCTGTTCGGTCCACGCAGTGACGGATCTCCGGTTCAGTCATCACGCGCAGACTATTCATTTCGCGACTACACATCATCGGTCTGGGGCAGTGATCGATGGTTTGCCACGGAGAATCTCGAGATCACGACTATCGTTCGATGGGATCGATACAATTATATCGTCAACCGCGACAATCTGACTCCGCGTCTCGATATCGGGTATCACCGATTCGGTCTCCGCTTCTTCGGAGGGGTTGAACGAATCGTCCAGGCACCTCCGGCAAGCTATATCAATGTGCGTTTTTCTCCCGAGACATCGGATCGTGAAGAATCGATGATGCCGACATCGGGTCTGAGATGGTTCATTGGCGCGGGTGGGAGCAACTCACACTCCCTGAGCTATTCTCTCGGATTCTATCACACCAACATGTCCAATCCCTTCGAGATCACTCGTGTGCATCTGGCCAGCGGTGTGTACCGGTTCGAACCGGTCCAGTCGCACGAACGCACCAGTGACGGGATTTCCATCGATCTGCAGTATCGTCTGAACGATCGACTGAACGTTTCCGCCGCCTATCTGTTCTCGTATGCACAAGTGCACAGCCCATCCGAAGCACCTGAATCATTTTTTGATCCCATACCCGAATCACGTTTTCCATCACCCGATGAACTCCCGGATGAGTCCGCATCCGTGAAACTGAACGATACGATCCATCATCGCCTGCACGGCACACTGGATTATTCCCTGTTCCCTTCATACGATATCCGGGCAGAGTTGCAGTATTGCTTCTCGTCAGGTCGTCCGTACACACCCGTCATATATAATCCTCTGGCCCCGGATGACTATCGGTTCGGTCAGATCAACTCCCGTCGCACGCCAGCCTGGCACCGGTTCGATCTCGCGATCCTGAAAGACTTCCACCTGTCCGATGCCATCCGGATCCAGACTGCCCTCAGAGTTCAGAATGTTTTCGATACCTGGCAGGATGCCCCCGTCGATCCTTCGACCGGCTATCAAACCTTTGATCCCTACGGAATCGACTCGAACCTCCCCAGAATCGTACGAATCGAGGCCGGTATCCGATTCTAGAATCAGAAATGATCCGTCCGTATCCGGTTCAGGGCGACCAATCCGTACCGGATGGCAAACAGACTGACGGAAATGGAGACCAGTGCGGCGGCGATGACCGAGCCGATTCCGTCGAACTGCTTGAGGAGCGGGTATACGCGCGGTGTATAGAACGAGAAATAGCGGATCAGATCGGGAACCGCTGAAATGAACGTCAGAAGCGCAATGATTGACAAAGCGGAAAACATATAGATGAATCCGCCTGTGCTGACCGCAACCTGAGCGGCATCCACCAGATCGAATCTCGGGAACCGGACGCCGATGGTCAAAGCGAGCGCGGTGGAAGCCAGAGAAATTTCGATCATCAGGATCACCGACCGGATGAAAAAGGCCCCCTGTATGTCCAGAATGACCAGGGAGAATACGACCAGAAACACACCGAAAATTCCGGCAGGAATCACATGTTGCATATATTTGATCAGGAAGTATCGAGTCCACGATATTGGCGTGCTCCGGAGACGCTCCATCCCGGAGCCCTCGGTACTGATGGCCGGAAAAGCAAATCGGGCCAGCAGCGCAGCCTGGATCAGACCTGAAGCTGCGATGGCGATATAGGTCATCGCATGACTGAACCCGTAAAGCGCATACGGCAGATTCTTGAAGTTGAACACGTAAATAGCAAACAGCGCTGCCAAAACAACCATCTGAGTCCACTGACCGGGATCGCGCACAAAAATCATGAAGTCCCGATATACAAGCGTCATTCTGAATCGGGTCGGTTTCCTCGCGCGAATGCCCGACCTCCCTCTTCGGGATTGCAGCCCGCCCTGACCTCCCGATCGGGCACGCCACCACAGGAAATGATAAACGGTCCTGGCGGCCAGTATCGTGAGAACCGCCACGACAGACAATCGAACCACTTCGGGAACCATATGTGCATATCGGTTCTCACCCATCGATGCAATCCCCTCGGATGCCCATGCGGTCGGCAGCCAGTCGATCGTCGGCATGCGAAGCGTCTCGAGATAGACCGCCATCTGCTCGACGCCGATCGGATCAATGAGTTGCTCGGGACGCATCCACCGGAACAGAATGACCAGCCCTACCGCCAGAATGACACCGATGATCATCAGCACGCGCTGGGTTTGCCGTGGGGAGAAAATCGAAATCAGCGTGATTCCGATCGAAACACCGATGCCGCAGGGGATCAGCAGCATCCAGAGCACGATCAGGAGAAGGCCGGAAACGAAGGACAGGCCTTGTCCCAACACATGCCCGTAGGCGACGAAGATCGGAATACCGAACGCAATGAACATCCAGGACGCTCCGAGAAACGTTTCCAGAAATCCCTTCCAGAAGAGCGTGCCGTTTTTCAGCGGCCGGGCATGCAGCACATCGATCTCCGGGGAGAGGAAGAACGCAGAAATCGAGAGTACCGTGTTGGAATAGGTCAGGAGGGCGAAGAAAATGAGGAATACCATGTAGAGAAGTTTGGCGAGCAGAACAAACCGCAGTTCCTCCAGATACTGTTGCTTCATGATGAATCGAAACAGCTCCGCTGCAACGGCAAACTCCGTGATCACGATGCAGGCGATCAGAAACAATCCGATCGCGAGCTTCCAGAACGGAGCCGACCCGAATCGCGTCATGCTGTTGCGAAGCTGACGGTAATCAGTGGCAAGGATGGATCCGAGAACGACCCGGCTCACGGAACATCACCGTCTTCCGATGCCCGTTGCGTTTCGGTCAACTCCAGGAAAATTTCCTCCAGTCTCCCCTCCTCCATGCAGGCTCGCCGACGCAACGCACCGATCGAACCTTCAGCGATCAGAACCCCCGAATGCAGGATCCCGATACGGTGTGCGAGCTCTTCTGCGACATCGAGCGAATGCGTGCAGATAAATGCCGATTTGCCTGATTTCGAACGCTCACGGAAAACTTCCTTGATCGTTACGGCACCGCGCGGATCCAGACCGACGATCGGTTCATCGACGACCAGCAGAGGTGGGTCGTGAATGAGGGCGGCCGTGAGGCTGATTTTCTGACGCATCCCATGGGAGAACGCACCGAGCAGCTCCGAATCGAAGGCGGTCAGATTGAAACGATCGAGCCACCTGTCGATCTCCCGATCGCAGGCCCCCGGAGACATCCGGTAAAGACCGCCGATAAACCTGAGAAATTCGCGAGGGGTGAGTCGTTCGTAGAGGAACGGCTGATCCGGCATGTAACCGAACTGCATTTTCGCCTCGTTGGGTTTTCCGAGCAGATCGATCCCGTTGATTGAAACAGAACCTGAGTCGGGCCGGACGAGTCCGGTCATCATCCGAATCGTCGTGGTTTTTCCGGCGCCGTTCGGGCCAAGAAACACATAAAGTTCTCCGTCTTCGATCCGCAAATCCAGGTCCTGGACGACGGTGCGGCCATGATACCGTTTGGTGAGTCGTTTGAGTTCCAGCATTGTCCCTCCGATTCTCGCTCCCTCAGTTAACGCGATCGTGATACTCGGAATCAAGTTGAAAAGGGAGTTTTCCCGGGAAATTGATTACATGATGAAATCGCGATAGTCTATGAGCCTTTGACGTACCGCCGACAGGATATCCTTTGAATTTTCTCCGTTTTTTCAGAAAACCCAGAATCCTGACCATCAGTCTGGATGGATTTCCCTGTTCGTTGTTCGACTGTGAAACCGTGCGTCTGTCCATGCCTTTTCTCTCTGGATTGTTCAAGGAAACCCCGCCCAGAAAAATGGAGTCCGTTCATCCCACTGTCTCTCCCGTTGCCTGGGCATCCTATCTGACCGGTTCGCACCCGATCGCACATGGTATCCATGGCTTCCTTGAGCGCGACCTGAAACGATGGGAGGTGTTCATACCGGATGCCCGGGCCCTGCTTCGGGAGACGCTCTGGCAGATCCTCTCCTGTAATACCTACACGGTCTTCGCCATGAATGTTCCAATGTCGTATCCCCCGAAACCACTCCGAGGCATTCTTGTGGGGGATTTCCTCGGATTGGATCTCGACAGGATCGCCTTCCCGCCCCGTATTTCCGAAACATTGAAATCCCTCGATTACATGATCGACGCCGACACGACTTCAGCCGCCCGAGGTGATTTTGCCGTATTCATCGATCATCTCCATCATGTCGTACAGCGCCGCCGATCCGCTTTTCTGAAACTGCACACCACCCTGAACTGGCGACTCGCGCACCTGCACATCATGGAAACGGATCGACTGTTTCATTTCCTGTGGGATGCACTCGTGACAGATCATCCGTTTTCCGACGCCGTTTTCGGCTTGCTGCGGAGGATCGATGATGTCATCCACGAGATCTCGGGAGTGTTGCATCCGGATGACACGCTCATTCTGATGTCCGATCACGGATTCTGCGGGATCCGATCCGAAATCCAGATGAATGCGATTCTCGAGGAACTGGGATATCTCAAATGGAAATCAGGTACCGGAACAGGGCTCAATCGCATCGACCCGGCCTCGCGAGCCTACAGTTTGATTCCGGGCCGGGTTTATTTGAATATGAAGGGTCGCGAGCCGCAAGGGTGCGTGGATTCGAGGCACTATTCCGGCATGTTGTCCGAGCTGTCCGATGCGCTGCGTCAATTCCGGATTGATCCGGATGAGACTGCGGTCCTGAGCGATGTCCGGATCACGGCGGGCGCGGAGATCGCCCCGCATCCAACGGCACCGGATCTCATCGCGATTCCTCGAAACGGGTTCGATCTGAAAGGAAAGCTCGAGCCTTCGCCGATGGTTTCACACAGCAATCTCAGAGGCATGCATACATTCGACGATGCGTTTCTGTGGATTTCGAACCGAAAAATATTGAAAGACGCGATCAGCATCCGCGATCTTTTTCCTTCTATCCTGAATTTTTTCGGAATTCATGATATTGAATCGGACGGACAGGTGATCTTCTGATGCCCGTCACATGTTTTTTGATCCATCATGATGCCAAAGGAGACCGACCATGATTCAACAGATTCCAGCGCACGGCGGTAAACTGGTCAACCGGGTACTCGAAGGCCAGCAGCGAACCGCTCTTCTTGAACGTATTCCGACATTGAAACGCCTGACGTTGAACCGCCGGGAGATCGCCGATCTCGAAATGATTTCCACCGGAGCATTCAGCCCGCTCGAAGGATTCGTGACGTCGAAGGATTACGAGAGCATCCTGCACAACATGCATCTGGTCAACGGCCTGCCGTGGACGATTCCGATCACGCTTTCAGTGGACGAGGACAGCCGAAAGAAAATCAAGGAAGGCGAAGATCTGGCGATGTACAGCATCGACGGTGACTGTCTCGGAGTACTCCATCTGGAGGAGATCTTCCCGTACGACAAGACGAAAGAAGCGCTCCAGGTTTACAAAACCGACGATGTCAAGCACCCCGGAGTGGCTGCGCTGAACGAACAGGGCTCGTTCTATCTGGGCGGCCGTGTCAGCCTGGTCAAGGGAATCATCCACGATGATTTCCGTTCACATCGTCTCGATCCGAAAGAAACCCGTGTTCTGTTCAAGGAGCGTGACTGGCATACGATCGTGGCTTTCCAGACCCGGAATCCCGTGCACAGAGCGCATGAATACATCCAGAAGTGCGCGATGGAGATGGTCGATGGCCTGCTTCTCCACCCTCTGGTCGGCGAAACCAAGAGCGACGATATTCCGGCGGACGTCAGGATGAAGTGTTACGAGGCGTTGCTGAAGAATTACTACCCGCAGAACCGTGTTGTGTTATCCGTTCTGCCCGCCAACATGCGCTATGCCGGCCCCAAAGAAGCGATTCTTCATGCGCTGGTGCGGAAAAACTACGGATGCACGCATTTCATCGTCGGCCGCGACCACGCCGGAGTCGGGAATTATTACGGCACCTTCGATGCGCATCACATCTTCCGTGAGTTTGACCCCGCAGAAATCGGAATCACACCCCTGTTTTTCGATTACACATTCTACTGCCAGAAGTGCGGGGCAATGGCGTCCCCGAAGACCTGCCCTCATCCGCCTGAAAACCACGTCACGCTTTCCGGAACAAAAGTTCGGGAAATGCTGAAAAACCGGATCACGCCTCCAATCGAGTTCACTCGTCCGGAAATCGCCGAAATTTTGATGCAGAACACCTGATGAATGCCCCTTCGTCACCGACAGTTCCGTCAGCCACCGTGATCGATATGCATACGCATTCCACCGCTTCGGACGGCACCCTCTCCCCTGCCTCGCTCGTGGAACACGCTGTCCAAGCCGGAATCTCGATTCTCGCACTGACGGACCACGACACCACCGACGGTGTCCCGGAAGCGAATCGGGCAGCCGATGCGAAACGAGTAATGCTGATCCCCGGAATCGAACTGAGCACGGATTGCAGGATGTGCAAGGCGCATCTGCTCGGACTGGGTATCACACGGGAATCACCGGCCTTGACCTCGCTGCTTTCAACGATTCGCGAGGGACGGCGTGAACGCAACCATCGTATCGTTCGGAAGCTGAATCTTCTGGGTTACCCGATCACCTTCGAGGACGTGGCAGCGGAAGCCGGAGGCGATATCATCGGACGACCGCACATCGCACGGACTCTCGTTAAAAAACAATACTTTCCAACGATGCAACAGTGCTTCGCGGAGTTGCTCGATCGGAATGGAGCAGCCTATGTACAGCGATGGCGGCCGGATGTGCAGGTCGCCGTCGATGCGATCCACGATGCCGGAGGTCTGGCCGTGCTGGCGCACCCGGGCCTTCTGCATCTCGATCCGGATTCTGAATATCATCGATTCATCGAGAGCATGAAAGATATCGGACTGGACGGTATCGAATCGAACTACCCGATGCACTCGATGGAACAGTTGAGTTTCTTTGCCGACCTGGCGGAAACTTTCGGTTTGTTACAAACCGGGGGCAGTGATTTTCATGGATTGAACAAGGAAGCCGTCACTCTCGGGATCGGCACCGGGCATCGACCGATCGGATATGAATACGCCGCATCCGTCCTTGCCCGCCTTGTCCTGCGCCAGGAATACATCGCCTCTCCCGTGCAATCTCTGTCACCCGGCAACCCATGAAACTATCTCGTTACAGGACTCCAAGGAGAACAATCATATGGCCAAGGGATTTACTGTCTGGTTCACCGGCCTTTCCGGCTCGGGAAAATCATCGCTCGCCAATCGTCTCGCCGAGATCATAAAAAGCCGCGGTCTTCCGGTCGAAATCATCGACGGGGACGTGATCCGTCGAAGCCTCTCAAAAGGTCTCGGTTTTTCGAAGGAAGACCGTGATGAAAACATTCGCCGGGTCGGACACGTCTGCAGCTATCTGACGGCGACCGAACGCGTCGCCATCGCTGCGTGCATTTCTCCATACCGCAACATCCGAGACCGCAATCGGGACCTGATTGGCGACTTCGTGGAGGTCTACTGCAAGTGCTCGCTGGACGAATGCGCCAAACGGGATCCGAAAGGCATGTACAAGAAAGCGTTCGCCGGGCAGATCAAAGGGTTTACCGGAGTGGACGACCCGTATGAAGAACCGCTCGCCGCTGAAGTTGTGGTCAATACCGACTCCGAATCACTCGACGAAAGTCTCGCGAAAATCGTCACGAAACTCGAAACAATGGCCCTGATTCCAACCGGGGATACGCTGACCGCCGAAGAAGAGCAGCTCATCAAGAAAAAACTCGCCGATCTCGGCTATCTCTGATCCCGACATGCCGAATGCACACGACAGGATGAGTGAAACCGTTGAAGGGTTCTGCGTTTGGATAATCGAATCGCCATCATAGGCCTTGACGGCGCTACGTTCGATCTGCTTACGCCATGGATGGATGAGGGGATCCTGACCAATCTCGCACGCTTCCGCGAACGAGCCGTCCGATGCGTATTAACAAGCACGATTCCCCCTACGACACCTCCGGCATGGACCACATGCTTTACCGGTTTGAATCCGGGTCGACACGGAATCTTCGATTTCACGGAAAGCCCTCTGGTCGATTCCGATCGCCCGCTCATTTCGTCGGGCCATGCACGAGGCGCCAGGATCTGGCAGATCATCGGATCCTTCGGAAAACGTTCAATTGTCGTCAATGTTCCTATGACATATCCCCCGGAGCCAATTCTCGGCGATATGATCTCCGGGATGCTCGCACCCGGATTCGAATCGGAATTCACGTACCCCGCATCTCTGAAGCATGAAATCAAAGCGGTCTGCGGTCATTACATCCCCAATCTCGATGTCCCCCGATATGACCCGGCGGATCATGCCAGCCTGTTCCGTTTTCTGGACGATCTGCGCGAGTGTACCGATCGGAGAATCGAGGCAATACGGAGATTGATGACGACACGCGATTGGTCGTTCTTCTTCGGCGTCTTCATCGGCATGGATCGCATTCAGCATCTTCTGTTCAAATATCTCGATCCGCGCAACCCGACACCGGAAGCCGGCATCGCGAAACTGCGGCATCGAGCGATTGAAGAGTATCAGCGGATCGACCGCGCCGTGGGCGAAATCATTGAGCGCGCCGGTGAGGAGACCGCGATCTGGATTGTTTCGGACCATGGATTCGGAGCGACCCAGTCGTATTTCAACGCGAATGCCTGGCTGATGGATCAGGGATTTCTCCACGTCCATCCCCTCCCCTATCTCCGGAAACGGATTTTTCATCTCGCGATGGCCCTGGATGAATCGCCGCTTTTCCGCCGGATCTTCCCGCGAAAGCTGTCGAAGCTGTTGCGACACCGAATCCGCGCCTCACGTTCGACGGCTCACTCGGCCCGCGCTGATCTGGACAGGGTCATCGACTGGAACAGAACCCAGGCCTATTTTGCCTCGATCCCCACGCAAGGCATCTACATTCATGAATCCGCTCCCGGGATGACCCAGCAAAAAATGATCGGATTGAAGCGTGATATCCGGACTCGACTGGAGGAACTGACCGATCCCGTCACCGGGGAACGCATCACGGATGCCGTGTGGTTCCGGGAAGATATTTATGAGGGTTCAGAAACGTATCGGGCTCCTCATATCGTCTTCCAGATGAAACGATATGCCATCCTGGGGCGCCAACATCTCGGGACCGGATCATGGTTCAGTTCGTGCGATCATCTGCCGATCGGATTCCATCGGCCCGAAGGCATCCTGATGGCGGCCGGCCCCGGTTTCCTGCCCGGCTCACGTGACGACATCCAGATGCGGGATATCCTTCCCAGCGTGCTGTATTCCGCTGGCCTGCCGATTCCCGACGGATGCGATGGAACCGTGCGTCAGGAACTGTTTCATCCCGACTTTGTCCACGCCAGACCGGTCCGCTCGGCCGATTTCAGCAATCTCGCGGCACCGCGCGATCTCACGTCCCCGTCCGCCTATTCGGCGGATGAAGTGGAATCCGTCAGTAAACGATTAAAAAATCTGGGATACCTTGAGTAGATACTTCAATTTCAGGAGAAGAGCACATGGGTGTTCAGAGTTTGAGTGAGTCCAGACCGGGAAAATCAATCCTGCGTCGTATCCTGAGTCCGATCATCAAAGCGCTGGTGACAATCCTGGCGTTCTACCTGCTTCTGTCGCACAAAGTCCAGATGATCGATCATCGTTCCGTCGAAACCGCGACCGGCCAGGAGATTCAACTGAAATCCGGCGACAGGATCAGGATCGGAGAATCCGAGTACAGTCTTAAAAGCGGAAGTGATGTGACCGACGAGAACGGCGTGATTCTTCAACTGAAAACCGGCCAGCATGTCCGGTTGGCCGACGGACAGGCAGGTCGGATCAAACCGATCGAGACGAAGACGACATTCGCCGCGATCATGCAGTTTCTGCCTTCGATCGAATTGGGCACATTCTGGGTTTTTGTGCTGTTTGCTGCAGCGATCAAGTTTCTCGGCATTCTCAGTTCCATGTACCGATGGCATCTCCTGCTTGGTGGCCAGGGAATTGTCTTCCCTTTCAGACACATCTTCGGCAGTTTTCTGATCGGCCGGTTTCTGGGCACATTCCTGCCCTCCACCATCGGTCTGGATGGCTATAAACTGTACGATGCATCGCGGTTTTCACATCGAGTCGTCGAGTGCACCGCCGCAACAGCCATCGAAAAGATCCTGGGGATTCTGGGCATCTTCATCACGTTTCTTGTCACTCTTCCCCTCGGCGCATCGATCCTCGGCGCTCAAGCCTCGCGCATCGTCACCATCACGGTTCCTCTCGCCATCGGAATCATTCTCGGTTTTCTGCTCCTTCTGTTCTTTCCTGCACCGATCCAGAGAGCGATCGCCATCATTCCCTTTCCCGGGAAGGCCAAGGTCCAGGGTTTTATCCAGCGTGTGTCAAAATCCGCGGCCGCGTATCGGAATCACAAACTGCTCCTGCTCAATGCCCTGTTCCAGAGCTTCTCGGTGCACTTCTGCACGGCAGCCATGTATTTTTTCACCGCACGGGCCATCGGAGCGATCGGTGCGGATTTCTGGCAGGTGACCTTCGCCTCATCGATCCAGATCTTCGCGACGGTGATCACGCCGGTCACCATCGGGGGTGAGGGGATCCGCGAGATCGCGCAGTACTATCTTCTCCGAAATCAGATCGGTCCAGCCGCAGCGATCGTCTCCGCAGCACTTGGATTCTGGGCCGCCGAAGCATTGACCCTGCTCGGAGGCCTCTTCTGGTGGCTGCGCAAAAAAAACTATCGGCCGGCCTTTCTAAAACTCGATGGGCGCGCGGTGGATCTTGAAATGATCATGCAATCGAACGATTACGGTCTCGAGGAACTCGTCAAGCACCCCGTCGCTCCGACTGCCCACTGGCGCAAAAATGCCATTGTATCCAGGAGCCTGGACGGGTTGACGGCAGGTCTTCTCGCAGGAGCGTTCATCGGGATTGCCGAGGCTGTCTGGATTTTGGTTCTCAAGGGAGGCACCCCGGATATCTTCCTCTTTGCCATTCTGACATACGGACTGATCGGAGCCGCGGTGGGGCTGTCGGGAGGAATCGCGATCGGCCTGATCGCCGTCCTGCTCGGCTACGAAACGGATTCGATCCATACTTTTCCGATCATCACCGCGGGTTGGTTCGCGCTCAATCTGTTTGTTCTCGGTCGATTCCGTTTGTTCAGGGATATCTGGCACGAGCAACCATTGCCGCTCACCGCCAAAGCGTCTCTCGGACTGATTGCATTGCTCTCCCTGATTCTGCTCTACGGGATTCTCAGAACCCTGCGGCTCCGGTTTCAGCGCTTTCGCAGACACGCTCTGATTCTTTTCATGGTAATGCTTGCTGGGGCGCTCCTGATGAGCCGTTTCGGGGCGGCCGAGGAGTCCCGCCGCATCGCTCGCACGGATACGATTTCGGATCGCCCGAACGTCATCATGATCGTATGCGATGCCCTGCGCTGTGACTCTCTCGGAACTTATGGCTGCACGGGTGTTCAGACACCCGTCCTCGATGAACTGGCTCGCGGAGGTATCCGTTTCGACAGAGCCTATGCCAATGCAAGCTGGACGAAACCGGGCTTTGCGAATATCTTCAGCGGAATGCACCCATCCGGACATAAAACCTATCTCAAGCCGGATATCCTGCCCGACTCGATCCGCACACTGGCCGAACGGATGCGTGACGCCGGATACTATACGGTCGGCTATGCCAACAACATCAATGTGTCCGGGGGATTCAACTTCGGTCAGGGTTTCGACGAGTATCATTATCTGGCACCGGACTACTTTTTCCATGCCTCCGAAACGAGCAGTCTGCTGAGTTACTATTCGATCCTGAGGTTGATTCGGGAGCGTTTCCTGGTCAAGACCAAGTATCCGCAGAACTATTATCAGGAAGCAGCCGTGGTCAATCGGGAGGTGTTTGATTTCATCGATCACCGGTCGGTCGGTTCGTCCTTCTTCCTGATGATTCATTACATGGAACCTCACGACCCATACTTCCAGCATCCTTTCAACGGAGTCGGATATGCGCGGGTCGACATGACGGATCCTCCTCCTGAGATGGCCGATCTTTTACGAAAAACCTATTACAGTGAAATCGATTATCTCGATGCCAGAATCGGAGAGTTGTTCGATCACCTCAAACAGAACAACCGGTGGGACAACACGATCGTGCTCCTGACGGCCGATCATGGCGAAGAATTCTATGAACATGGCGGGTGGTGGCACGGCACGACATTGTATCAGGAGCAGATCCACATCCCGATGATCTGGAAACTGACGCCCGAAATGCCCGGATCTTCCGTCCGGACGGATCTGGTTCAGCAGATCGACATCGCCCCGACGATCCTCGGACTCTGCGGCCTTCTCGATCATAACCAGGATCTCAGGGGCCGTCCCCTGTTCAGATCTGATCCACCTCCGGAGAGCATCGCCGTGCTTTCCGAGCAGGACCATGAGGGTAATGTCATCAACAGCATCATCGACGACAATGTTAAGTTCATTGAAGCCAACCCCGGTAACCCCCGTGGATTACCGACACATGAACTGTTCCGGCTTGACCGGGATCCCGGTGAGCGGCAAAACCTCGTTCGGGAAGAACCCCAGCATGTCGATCCGCTGATTGAGAGGATCGGAAAGCTCAAAACCGATGCCGCTTCGCTCGGGCATGAGCGCGAATCCCGTGAAGTCTCCCAGGAGGATCTCGATCGGATGAAGTCACTGGGATACGTCGAGAACTGATCCGCGGTGCCGGCCCGAGTTCTGATCATCGGACTGGACGGATTCGATCCGGATGTTTACCGTGCGATGCGGGACTCGGGACAACTGCCGAATCTCGCCGGCATCGAAGCGGATGGTTTTTTCGAACCGATCCGGAGCACGATCCCGCCATTCACATATCCGGCCTGGTCGACTGTTCTGACCGGATGCAATCCCGGGAAGCACGGAATCATCGATTTCACGAGCAGAATCCCTCATTCATATGATCTTCTGCCTGTCGACTCGACATTTCGTCAGGTCCCCACCCTGTTCGGTTATCTCAATGCACTCGGCCGTCAGGTCGGTGCGATGGGTTTTCCGACTACTTATCCCCCCGAACCGTTGAACGGATTCATGTTGTCCGGATTTGACAGTCCCGTTGCTGTCGATGCGGATATCTCATTCTGCCATCCCGGGTCTTTGTACGATGAACTGGCGTCACTGGGATCACGCTATACGTTGACGGGGATACAGGAGATTCGGATCGGGCGTCGCTGGCATCGCCGGGCGCGTGAGTGGATGTTGTCGATGATTCCTCGCCGCGCATCCATCGCCGAGTATCTGTTGAATCGATCGGAATATGATGTGATCGGCATCGTTTTTTCAGAGTCTGACACGGCCGCACATCATTTCTGGGCATTTCACGATCCTTCATCGCCTCGAT
This sequence comes from uncultured bacterium, assembly GCA_937951895.1. GTDB lineage: Bacteria > CSSED10-310 > CSSED10-310 > CSSED10-310 > CALFER01 > CALFER01. The sequence goes on from CALFER010000090.1 coordinate 119,265, forward strand.
TCACTCAGGCAGGCATCGAGATCGCCGACACCATCCGGGACGTCTATCGCGCGCTCGATGGAGCCGTCGGGCGCCTCGTGCGTTTCGCCGATATCGTCCTGATCGTTTCGGATCACGGCATGGGAGGTTCCGGGACCCGGAGCATCAGTCTGAACAGGATTCTTGCCCGTCATGCTCGGTTTACCTACAAGACCGGCTCCAGCCGTTTTTCCGCCCTGTGTCGCGCTCTTGCACCGCAAGTGTTCAGGCTGACGCCGGTCATGCTGCAGGAGCAGTTGTTCCGAGCGTTCGGTGGACGATTTGCGGCGCGAATCGAGGCCCGACGAAGACTCTCCCATGCCCGTCTCGAACAGTGTCGCGCTTTTTCCGACGAACTGAATTATTTCCCCTCCATCTGGTTGCATGATGGGCGGTTCCCGCTGGGAACATGCATGGATGAATCGGAACGACGCAGACTCCTCGAATCGATCCGCAGCGAATTGATGGAAGAACGGATCGACTCGGCCGATACATCTCTGTTCGACGGTGTGCACATCCGGGAGGACCTCTATCAGGGACCGTGCTCTGCCGGGTTCCCGGATCTCATTCTGGAAGTCGGCCTTGATCAGGGCTACTCATTCGGCATTTCCCGGGAGACGACACCCGGACCGATGATCATGCCAATCCCGCCGGCCGCCTGGATCGGCGAGAAAGGCGGATCGATGAACGGGAGTCATCGACCGGAAGGGGTCGTGTTCGGTCGAGGCATCAGACGTATTGCCGGGGACCGGAGAGCGTCACCCGGTCTTGAAGATATCGCACCGACCGTGCTTCACGAGCTTGAGATCGACATTCCGGATTGGATGGATGGGCATCCCGTGCAGATCAGTTCGGGAGGAACACCTCACAGCCCGGTCGATTCCGATCGCGCCCCGCATCATCCCACCGGATCTCGTTCCGATCCGGGCCATTCAGATCTGATCCGGAAGCTGAATCGGCTCGGTTATCTGTGACCGACATTCAGACCCCTGCGGTAGAGTTGGATCCCGGTGCAGTCTGTGATAAAGGACTGATTCGGGAGGGATCGACAGGATGATAGTTGCCGACCGGAAACCTCTGGATGAGATCATTCGATTGATCGGATCAGCGCGTCGCATCGCTATTGTCGGCTGCGGTGAGTGCGTAACGGTCTGTCATTCCGGGGGTGAAAAGAACGTTCTGATGCTGGAGCGCGAACTTCGGATGCACTCCGTTGCGACGGGAGCCCCGATCGAGGTCTCCGGGATTGTTTCCAGACGGCAATGCGATCCCGAGTTCAACGAGGATGCAGCAGGAGACTGGGATGTGATCGTGTCGCTGGGATGCGGAGCGGGTGCACAGACTCTCGCGGCACAATTCCCCTCCATCCGGGTCATTCCGGGCCTGAACACCCGGTTCATGGGAGCGCACACCTCTCTGATGCGATGGGAGGAACGGTGCGCGGGATGCGGGAATTGCAGCATCCACCTTTTTGCCGGCTTGTGTCCCATCGCACGATGTTCGAAATCTCTCCTCAACGGTCCGTGTGGCGGATCGTTCGAGGGTCATTGTGAAATCGATCGTTCGATCGAATGCGTCTGGCAGAAGATCGTCGATCGGCTGACCGAAGATGGCCGGCTCGACACACTCGATGAGGTCTGTCCTCCCAAGGATTGGAGGACATCCGGAGCGGGCGGCCCGAGGGTATACACCAGTGAGGACAACTGATTTGAAATCAGGCAGTTTATTGGAACAAGCTCTTATCAATGGACACTTCGCGGTTACCGCCGAGATCATGCCGCCGAAGACACCGAGTGCGTCGAGTATCACCAAAAAAGCGGAGCTTATGCGACCGTTCATCGATGCGGCGAATGTGACGGACAATCAATCCGCAGTCGTACGACTCGCCAGCATGGCGGCTTCTCGAATTCTGATCGAGAGTGGAGTTGAACCGGTCATGCAGATTACCTGCCGGGATCGCAATCGGATGGCGATCCAGTCGGATGTGCTCGGAGCCTCCGCTCTCGGTATCAGAAACATCCTCTGTGTGACGGGTGATCACCAGCGATTCGGCAACCATCCCGAATCAAAAAACGTCTATGACATGGACTCGATCCAACTCATCCGGATGCTCAAACGAATGCGCGATGATGGGCTGTTTCAGAACGATGAGCCGATCGCGAACAAGAAAAACGGAGCGCCGGTTCCTCCGGAGATTTTCATCGGAGCGGCGGCAAATCCGTTTGCCTTCCCACGCGAATACAGGCCGTTGCGGCTGATCAAGAAAGTGAATGCCGGAGCGGATTTTATCCAGACACAACCCATCTTCGACATCGACGTATTCAGGAAATGGGTCGAGCGAATCATCGAATTGGGCATTGCGGATCGTTGTCACATCCTGGCGGGACTGACACCCGTCCGATCCGTCACCGCTTTGCAGTACATGCGTGACCATGTTCCCGGAATGCACATCCCGGAGCCGGTCATTCAACGGATGCAGGGTGCCTCGGATATGGAACGGGAGGGATTCGAGATGGCGATCGAGACATGCCGGGAGGTGATCGGCATGCCGGGAGTTCATGGACTGCACATCATGGCGATCGGGTGGGAGAAAATTGTGCCTGAAATCATTACAGCACTCGGATTGACACCCTTCCGGAATCCTGCCGGAACGGATATCGACGGGAAGAAGGATCCCACCTGATGGATCCGCTCACGCATCTCGCAGGCGGAATCATGATTGCGCATCTGAGTGCAGGTCTGGCGCCTGAACCGGCCCTCACCCTCACCTCCATCGGAATGGCCATCGCGCCTGATTTCGATTTTTTATCGAGGAAGCTTCCCGGAGCAGCATTCCTGCGCGTGCATCATGGTTTCACGCATTCGTTTGCAGGACTCGCGATTCAATCCCTGATCTATTGCTCGATCGCCTGGACAGTTTTTCGCCTGGAGGTGTTGGGTATTCCGGCATCGCCATTCGTGCCCCTTCTGGCGGTCGGCCTGATCTCCGCGCTCTCACACGTGCTCCTTGACTGGGTCATGCACAACAATGGATTACCGTTTCTGCACCCGTTCCGGTATCGTCGCTATGCCTTCCCGCTGATTCTCGGAGTCAATCCCCGGACGGTATCGCACAAATGCCACGAACGGCATTTCCACACCTGTTTCGGCTGTCAGTTTCGGGGATCTCTGAGAAACCCCGTGGCATATCTCCTGACGCTCGGAGCGGTCATAGGACTGCTCCTTCTGCCCTATCGTCGTCAGATCGCAATCGCATTTCTCGCAGCGACACTCGGGTACCTTCTGTATTGCTACATCGCTCGTGAACGCGCCCGAAAAGTGCTGGTCGCATTCGATCCGACGATGGATGGAGCGGACGCATATCCGGGGAGAGCTCGTCCGGACAGATGGCTGTTTGTCCGTTCTGGACCGGATTCTTCTGCCGTCGCATATCTGGTATGCAGTCCATCACGGGCGATCCTCCATAAATGGCAGTTTCCCGAAGCAGCCGTACCGGCCGATCTGATCGGTCGGATACCGCGGGTTGTCCGGGATCTGAAGGATTGTATTCACCACCTCTACCCTGTTCTCATCACCAACAACGGATATCGCACTTTGAACTTCAGAGATCTCTCATATCTCTACTCGGAACCCCTCGAACTGGGATCGGTTCGGGTGGTCTTCGATCAGAGAGGCGATGTCGTTTCGGAGGTGTTTCAAGAAGTATGGAACTGAAGGAAGCTCCGATGCCTGCATTGAGGAAAGGACGCGATTTACGAGCGGGTACGACCCGTCTTCTGATCGCGCTGACGTGCATCCTTCTGGCGGTTGCGCATGGTTTCGTGGACGCATGTCGGGCGGAAAATGCGATGAAGACGCGCACTCTGCGGGTTGTGTTCGATGACCTGCATGGTCAGACGTTCGGGAATGCGGACTGGACGCCGGATGCCGCGTATTCGTCATTCGCCGACGATCTCAGACATGAACTGAACGCATCGATCGCAACGACATCCGGATGCAATGCGGGCAATCGGATTACCCCCGAAATGCTCGAGTCATGCGATGTCTTGATTATTCCCGAACCGAACACACGTCTGTCCCATGAGGAAATCGACTGCATCCACTCGTTCGTCGAATCCGGTTGCGGATTATTCCTGATATCGGATCATGGAGGATCGGATCGGAACTTCGACGGGTGGGATGCCTGCATGATCCTGAATGAACTGACGCACGGCTGGGGATTGTTGTTTACGGGTTCCGATCATTCCGAGGCACCGATCCGACTGGAATCGGCGAGCGGTCATCCCGCGCTCGCCGGCGTCGGCAGGCTGGGTGCCTGGGCGGCGACATCGATCCTTATCGACCCTGAGAACACGGCTATCCGGAGCATCGCGACCTTCTCGGAGTCTCGGGAACCTTATATCGCGGCCGGATCGGCTGGAAAAGGTCGCATCCTTGCCATCGGAGATTCCTCACCGTTCGACGATGGGACGGGTGCGGAAGACAAATCGCGGCATTCCGCTTATCTGTCATGGCTCTACGATCATCGCCGATTCGTCGTGCAGTCCGTCGCCTGGCTCGGTGGACGACCCATGCAAAGTGAGATGGCCAATCCGATTCCTTTGCCGGTGTTCCGGGCGGATCGGTGCCGGGAACTGGATGGACACTCGGTGCTGATCATCGATTGTGCACACGGCAGCAATGAATCCGACATCATGTCACGGTTTATCGGGGATCTGCAGAAAAACCTCAGGATGCAAGTCCTCGTCAATCTCGATCCGATTCGCTCATTACCCAGGGGAGCAGTTCTTCTGATATCAAATCCGAATCTCGCCTTCAGCGATTCCGAAATGAAGTATCTCAGGAAATGGATCCGGCGCAGGGGCGGGAAAGCGCTCCTCAGCGTAAACAGCGCGAGAGTTCCCCTGTCCGGACTGCAGAATGCTGATCAGCTGCTCGCGAATCTGGGCAGCAGGCTCTCGTTCACGGGCGATGAAATCGTCGATGAGCAGAACAATACCGGCAAACCGTGGTCGATTGTCGCCCGCGAGATCGATATCGAGGGAGTGGACCCTATCCGGTCAGCGGTGTTCTGGAGTGCGACATCGATTCGGGTAGACGGAGAGAATGACCGTGCGATTTCGATCGTTGCGAAGGTGAGCGACACCGCGGGGGTTGCGAGAGGGAAACGGGACACTGAGCGTGTTCGGGGAGCGCGGGAGGAGATGAGTCGGGTTGTGGCGGCGGTTGAGCGTACGGGGCGGGGTGCGATCTGTCTGCTCGGAGCACCGACGATGACCAATTATCAGTATTTTTCGATGGATGACCGTCGGAAACTCGATCCGCTGCTCTGGGACCACGACACCGACCGGTTCAATCAATCCCTTGTGTTGTATCTCAAAGAATTGTAGAATTTTTGGATGATGCCTCGGAAGAACAAGCCCAAGCGCCCAAAATATCAGTATTTTGCATTTTGGTATCTGGTGCCGACACTGATCGTCATCACTGCATTTCATGTGATTCCGATCTTTTTCAGTCTCGGACTTTCATTTTTCAGCTGGGATCTGATCTCGACGGCAAAATTCGAAGGTCTCCGAAATTTTCGCATTTTGTGGAACGATCCCCTCTACTGGCTCAGTATCCGAAACACGATTTACTATACGATCGTCGCCGTGCCGCTCAACATCATCCTCGCGCTGACGATCGCGATCCTGCTGAATCAGAAAATCAGAGGGATGGATGCGTATCGGCTGATTTACTTCATTCCTGTAATCACCTCCATCAATGCAGTCAGCATTGTCTGGAAGTTGATCTACCATCCCAACATCGGTCTTTTGAATGCCTTTATCGGCCTGTTCGGGATTCCTCCGCAGCGATGGCTTCTGGACCCAAAATGGGCGATGTTGTCGATCATCGTCATGAGTGTCTGGAAGGGGTTGGGATACAATGTCATCATATTCCTGACCGGTTTGAAGAACATTCCCCCGCATTTGTACGAAGCCGCCACCGTCGATGGTGCGAATCGGATGCATCAGTTCCGGCATATCACCCTTCCGCTGTTGTCTCCGGTGACTTTTTTCGTATCGGTCATGAGCATCATCGGGTCGTTTCAGGTGTTTGCCCAGATTTACATGATGACGCCGGGGGGCGGTCCGATGAATTCGACATTGACCATTGTTTATTATCTGTACAAAGTCGGATTCGGTGATTTTCACTTCGGGTATGCGTCTGCGATTGCCTTTGAGCTGTTCATCATGATCTTTCTATTGACTCTTTTTCAGAAGCTTGTCGTCGAGAAACGCGTGCATTATCAATAGTGGAGGCGAAGCGGTTGGAAAGTCTGTCGCGAGCAAATCAGGTTCAGAGATTTTTCGTGCATTTTTTGTTGATCCTGGGATCCATCGCGATGCTCTTTCCGTTTCTGTGGATGGTCTCAACCAGCCTTAAAAGCCCTGAAGACATGTTGTCTTCGTCGCTCAATCTGATTCCCTCACAGTTCATGTGGCGGAACTACCTCGATGCATGGAATGCGCAGCCTTTTGCGCGATATTTTCTGAATACGATTATCGTTGCGGTGGTGACCGTGGGATGCCAGTTGTTCTTTTCCTCTCTGGCCGCATACGCATTTTCATTTTTTCATTTTCCATTCAAGAACTTCATTTTCATCGCTCTTCTGGGAACGATGATGATCCCCCAGCAAGCCTTGCTGGTTCCGGACTATGTCATCCTGGCCAACCTCCGATGGCTCGATACCTACCTCGCGCTGATCGTCCCCTTCACAGCCAGCGTGTACTCGGTGTTTTTCTTCCGGCAGTTTTTCATGACCCTTCCGCGCGATCTCTATGAAGCGGCGGTTGTCGATGGCTGCTCGCATTTCGGATTTTACTTCAGAATTCTGCTGCCGCTTTCGCGTCCCCCCATGCTGACGTTGGGAATATTCAGTTTTCTGGGATCCTGGAACAGCTTCCTCTGGCCGTTGATCGTCACAAACTCGACGGAACTTCGCGTTCTTCAGGTCGGACTGGCCTACTTCCTTTCCGAGGCTGGGACCGAGTGGGGGTTGCTGATGGCAGCCTCGACTTTCTCCATCATTCCTCTGGTCATCGGATATCTGATCGTTCAGAAACGATTTGTCGAAAACCAGGCCATGACCGGATTGAAAGAGTAATCTGTGAAATCGAAGTCATGTCTCCTGTGTGTGTTCGCGTTCCTCTGGATCAATTTCCAGATCGCATGCAGTCCGGCAAACGCCCCGGTATCGGGAAATCGAATCCAGATCAATTTCTGGCACGGGATGGGCGGCCCTCTCGGAGAAGTTCTCGAGGGATTGATCGACGAATACAACGCGCAACAGACGCGTTACATCATCAAGGGCACGAGCATGGGATCGTATGACACCTTGCAGAAAAAGATCCTTGCCTCCGTCGTTGCTCACCGATCACCGGATATCTCTCAGAACTTCGAGGCACTCACGCTGAAACTCAGCCGAGCCGGAAAACTGGTGTGTCTGGATGATCTGATCGCGCGCGAGCCCGACCCGGACACGTTTCGATCCGATATCATCCCGGTTTTGCTGGCGAACAACCTGTTCGATGGAAAACTGTGGTCTTTTCCGTTCAATAAATCGGTACCGGTTCTGTATTATAATAAGGATATGTTCAGGGAAGCCGGATTGGACCCCGAAAGGCCTCCGCGGACCATCGAAGAGCTTTACGAGTATGCCCGCAAATTGACGCGCGACACCAATGGGGACGGGATCCCGGAAATATGGGGTTTTGCCTTTACTCTGCGGAATGAGTGGAACTGGGGATGCCGGTTGCTCTCATGCCGGGGAACCCTGATGGATGAGGATATCCGCAAACCATTTCTTGACTCGGAAGCTGCCTTGCGTGCCACCCGTTCTTACGCGGACATGATCCTGGAGAGAACCGGCAAGTTCGCAGAAGGATATGACCACCAGAATGAATGGCTCGGCAGCAAGATTGCGATGTTCGAGTCATCCATTGTCAGCCGTGTGTATCTGAAAGACAAGATCAAGTTCGCGCATGGAGTCGCACCAATTTCCTACATCGAGCAACCGGCGGTGCTGTTGTCCGGAACGAACATCAATGTTTATGATAACGGGAGCCCTGAAAAAATCGAGGGGGCATGGGATTTCATCAAATGGTTTACCAGCACTGAAATCGGGGCCAGATGGAGTCTGGGATCCACCTATCTCCCGGTTCGCCTCTCCTCTCTCAACAGCAAAATCCTCCAGGACGCCTTCGCATCGGACACGAACATCGCCGCGCCCTACAGTCAGGTCGACAGTGCCTCCTTCGAACCCCGCATCCCGGAATGGTTTGAATGTCGGATCAAGATTTCCGAGCAACTCGAACAGATATACATCAAGACTGCAGGCATGAAAAACATCACGCCCGATTCTCCCGTTTACACCACCATGATCCAGCAACACCTCGGCAATATGCAGACCGCAGTCAGTTTCATCCTGGAGAATTCTCTGGATACACCCTGACCGGTTCACGGAGACGCATCATGAACAATCGTGAAACATTGAAACACTTGCTCCTGAATGCTCGGAGACTGCTTCTGACCACCCACCTCTATCCGGATGGAGACGCGGCGGGATCCGTGATCGGTTTTGCAAAAAGCCTGAGGAAACATGGTGTTTCTGTGGATATCGCCATGGCGACTGACGTCGGCGACCGGTTTGAATTTCTGTACCCGGCTGAAGTGATTTATAAACCTTCCGAGATCTCCGGATCGTTCGATGCCGCCGTGATTCTCGATATCGGATCCGAAGATCGGACAGGTTTTCCCGACATCATACGCGAACTGGCGGTTCCGCTTGTCAACATCGATCATCACGCGACCAATGAGCATTTCGGTGCTTACAACGTCGTCGATACGGATGCCGCATCGACTTGTGAACTCGTGTACCGACTCATCACACAGTTCGGTCTTCCATTGGATCATGATGTTGCAGAAGGGCTCTACGTCGGCCTTCTCACCGATTCGCGATACTTTCAGAACGCGAATGTATCCTCGGCCACCTTCCTGGCTGCCGCCGCCCTGCTCGCGACCGGACTGAATCCCCAGCCGATCATTAAACGACTCACACAATCACGATCACCTCTCGATCTATACGTCCTCGGGGCCGGACTGGTAGCCTTCGAGAGTCGGTTGAACGGGATGATCGCCTACACGAAACTCCGACAATCCGATTTCGGCAAATTCGGAGCAAATCACCGACATGCCTGGAGTTCCGGTTTATTTGGCTACTTGATTTCTCTGGGAACGGCCGTCGTTGCCGTGTCGTTTGTCGAATCGGAATCCGGAGTGGTGTTTTGTGAGTTTCGGTCGAAAGACGGCTTCGATGTCTCCGAGGTGGCATCACATTTCGGTGGCGGGGGGCACCGGAACGCATCGGGATGCAGCCGTGGGATGCCGATCGATGCCTGTGCCGACGAGGTGATCGAGTATCTTGAACAGGCCGTTTCTCGGACCTTCCAGACAAATCGTTGACGGACACACGTCCGGATCCTGATTCATCGGTTTTTGACTATCCTGGTATCTGTGTTATTATAGTAAGGATTTTTTGTGGGAGAATGACGAATGGAGCAATCATCGAACTCCTCGCATCATGGACTGATCGGAGCTTGGAAACTGAGTCATTTTGAAGACATTTCCGAGCAGAACCGGTTCAAGTTCAACGATATTCTCATATTTTCACAGAAGTATTATTCAGATTTTCAATCCGAGCGTGGCACGCCGAATTCGAGTCTGTGCCATGTCGGCATGTATCGTCTCAACGGGAAACAACTCACATTCCAGATCCAGCAAAGCAATGATCCCGACTATATCGGCCGGGTCGCAACCGGCGTGATCGAACTCAAGGATGATCTCCTCATCATCTCTTTTTCACATGGTTCGCGCCCTGGCGTCTGGTTTTACGACCGCCTCTCCGACTAATGCTCATGAAACATATCATTCTGGGAACCGCCGGGCATATCGACCACGGAAAAACATCGCTGATCCGTGCCTTGACGGGCATCGATACCGATCGATTACCTGAAGAAAAATCACGTGGGATCACCATCGAACTGGGGTTCGCCCATCTGATTCCCTCACCGGATCTCCAGATCAGTCTGGTCGATGTCCCGGGACATGAAAAGTTTCTTCACCACATGATCGCGGGCGTCGGTGGAATCGATTTCGTTGTGCTGGTCATCGCTGCCGATGAGGGCATCATGCCCCAAACCCGTGAACATCTCGATATCTGCTCGATACTCGGTGTCCAGTCCGGCTTGATCGCGCTGACCAAGATCGATCTTGTCGATGAAGAGTGGCGTGATCTGGTGTATGAAGACATCCGCGCGGCCATGCAGCCGACTTTTCTCAAGGATGCGCCGATCATACCGGTTTCGGTTCAGACCGGTCAGGGCATTGAATCGCTTCGACGACAGCTTGTCGATCACGCTTCCAGCCTTCCCCCGCGCTCATGTGACGGGATCTTCAGGTTACCCGTCGACCGCGTATTCACGATCCGGGGATTTGGAACGGTGGTGACCGGAACGGTAACGTCGGGTCAATTGAGCATTCAATCACCGGCCGTTCTGATGCCCGGAGGTCCCTCAACTCGAATCCGGGGACTCCAGGTTCATGGAAAACCGGTCGACGTCATCCGCGCGGGACAGCGGGCAGCCATCAATTTACAGAATGTCGACAAAGAGGCGATCACTCGCGGAATGGTGCTATCACTCCCGGATCAACTGCCGGCCACGCGCGTGCTGAACACACAGTGTCTTCTCCTGAACTCGATCTCTCGGCCCTTGCACAACCGGCAGCGAATTCGCATGTATGTCGGCACGGCCGAAGTGCTCGGGAAAGCCATCCTTCTCGATCGCGAAGAACTGAGAGGTCAGGATTCCGGATTCATCCAGTTTCGACTCGAAGAAGCCATCACCTGCCTTCCCGGCGATCGATTTCTGATCCGCGATTATTCCCCGATGGATACACTCGGAGGAGGGGTCATACTGGATCCGGAATCGAGAATCTCCAAACGATACAATCCTGTTGTGATTGAGAATCTGAGAGCGCTTCATGCGGGAACCGCCCCTGAAAAACTGCTCGCCATGACCGCTTCAACCGGATTGGCAGGTCTCCCGATCCACCACTTTTCCCGAAGATTCCCTCAGGACACCGACCATTTTCGATCTCTGGTCGCGGACCTCCTCCGGGATGGCCGGATCATCGAAATTGAAGGCCAGGGCGGTCGCATTATCCGCCACGATATCTGGGATCTCTTCCGGAACAGCCTCGTGGATGCCGTCACACGTTTTCACCAGTCAAACCCCATTCGCAAAGGGATCACTCGAGAAGAACTCCGGACATCGCTCGTACCCTCTCCTCCTCCGGAACTCCTGCAGAAAGCGATCCAGACTCTGGTTGCAGAAAATCGGCTGCATGAAGAGAACATGTCGATCCGCCTGCCGTCGCACGTGATTCAGATGACCACTCAGCAACAGGAACAATCGATTTACGTTGAAAACCGAATTCGTCAGGCATGGTTTGAAGGAACGGAATTCGACACGCTGCTTGCGGAACTGAAGACCGATCGAGCGGCCCTGACGAAGCTGTTCAATTTCCTGATCGATCACCACACCATCGTCCGTCTCCCCGGCGGTCTGGTTTTCCATCGTGAAGCGATCGATGCTCTTCGCGATTTGATTATTGCAACCATCTCCGATGAACAGTCCTTGTCTGTCGGACGCTTCCGCGATGCAGCCGGAATCAGTCGCAAACAGGCGGTGCCTCTGCTGGAGTACTTCGATTCGATCGGATTGACCCGCCGCATGCAGGACGTGCGCGTGTTACGATCCGTCTCCTGATCGATTCAAACCGGTTGCGTTTTTTTGCCACGTCAGGGGAGCCATACCCAGATGAAACTCGAAGATATGCAGCACGATCGTTCTCATCTCGTGACGAATGATCTCCTGCACACCCGCATCGAGGATCGGAATCGAACGCCGATCCCGTAGACGTTGCATGCATTCCAGTGTCGCATGAGAAACCACCGGAACGGCCGGATCCTGTCTGCATTGTGAACAGATTGCTCCCCCCTCCTCGATATGAATTCGGGCCGGTTTCTGGCCGCGCGCCTTCCCGCACCGGATACAGGCATCGACTCTGAGCGCATAGCCATTTTGAACCAGATATGCGTACTCAAAAAACCGCAGAATCAGTTCGTCATGTGAGGAGTTGGCTTCGAGACATGCTAGTGCGGTGATGGCAGCGGCGTACAGATCCGGAGCTGGTTCGGAATCCGGAGTGAATCGTTCGAGAACTTCGATGATCTCAAATGCGGCTGATACTTTCTCCAATGTGTCGATCAGGTGTGAAAAGCGGCGCATCAGCCTGGCCTCGGTCATCCGATGAAGGTCACGGTTTTCTCGAAACTGAATCTCGGCGTCAAGCACATTGAACGGTTCGAGGAGGCCCGAGAATCGACTTCTCGGTTTCATCGCATGTCGGGCTGCAGCCCGGATTTTCCCATGATCGGGACTGAACATACTGCAAATGCAGTCGTGCTCGCCGACCGGGTATCGCTTCAGAATGAGTGCTTCCACGATACGGCAATCCGAATCATTGAAGCAGGAACTGGCATCCGGCGAACAATCCCAGTCCGACAAAATCGAGAATGCCCAGGATCAACGATCCGGTCACGGCGACGGGATCTTTTTTCAGTTTAAAGTAAAGGATCGGCAACAGAGATCCCGTCAGTGTCGCCAGCAGCATGCCCAGCAATAAAACCAGGCTGATCATCAAGGTATGAGAAGGGAGTCGCAGGATGAGAAGAATGCCGTATGTCAAGAGTGAGTATACGCCTGCGAGCAGGAATCCGGTAAGAAACTCTTCGGAAACGATGGATCCAACCTTCGGGTTTTCATCCGATCGGAGTGTCAGGCGTTCCGCGACAATGGTCGCGGATTGATTTCCGGTTCCCCCGATCATGCTCACGATCAGCGGCAGGATGGCGAACAGGGCGAGGTGTTGCGGCAATCCGGCGAAGAATCCCAGAAGGACGAACGACGCGAGGATGCAGATGGAGAAACGGATCAGCAACCATGGGAAGCGGATCCAGGCGAGTTTGATGGGCGAATTCGTTTCAACCTCCGTCATGCTCGATCCGGCCAGTTTGTAAATATCCTCGGTCGCCTCTTCGTGGATGATGTCGATAATATCGTCCACGGTGATAATTCCGAGGAGGGCGCCTTCGAGATCGACAACGGGGATCGCGAGAAGGTTGTAGTGGGCGACGAGATGGGCGACTTCTTCCTGATCCATGTCGGGTGTGACCGAGATCAGGTCATGGAGCATGATAGACTCCAGGGTCACCTCACCGTCGACCAGCAGCAATTTACGCAGGGATACGACACCTCTGAGTTTTCTGGTTTCGTCGATCACGTAGACGTAGAACACCATCTCAGCTTTGTCCGCGCTTCGAACACGATCGATCGCGTCTTTTACCTTCAGGGTCGCGGGAAGCGCGAACACCTCCTGAGTCATAATTCGTCCGGCGGTTTCTTCTTCATATGCCAGCAGATCTTCGACCTTTGTCATGTCCTTGGCACTGAGACTGCTTCGCAACTCCTCCGCCTGCTGATCCGGAAACCGATCGATCAGGGATGCAGCATCGTCCGGCGCCATGGCTCTGAGTATGACGGCAATCAGTCTGGTATCCATCTGGATCAGGAAGTCGACCGCCGCGTCATGGTCCATTTCGGCGACAACAGCCGCTTTCTGGGAATCACCCATCAGTTCACCAAAAACGACTTCAGCTTCTGATGGACTCAACTCGGAGATGATCATCGCCAGATCGGCGGCATGAAGACGCGCGAGCAGATTCTTCAGATTCTGCCTGGCGTTGCGCCGGATCAGCCGGCGAATGGTCTCGAGAGTCAGAATGAATTTCTTTTCTTTCACGGGAGAACCTCCGGGAATGAGAGTCGATTCGAAATGCAGTTCTCATTCGAACAGCTTTGAACTATAATGGATCTGTTGAGCACCGCCAAGTAACAGGGAGCCGAATCATGATGGTACTTTTCCGAACCGCATTGATTTTACTCGGATTGGGTCTGGGAGTATGGATCTACAAGGATCTGGGCCATAGTCTGCCGGGAAACATCGAATGGGACCAGATCCTCTTTATTCTCAGTGGAGCGAGTCTCGCGTTGTACCTTGTTTCATTGCTGAGCATCGTGCTTTTCAAGAATTTTGTGGATTTCAGTAAAAAAGGACGGTGTACCCGGTGCGGAAAGCGGGTGAAAAAGGGTGAGTTGTACTGTGATTTTCATAAAGGCGAGGTGCAAGCCGAGTATCTGTCGCGCAGACGGGGTGAAGAATGACATCCGATGTACATCCTGAAATCCCATTGAAAGATCTCGATCTGGTATCCATCCAGGAAACACGAAACCTGATTCAACAGGCAAAATCCGCCTTCCAGGCACTTCGAACTTACACCCAGGAACGAATCGATACGATCGTGGAAGCGATGGCGATCGCGGCAGAATCCAACGCGCATCAACTTGCCGAGATGGCGGTCGCGGAAACCGGAATCGGACGGGTTGCCGATAAAGAACAGAAGAATCGATTTGCAGCTCGGGATATATGCCAGCATATCCGATCCCAGAAAACCGTCGGCATCATTCGGTCGGACCGCACCACGGGAATCATGGAAGTCGCCATGCCGGTTGGCTTGATCTGTGGAATCATCCCGACCACCAACCCGACATCGACGGTGATCTTCAAGAGTCTGATCGCGGTAAAGGCGGCCAATCCGATCATTTTCAGTCCGCATCCGAATGCCAGGCGATGCATCTGGGCTGCCTCGAACATCATGCATGAAGCCGCTGTGGCCGCGGGCGCGCCTCGGGGCTTGATCGCGTGTCCCCAGATCCCTTCCCTGCGGGCATCTCAGGAACTGATGACCCACCCGGATACCGCTTTAATCCTTGCAACCGGCGGTTCGGACATGGTGAAAGCCGCCTATTCGTCCGGCAAACCGGCTCTCGGAGTCGGCCCCGGTAATGTGCCGGCCTACATCCATCAGAGTGCGGATGTTTCCGAAGCTGTCGCTCGGATCCTGACGTCTAAAACATTCGATAACGGTACGATTTGTTCGAGCGAACAGGCGATCGTCGTCGATCGTGTGATTGCCGCCGATGTGCGGCAGGCTCTGATCGCGCGCAATGCACATTTCCTCGATGAACACGAAGCGGCTCGGTTGCAGAGCGTACTGTTCACCAGTAGAGGTTCGATGACGCCTTCTTTAGTGGGACGATCGTGCAGAACAATCGCGGATGCGGCGAAAATCCCGATCCCCGACAGCACGTCGGTGTTGATCGTCGAACCTGCCGGGATCGGACCTGAATATCTGCTCGCACATGAAAAACTCTCACCGGTGCTCGGTTTTTTTGAAGTTTCAGGCCCGGAGGAAGCCTGCAACACCTGTCTCGCTCTCCTGGCCCTCGGTGGAATCGGACACAGTATGGCGATCCATTGCAGAGATGACCGGATCATCGAAGACTTTGCATTGAACAAACCGGTCTCGAGATTGCTGGTGAACACACCCTCGTCGCTCGGAGGCATCGGCAAGACAACGAATCTCACCCCCTCACTCACCCTGGGATGCGGCACCATCGGCGGCAATGCGACCTCTGACAATATTACGGCCACGCATCTGATCAACATCAAACGCGTGGCCTATCATGCAGGCGAATCCACTCCGCCCGCCATTCCGATCGCGAAGCCCTCCGGTCCGGCCATCCGCATCTCCGACATTCGTTCTCTTGTGGAATCCGTTCTGAAACAATCCGAGCGTTCGACTGTCAGTCCGCTGAAGAATCGACCCGATACGACCGGCTATTGAGCCTCATTGAGCGCTCATCGCTCCGCCGTCTTCCAGGAAAATCCTGAACGTTTCTCCTTCCCGCAAAGTAAACTGGGTCGGACCCCAGGAGAGCGAGCAGTTGACGCAATCCGAGAAGAACGTGTGGCGACCCTCGTAATTGTCACCGAAAACATGCAGTTCCGTGTCGGCCGCGACTGTCCCGACGTAGACATCGTCAATGTAATTATCCACCTGATACGCCGTCTGATTGATGTAGATGATTTCTTCGACATACTCATCGCAGCAATCATCGTCATCATCATCGATCCAGATGCATCCGGAAGCGGTCAGCAGAGTGATTGCAAACACCAGTGTCTTTTTCATCATTCACCTCCCGCTCGTTCCATTGCAAAGCGGATGCCAGCCTCAGTTTTGATTTTCGGCCGGAGATTCCGATAAAATCGGCTCAGAAAGGAGCAATTGTGTCCACTGATCCGAAATCGTGTCTTGTTCAGAGGACATCCCTTTTCGGATGCTCCTGCCTCAGCATCGCCCTCATCGGACTGAGTCTGTCGTTCATCATGATCGCCTGTCGCTCCTCACAAGAACCGGACTCATCCTCCACTCTCTGCGATCGCCTGATCAATCTCCTCATCATGCATCAGGTCCG
This sequence comes from uncultured bacterium, assembly GCA_937951895.1. Lineage (GTDB taxonomy): Bacteria > CSSED10-310 > CSSED10-310 > CSSED10-310 > CALFER01 > CALFER01. The sequence goes on from CALFER010000090.1 coordinate 135,824, forward strand.
GATTGAGCCGGAACACCCCGGCGCGGATACTGAAATCCTTGGACTGGGCGATTGGATCCGCGCCGAAATCGGTCACTCTCCGCAAACACTTTTTCTTCTTGAAGAGACCGCCCGAAGAATCGCCACATCCGATGGCCGGGCGGCGACTGAGATGTCTCCGTTGGTTTTCGAGCGGATTCTGCATCTCCATCGGTTCTTTCTCATGAATCGCCCGGTTGATAAAAACCTGTTTGGCATCGATCATATCCGCAAGGCGGCCCTCCATCCGGACTCGAGGGATCGAATCTTCAAGATACTGGAGCAGGATCAACAGCAAACCTATTCGGAAACGGGAGGTATTGCCGCGATCGATCCTCAGACACGGACGCTCGTTTTTCTGTCAATTCCGAGTGAACTTTCGACGCTGGCCGGACGGGTGAACGAGTCGATCACGGATCTCGAGGTCATGGAGCAGGTGCTGCGTGAGATTCGGGATCGGGTTCCGTTCCTGACAATCCGGATCGATCGAACGATCGATATGATCTCGGGGGATGCCGATTCTCAGGCCCGGCTCGCGTATGCTGCGGAATTTCTGGACCTGTTCAATTATTACCTCCGACACACTTATTACATCGACCAATCCGCGCAATACTCCGCCATTGCACGTGAGGGGTTCTCAGGGTTGTATCTCGGGGTCTTCCATGTCCATCCGAAGGATAATCCCCCATCCCCCGAGGATCGGTTTGAAAGCATCTTCAAACGGAATCTCGTGCTCGTCCCGACCGATGCAGGTTGCGATCTGCACTACCTGACATCGGACCGGACAGGGACAGGCAGGCAGGAGGTCATTCCGATCCAGCGGTCATCTTGAGTTTTCGGCTCCCGCTTTTCCGGTTTTTCAGAAATGCGCTCGACAGTTCCACATTTTCACAATACATCCTCGCTTCGCGAGCCACCCGATAGAGATCCGGGAGATACCTGCTGGATACGTGAAACAGAACGAGTTTTCCGACTCGGGCTTCCCGTGCCAATTTGCCGGCAGCAGCAGCCGTAACATGGTGAAACCGCGATGCAAATTCACGATCTTCATCGAGGAAGGTGGATTCGCAGACCAGCACATCGGATGAATCAACCAGATCACGAATGACGGGAATGGTCGTATCGGTGAGTTCGGTATCGGTCACATACCCGATCTTGATGCCTCGCTGGATTCGGATCAGATCATTTTTCAGGCGCTCTGCAGGAAACTCAGCGCCGTCAATATGAACCAACGCAGGAAGATCCTTTCCGGCACTCACAGTTCTCAGAAGGTCGCCGACCCACGGTCCCGGTTTCAAACCCATCTGATCCATCGCATCTTTCTCGATCCGCAGTTTGTCGAACTCATGAAAGGCATATGCCAGGCACGGAGACCCTCCGTGGTCGACCCGGGCAGCCGAAATCCGGTAATCGCGTGTCTGTCGGATGATCTGATTCTCGATGCGTGTCTGGGTCACCGGCGATGGTACGAACCGTTTTCGGCACTCGAACACACGTGTTTTTCGGATTTCACCGCAGATTTCGTGAACGCTGATCGTCAATTCCTGATCCGCAGCACGATCCCAGTCATATCCTCCGAGCTTCGACGCGATCCGATCAAGAATTCCTTCGGGTCCGTACACGTCGATGTGTTTGTTTTCGCCGAGCAACGCACGGATGATATGGTCGAAACCGATGAGGTGATCGATGTGGGCATGACTGATGAACAAAGCTTCGAGTTTGAGAAGTGTTTTAATTCTCCCCCAGATCTTGACTCCGCAATCAAACAGAAGGCTGTTGCTTTGGTTGATGAAGTCGATCAGCAGATAGGGATCCTGCGTTGGAGCCGAGATCTCGCACGTAAAAGACCATTTCGATTTCATTCCAGGGTCCTGTTTTTTCTAAATGCTCGCGTCAATTCATTCTCGTGTACGATCAGGCCATTTTCATGTCGAACCGCCGTGCGCCCACCGGCCCATGCCTCGCAGTTCAGACAGATTTGGGGTCGATTAAAGTCATTGTTCCGTTGCCGTTTGCGATACTCGAGCATGGACTGCCCGTACCAGATCGCGCCCATGGAATGCTCGAAGATGTTCCCCTGAACCGTGTTACTGGCCCAATCTTCGCAACAGACGACGACATTCCCGTTCCATTCAACGAACACGGTATCGAACAGGTGCGCGCACGCCCGGCGTGGTTCAGAACGTCCATTCTTCAGCGTGCGTCCCAGACCGGTCCTCTCGGCCTGAATGATGGTTTCATCGACAATTCCAGTCCATTTCGAAACATAATCATCTATCTCATCGTTGTTCTCGGCCTGATCCACCAGCAAAACCCGGATCCATGGTTTCTTCAACCCCATCGAATTTCTCATGGCCACGAATGTCCGCACTTTGTCCTCGAGCATTGCGAGATCATCGGATCCGGTGATGGTCTGAAAGGTTTCCCGCGAGTTCGCATCGATCGAAAACCCGAATTCATCGATCCCGAGTTTCAGCATTGTCTTCATGCGCGTTTCGTCGAGAACGGAGCCGTTTGTGTTCAAACCTGCCTTCAGTCGATATTTACGTTTGATCAGTTCGATCATCGGTAAAACATCCGGATGAAGAAAGGATTCTCCCGCACCCTGGGGGATGACAAACGCCCCGCCCAGATCGCGAAACTGCTCAAGTGCGTTGTCAAAACGATCCAGAGGCATAAACCCGATCGCTCGACGAGTCTCCGGGATTGACTTCCCGTGAAACGGACACATCACGCATCGATAGTTGCATTGATTGGTAATTTCGATCTGCATCCCATTTAGAACGGCGATCCCCATCGCCTTTCGAACTGCTTTTCTTAAGATCCGCTTCATGTTCAGTAAATCAGAACTCCGTGAGTGACGCAGTGGGAACAGACGAGACCGGAGTCGAGTCGGCGTCCTGAGCGGATCATCCGTCTGGCTGTCCGGTACGATGTATTGTTGAATAGACTCAACCCGTTCAACCTTCCCGGTGTGATCCGTCCAAAATCATGCTGCGGATCGATCACACCACAGCAAGGAGAGACCGCACCGTCCGGGTGAATCACCATGGTGTCCCACAGTTTGTCGCAGATGGCAGGACTGTGCTTGAGCAGTCCGGTTTCATAGTTGTACCAACTCATTCCGGAATCCAAAGGCAACCAGTCACGATCCCGATCGAAACGCTCACGGGGAGTTCGCACGAACAACCCGGCGATATCCACATAGATCGGAACGAAAACGATTGAATCGACACCGATGGAACGACCGGTCTCGATAATCAGATCGATCTCTTTCTCTGTATGACAATTGAGCAACACCTGCCATCGGATTTTCGGAGTTCGTCTCCCGAGTTCGTTGCGTCTGCGCACGAGATATGTCATACGATCGATCGCATTGCTGAATGATCCGCCGACCCGGTACTTCTGATAAGTCGGCTCGGTTGCTCCATCGATGGAGCAACCGATCTCATCGATATCCGTTTCAAGCAACCGTTCGATTCTGTCTCGCGAAAACGTTTGGAGATTCGTTGAAAAACCGATATAGACAGACCATTTACGAGCATATTCTACGAGTTCGACCAGGTGAGGATATCGGAGCGGTTCACCCCAGTTGGTCAGAGTCAGTGTGTACAGGTAGGGGCCGAAACAATCGAGAATCGTTCGGAAAAGATCCGGATCGAGGACGGAAGGTTTCCTGGGGATCTCCTGACGCCCCTGAGGACAGATCGGACAATGCAGACCGCAACTGGAGAAGACATCCAGGATCAGATGCCGGGGGAATCCCGGAACCCAGGAGGTGCGCAGACGGTGCGCGGCACCGGTCAACAGCGCGTTGATCCTGCGCCGGATGCCGGAGCCGCGCTGAAGGCGCAGATCCGCTTTTTTATTGAGCCAGTATACATCCATAATGATTGTCGCGCTCCGCGTATCCGGTGTCTTCCGGATACAGTGTTCGATAGGTATCATGGAGTCTCCCGAGGGTCAAGTTCGCCTGAAGATTGGATGTCGGCGACAGGTTTGGCGTCAACTTGAATTTGCCATTCGATTCTCGTTATACTGGTTTCGTGATTCCAGATTTTTTTCGGGGAGGAGTGACATTCAGATGAAAAGCGTATCAGGTGCAGACGGCCGGACAATGATCGTCATTCTGCTTCTCTCGATCATGACGGCAACTTTCTGTGTAAAGGCTCAGGAATACAGCGGTCAGTACGATTTCGAACCGTTCGGCAACACCTCCGAACTCAAACCAATCGGCGGATTGGCACCCTTGCCCTCGGGTATCCTGTGCGCCGATTGGGATACCACGACTCCGCTGTGGCAGGGTTTCTCCGGTGGAAGCCTGACCACGATCACGAACAACCGGTATTCCTACCCGATCGACCTGGGATTCACGTTCAATTTTTACAACAGCCGCTATAGTATGATGAAGGCGTCCGACAACTATTTCATCAGTTTCGATATGACACCTGAGGACACATCAAGCGGAGTCAACAGACGGATCCGGGATTCCGTCGCTCCCTGGGATGCCATCTATCTGTTCTGGGACGATGGCCGCATCTACAGCGGCACAACGATTCTCAATCAGATCAGTTACTCCGGTTTTGGATCCGAAGTCGGACACCGGAATTGCATCCTCGAGTTTTACAGTGTGAGTCGCTACAACACCAATGAAGGCCCGAACTACCTGACCGGGTGGATCAAACTCTACGAAACCACCAACATGATCGAACTCTACTATTTTAAAACCCAGTCTTCGACATGTTATCCATGTGGTTCGGGTGGATCCGCATGCGGTTTGAATCCGGATTTCCCGACTCCATGTGAGACATCCTGCCCGGCAACTCCCACACCACCCAGCCCCCCCACCGTGACTGGCACTCCGACTCGCACACCGACCTTCACCGGGACAGCGACGCCGACTCGGACTCCGACCTTCACGCCGACCGTCACACCGACACCGACATTCACCACCACGGTCGTTGTGGGCACACCGACACGCACACGTACTCCGACTCGAACCCCCACCAATACACGAACCGCGACACCCACTCCCTCGGCGACGCGCACTCCGACTCCGACCAATACACCACCTCCCCCACCGACCGTCATTCCGTGTGTCGGCGATGACTGTTGCGATGCCGACATCGGTCTCGAATACAGTGCCGGGAACGGCAACGCGGATACGCTCGCCGATGAGCCTTTCACACTGTCCCCATACAATAACGACAGTTGGCACAACGGATGCAACCTTCCGGATGTCATCGACAACTGCATCCCGAATATGCATTACCGCTTCAAACCGGTATCGTACTCGTTCGATTCGGGTTATTGGCCGGAGGATTTCAATGGATTGACCGACCTCCCCGATTGGTGGTCTCTGGTGGACGAACCCCCCCGCGGCACCGGATGGAAGTATTCAGCAACCGGTTATGGAGCCCCGGGCGGATTCCTCGATGGATGCGTATATACCGATTCAGGATCAACCGAAGAAATTCTCGTGACGCGATTCGTCAATTTTGCCGGTGAATCATTCCCCGGTTTCTCGATGGAGCACAAATTCGTCGATGCATCGGGAACGAACCGGGCACAGATCCTGCTCAGTTTGGACGGGGGCACATGGACAACGCTCTGGAGCATGCAGGGAACGAGCACGACGGATGTTGAAACGCTGGCCTTTACGATCCCTCAGGCCGCGAATCAGGCCTATGTCCAGGTCGGATTCAAATACTCCAGAACCGATGTACCGGTCACGCTTCTGAGCGAGAATATGAGCACCTCGACGCCACCCGCGGGATGGACCTCAACAGGAACGAACAACCAGTGGCAGTATCTCACCGTTCCGATGGCGACGCCGATCAACTGGTCACGAGGCTATGGCCCCCACGAAGGAGTCGAAGGCACAGGTTCCTACTTTTACGGGACAAACATCTTGACCGGTAGTTCCGGTGCTTACGCTAACAGCTCGGACAATTATCTCAGATCACCATCATTCAGTTGTGTCGGGATGAACTATGTGGAAGCCAGATTCTTTCAGTGGCTGGGAATCGAGCGAGCCCCGAACGATGTGGCTTACTTCGATGTCACCACCGATGGCGGAGCGAGCTGGTCGACGGTGTGGTCCAGCAGTTCACTTCCGCATTGGCTCGGTGATACATCATGGTTGGAACGCCGTTTTGATATCTCGGCATATGCCGCCAATCAGCCCAGTGTCAGCCTGCGATGGAGACTCGTTACCAACGGGTCGACTCAGAGTTTCGGATGGAATGTCGATAATGTATCGGTGGTGGGACGCCCGATCAACTCCGGATACTGGGCGATCGACGATGTTCTTTTCCAGCGGGAACCCACACCGACACCGACGCGAACCCCGACATTCACTCCATCGAACACGCCGACCGTGACCCCGACTATGACCACCACACCGACACCGACATTGACCCCGACGGATACTCCCACCGGAGTTCCGACGTGGACACCATCTCCCACCGTCACCAACACCCCCTATTGGACCCCCACGAATACTCCCACGCGCACTCCTACCAATACACCGACGAACACACCGACGCCCACCGCCCACACACCGACCCCGACACCTGTCGCACAGTTGAATTGCTCATCCGCAACTGAATTGCTGTGCAACGAGATTATCTACATCGATCCCGCAACAATGGGAACCAACCTGATCGAATACTACTCCTGTCTGCCGACCTGGACGATGACGGGCAATGAGACTGTTTTCAGCTTCCTGATTCCTGAAACCGGCACTTATTCGGCCCTGATCAATTCGCCGGGAACCATGGTGCTCATGTCTCTGCCGACATGCTCCGAATTCTCGACGGAGTGCACGGCCGGAACCTTTGCAGTACCGTTTTCAGGGGCAACGGGTGAGATGGTCTACTTCGTTGTGGACAGTCTGGCGGAGTTCCAGTCCGAGTTTACTATCCAGATCAGATGCACGACATTTCTGCCTGTTCCGGCGACATCTCACAAGGGGCTGATCATTCTGATGGTGATATTCGGAGCGCTTCTAGCCGCGCTACCCTTTCGAAAACGCTGAGCATTACTCAATCAGAAGGACTTGAATCAGAACGATTTCGACAATCCGATTGAGAGGGATGTGGTTTCCTGCGTGACATCGACCTGATCGATGGGAAGCATAGGCAGAGAAGTCGGAGAGAAATCGTTTCTGGTTTGACCCGAGAATGCATGGTGTGCGCCGATTTCGAGATCCCATCCGAGAACCTTGAAATCGATACCGGCGCTGAGACCGGTCTGAGCCGGGTACGCCCAAACAATACTGCCGTTGGTTTCATCCGAAACTTCGGTGGAATGAAACGCACCGAATCGAAGGGTCGTCCGATCGGATACCATGAACTCGGCGCCGGCATGCAGGCTCCATCGATCGCTCAGATCGACGCGTGTCCTGTATTCGAAGGGCAGGTATGGGTCACGGGGCCGCTCCATCACGAGATTCATATCATCGATCTGGGAAAACTGTGTCCATTTGATATCGACGAAGACATCGACCCGATCGGATGCGATCCAATGAGTCCCGACCTGAAGTGATCCCGGAATCGTAACTCTGAGCTTCTCAAGGTCTGTCCGATAAATCGTTCCGCCTAATGACTCGGGAAGCGTCACAGCCAGGTCACCCTTGAAATGATAGGCAGCAGGAGGTTGGAAAACAAACCCCAGATCGAATCGGTAGTTCGGACTCCAGAGCATCCCGGCAGATGGAAAGAACTCGGCAATGTCCTCGAATTCGGCTTCCCAGCGAAAATCGAGATCGGAGTCGGGATCCGAATTGTTCGTCAAAGGACTTTCCTTGCGCATTGCGGAGGCTTCAGCATGGAGATATCCCAGGTTGAGTCCAAACGAAAAATTGGGAATCGGGATTACGCCCAGGGAGATATCGAGCGATGTCGCGTTGAAGCGGAATTCCCTCATGTGATACCGGAAAAGCGTCTCGTTCCCAAAACCAAATCGAGTGTTCTCCCGTGCATGCGCATAAACCCCCATGCTGAAAATGGAAGAACCGAAATTCAGCACCGAAGCAAGGCTGGGAACAGCCTGGAGCGTATCCAGGCTTTCGCCATTCTCGCGATAACTCGTTCCCACCGGTTCAATCGTCGTACGTGACATCTCGAACGCACTCTGAAATGCAACGCGCGTCTCGTTGATCTTCACAATCGAAGCCGGATTTAAAAGCCCGGTATACGTATCCATTAAACCGCCGACGCCTGCACCGCCCAGCGCAAGCGAATGGGCACCGGTCTGACTCGGATACCGGAATTGTGACATCACCGGAACCGGCATCACCGACACGGTAACGATCATGATAGCAGCGGCGAGAGTGAGTTGGGACCAATTTGATTTCATACATTTTCTCCAGATTGAACTTTTTCTTCTTCCGCACATGGCTTCGGTGCTATTGTCAAATGGAAATCGGTCTCTGTCAACGAACCGGGATCGGATGGATGTGCGTTTGAGTGACCAACCGGCAGATGCGGGAGTCGCAGCATGAGGGTGCATATCGGATACCATCAATTCTGGCCGAAGCACGGATTGGTGGAGCACAATGTTTCGGTGATCGAGGACGCGACTGCACGGGTGCCTTGCGATCTGCTGATTTTTCCTGAGTTATCAACGACCGGCTATTTGTTTGAGAATCCGGCGGCCTTGCACAGACTGGCAGAGGAGATACCGGGAGGCACATCGGTTGCGCGACTTCGGAACGCATCCCATCGTTCAGGAATTTCGTTGATTGTCGGGTTGGCGGAGCGCTATCGTGATCGCATCTACAACAGTTCCCTGTTGATAACGCCGGATGGGAGCCTCGGATTGTACCGGAAGGTTCATCTGTTTGATCGGGAGAAAGACCTTTTCCACCGAGGGAATCTCGGATTTCCCGTTTTCAGGGTTCAGGATTTCGTCGTCGGAATGATGATCTGTTTCGACTGGATCTTTCCGGAAGCCTGTCGAACTCTGGCCCTGCGGGGTGCAGACCTGATCGCGCATCCAGCCAACCTGGTGCTGCCATACTGCCCGAACGCCATGATTACTCGCGCCATCGAAAACAGTGTATTTACCGTGACCTGCAATCGGACCGGAGACGAACGATGCGGTGAGACGCACCTGCGTTTCATCGGCAGCAGCCGCATCGTATCGCCCACAGGAGTCGTCATTGCCGAATCCGATACTTCATCGGAGGACCTTCGAGTGCATGCACTTGATCCTCATCAATCTCGCGACAAACAGATCACGGCACGAAACCATCTCTTTGAGGATCGATCGGTGCAATCATACCGGACAACTCGTGCAATCCGCCGACTTCATTGACAATGCAGGCATTGGGTTGCTAGTATTTCTTTTAGTTGATCAGCATTGGAGGAGTTATGACGCGTCAATGTTTGTATTGCACGAAAGAGCTTCCGAAGAATTCCGCGAGCAATTTCTGTTCGAAGGAGTGCTGGACCGAGTATAAAAAGCTCAAGGCGATGAATGTCGATTCCGACAAACAGGCAACCGTGATGCTCAAACGGTCGGACATCCCGTCGCCGTCGGTTGAAGCACCCAGGAACAACACTCCCCCCTCCGCCTCAGAATCTTCTCCCGATATGCTCCAGCGACTCGAAGCATTAGAAAAGTTGTTCCAGGAAAAAGCCTTCGAATCTGAATCCCGAGCGGAACCCACACCTCAAGCGACTCCGATTGTTGATCCATCCATGATCGATGATTTTAACTCACGATTGCAAAAACTGGAAACGGAGCTCCATGCCATGGAGGATCAGATCCGATTCCTGAATAAGCTCACCGACCGTATCAATGCGCTGGAAACAAAAACCCGATCTCAGACTCCGGAACCCCCCGCCAGGAAAAAGGGATTTTTCGCCCGGCTATTCGGATAATGACTCGTCAGATCCAGTGTTGTCCGGCAGTTCGGATTCACCGGAGTGCTCGGAATCCAGCCCCAGCTTCGCCAGTTTCTCGACCGCTACCTTGTAGATCAACGTATCCTGACGACTCTGATCCCGCACGATCCATAACTCACGCTGAGCATCCAGCAGATTGCCTTGTCTGATCAGCAGATCTGCCTTCAGCAGGCGAATCTCGGCGACTTTTGTCCGGTCGGTATACTCAAGGATGATCCGGTCATAGATTCTGAGGGCTTCATCCCCCTGAGCGCTTGATTCGCAGAGATTCGCGTAGATCTGGAGGAACTGGATCTGATCAGCGACATTCGGCAACTGCTTGACATTCGGCTCCAGACTGCGACATTCCCATCTCGCGTCATCCCCATTCCCGCTCTCAATGAGCATTTTGACTTTCCGAAAACGCGCGATGGCCGTGATGGAGGCGGATTGATCGGCGCTGATGACTGCATCGAGATGTTTGATTGCCTGTTCGGTATTGCCATCCGCGAAGTACAGATTGGAGATCTGGAGCCTGAGATTGATGGTTTCGGGGTGATCCGGGAATTCATCGATGAAGAGCAGATAGTGCTCAAGCGTCTTCTGTTTGTCTCCCGACTTGAAATACAACTGAGCTTTCTCCAGCAGTTCGCGTTGCCGCTGGTTGAGAATCGAGCGTGCCGAATCGCTCCGTCGGTCCGTCTCACTGCTATCCGATGAACGGGTTTTCATTTCATTCAGAATGTCGGGAATGGTATCGACCATTTTATCCGATACCGCTGTGAATCTTTGCGCGACGTAGATCGAGACCCCGATAATCAGGATGAACAGAGCGAGTATCAGCCACCCGGTGTTGAACTCGCGCTTCACCGGCAAAGGTTTCGGCGCAGGAGTTGAGGCTGGCTTCATGCTCTCGGCCCGGTCTCCGGGAAGCTGCGTCTTCCGTCGGATCGGTTCTATATGCTGGATCAATGTCGCATGATTATCGGTATCGATTGTGATGCCGGTCGGGTGATCACGGGGAAGCAAAGTCTCGATCTGACTCAGGATATAGGGGTCTTTCGGACGCAATTTGGCCATTCGTTTTGAATAGAAAACCGCTTTGATGAAGTTGCCGTCCGCACGGCACCGTTTGATCAGTTGCAGGAGGACCGGAACATTTGTCGGACTTGCTTTCAGTAATTCTTCCAGTTCCAGTGTCTTTTTTGCATTTTCCGGAGTAATTGCAGCCGTAAATTTCTCCGTGATCGACGTCAGAAACTGCTTGGCTTCCTGGTTTGAGGGGTCCAGATACAGGCTTCGGTAAAACTCGATGGCTGCAAGTTCCGGATGGTCTTTTTCAGATCTATAGATCGACTTGCCTTTTTCGCAGAACGCGAACGATTGCTCGATTCTCCGGGATTCGACATACTTGTCCGGGGATGTGATGAATTGCTGGAACATCTCCTGCGTAAACTCTCCATTATGAACCTCCCTGAGAACCTCCCTCAATGCCGTGGCACACTCCGCAGCGCTCGAAATCCGATTGGCAGGTTCGCGTTCAAAAATCCGTTCGATCACCATCTCCAATTTGAATGGAATGGTCGGGTTTCGCTCGAAAACCGGTGTCGGATTACATCGAATGATGTTCAGAAGGGTTACAGATGGGTTTTCCGACACGAACGGATTGACATTCGTCAGCATCTCATACAGCAGCACTCCTGTTGAAAACAGATCGGATCGCTCATCGACGGATTCGCCGGAGGCCTGTTCGGGTGACATGTATGCCGGTGTCCCGAGCACATCGCCGGTATGGGTGAGTCGCGTCAGGTCGGCGACCCGAGAGACTCCGAAATCGGTTATCTTGATGGTACCGCTCCGATCCATCAGTATATTGGATGGTTTGATATCGCGATGGATGATGCCGAGGCGGTGTGAATAATCAAGACCCTTGAAAATCTGAATCAGGATGTAGCAGGCGATTTCTATCGGAAGCACTCCGATGCGGTCCATCAGATTCTTGAGATCACCGCCATCGACATATTCCATGACCATGGCGGGATGCCCATCGAGTTCTCCGTAGCCGATCACTTTCACGATATTTCTGTGATCGAGTCGTGTGCTGGCTTGAACCTCATGAAAGAACCGGTTGAGGGATTCGGGATCACCGATTGCCTGAGAATGCATGGATTTCACGGCCAGAAGCTCGCCGGTGAGTCGGTTTTCATACAGGTAAATGGTGGCCATTCCCCCACGACCGATCGCTCGAAGCGCGTTGTAGCCCGATAACACTTTGTCGATGTTGGGTTTCAGATTCATCATCTCTCCCGGCTTCGCATGATCCGATTCGCGGATATTCGATTTCTACATGAGCAAACTATTTCTGTCAAAGTGGCCTGGGCGACGCGCTTGACAAAAAGGAACCTTTGACTGACCATTGCTCTGTTGTCCCAATCGCGGAGAACGGGATCTTCAAAGGAGGATGGGAATGGCTTACATCGAGAATGTGATCGCTCGTGAAATACTGGATTCACGTGGAAATCCGACGGTTGAAGTCGATTGTATTCTGGACTCGGGATGCATGGGTCGAGCGGCGGTGCCTTCGGGAGCTTCGACCGGCCAGCGAGAAGCTCTCGAGTTGCGCGACAAAGACCCCAGCCGATTTCTCGGTAAAGGCGTCCTGACCGCTGTACAGAATGTTAACGACATTCTCGCCCCCGAAATTCTCGGATACTCGGCTTTCGATCAGGTTCAGATCGACCGGATTCTGATCGACATGGATGGCACTGAGAACAAAGAGAAGCTGGGCGCGAACGCCATCCTTGGCATCTCGATGGCTGTCGCCCGTGCCGCAGCAGAAGAGCTTGGACTACCTCTTTTCAAGTATCTTGGCGGCCCGAACGCCAAGGTGCTGCCCGTCCCGATGATGAACATCATTAATGGGGGCGCGCACGCGGATAATAATCTCGATATTCAGGAATTCATGATCATCCCGAGGGGTTTTTCCTGTTTTTCCGATGCACTGAGGGCAGGCGTCGAAACCTTCCATTCACTTAAAAAAGTTCTTAAAGGAAAAGGTCTTGTGACCAGTGTCGGAGATGAAGGCGGTTTCGCTCCGATTCTGGCTGACAACGAAGAAGCGCTCCGGGTAATCATGACCGCGATAGAAAAAGCCGGATACCAGGCGGGGCAGGAGATCTTCATCGGTTTGGATTGTGCCGCATCCGAGTTTTACAAAGATGGAACGTATCGGATGGCCGCTGAGAAAAATCCTGAATTTTCATCAGAAGCCCTCGTCGAGTATTATGACAATCTGACGCGAAAATATCCCATCATCTCCATCGAAGATGGCATGGCCGAGACTGACTGGGATGGATGGAAACACCTCACCGATACGCTTGGTTCCAGAATACAGATCGTCGCGGATGATCTCGTCGTGACCAACCCGGCCATTATTCGCAAGGCGATTGCCCGGGGCATCGCGAACTCCATCCTTATCAAACTCAATCAAATCGGATCTGTGACTGAGACACTTGATGCGATCATGCTGACGCAACACGCGCGTTACCGACCTGTCATCTCACACCGATCAGGTGAAACCGAAGATGCCTTCATCGCCGATCTTGCCGTTGCGACGAATGCCGGACAGATCAAAACCGGTTCCGCATCACGTTCCGATCGGCTGGCGAAATACAATCAGCTTCTCAGAATATCCGAGTTCCTGGGTTCTGAAGCAATCTACTCCGGTGCGTTGATCGACAAGTAGAGGAATGATCGAAAAGCAGGGGAAAGGGTCGACTGGTCGAGCGATTCTGGAGGGCATTTCATTCCTACTCGCTCTCGTGATTCTCGCGTCCCTGATTTTCATGCTGCTTTTCGGATCGAACGGTTATCCCGAGATCCGGGAGTTACGCGAGAAAATTATGGACCTGAGCAACACGAATCGTTCGTTGACGAAGGAAAACGACCTGTTGTGGGACGAATCGATCTATCGTAAAACAGAAGAGTATCTGGAAGATGTGGCGCGAAAAGAGTTAGGGTATGGGGTGGCGGGAGAACACATCGTGCGATGGGTCAACCCGGACCTCATTCCGGTACTGCCTCGGCGGTCGATTCAAAAGCCGAACGGTACACCTTCCCCGCCTGCCATAGATGAGAACCCGCCACCGGATTGAGGAAGGCGACACCGATTTCGAAAAGATCCGAGAATCTTGAATCCAGTGGTTGATTCTGGAACACGACTTTCCCCTCGACCGGACACCATTGCCCGTCAACGAGCGCTTGTATTTTGACCTTCCGGCCCTTCGCGATGAGCCGTGGCAACCGCATGCTCATGCCGGACACCGACAGCAGCAGGGAATGCCCCAGATACACCGATTCGGTGTCAACCTGTACGATGACGGGACGAACCCAGACGACTCTTGAGCTTTTTCGACGGGCTTTTTGCGCTTCCTGCGAACCGGTTCCGGATGATGCGTGCATGGTAACCTCCGCTTGACGGGCAGTATATCGTTGACGGGCAGATAATTCGAGAAAAAACTGGCGTGAGTCGGTTTAAAAATGTCTTGACATCACTATCCTGTCTGCTTATAGTCACGCATTGTTGACGCGGGGTGGAGCAGTCCGGTAGCTCGTTGGGCTCATAACCCAAAGGTCGTAGGTTCGAATCCTACCCCCGCTATCGATTGAGGAGCGGTTGGTCCGCTCCTTTGTTTTGGCGGAGTAGCTCAGCTGGTTAGAGCACACGGCTCATATCCGTGGAGTCCGGGGTTCAAGTCCCTGCTCCGCCATTTCAGCGCTTCCTCCCGAAGCGCTTTTTTGTTTTAATGACCTTGATGAATCCAACAACTCGCTCAGAACACCCACTGATTCAGAAGATTCGATCGTTCCTTCAGGATCACTGCTTCTGGAATCCGAGCGACAGGATGGTCGTCGCAGTATCCGGAGGCCCGGACTCGGTCGCGCTTCTCCGGGCACTGACTCTCCTCCTCCCGAACCCTTCGGATACCCTCACCGTCGCTCATTTCAATCATCTCACACGGCATGGCGAATCATCCCGCGACGCGCTCTTCGTTCAAAACCTCGCGCAAACGCTCTCCATTCGATTCGTGATGGAGTCGTTGCAGCAGCTTCTGCCGCATGGGATTTCAAAAGAGCATGTCTGGCGTCAGGAACGATACAGATTTCTAGAGTCCGTGCGCATGCATGCTGCGTCTCGTTTCATCGCCACGGGTCATACGCGTGATGATCAGACCGAGACCATTTTGTTCAGGCTGTTCACCGGCGCATCCCCCGACAGTTTGCTCGGTATCGCTCCTGTGCGATCGGGAACTGTCATCAGACCATTGTTGCAAACCTCCCGTGCCGATATCATCGCGTTTCTGGATTCGCTGGGACAAGACTCCCTGGAAGACCGATCGAATTCCGACTCCCGCCATCCGCGCAACTACATCCGCCGCTGCATCATCCCTCTGATTCACTCGCTCAACCCCTCCATTGATAAAGCGTTATCGAATCTGATCGACAGCCAATCGCTCGACTCGCAGTACTTCTCGTTGATCATCGATCCTCTGATCAAGCAGATCACGATACCCGGAACGATTCCCATTCCCGTAACAGATCCCTGCTTGTCCGACCATGCCGCTCTGACAAGACGGTACGCGGCAAGGATTCTGAATCGGATCGCAGAATGGAATGGGATGCGTGTTGCGCGAACTATGGTTTTGAATCTATCCGAGGTTCTGAGTGGCCATCGTCAACGCATGACAGTCCCGGATTGTCTGATCAAAAGGCACAGACAGTCGATCTGGATCCTGCCGTTTTCAACCGAGCTGGCGTCTCCCGCCAGACATATTCTTCTGCCTGGAGAGTCACTCGTTTGGAATCGCTATCGGCTGAGCGTTACAACGGATCGGCCGGGGATGACGGAGTGTCGTCTGGCAGTGCGTATCCCGTTGCACGGAGACCGGCTGATTGTTGAAGGTCGTTCTGTATCACTGGTGAAGATGCTGATCGAGAGAGGGTTGCCTTCAGAATTGAGACGAAGCGTTCCGGTCATTGTCGATGCGGCCGATCGGATCGGTGCAGTCGTGTTACCGGGGCTTCAGGAATCCCTCATGCGAACGTGTTTTCTTCCGGATTATCTACAGTTGCAATGGGAAATTATATGAATATGCTATACTCAGTTCAGGTTTTAGCGAGACTGACTCGGTATCATGCCTGAACGTGGGAGGTAATGTTGAATTCCAGGTTCCGCACTCTGACGATTTGGATGATTCTCATCTTCGTTGTTTTCATGGTGTATCAGGTGTTTGTCGCGAGGCAGCAGAGCATGATCGAACTTGACTACAGCAAGTTTCTCGATCAGGTAGAATCAGCAAATGTCTCCGATGTGTCGATTCGCGGGCGCACGATCACGGGGAATCTGATCGATGCACCCGGAAAGTCGAAAAGTTTTTCGACGTATTCCGCCGAGGATGATGATCTGATCAAATTACTCAGAAAGCACAAAGTTGCAATCAAGGTCGAAGATGACTCGGACAACCTGCGGTTTACAACGCTTGTGTCATGGCTTCCCATCATCCTGATCATCGGAGTCTGGATCTTTTTTCTCCGCCAGATGCAGGGAGGCGGACGGCAAGCCCTCTCTTTTGGCAAGAGCCGGGCCAAGCTGCTGTCGAATCCAAAAACGAAAATCACCTTTGCGGATGTAGCTGGTGTTGATGAAGCAAAGGAAGAACTCGGTGAGATCATCGAGTTCCTGAAAGATCCTCAGAAGTTTCAGAAACTGGGTGGCAAGATCCCGAAAGGCGTGCTCCTGGTCGGGCCTCCGGGGACCGGCAAGACGTTGCTTGCCCGAGCGATTGCAGGCGAAGCGGATGTCCCGTTCTTCTCCATCAGCGGATCGGAATTCGTTGAGATGTTTGTCGGTGTTGGCGCTTCCCGTGTTCGCGACTTGTTTGAACAGGGAAAGAAGAATGCACCATGTATCATTTTCGTAGATGAGATCGATGCGGTTGGACGTCATCGAGGTGCAGGACTGGGTGGAGGACACGACGAGCGGGAGCAGACTCTGAATCAGTTGCTCGTTGAGATGGACGGATTCGAATCCAACGAAGGCGTGATTATGATTGCCGCGACGAACCGCCCGGATGTACTGGACCCGGCGCTTCTCAGGCCAGGCCGGTTCGATCGACAAGTGGTTGTCGGAACACCGGATGTCAAGGGACGGGAAGGAATCTTGAACGTTCACATCCGCAAGATCAGCGTATCGCCTGATGTCAATGTACGCGATCTCGCGCGCGGAACCCCCGGATTTTCCGGAGCTGATCTCGCCAATCTCGTCAACGAAGCCGCACTTCTTGCCGCTCGTGAAGGCAAGGAGAAGGTAGAAAACGAGGATTTTGAACTCGCCAAAGACAAGGTTTTAATGGGTGTCGAACGGCGCAGCCTGATCATCTCGGAACCGGAAAAGCGATCAACCGCATATCATGAAGCCGGTCATGTACTCGTCGCAAAACTCCTTCCGGGAACCGATCCGGTGCATAAAGTCACCATTATTCCTCGGGGTCGAGCGTTGGGAGTGACGCAGCAGCTTCCGATCAACGAAAAACACACTTACGCGAAAGACTATATCATTAGCCGAATCACGACGATGATGGGCGGACGAGCCGCCGAAGAACTCGTCCTCAATACGTTCACCACCGGCGCATCCAACGATATCTCCCAGGCCACATTGCTCGCGCGCAAAATGGTGACGGAATGGGGGATGAGCGATTTGATGGGCCCTGTGACATTCGGGAAGAAAGATGAACACATCTTTCTTGGCCGGGAGTTTGCACAGACACATGAATACTCCGAAAAGACAGCTCAACTGATCGACAGTGAAATTCAGCATGTCGTCGTTGGCTGCTACGAACACGCGAAACAATTGCTCGATAACAACATCAGCAAACTGCATGCGCTCGCGTCCGCACTTCTGGAAAACGAATCTCTGCTGGGTAATCAAATCGATCAAATTACTGGAATCCCTTCTGACCCGGCATCGGAACCCAGCACGGTGGAAGATACTGGAACCGAAATCGGGCAATGAGAGTCGGGGTGGAAACGGGCATGATGACGATCCGATCGCTTCTGAGTGATGTGGGCCTGCCCAGACCCTTGATCATGGGCATTCTCAATGCCACCCCGGATTCATTCTCGAATGACGGCCTTCTGTCACCTCCGGAGTTAATCGAAAAGGGGATCGCGTTCATCCGGGCAGGAGCCGATATTCTCGATGTGGGAGGAGAATCATCCAGGCCCTATGCAGAGCCGGTTTCAGAAACGGAAGAAGTCCGGCGGGTGATTCCCGTGATAGCCGGATTGCGCACGCAAGTGTCCATCCCCATCTCCATTGACACCTGCAAGCCCGGAACAGCACGAGAGGCGATCCGGGCCGGTGCGAATGTCATCAACGATATATCCGGATTCTCACAACCCGACATGCTGGAACTTGCCGCCGCATCCCGAACGGAATTGATCCTCATGCATATGCAGGGAACTCCTCTCACGATGCAGGTTGATCCATCCTACAACGATGTCGTCGGTGACATCGTCTCCTTTTTCAAGGATCGAATCCGATCAGCAGAATGCGATTATGGTATTTCTCGGGATCGGATCATCCTGGATCCGGGAATTGGCTTCGGCAAGAAACTCGAACAGAATATCTCGATTTTTAAGGAATTTCACCGCATTCGCGCGTTGAACATGCCAACGCTGATCGGTCCATCGAGGAAATCATTCATCGGCCAGATTCTGGATGCACCCGTCAACGACCGTCTGGAAGGCACCCTCGCGGCCGTCTCGGCAGCCACGATTCTTGGGATCGATATCGTCCGTGTGCATGATGTCGAATCTGTCGCGCGATTCCGAACAGTTTTCTCTGCGCTCGATCCGATGAAATTTTCGGAGAAGGTTTTTCATGCCGACCGTTCTGTTTAGCGTCGGAGACTTTTCGTTCCGGCTGTGGGATCTGATCGATATCCTGATCATTGCATTTCTGATCTATCGCGCCATGCTTCTGATCAAAGGGACGCTGGCAGTCCAGATGCTTCTCGGGCTGAGTGTGCTCTTCGGGTTGCTTAAGATCTCCGAGATGTATGAATTGAACTCGCTGCACCGCCTTCTTCTTCAATTCTGGCAGAGTTGGGTCATTCTGGTGGTGGTGCTTTTCCAACCGGAAATCAGAAGAGCGCTGGCTCAGGTGGGGCGGCAGTGGGCTCTGTTCCGTAAGAAATCCTTCAGACATGATCCTGTGATTCATGAGATCGTCAATGCCGCCTCGACGCTCGCGAGCGCACGAATCGGGGCATTGATCGTGATTGAGCGGGAGACGGGGCTGGCGAACCTGCGTGAGATGGGGATGACGGTGGATGCGAAGGTGTCGAGTGAATTGCTGAGAACGATTTTTTACCCGCACTCTCCTCTGCATGACGGAGCGGTCATTATCCATCAAAAACGAATCGCATCGGCTGCGTGCTTCCTTCCGCTGACCCGAAATCCGTTGTTGGCCCTGTCGTTGGGCACAAGGCACCGGGCTGCGATCGGGGTGACCGAGGAATCCGATGCTGCAGCGATCATCGTTTCGGAAGAACGCGGAACGATTTCGCTTGCACTCAACGGGAGCATCGAGAAGATGCATGATATCGAGCAACTCAAACGTCGACTATCCAAACTCATGGACATCCCCTATTTTCTCGAACGCACGGATGATGGTTTATGAGCCTGCCGAAACACCTCGCCAAATCGCTCGTATCGCACTTCTGGTTGAAGATCGGGTCTTTGTTACTTGCAACTCTGATCTGGTTCTCGGTACGAAGTCAGAGCCGATCGGATCGAACTTTCGTCGGAATTCCATGCGACATCCGGAACATCCCCAGGAATCTCGAGATCGTCGAACGCGGAGACGAACTGCTTCGCGTCGTTGTACAGGGTCCCCAGAATCTCGTTGCATCGCTCAGGGACGAGAACATCAGCATCTCAGTTGACCTGCCTGACGATATCCGTTCAGGCGATATCACACTCGAACTCGCACCGAACAATGTCCAGTTACCTTATGCTCGACAACTCTCCGTACTGCAGATATCTCCCGAGACAATCACAATCCGTCTCGAAGAACTCGTGTCAAAGTTTGTGAAGATCCAGCCGTATATCCGTGGTGCGGTCGCAGATGGTTTTGAATTGGGTGTCTGGGAAATCATCCCTTCACTGACTCAGATTCGAGGTCCGACCAGCATTGTGGAATCGCTCGAAACTGTCATGACCGAACCGATCGATGTAACGGGATTGAGCATGACCTTCAATCAGCGTGTCGCGGTCCGACCGGCTGAGAAACTGATCAGCGTCATTGAACCGGCGCAGGTTACGGCAACGATCCGGATCAACGAGAAGCTGACGGAGATTGAGTTTTCGGAAGTACCGCTGAGTTTGATCGCTCCTCCGGGGCTCCAGGTCATCGATCCCCAGCCTGCTTCCGTCATGCTTCGTGTGAAAGGTCTTCAGCGTATTGTCTCCGGTCTGGATTTCAAACAGATTTCCGTGTCCGTGGATTGCTCCAAGTTGGAACCTGGACGTCATGAGGTGCTTGCGGAGTGGAAGCCACCCGAAGGTATTCAAACCGTTGTCGTCACTCCGGATCACATCGATGTGCTGGTCCTTGATCCGCTCTCCGGCCATCCCACCGGACCCCCGGAGAGACGTCCTGAGGGAGATAAGTGAGGTCACACATGCCGGAACTCGCGGTCAATGTCGATCACATTGCAACGATTCGAGAAGCCAGGCGAACCGATGAACCGGATCCGGTTCATGCGATCAGCGCCATCGAAATCGCAGGCGCACATGGAATCGTCATGCATCTCCGACAGGATCGAAGACATATCCAGGAACGCGATCTCGAACTCGCTCTGAAAATCACCCATCTACCGGTCAATCTTGAGATGGCGCCGGTTCAATCGATGGCGGATGTCGCACTGAAGTACCATCCTTTCACGGTCACTCTGGTTCCGGAATCGACCTCCGAGATCACAACAGAGGGAGGTCTCAACCTGTCCGCTCAGACGGAACACCTCAATCGCTTCATCCGCCACCTGAAAACCGGCATCCGGGAACTCAGCTTGTTCATCAATCCTGACGAAACTTCCATCCGACTTGCTTCCGAGTTGGGAGCGCACGGAATCGAGTTGCACACCGGACGATATGCCGAAGCTGACTCCGGCGATCTGCTTGCCGAAGAACTCGAACGGATCCGATCCGGCGCCGCACTGGCCCGGAAACTGGGACTGAGAGTGCGGGCGGGGCACGGGTTGACCTATCGGAATGTTCGGGCTATCAGTCGGATATCGGACATCGACGAACTGTCCATCGGTCATTCGATTATCGCTCGGTGTATCTGGACCGGCATGGAAAGGGCCGTCCGCGACATGCTTGCGTTGATTGGACCGGACTGCGATCAATAATGCCCTTAGCCTCCAGTACGGGTCTTCTGGTAACCGCTTCGCCACGAATTGTGTCCGCTTTCGGAACCTCGGAGGGGGTTCATGAGTTATTGTCCGCCATAGTGACCGAGCAGGCCCGCAATGCCGGGAAACAGTTTATTTTCGTCGATGCGCAGCTCCTGGGGATGACCCCGCATATGTTTTTTCGTGTACTGCATGGAAATCGCACGGATTTATCGGATCTGAAGCCTGATCCGGACCAGTTTCAGGCTTTGAACAACGCCGTTGTCTTGATTGATCATGCCGAGGAGTTGCTGACATTGAAAAGGTTCAAGGCGTCCCGGCATATCTGGACATTCTTCCACGAACTGGTCAAGCGTTGGGACGTAACGATGTTTCTGCTCTGGCAAACGATGGCATTGATGCCGCCGGAACTGGATGATGGGGAGAACCTGGATCTGGAACCGATCGGGATCGAAGAATGCAAGCGATATACCGGCTACCACGGATATGAAATTTCTGATTTTGCAGCCGCACGCTTTTTGGAAACCAGCAATGGATATCTCGAATACTGCGAAGCCTTCAATCAACAGTATCGATCGATCGACACCTGGGATGACCGGAGTGTCGGGATATTCCGGGATCACTTAGCCCGCATGTGTCGGGATGTGTGCCGACATCGTTGGGATCGTGCGCTCCTGCTTGCACGCGGATACAGCTCACTCAAGGCCGTCATGGTTGCGCTCGCACGCCTGGGAAACCGTCGATTGACGGATATCGCTCGTGAAATCGGATGCTCCGTGCAGGCGACGAAGGAGTATCTGAACGAGTTACTACCGATTGGAATGATCATGCACACCAGTCGATCCTACCGACTCAAAGATCCGGTATTCGAGACGTGGATCAGAACAATCGATGCAGACTCGGGCAGGCCGTTGATGATCAACCGTCCGACGGTGCGCTTTTTCGACCGCGAGGAGTCGTTTTTGGAGATCGACTGAGATGAGGTTTGCATGCCATACTCTGTTGGTATTTGTAACAGTTGTTCGGAGCGGCAGCTGAATGGATGGTATCTGCGTGCGAGTTTTTGAAGGATCAAAGCGTTTCCGAGCAGCATCGATGCGGGGATCGACATGGCACAGGAATTGCTCGAGAATAGGTTTGTCGAGTCCCTCTTGAATGAGAAGAAGGTCCCGAATCGATTGATTTTCGTGTGAAATTCCCTTAATAAACGACACAAGGGATGAACGAATGGATCGTGTGTTTCGAACGGGGAGGATGAATCAATGAATCCTGAAACTCGATCTCAGCCAATTCGCACCGACGCTCACGGAAGTGCCTTGGTATTGATTTTATTGTTTATCATGTTGCTGACGACCATGAGCACCGGTATGTTCATCTATGCCGCAAAACAGTCTCAGTCTGCCGATTCCCGGTACTCCCAGCTCGCCTCCGGTTATATCGCCGATTCCGGGCTTGAAGCCGCCACAGCCACTCTTCTGAATGCCGATCTCGCAATACTCGACAAGAATGGCAATGGCATTGTCGACAGAGATGATTTCCCGGTGACAATTCCCACGCCAGTGACGGTTGGACGCAAAGATGCGACGAACGATGGGAAACAGGGCGTGGGTTCTTATACCTATGCGATCGATTACGTCGAGGCGGAACAGGTGGAGATCGAGTTCAGACTCCAGCCGACGTTACCTGATCCCACGACGGTCATCTACTCCTCTGCCGGCACCTACAATGACATCTACAACTTGATACCGTTCTCGACGTGTTCAGTCAGAATTCGCGAGAACCATGAAGTGATCAACGATTACACGATATCCAAAGACAACGATCTGTCCCTGATGACATCGGATCTGACATTCAACTGGACTGCACGAAATGTCATGAATCCTTTTTCCGATCACGAGTATCTCCTGCAGTTCGCACTGGTCCCTTTGCCGGATCAGGCGACCAGCGATCCCTACTTTGAACCGAATGATTGGTTCGGGAACCGGATCGTTCTGTATCCGAATAATGATGGACCCAACAACAGCTATCATATCACGGGGAACTGTTATCCGGACGTCGTTTCGGTACCCGGTGAATCATTGGGAGGACGGAACTATCTGTCATTCAATGGCCCCGGACCCGGATACGCCAAATACTATCTCGTCGATGTTGAAAATTTGGATGTCACCGCACAGGGGTCTGTTGAGGTCCGATTGTATTACTCGGATGGAGTTGAGACCTATCAGGTCATCGCTGATTCGAATTGGAACAGCCGTCCCCATGCGTATGCCCTGTTAAATTTCGCGAATGATCCGGCACAAAACTGGACGTCGCCTTCCGACGCGAGTTTCTCCGGAATTGATCCGAATCCGCTGGATGGGAATCAGATTTTCGCGCTGACCGTCCAGGGGATACCCGTTGGGGGAGCGGGAATCAACATAACGATCAGCCGCGGATTCAATCTGCCGGTATCATTGAGTTATCGGATGCGGACCAGCTACATGGAAGCGCTTGATCCGGATTGCTGGTATCCGGAGTGGCCGTGTGACGGTTCGAGTTCCTTGACTTACGAATCCATCACGCTCACGAATGAAGTGAATATTTATGCGGATCAGATCCTTAACAACGCCCTTCAGCTTCTGGGTCGCCGTCAAGCGCTCAGGGTTGATCAGATGTACACGGTGACGTCGGTCGGAAACGTCGAGAATGCAACGGAGTCCCGCCAGCTTCTGTTTTCGCCTGAAAGTTTTCTGGATTTTTCCCGTTTCGTGACAAACTCGCTGACGATCAACACGAGCGCGACGTATTCCGGTCGGATTTACTGTGAGGATGCACTGACAATCGAGGATGTGAATCCGGCGAGCACGACCGATAAAGCCAAGTTTTACGATGACGTGATCGTGGCTCGCGGGAACCTGGGCGATGGAGTCCTCAACGGGCTTGAACATGCCGAGTTTCTTGCGAATGCGAAGTTGTATACCCGAGCTGAAACCCAATCACTGCCGATCCGTGAAAACCTCTGGGATTATTACAATTCCAATGATTATCTGGCATGGAAGCTCTCACCGCCATCCGGTGCTGCATATGTCTTCCTGGGCCCTTACAATTATGACAACGAGATGGATGTCACTGAATTCGGATTGGAGTTGTCAGAGAACACGGGACCCGGTAGCGATGATGTCGCTAATTATCATGGTCCGCATAACTTGATGTTGCAGAGCGAGTGGTTGCATCCTGACCCGTTGGTCTCTACCCCCTATACTTCCTTTCCCAATTCTTCCAGTCTGGCCCGATATACGCCGATCGGCCGGCGGTTCAACGGATTGGTGATCGTCGATGGCGATCTGCACATCTGGGGAAAACTGCGAGGGAGGTCGCTCACATTTGTCGTCAATGGCGACATCTACATCGAACGTGAAATCATCATGGGCACGACGGCCCCATCCAACAACATGGCGGACACACAGTTACCGGTCCATCTGGCGTTGATCTCCATGAAAGAAGACAATTCGGACGGGGATATCGTGATCAGCAAAAATTGCCCGCGTGTCATGCGGATTGAAGCCGCTCTCGTTGCCATCAAAGGGAACTGGCGGATTGAGGACCATGACAACACACCGATGGCGCTCGATGCAGACGATTCTCACCAGTTCTTCATCGTGAACGGGAATGCAGTGAGCGCGAAACCGGAATTCTGGGACACGGATCCGACATCGGTTCCCGCGACCGATCCACTCACGCCGGGAATGGTCACGACAACCGCGGCGATCCCGTTCGACATCAACGGTGACGGAAGGCTTTCATCCGCTGATCCCTCGGATCCCGCCTTCGTAGAACTCAATGGATGGAACGAACTGGACATCCGGAACCAACGGGTCTGGTATCTGCAGTTTGTCGGGCCGATCATCACGAGCGATATTGGTCGAGCGTACGCATTCGGTCTGCGACCCGATCTGGATGGCTCTTCCGTCACGTCGCGAATTTACAAGTATGATTCGACGATTCGCTTCAATCCACCGCCGTTTTTCCCGATTCCGGAACGGTCGATTCGAAAGCTCGAGTATTCCTCGGCAGCAATTCAATTGCCTCGATAAAAAAAAAACGATATATTTAGCGTGAACAGGGAGTCCGCCAGGGAGGCATTGTGCGATGAACCAGAGAAAACGCCGCTACACACCGATGGAGGTTGCGCGTACTCTGGGGATTTCGACTGCCAAGTTCAGCGCAATGGTCTCGGATGAGCTCCTTCCGAAGGGTCG
>CALFER010000091.1 GCA_937951895.1 uncultured bacterium
CCACCGCTTGTGCGGGCCCCCGTCAATTCCTTTGAGTTTCAGTCTTGCGACCGTACTCCCCAGGCGGAGCACTTAATGCGTTAACTGCGGCACAGCAGGGGTCGATACCCGCTACACCTAGTGCTCATCGTTTACAGCGTGGACTACCGGGGTATCTAATCCCGTTTGCTCCCCACGCTTTCGCGCCTCAGCGTCAGAACTGGTCCAGAAAGCCGCTTTCGCCACCGGTGTTCCTCCTGATATCTACGCATTTCACCGCTACACCAGGAATTCCACTTTCCTCTCCCAGCCTCTAGCCATGCAGTTTCAAGCGCAATTCCTAAGTTAAGCCTAGGGATTTCACACCTGACATACATGACCGCCTACGCGCCCTTTACGCCCAGTGATTCCGAACAACGCTCGCCCCCTCCGTATTACCGCGGCTGCTGGCACGGAGTTAGCCGGGGCTTATTCATGAGGTACCGTCAAGCAGGCAGGATATTACCCTACAAGCTTTCTTTCCTCATAAAAGAGCTTTACATTCCGAAGAACTTCATCGCTCACACGGCATTGCTGGGTCAGGCTTTCGCCCATTGCCCAATATTCCCCACTGCTGCCTCCCGTAGGAGTCTGGCCCGTATCTCAGTGCCAGTGTGGCCGTACACCCTCTCAGGCCGGCTACCCATCATTGCCTTGGTGGGCCATTACCCCGCCAACAAGCTAATGGGACGCAAGCTCCTCCTCAGGTGAAGGCTTACGCCTCCTTTGGTCCGTAGACATTATCCGGTATTAGCACTCTTTTCAGAATGTTATCCCAATCCCAAGGGCAGATTCTTACGTGTTACTCACCCGTGCGCCACTTTACTCGCTTCCCGAAGGAAACTTTCTCGTTCGACTTGCATGTGTTAGGCATGCCGCCAGCGTTTGTTCTGAGCCAGGATCAAACTCTCCACTTAAAAAAGTTGATCCTTTCGACATCACAAACTTCATAACGTATATGTGAATCGACAGGTCGTTTTGTCTTTGTTCAATCGCGTTCGCGATGAACCCAAGCACGCTTTTTCTCTTTTCAAAGAACCCTTTTCGTTCGCTGCGCTTTCAGGCTTTCCCTCGGCGCAAGGTTGGAATATACGGAGCCGACCGGGTGATGTCAACAATATTTTTAAAGCGGCCCCGAAGGCCTCGAACACAATCCCCGTCTCACCGGCTTTCTTCCTCCGCATCCCCCCGACATCCGATCCGAACGTGTATATATCCTTTATATAAACAACTGATTCGGTTGACTCATCTGGCTCTACCCGTTACCCTGTTTTTCTGGTCTCGAAGTTCCATCCTTTCGAAACACCAGAGATTCAGCAACTTTTTGCGAGTCAAACCGCAAACCATGCACGAAGGAGATTGATCATGGGTGTGTCCAGCAAAGGAAAAATCGAAATCCATACCGATGAATGCAAAGGATGCGGGCTCTGTGTTGCATCCTGCCCGATCCATGTCATCGAAATCCGTGACGACATCATCAATGTCCAGGGATATCATCCCGCTTCCTATAAAGGAGAGGGATGCACCGCCTGCGGAACCTGCTTTTACACCTGCCCCGAACCCGGGGCGATCACTGTCTTTAAACTCGCAAAGGCATAATCAAGGAGTTGTTTCATGGCAAAAGAACTCGTCAAAGGTAATGTCGCGATCGTCAAAGGCGCCATTCTCGCCGGATGCGAAGTCTATTTCGGTTACCCGATCACGCCCGCGAGCGAGATCGCTGAATATGCCAGTCTGTATTTCCCGAAAGTAGGACGCACGTTTATTCAAGCTGAAAGCGAAGTCGCTGCGATCAACATGGTCTATGGCGCTGCCGGTGCCGGCGCACGCTGCATGACCGCATCCTCAGGACCGGGACTCAGCTTGAAACAGGAAGGGATTTCCTATTGCGCCGGAGCGGAATTGCCGTGCGTGATCGCCGACATCATGCGTGGAGGTCCCGGTCTCGGAAACATCGGTCCCGAACAGTCCGATTATAACCAGATCGTCAAAGGCGGCGGCCATGGCAACTATCGCGTCATCGTTCTGGCCCCCAATTCCGGCCAGGAAATGTGCGATCTCACCATCAAAGCCTTCGACCTCGCAGATAAATGGCGCATCCCTGTGGTGGTTCTGACGGATGGATATACCGGCCAGATGATGGAACAGGTCGATTTCCCGCAGAATACTGCGATCCCCGTCAGAAAGCCTTGGGGACTCTATGCCGATGCGGAATCTCGCTCCAATCTGATTACCTCCATCTTCCTCTCGCATGCCGATCTCGAAAAACACAACATTCATCTGCAAAAGAAATACACCAGGATCGAGACCGAAGAGGTCATGGTCGAAAAGCTGTATTGCGATGATGCTGAACTCGTGATCGTCGCCTACGGCATCTCCTCGCGAATCTCACGAACGGCAGTCGAAATGGCCCGCTCCCAGAATCTCAAGATCGGATTGCTCAGACCGCTCACCCTGTTCCCCTTCCCCAAAAATGATATTCTTGAAGCTGCCAAGACCGCCAAAGTGTTCCTTTCGGTCGAATGCTCCAACGGCCAGCTCATCGATGACATCCGCCTGACACTGATGGGAAAACGACCGGTCGAGCTTTACAACCGCATGGGCGGCGAAGTTCCGACCTCCGAGGAAATCCTCGGGGCAATCAAACGCATCCTGAAGGCATGATATTGGAGGGAATATGGAATACGAAGTTCTGTTGAAGAAACCCACAGTTTTTTACGATAAGTATCCGCGGAAAGACGGGAACAAGAATGTGACCCACTACTGCCCGGGCTGCGGTCATGGAGTCGTCCACAAATACATCGCCGAAGCTCTCGAAAAACTCGGCGTCCAGGATCGCACCATCATCGTTTCGCCTGTCGGCTGTTCGGTTTTCGCTTACTATTACTTCGACACCGGAAACATTCAAGCCGCACATGGACGCGCACCGGCTGTCGCGACTGGCGTCAAACGAGCCCGACCGGAGTCCATCGTGATTTCCTATCAGGGAGACGGCGATCTCGCAGCGATCGGAACCGCTGAAATCGTCCATGCAGCGAACCGCGGGGAAAATATCACGGTATTTTTCGTCAACAACGCAATCTACGGAATGACCGGCGGTCAGATGGCCCCCACAACACTGGAAGGACAGAAAACCAGCACATCTCCTACGGGAAGAAACCCTTTGAATGAGGGGTATCCCATCTGTGTCAGCGAACTGCTCAGCACATTGAAAGCTCCCATCTATATCGAACGCGTGTCGTTGCACGACGCGAAAAATCGCGTCAAAGCTCGAAAGGCCATTTACAAGGCTTTGAAATGCCAAACCGAGCGAAAAGGATTCACCTTCGTCGAAATTCTCGCGCAATGCCCCACCAACTGGAAAGTCACTCCTGACGATTCACTCGGATGGATCCGGGATAAAATGCTCCCGGTGTTCGAACTCGGGGTGAAAGTCGACCGCACAGAAGAAGCACAGACATCCAGTTACCCGAAATCGATCTGGGATACCGCATCGATCCTGAAACAACTCGATCTCGAGAATGTTGAAATCAAAGCACGGGCAGATCGCTCCAGACTGCTGCCGGCTCACCGGAATCCGCGGATCAAGATCGCAGGATTTGGCGGACAGGGTGTTCTGACCCTCGGTATTCTCCTTGCCGGCTGCGGAATGCTGGAAGATTACAATGTCGCATGGTTGCCCTCATATGGTCCGGAAATGCGTGGCGGTACTGCCCATTGCCATATCAGCATCAATGATGCACCGATCGGTTCCCCCCTGGTCTCCTCATCAACCGTCTGTATCGCCATGAACAAACCATCTCAGGTGAAGTTCGAGAAGGAACTGATTCCCGGAGGATTACTGATACGGAATTCATCGATGATCGACATTCCATCGTCACGTTCCGATATCGAGATCCTTTCTGTACCGGCAACCGAACTTGCCACGCAAGCCGGTTCGCTCAAGGTTCAGAACATGGTCATTCTGGGAGCCTATCTGGAACGCACCAAACTGATCGATATGAAGACGGTGATGATGGCCTTACAGAGCATGCTGAAAAAAGCATCCCTGCTCGAACTGAATCAGAAAGCCATCGATGCCGGTCGTAACTACGTCAGATCGAATACGTGATTCACTCGAGTGAGTTTCATTCGTCCTGAAAAACTGCGGGCAGGCGACAGGGTGTACATCGCAGCGCCTGCCAGCCCCCCCGATCCGAGGAAACTCGATCGGGGGGTTCGCTTTCTCAGGGATCTCGGACTGTCTCCTGTCGTTTCACCCGGAAACTACCTCCGTCACGGGTATCTGGCCGGGAATGACTCTCAGCGAATCGATGACCTCCACTCCGCAATCATGGACGACTCGATCCGCGCCATCTTCTGTGCCCGGGGAGGATATGGATCACCGCGGCTGCTCTCTCGAATCGATTACTCGCTCATGCGCACTCATCCCAAAATTCTGGTCGGCTTCAGCGATGTCACCGCGCTCCTGAGTGCGTTTTTCACTCTCAGTGGAGTCGTTACTTTCCACGGACCGGTCCTCGCCGGCGATCAAATGACTCCGTTCACTCTCGCACACCTCAAACAGCAACTGTTCGGTTTCGAGGGTTCGTTGACCTGGCCCGGCCAGATCGAAACGATTCATTCTCCGCTGCCGCAGCACACATCCCTTTCCGGGACTTCCTTTGGTGGATGTCTCAGTATCCTGAGTTCTCTTTGCGGTACGCCCTATCACTCATCGTGTCGGAATCAGGTCATCTTCATCGAGGAAGTCAACGAGGCACCCTACCGGATCGATCGATTGATGAACCATTTGCTGCAAGCCGGCTGGTTTTCCACCACGAAAGCCATCGTCATGGGGTCTCTGACGGGGTGTACGCAGCGGTCTGACGATCCAGAACCAACTCTGGACATCCCGGACATCATCCGGGAACTGTTTGGCCAGTCCAGGACTCCGGTATTCAGTTATCCGATGTTCGGACATATCAATGAGACGATCACATTCCCGATCGGGATCAGTCTCACGATCAACCGCAACTCGATTGTTCAGGATATATCGGGGGTTAGTTGATAATCACTCGATCTAGAAACCGATTCCTTCAGAGACTCGTTTGATCGACATTTTCATGTTGAACTGGAAGAGGATCATGTCAACCGGCTGAATATAGTCGATGGACATCACCGCCCGTTCATCCTCACGTTCGATCTGTATGCTCTTTTCGGAAATCGGTAGATTCAACTCAAGCGCCTGATTGTAGACGCGATCCACCATGCTTCGCATCATGTTGGCGTCCAGGACATAATTCTGACGATCATAATTGACCGTCTCGGTCACAAATGTCGACAGCCGCATATAGCTGAGATACGGCAGTCCGATTTTCCAGAAACACAATAGAATGACCAGGGCAATAGCTAAAAGGAAAATACTCATTGCCTTGCTGTCGCCCGATTGCTTATTCAGTAATCGTCTCACGATCCCCCCTTTCCAACTTAGGGAGTATACGGAAAGCTCATGTAAAAAGGAAATCCGGGCCATCGGGAGAATGGCTCGCAAGTGCATAGGTGGCTGCTCCAAGAATTCCCGCTGTCTCGCCAAGGGTGGATTGAACGACGGTCATCCGTCCCTGATCGGGAAAACAGCATCGTTGCATCTCCCGAATACTCGTTTCTCGAAATAAATCCCACGCAAAAGCGATGCCTCCGGCCAATACGGTGATCTGCATGTTGAAAATGCTGGCAACAACAGCCAGTGTTCTTCCCAGAAAGAGCGCGTAGCGATTCAGTGCCAGACGGGCCAGTTGATCCTGATCCCGAGCACATTCGATGATCCGGTCAAATCGGGCTTCTCCATGAGAGTAACTGTTGAGGGGCAACGTCGTACGAAATCCTGCACGTACCTTTTTCTGAATCCATGAGGCGATCTGACGGCTAGAAAGAAATGATTCGACATGGCCGCGAACGCCGCAGCCGCATATCGGCCCCGACAGCGCGATCGGGATATGGCCCAATTCGGCTGAATACCCTCCCGGACCGATGTAATGCCTGCCGCCCAGAAAGAAAGATGAACCGAGTCCTGTTCCGAGAGTCAGCAATGCGAAATTGGGTTCCCCCCGAACGACCCCGAAACAAGACTCGCCATAAGCTGCGGCGTCGGCGTCATTGATAACCGAAACAGTGAGGGAGGGGAATGCATTCTGGAGGGCTTTCTGAAGCGGGAAATCCGCCCAACCCTTTATGTTCGGCAATTCACTCAGTAAGCCGGAATGAACATTGTAGGGTCCGGGAACACCGACACCTACAGCGGAGATACTCCCGTTCGACTCAATCACGCCGATGCACTCCGATATGAATTGGATCAGATCCGACGGTGACAACACCCGGTGTGTCTCGATCCGCAAGATTTCGGATCCGATCCCCTCCCGAGTGACACCGGCAGCCCGAATACTCGTGCCGCCGATATCGACGCCCAGACCCCGCGGGTTCTTCTGAAACATATGATTCCTCTCGAACGTATTGGCTGGTGAAGCGCCTCGCATCCTGTCGGTATACGCATGATCTTTGGCGTCTTCATTGCATCGGACAGCCAATATTCATAGAATATAAAGGGTGTCTTTGGCGAGTGAATTACTCTCGAAATGCGCGTTTCGTGAGTTCAATAACCTAGAATGGAGGATGTATTTCATGTCGTGTTTTCATCGAACGTTCATTGCAACGTCGATCGTTCTGCTGGGAATTTTATGTTCCGGCAGTATCGGTCAGGCCGCTCCGCCGATCCCGGGAACATACGATCCGGAAACCATGATTTTCTACGAATCCGGGTTGCCGGTGCCTGTCGAGCAGACGACACCTGCTCCCATGCGCCCGAAAGGAACGCTCCGTGGCACATGGAGATTCCCGGTCGTTTTCATTCACGCCAGCGATGTCGCACCGACGATTCCGGTCGGGACATGGTCTGAGCAGTTATTCACCATCGGGACATACACAACCGGCAGTATGCGCGATTTTTACCGTGAAGCATCCTACGGCCAGTTCGATATCGATGGAACGGTGAAGGGATGGTTCACCGCAGCCTATCCGTATGAACACTATCATCAGAACAATTACGGTTTCGGAGGCGGCGCGGCCGAACTCGCCCGCGAAGCGGCCATCGCCGCGGAAGCCGACGGAATGGACTGGTCTCAGTTCGATAACGATGGAGATGGAGATGTCGACGGTTTGGTCGTCATTCATCAGGGCATCGGCGGTGAAGGCGGGAGTCCTCAGAGCATCTGGTCGCATGTCAGCGCATTCGAGGAACTCGAATTCGATGGAGTCACGATCAGCCGCTACTCGATCCAGCCGGAACTCCGTGCAGGTTCTATGATGGAAACGATCGGAACGATCTGCCATGAGCACGGGCATGTTCTGGGCCTTCCGGACGAGTACGACACTGAATACACATCCAAGCCGACACCGGTTGGCAAATGGTGCCTGATGGCCGAAGGTTCGAGCCTCGGAAATCCGTATGGAAGCAAACCGGCTCATCCCTGCTCGGTGTGCAAAGAGACGCTCGGATGGATCACGCCCACTGTCATCAGTTCGGATGGCGTTTACAACATCGACGCGATCCAGACTCACCAGTCAAACTCCAGCTATAAACTCATTATCAACAACGATCCGAAAGAATTCTTCCTCATCGAGAATCGTTGGGTGAACCACACGCTGAACTTCGATCACCTGCCTGCCCGATTCCTCGGTGGATTGCTGATTTATCATGTCGACCGAAACATGAACGGATCCAACAGCGGGAACGCTGCACACTGGTTCTGCACGATCGAAGATGCCAAACTCAGCACATCCGGCGACCTGGCAGACGCAGGATTCGGTCTCGATCTCGGATACACATCCTTCGACTGGAACACCAATCCCAATTCGGATGGGTATAATCTCCCCTCCAATGTCGCCGTGTTCAATGTGTCGAATCGTGGGGAGACGATGTCGTTCTCCGCTTTCATGAACCCGACGATCATCGTTGACAAGTACACAGTCTATCCGCTGGGCAACAACACCTTCGATGTTGAAGTCAGTCTGAAGAACGTCGCCAGCAAGGATGCCTCGAATGTCGTCGGCACACTCACCACGGTCAATCCCAACGTGACCATCGACTCGGGATCGAGCAATTTCGGTCTTGTTGCGAAGAACGGCGGGACAAACACCAATGCGTCGAACCTCTTCCGTTATCATACGACGGGCACTGAAAGCACCATCGAACCCTTCGCGCTGACCGCCACATCGGGAACCTACACCAGCGATGCTCTCGCATTGCCAATCCCTGTCAACCCGAATCGGATTCTGATCGTCGATGATGATGCAACGCGCAAGGGTGTCGCGCAGACGATCGAAGTCTTCTTCGAGGAAGCTCTCGATCAGATCCCCATTTCCTACAACACCTGGGAAGTACTCTCCCTTGGATATCCCTCCGCCGAGATCATGACTCTCTATGATCTCGTCATCTGGGAAGACGGCAAGGAATCCGCCAACGCTCCGACGGGCGCTGTCCTGGAAGAACTCAAGGATTTCCTCGATATGGGCGGAGATCTGCTCATGTCGAGCCACGAGTTCATTTACAGCCAATACAGCTATGCCAGTGGCTCGGATTACAAGGATTTCGAGCCGGGATCCTTCTGTTACGATTACCTGAAGGTCGCGGGTGTCGAACAGGATGAGTATTTCTTTGATGCGACAGGTACCGCCGGTGGAATACTGAACGGCATGTCGTTCACATTCACCGATCCGTTCTCGACTGCCTCCCGATTCTTGTGGTGGCCGGATGAATACACGATCCAACCTTCCGCGATCCCGATTATGCAGGCCGGTCTGCATGACTGCGACAATCCTGCACTCCCGGCAGATTCAGGCTGTGAAGAAGACACAGCCGATGATGTCCTGACGAATGGAGTTTGCGGGCACTTGTATCAAGGCGAATACAGACTCTGCTACCTCAGCGTTCCGCTGCATGGCATCACCACCGACGCCGGCAACCCGAACAATCGTCAGCAACTCATGAGCCGGATTCTGAACTGGTTTGGAATCTCGACCAATGCACCTGGAGTTGATATTGATCTGAATCAACCGATTTTTCATGCAGGTGATAATCTGAAGCTGACGGTCAAGTCCTGGAACCCGGGTCCGGCGGTCACACCCGATATGTACATCCTCCTGGAAACCTACGGCATGTTCTTCTTCTGGCCAACATGGCAGCAGACACTGGACTTCGAGACACGAAATCTGCCGACCGGTTACCGGAACTATGAAGTCATTTTCGAGTTCCCGTGGCCGAGCGGCGCCGGTTCCGG
The DNA here is from genome assembly GCA_937951895.1 of uncultured bacterium. Classification (GTDB taxonomy): domain Bacteria; phylum CSSED10-310; class CSSED10-310; order CSSED10-310; family CALFER01; genus CALFER01. The sequence continues at coordinate 9,333 of CALFER010000091.1, forward strand.
TTCGAACACCCGTTTCTGGGCGGCGTTTGTCGATGCCTCCGCCGTTGCGCTTCTGGGCAATTATGATTTCTGTCCGATTTCCTGGGAGTAACATCCTGACCTGATCAATCATCGGAAGACAAAGGAAACCCCCGACTGATGTCGGGGGTTTTTTTTTTCCAGTTGAGTAGCGCGCGATCAGTGCCGGATGATTCCACTTGTACGATTCATCCGTGGTCACTCATCCCATAACCGTCATGACCCACTAACAGACTCTCGGACGTACCAATCCGGAATGCGCGCCAGAGGCGTGAAGGTTGGTGAGACTGTCGGGGAAGGCGAGATCGTCGGAGTCGGAGTAGCGGTCCGGGACGGCACCGGTGTCGGTGTATGGGACGATGCGGACGTGGGTTGAGGCGTCGGGGTCGACGATGGGACGGCGGTGTTGGCGGGAGTCTGAGGAGTACCGCTGTATCGTGAAAAACCCACGTTGACGGATGCGGATCGATCACCGCTCACTGACGTCACCCGAGCGGTATGGTCCGTCGAAGAATCATACAGGCTTCGGAGCGTCACTGTTGCAACACCGCGTGAAGTGGTCGAGGACGTTGCGCTGAGTTGACCCCAGGTCGATGCAAAGAACACGGTTGTGCCGTCTTCCATGAGATTCCCATTCACGTCATAGACCGTTGCGGTGATGATGGATGAACTGGATCCATCGGATGGAATGTTGGAACTTGGATTGGCCCTCAACTCGAGGCGACCAACGGCGGTCGAGTAGAAATAAACCTCGCAGTAATCCGACCGGGTTCCGACTGTTGCGGAGATACGTGCATCTTTCGGCACCGTCTCACTCGTCAGATTGACCGAAGCCCTGCCGGCGAGAGTCGAAGCGGATACGGCGGACAGTGTGCCTCCGGTGGTGGAGAAAATGACATTCGTGCCATCCGGCACCGGCAGGTCCCGCTCATCCTCGATACGGGCAGTGATCGTTGAGATCGAGTATCCGTCTGCAGGGATGCTGCTGGGATTCGCCCATACTTCGATTTCGACCGCGTCGATCGAGTAGCAGGTAATAGCAATGTCCTTCTTGACATGAACCGCATCCGCCGTCACGACCGCCGTGCATCCATAGTTCGGTGCGGTCAGTGTGACTGAAGCAACGCCATCGCTCATCGTTTCACTGGATTTATCGAGCGATCCACAGGTCGTCGTCCAGTAGATCGGCCCATCGGCCGGATTCCCCTGCGGATTTTTAACATAGGCGGTGATCAAGGTTGAAGAACTTCCGTCGGCCGGAATCTGCACATCTGTTGCTGTCAGCGTCATTCTGGCTGTTGCAGCCGGGCCTGTAGGATCCGGAGCATCACAAGACTGGAGCAGCAGGCATGCGCCGAGAACAAACAGTGCGAGCATCGAAATTGATGCATGCGATCGATGTGTGTTAGCCCTCATATCCCGATCTCCCCTGTTAATGACGTTCAATCCCGATGAAGTCTTCATAGAAACTGCGATCGATATCGATCTTGTCTCTGAGTTTATCCGAAATGTCGGTCATCTCTTCCGGGCTCGATATGACCCTCGGAGTGAGAAAAATCAGCAATTCGGACGCTCTTTCCGTGAACTTATGTTTGCCGAAGAAGTATTTGAGGATGGGAATCTTGTAAAACCAAGGCACTCCTTCGCGAGATGGATTCTGGGTTCTCTGAATCAATCCTCCGATCACCAACGTCTGCGAGTCCGGCACCATGACGGTCGTGGTCGCTTTGCGCTTTTCAATCACCGGAGAGTTGATTCCCTCGAGAGCAGTTTCGGAGATATTGGACACCTCCTGCGAGATTTCCATATTGACCAGCTTGGCGGAGTTGATGTGAGGTGTACATTTAAGGAGGATTCCCGTGCTTCGATATTCGATTGTCCGGTTGTAACGGCGTTGCCCGGTTGAGTCGAGTCCATCGTCTGTTTCCGAGGTGACAACCGGGACGTCGGATCCGACATCGATCGTCGCTTCCGTATTGTTTGCAACGACAATGTGTGGGCTTGACAGAATTTCGAGTTTGTTTTCGTTTGCTTTGGCAGAAAGCAGCGCTTTGAAGCGACTCGCCTCGAACAATTCATAGACGAAACCGCTCCCGGGTCCCCCGACGGTCTGGCTCGCCGTGCCATCGAAGTAATAGGTTTCTCCCCCGACATCCACATCACCCTGATTGCGGAGATCCCATGAAATTCCGAGTTCCGAACCTTCGTCGAGAGTCACATCCGCAATCAAGACTTCGATCAGCACCTGCTTCGGCATCGTATCGAGTTTTTTAATGGTGTCGACAATGTGCGGATAATTGATCGGAGCGGTGACGATGATCAACGCATTGGTTCGCTCATCCGCAACGATGCTGACCTCTCCCTCGACTTCCGCTGCACCTCCGAGTGACGGAGCAGTCTGCCCAGATTGAGTCTGGGGCGCGGGTTTCCCGCTCTGGGTGGCCGGGCGCCGTGTGGATTTCTGGGTATCCTGCCCCGAATAAACTGCCGCCAGAAGATTGGCCAGATCCGATGCCTTCGCATTCTCCACATAGTAAATGTAAGCTTTACGCGTAATATAGATATCGACGTCCAGGATCGAAATAATCTCACGGATGAACTCAAGGTCCTTCCTCAGAGCGAACACGATCAATGAATTGGAACGGGAATCGGGGATCATGATCGCCCCCGACCCGCTTTCCTTGCCGCCACCTGTCGCCGGCTGCGGCTTTCGCGGTTGTTTCTGCCCTGACCCGGATTGCGCAGGACTCACACCACCGGAAGACGTGCTGATGGACACACGGGAAGCGAGAACCCGATCGAGAACGGAGACAATGTCTTGGACATCCGCATATTGGATTTTGAAAATCTCGAGTTCGAGAAGTGCGGTGTCCTGATCGAGCAACTGGACGATATCGAGAATTCTACGGATGTTGGATGATGTGTCGGTGATGATGAGCAGTCCTGCACCCGGATGCGTAATGATCGTGGCATCCGGGGAAATGAGGGGTCTGATGGAATTGAGGATTTCATCCGGAGAAACGAACTGGAGAGTGATGATCTGCGTGACCATGACATCTTCCTGCGGAATCTGAGACAGACTTTGCCCTCTTCTGGTCAGGATTGGACTATGTTTCGCATCGGGTTTCGGAATGATTTTCTTAAAGGCCGGCCGGCCTTCCGACGTCATGGGTCCATCGACAACCGCGAGATTGTTCATATCCAGTATCGAATAAAGAACCTTCTCTACATCTCCTCTGCGAATCGGATTGGACGTACGAAGGGTCACGGATCCTGCACCGATTTCCGGGCTGATGAGATAATCCCACCCGGTCAATTCCGTGAGATATACGAGAATCTCGCGGAGCGAAGCATCCTCGAAGTTAATCTGCACGAGTTCCATATCGCGGGGTGAAAAGGTTGGCGTTGAAGCCGGTTCCTCGGTCGGGATCGGTGTTGCATCGCTCGCAATGGAACCAGACGACAACTGGTAAGTCGGAGTCGATGTCGGTGTTGGAGTGTCGGCGATGGTATCCGGTTCTGTCGTTGGCTCCACATCCGAAGTGTCCACCTCCTGCTTACCGCCGAAGAAGTGATGACATCCGGTCATGCAGATGAGTGTGAAGCTGAATAGAAGGCAAAGCATGAATCGGCGCATCCAGTCCTCCTTGCATGAAACCATCCATCCGTAACGAATGTTCCGGCGGTATCGTGCGATCGAGTCGCTTCCGTTCTTGAGTTTTCTAGAGTTCATTAGAATCCTCTGATCCTGTCTTTGAGCTGGTCTCGGTTTTTTTCGTCGCGTCCGACGTCGTTTCGCTATCACGGATGTATGCCGCGATCTCGAGTTCGACACTCAGATTGCCCTTGTCTTTCCTCTGGCTTTTTATCTGAAACAGCTTGACATAGAGCAACTGAGGTGCCTGATCGATCTCGAACAAGAATTGCTGGATCTGCTTGATCGAAGCAGAGAATGGAATCGTCAGGCTGACTTCATAAAACCCGTCCTTTGAAGTGCCTTTATTCGGTTTGATGCTCGAAAAGGTTATATTCGCCCGTGATGCGATATTTTTCAGAAGTCCCTGTAGTTCAGCGCTTGCGAGATCGCCGGTTGTCCCATTGAGCAGCACCCCGGAAATCGAGTTCGCCATCTGCCGCGTCTGGAACAACTTTTCGCGTGCCTTATCAGACGTGTTAATGAGGTTCTGATAGCGTTTCAGGAGCGCGGACTGCGTCGTCACGTCATCTCTGTACGATTGATATCGATCCCATATCGGAAACACGATGAAGTTGATGATCAACACGGTCAGTCCGACTACCGAAGCAGTTCCGATGAATCGTTGCTCCCGCAGCGACCGTTTGCGATAGATCAGATCCCAGATACCCATATACGCCCTAGTTTCCTTCACTACTATCGTGTTGCTCGGTATTCTGTTCATTCGCGGCCGATTTCAGAAACTCCAGGAAATTCGCCGCGGCTTCCTCGGAGTCCGGTTCCACCGCACTTCGATCTCGCTCCACGACATTACCTTCTTCTTTGTGTTTCTTGATGAACTCGAAAAGATTGTTCTTCATCTTCTCGATATCCTCCGGGCTTTTCTCTTCGGGAGCTGCCGGAGCCGATTCCGGAGAAGAAGCATCGCTGTCTTGTTGTGTCGCGGAATCCATTGGAGCAGTTCTCGCCGGTTCTCGAGGGAATGCAGGTCCGCGGGAATGCGAATCCGAGCCTGGAGAATCCTCCCGAGTACCCGGTTTCGCTTTGTCACGCTCTTTGCCGTTTTCATTCTTACCGTTGGCCGGGACTGACGTTTTGTCCGAGGAATCCCCGGGATCTGTTCCCGGTTTTGTCTCCGAGTCCGAATCATCGCGCCCGGTCTCGGACTCCTCAGCGTTCCGAATGTCCTGTCGAGAGATCCGTGAGAGCATGGCCTTGATGGTGAATTTCTGCCCGGCGACATTACCATCAAATCGGACTTTCTCGAAGTAATCCGAATCTTCCAGGATTGTGATGAGTCCTTCCGGAGACTCGGATTGTCCCACAAGAGTGATTTGCGCTTCATTTCTCGCGTATGATTCAAGCCACACTTTTTTAAATGCTTCCGTATCCGTTGCCGGCATCACTCGCGTGATCTCCCTGAGGATTTCGAGTTGCGAGGGGTAATCGCGTGAGATTGAACGGAGAAACTCAAACTCTTTCCGAACCGCGCTGTATTGCTTATTGATATCCAGAATCTCCTGAACACGGCCTTCCATTGTACCGATCTGGCGAGAGATTTTGGTGGATTCATATTGCGTGTTCCAGAAACTGTTCGCCATCATCAGCAGTGAGGATGCAAGCAGGACACCGGTAAAAACGCCGGTCAGCACGAGTCCGGTATGTCGATGAACCGGGCGACGATCAGGCGGCAGCAGATTGAGAAGATCGGCTGGATCACTGGATTGTGCCAGTGAATGACCTCTCGCGCAAAGTAGCGGACCTGCTTGACATGCGATGGGGGTCGATTCGGTATCTCGGAGATCCGAAACATCAGTTTCCGGCCACAATTCCTTGATTCGTTGTTTCCACTCCTGCGAAAAATCACCCGCAAGAAACAGATGCGAGCAGGATTGGAATGATGCGTTGGCATTCAGGCTCAACAGCGCCAGGCGGCATTCATCGATCACGTGCTTCTGTTCGTCGGGATCATCTCCTCCGCAGGTCATCACGCGAAGAGCGACGAGTGCACCTGATTTCAGGATGCCCAGTTCGCATCGAGTCCCGTTTTGTATCAGTATCGCACTCGTACCGTCAGACCCCTGACCGGATGCGAGCACGATCCGCTGAATCGCTGCCATAGCCGGTTCGATCAGATGGAGTTGGAAACCTGTCTCGGATGCGATACCGGACAGTCGTTCCACAATCTGTTTCGAGGTGCTGACGAGCGTGACTCGCGAGTTCGCGGTATCCGTCGATTCCAGCGGTTTGACATCATATACGATGGCATCGGATGAGGCAGGCACGTGCATTTCGACTTCATATTGGAACAACTTGAACAGATCCTGCCGACTGACCGGGGGCATCTCGACAAGACTCCAGAAGTATTTGGAACGACTTACTCCGAAGGTCATGCTGGTGGGTTTAATGGTGTATCGGTCACAGAACTGCCGCAGAAAGCCGGCAACCTCCTGCGGACTTTCGGCTGTCAGAAAGGGATCGGATCCAAGGGTGAAAACTTCTCCGGCGGAGAACGGTTTGGAGCCGAATTTCCTCCGAGTGGCGTAGACGGCCAGGGTGTTGCCATCCAGAAAGACACCGAGTGATGCCAGAATCATGCGAGTGATGCTCCTGATGAGGCCGTTAGGTTCATTGTCGAGTCGTTTCCCGAATGACTTCCGTTATTTCAGTCTGAGTAATTTGACCCTCGGACAACTGCGGAGAATCATCGTTCCAGTAGAGTATTTCGGCGCCACCCCCGGTTTCCTTCCGGCTGCTTCTCCGAACGATGCCCACCAGTGTATGAGCCACTTTACTGCCCTCATGACGTCCAATCACTTCAATCCGGAATGTTCGGGAAGCCCGCTTCCGGTTTTTTTTCAGATCCGCTCTTTCTTCGATCTGCTTGTCCGCATTCTCCGGATCCAGAATTCTCAGCAAAACGGGGGGCGCCGTGTTGGGGTTGACGGTTCGGTGCAGACCGTACACTGTGATGTACTGGCTGATCCCCGAATAGACCTGATCATCCGTGTTCCCTCGGGCGTATACAGAGTTCGACCCGAAGAGGATGGCGGGCGTCATGCCGCGCACCATGAGCATTTCTTCGATCGAGCTGAGTTTTCCATTTTTGCAGTGATACGGTTCGGCAAATCCTTGCTCCTGGTAGTGTTGCTGATACCACTCGTCTTCCGCTCCGTTGATCATGTGCAGATCATTCGTGTCGATCCAGTCAATCAACGAATCTACAATTATATCCGCTTGTTCTCCATCTTCAACACCGGAATCAACTAATAATTGTCTGAAAATGTCGCGATTCGATTTATCACCGCTTCTCCCTTTCAGATCCAGATAGTTCAGGTTCAGTCGACCTTCCTCGTCATAGATCCTGTAATCGAACCGCCCATTCTTCAACTGGATCCCCGTCCGTGTGGGAATCGGAGGCCAATCGACCTTCTGTTCTTCGCCGCCCTGGCTTTCGATCGCGAGGCCTTCCGGGTTGTGATACCAGTTCCGGAAGAAACCGACCTGGCCGCCGGGGTCGAGATAGTTTGAATCGTAGTTACTGATGACTTCGGTCAGTGCATACTGGAATCCCGCAAAGGCATAATAACTGCCTTCGACATCTTCTTTGAAGTTCATCGCCGATGTCATTTCCATTCGGGTTGTGAATGCGAACTCGGCGGCGATAATGGTGAGCAAAGCCACGATAAACAGAACGAGCAGCAGTGCGATACCCCCCTCGCGGCTCTCTCGATGTGTCAACCGGCGGATCGATCGAATCATCTGACACGCCTTTTCGTCGACACCCCGATGACCCTCGATTCCTTCAACGGGATGAGAATCGGTTCCCACTCACTCGTTTTCCCATTCGTTTCATCGACTTCCGTCAGCGTAATCTCGACGGCTACCGGCAGGTTCACATTGATGTGTTTTTCCCTGACCCTCGCGCCCTCCTCCGTCTCCTCGACGGTTTCCTCCAACTGGATATGATCCGGTCCCCAGGTATCGAGCCATTCTTCGGAGGTCTCCTCCGATCCGGGTTCCTCTGGATCCGGTCTCTCGAGCGGTATATACAGATATCGGAAGCGGATCCCCGAGATATTGGGGTCCAAAGAATATGCGACGCCTCGGGAACCGGAGAAAAAATCTTTATTTGAGAAGAGTGACTCCCGGAGTGTGAGTCCTTCCGAGCCATTGACAGAGATTGCGATTTCTTTGATTCCAGTCAGTGTTCCCGGTGATGTGACCGGGTCGGATGTCGTCACGAACGACAGCGAGTCCGAATCCCCGTTGAAAATCGTCCGCGCGAACTCTTCCGATTCCAATTTTCCGCGCAGATTGATCGCTCCGGACACTTCGCGGATGAGGCGTTCCGCCACGATTCGTTTGGTCTGAAAGCGAGACATCTTCTGTTCACCCGACTCCCATGCTTTGAGACCCGCTGCGAGACCTGAAGCGATCCCGAGAGTAATGAGGGATAAGATCGTAACGGCAAGGACCACTTCCAGGAGGGTAAAACCTTTCGATTCAAAAGAAACCCGTCGGGTCATTTTGCCGGCTCTTCTTCCGTAAGCGATTCGGGTTCGATCCGAGCCTGTAGCGTGGTTAATGTCACCGTGCCGGGATATGCTGCATGGGGCCATGAAACCCTCACGACCAGTTCATACATCTTGAGTGCCGATTTCTCCTGGATCCAGTCAATCGAAAGCGGTTCGCCATCCGACAAGGATTCTCCTTCTTGAGACACGAAGCTTCGCGGGGCGACCAGGACCGACCATTCATACAGATCTTTTTCGGAACCGGAGTATTCCCCCTCCTTGAGATCGGGTTTGAGGAGGTGGGTTTCGAGCACATTTCGGGCGATGAGCATTCCGTCCGAGTGAAGATCCGATTTCGAGATACCGGCGAGCGCGCTCGAGAAGATACTCATAACGGAACTGACGGCGAGCGCCAGGATTGCGAGGGCGACCATGACTTCGAGCAGCGTAAAGCCTGAATCTGAATGATGCTCGCGGTACCGTAGCCTCATGAAACGCTCTCGATTGTTATGCGACCCGTGACCCGGTCGATCATGACGGCGTATCCGGCGCCGGATTGATGACTGATGATGAAAATGCCGCCGGTCGAGTTTCCTTTCGGAAAGAACTCGATCAATCCGAGATCCGACTGGAAGGCTTGACCTCCGATCGGCTGGAAATCCGAAAAAATGATATCATCCGGCAGAGAATATGATTCCGTCAATATTTCGGGCAGTGCAGGGTTGCTATCTGAAGATGTATCCGGAGAATCCTGTTCTGGGATTCGCCCGAGATCCGAGTATTCGGATTGAGAGCGTATCAGGCGAAAGGCATAATGCGGACCATTGATTTCGATGACTCCGCCGATGATCGCTCGTTGGGTGATGGCGGTATTGCGAGCCGCTCGCAGGATCGCGGCGAACTGCCGGACGCTCGTCTTCAACTCGGCACCCTGGAACCCCTTTCCGATTTTCGGTCCTGCAATCATCGCGATGAATCCAACGATGACAAGCACGACCAGCATTTCGACGAGGGTGTATCCGTCGGTCGAGTTCAGGCGTCCGGATCGACTCATGAACCTTTCACCACGATCGGGTCACCACCGCCAGCTGAGGACGTCAGAGTGAAGGATTTTCCCGAGTCACCGGCCTGATAGACGTATTCGTTGCGCCATGGATCCAGAGGGAGCTGATCGCCGTCCAGATAGGGTCCGGCCCACCCCTCATCACACGAATTGATCAAACAGTCCAAGCTGTTGGGGTAACGACCGACATCCAGCCGGTAGGTGGCGAGCGTTGTCTTGAGTTGATTCATCTGGGTTGTGGCGGTTTTTACCTTGGCCTGTTCGAGTCGGCCGAAAATCCGGGGCCCGACCAGACCGGCGATCAATCCGATGATGACAACGACGACCATGATCTCAACGAGTGTGAATCCACGCTCATCGTACCGCTTATCAAGCCAATGGTCTTTTTTCACTGAACGATCTCCTCTGTTTCAGGGTAATTCTCAAAGCGGCATATCCGATATGCTGAAGACGGCCAGCAACATCGAAACGACAATGAAACCGATGACCAGACCCATCAGAAGTATCAGGAGTGGTTCGATCATCGACATGGTACGCTTGACGGCAACCCGGACTTCGTTTTCATAGGTGTCGGCGACTTTGATCAGCATGGACTCGAACGATCCTGTTTCTTCGCCGACCGCGATCATGTGAACAGCCAGCGGAGGAAAGCAACCGGTATCCTTGAGAGGATTGGCGAGTCCGCCCCCTTCCTTGAGTCGCCCATACACACCGATGAGCGACGAGGCGATCACTTCATTTGTCAGGGTTTCCTTCACGATCGACAGAGCCTGCAGAATCGGCACTCCGGAACGCACCAGCGTCCCCATCGTGCGCGCGAAGCGGGCAACTTCGATCTTCTGAACGAGTGCGCCGACGAGCGGCAATCTGAGTTTGATGCGATCCCAGCGCATTCGCCCCTCATCGGTTCGAATGTATTGCTGGATGCCGATCACGGCCAGCGCGATGCCGGCCAGGATAAACAACCAGCCTTTTTTCATGAACTCGGTGAATCCGACGAGCATCTGAGTGGGGAGGGGAAGATCAGCGCCCATATTCGTGAAGATGACGGTAAACTTCGGGAGAACGAAACTGACCATCATGACAACGACCGCTCCTCCGACAAACACCAGCAACGCCGGGTATACACTCGCAGACACAATCTCGTCGCGCAAAGCCTGGCTGCTCTCAAGAAAGCCGGATAACCGCTGAAGGATCGTCTCGAGAACACCTCCAGCCTCGCCGGATTTAACCATGTTGACGTACAGACGGTTGAACACCCGAGGATGCTTCGCCAATGAGTCTCCGAAAGAACTGCCGCCCTGAACGTTTTTACGAACTTCGCGAACGAGGTCGCGGAGCTTTTCGTTTTCCGTCAGATCTGCCGAGATCGCGAGGCTTCTGTCGAGCTGGATTCCAGCTTCCATGAGGATGCTGAGTTTGGAGGTAAAGTCCAGTACATCCCGATGCTTCACTCGATGGAAGAAATGAGGCGCGAACTGGATCGAACGGTGCTTTTCAGTTCTCCGTGATTCGGACACCGCCAGCGGGAACAGGTTCATTTCGCGCAGTTTCACGACGACCTGTGCTTCGTTGCCCGCCTCCAGAAAACCACTCTTCTCGATGCCCTTCCGATCCGTCGCTTTGTATGTGAATGTCGGCATGAATTACAGAGCTTCCTCTTCCTGAGTGACCCGCATCACTTCCTCGATCGTCGTCAAACCGGCCTTCACCTTCAACCACCCGTCTTCCCGAAGGGTTTTCATTCCGTTTTTCCGCGATTCACGCTTCAGGATGTTGGCACTGGTTTTCGACAAGATCAGATCCTTCATTTGCTCATTCACAACGAACAGCTCATAAATTCCCATTCTGCCCCTGTACCCGGTCGAGTTGCACCGTCGGCAACCCCTCCCCTGGTATACGGTGACAGTCCCGGTCGTTTTTTCTTCGATGTCCATCTCCCGAAGCGCACCGGCATCGATCTGAACCGGCGCTTTACAATCCGGACAGATTGTCCGGACGAGGCGTTGCGCGAGCACACCGTCGAGGCAAGAAGAGATCAGGTAATTTTCCACACCCATATCCTGCAACCGAGTCACGGCTCCGCAGGCATCGTTGGTGTGAACGGTCGAGAACACGAGATGCCCGGTCAAGGCTGCCTGTACACCAATCTCTGCTGTCTCGAGATCACGAATCTCACCGATCATGATGACATCCGGATCCTGTCGGACGATGTGACGCAGACCGGATGCGAATGTCAGTCCGATCTTCGCATTGGCCTGTATCTGATTGACCCCTTTGAGCTGATACTCGACCGGATCCTCGACCGTGATGATCTTTTTATCGGGCAGGTTGATCTTATCCAGAGCGGCATACAGGGTTGTCGTCTTGCCTGATCCGGTCGGTCCGGTGACAAGAATCATGCCATGGGGATGTTTGATGAGCTGGTTGAATGACTGGAAAATATCGCGAGGGAAACCGAGCGATTCGAGATCGATGAACATACTGGACCGATCCAGAAGCCGCATGACCACGCTTTCCCCATACAGTGTCGGTATCGTCGATACACGCACATCGATCTTCTGACCGGAGATCCGAAGGCGGATTCTTCCATCCTGAGGCAACCGGTGCTCGGCGATGTTCAAACCGCTGATTATTTTCACACGGGAGATGATCGCAGACTGGAACTTTTTCGGCGGAGCTTCCTGCTCATGTAACACTCCGTCGACTCGGAACCGGATCGACAGGTCGCCCTCAAAAGGTTCGATGTGGATATCGCTGGCTCCGGCCTCGACCGCTTGTGAAAAAAGCAGATTGACGATCTTGATCACCGGAGCTTCGCTCGCCATGTCACGCAGAGCTTCCACATCCTGATCTTCGTCACGGCCTAGTACTTCGAGATCTTCCTCTTTCATGTCATCAAGGATCATCCTCATGCTCGATGCGCCGCCCCCGAAGAGCTCCTCGATCTTTCGATCGATCTCGGCGACATCCGCCACTGCGATCGAAATCTCCCGGTTCAGATGCTGGGTCAAATTGTCGAACAGACTCAGGGCGAGAGGATTTGCGACCACGATCCGGAACACGGTATCGGTCATTTCCAGAGGAATGAAGTGATACTGTCGGATGAACCGTACTGAGATGGGGAGATCATTGATCAACTCGATCGTACGCTCCGACAGATCGATGTATTCGAGCGACAGAAACTCGGATATCGCCTCGGCATACTTCCGTGTCGAAACGAGGCCGTATTCAAGCAGCAGTTCCTCGACGGGGCGACCCGAACGATCTGCTTGTTTTTGTGTTACTTCGAGATCTTCGGTTGAGATAATCCCTTTTGAGACGAGATGCTGAGCCAATGTTACGTCCGGGAGTATAATTCTCAAGTAATGCCTCCAAAATCATCTGGCATGCCGACAACGGTCTCCAATAATACAGAAAACGAACCCTGGATGTTCCTGAATTCATGCGTCTGTTTCATCAATCCGCTCGTCTTTCGCCGCAATCATCACATGGAATACTTCCCAAAATCCTCTGGTTTCAAGGACTTCAGCCAATCCTGCAGTTTTTCTGCCTCATCGGGATCCCTTCCATGATCCGCGGCACGACTCTTCTCAACCACTTCCTGTTCGACAAAAATCGTCGCATTAAAACGAAGTGCAATCGCGATCGCATCGGAAGGTCGGCAGTCGACCATGATCGTTTCCGTTGTCGTTTTCACCTCGAGAGCCGCGTAATAGGTTCCTTCTTTCAAGTCCGTGATGATCACGCGTTCGATCTCAGAATTGAGTTGTTTGATTATATTACGGATCAGATCATGCGTCATTGGGCGCAGTGGAGGGATTTTCTCGAGTTCCAGAGCGATCGCGTTCGCCTCGTAGACACCCACCCAGATCGGGACGACCAGATCGCCGCTTTCATTTTTCAAAATAATGATCGGCATATTCGTCATCGGATCCAGAGTCAGGTTTTTAACTGTCATTTTCACAAGCATGAGAACCTCCGGAATAAGGGATCAGGACAGACAATCCCTCGGTTTCATTATATTTTTCCACGGGGAAAAGTAAACAGCGCGTTGGCCACCCCGCATAGTATCCGAAGGCTCGCATCCCGCACCTTTCCGCACTATAATCGCCGAACAGGACTGACGGAGCATTCATAACCCTGGGATATCTTCGAACATGCTATCAACAATCTTCTCCTACTCCGACCGTTATCATCGCGCAATTCTCGCGACACCAGCCCCGCGTTCCATCACGGGACTGATCGTATCCATCGCAATCGCAGCGGGATTGTGGTTATACATGTTTGGATTCGCATCCACGCCGTTCTGGCCATCCATGATCGTGTCCACCTCAATTCTCACTCTTCTGAGCATCGCTCTGGCGCGCAGATCGATTCTCAGGGAATGCCGGATCCGCGAAATCGGGATCGGCATCATAGCGACGGTTGTCCTGTATGTCATTTTCTATTCCGGAAACCTCGTCGTCCGACACCTCTTCGCACACGGGGGGGAAGCGATCGGATCGATCTATACACTCAAAGGCCACTATCCCCTTTGGTTTCTTACGCTCACACTGCTTTTCCCGATCGGTCCGGGCGAGGAACTTTTCTGGAGAGGGATGATTCAGGCGGAGTTGACACGCAGACTGTCCCCATGGCCCGCCCTTATTCTGAGCACCGTGATTTACGCGGCTGTCCACATTCCATCCCGGAACCCCGTTCTGTTGCTCGCAGCCTTCACCGGTGGATTGTTCTGGGGAGTGCTGTTCATCTGGCGGCGTTCCATCATAGCGCCCATCGTAAGCCATGCACTCTGGGATATTCTGGTCTTTGTCTATTTCCCGTTCAATTGAGATACACGTACAGAGGCTTGCAGAACACTCCGGGAGATCGTGATATCAATATTTGAAGAATGCCCTGAACCGGACTCTCAGATCCTCGGGACTCTGTTTCATCTGACCCGTAACAGGATCTCGATATTTGCGTGCCGGTTTGAGTTCCTTGTGGAAGCTTCCGAATCGCCGGAAATACACACGACCGCAGTTCGCCACTTCCTGAGCGATTTGGTTGAAAATGAACTTGAGAATCTGCCGCGCCTGTTCCACATTCAATCCAAATTCTTCAGCTATACGACGCGAAAGATCTTGGAAATTCATGGACCCCTCCCTGGCTACCGACCTGGCCCCTGAGTTCCTTCGGCTTGAAGGAATGCTTACGAGAACCGGTTCACCCGATCCATGCAGCCAATTTTATTTTTAGTGCGCGGAACACGCAAAGTCAAATCAGGCATCGCTCGTCCTGGCAACATGTCGTGCGGCTGACGGCGAATCGCGGTCGACGGTTATCCGACCGAGGTTCCATAGAGGCAGTTCGGGCTGACACTCTCGATTCGCACATCCTGCAGTGTTGATATTCGTGCGTCACCGGTAAAATTGACGATACGATTCTGACGCGTTCGTCCGGTCAATTTACCCTCACCCCGTCTGGCAGCCCCTTCAACTAAAACCTCGACAACAGCCCCGATGGATTGACTGTTGAGGGCCAGAGAAATTGAGCGTTGCAGGGCGATAAGACGTTCGAGTCTCGCGAGTTTATCCGCATGAGCGACATCATCCGGAAAGCGTGCGGCAGCGGTCATCGGACGGACTGAATAATGGAATGCGAAGATTGATTCGTATTGTACCCGGTTGACCAGATCGAGTGTATCGGCAAAATCCGCTTCCGTTTCACCCGGAAATCCGACAATGAAATCCGAACTCAACGCAATTTCCGGGATACGGTTCCGGATCGAGGCAACCTTGCCGAAGTAGTCCTCGCGAGAGTACCCCCGCTTCATCCGGCTCAACACGGAATCGGATCCCGATTGCGCAGGGAAATGAAGATACTCACAGACCTTGGGCAACCCGGCGATGGCTTCGATCAACTCCTCACTGACATCCTTGGGATGTGAGGTGGTGAAGCGGATTCTCAGGAGGCCTGCGATGGAATCCAGCATCCGGAGCAGGTTTGCGAAAGATCCGAGTTCACCACGGTACGAGTTCACATTCTGGCCCAGCAGCGTGATTTCGCGCACACCGAGATCGACCAGTTTTTCGGTTTCCTCGATGATGTCCATCTCGCACCGGCTTCGCTCTCGACCTCGCACATACGGCACGACGCAGTACGAGCAGAAATTGTCACACCCTTCCATGACGGTGATCCAGGCATGATGCGTCCTGGGTTTTCCGATATGGCGGGGCTCAATATCCAGAAAAGCGTTCGGTTCTTCGATCTCCACGATCGGCCGGGCATCCTTCGCATCCTCTTCGTGCATCTCGCTCACCAGTCCCGGGATTCGGAAAAGTGATCCGGGGCCGACGATGATATCGACACAGGGGGCGCGTTCGAGAATCCGGCTGCCCCAGGCCTGAGCCATGCAACCGGCGATCACGAGTTTCAGATCCGGACGTCGATGTTTGAGCTGACTGAGTCGGCCCAGCCTCGAATACACTTTCTGTTCGGCTTTTGCGCGGACGGCGCATGTATTGAGCACAATCACATCGGCTGCCGATTCATCCCGCGTGATTTCCCCGTGATGCTGTCTGAGCAGATCCTCAAGTTTCTCCGAATCATGAACGTTCATCTGGCATCCGAATGTTTCGATGTAGTATTTGCGTCCCGTCGTCTTCATGCGCCAAATATAGTCGGCAAAGCTGTCGTGCGCAAATGAAAACGCTGGACACCATTCGCATACGGAGATAGGATGATTCCATGAGCGGAGCGCGCATATTTCAATCACCCATCGGCGTTTCAGCCCGTCATGTTCATCTCACGCAATCCCATATTCTGAGCTTGTTCGGCGGCGAACTGCATGTGGATCGAATGCTCAGTCAGACCGGCGAATTCGCTGCAGTCGAACGGGTATCGCTCGCCAGTGAGCACGGGATACTGAAAGGGGTCCGGGTATTGGGTCCGGCACGCCCTCACACCCAGATCGAGATCTCAAAGAGCGATTCATTTTCTCTCGGAATCACGGTTCCGGTCCGACTCTCCGGCGATATCGAGGGCACTCCCGGACTGACGATTATCGGGCCCGGGGGAACGGTCGTGACACCAACCGGAACGATCGTTGCATCCCGTCACCTTCACATCTCGACGAAGGATGCAGCGCGTTTGAATCTGAAGACAGGTGACCGAATTGCCGCTCGAGTCTTCGGCAGACGCGCATGTGTGTTCGAGGATGTCATTGTCAGGGTTGCCGAGACGGGGGTGATGGAACTGCATCTGGACACCGACGAAGCCAATGCGGCGGATTTGTCTTCCGGTGATGTCGCCGATATGGTGATACCGGAGCCGTTACCTGACGGGCTGAGCGAGAACCGGTATATCTGCGTCGAGGATATCGAGAAGCTGATTCGCGCCGGTGGACGACTCCGCTTGAAGCCCGGGCAGAAAATCACATCATCAGCACTGGAACTTGCCCGATCCAGACAAGTGCTGATTCATTGAACAACAATTCTGATGATTACATGATGAACGGAGGTCAGATGAAGGTAGTTGTAACGGGAGGAGCCGGTTTCATCGGATCCAATATTACCGAGCGTTTTCTCAGGATGGGACATGAGGTGCACGTCATCGATGACCTATCCCGCAATGGCACGCCATCCAATCTGGAGTGGCTGAAAACCATCCCGGGCGACCTGACATTTCACCACCGGGATATCCGGAAAATCGATGAGATTCGTGATATCTTCGCAGGTGCGCAACTTGTCTGTCATCTGGCAGCCCAGGTCGCAGTCACCACATCGGTTGTGGATCCGCGTCATGACTTCGAAGTCAATCTGCTCGGCACTTTCAATGTTCTCGAAGCCATACGTCAGCAACCGACGCCTCCCATGATCATCTTCACATCGACGAATAAAGTATATGGGAAAATGGATTTCATGCCGATCTGCGAGCGGAACAACCGCTGGGAATATGTCGATCTCAAGCATGGGAATCCGGAATCCACTCCTCTCGATTTCTATTCCCCTTATGGCTGCTCAAAGGGGGGAGCCGATCAGTACGTCCATGATTATTGCAGGATTTTTTCGATTCCGTCGGTCGTTTTCCGGATGTCATGCATTTACGGCCCTCGGCAGATGGGTTGTGAGGATCAGGGTTGGGTCGCTTTTTTTCTCATTCAGGCGGTTCTCGGCCGATCCATCACGATTTACGGCGACGGGAAGCAGATTCGGGACGTGCTGTATGTCGACGATCTGGTCAACGCGTTTCTGGCTGCGTACGAACACCGGGATCGCACTGCGGGACGCTACTACAACATCGGAGGCGGACCGGATCGCACCCTGTCCCTTCTTGAGTTCATCCGTTTCATCGAAACGAACCTCGGGAAACCCCTTCCATTCTCATTCGATGACTGGCGGCCGGGTGATCAGAAAGTCTACGTGAGCGACATTCGGAAAGCGTATGCCGATTTTGGATGGAGACCTGCAGTGTCACCGGAATCCGGCATTTCCCGCCTGTTCGACTGGGTTATAGAAAACGTTCACCTGTTTCGCTAGAAAGATCAACTATGCTGAGTATCTTCGCCTTTCTTCTCGTCCTGGGCTTCCTGATTTTCGTCCATGAATTGGGTCATTTTATCGCCGCACGATCGGTTGGAATCCGAGTCGAGGTTTTTTCTCTGGGTTTCGGTCCTCGCCTGTTCGGATTTCGGCGGGGAGAGACGGACTATCAGGTTTCCATGATACCGTTCGGAGGATATGTCAAGATGGCCGGCGAAACGATCGATGGGGAGGAGAGCCTCCCGACCGGCCAGGAATTGACCTCAAAATCCATTCCCCAGCGGTTTCTGGTGATCGTCGCCGGCTCACTGATGAATGTCGTGGTCGCGATTCTCTTCACCTTTATCCTCGGATTGGTCGGAATGTATGAACCCACTTACAAGGACGCAGTTCCGACTATCGGATGGGTCATGCCGG
Organism: uncultured bacterium; assembly: GCA_937951895.1. Classification (GTDB taxonomy): domain Bacteria; phylum CSSED10-310; class CSSED10-310; order CSSED10-310; family CALFER01; genus CALFER01. The sequence goes on from CALFER010000091.1 coordinate 27,567, forward strand.
ATTCACCGGCGGCACAGAGCGATCTGCGCAAGGGGGATACGATTCGAGCGGTCGACGGTCAACCCGTAACGACCTGGGAATCGGCACTCCGGGCGCTCTTCCTGAATCCGGACAAGGCAATGACCGTGGGCATCGAGCGTGGGAACGAAACGCTGGATCTGACATTCAAACCGGGCGATCCGACTTCCGGTGAGTTTCCTCTTGGCGGAATCGCGATGCCATCTCCGATTATTGTCGGAAGTGCACGGGCGGGATACCCGGCTGAAAAAAGCGGATTGATGAAAGATGATCGGATACTCCGAGCCAACGGAATTGATCTTGGAGCGATCGAGGAATTCCAGGCTATTGTCAAAAAGAGCGAAACGGAACCGATTCGATTGGAAATCGTGAGGCATTCGGACCATCTGGAGATGGAGATCGCACCGCTTTTCGATGAATCGGCTCAGACCTATCTGATCGGAATCACTTTCATGACGGACAGAAAACTGGTGCAGTACGGGGTTGGGTCTGCACTGAGAATGAGTCTGGTGCATAACTACGAGACCGCCAAGTCAATGTACCAACTCCTCGGTCAGCTCATCATGCGCAAAGCTTCCGTTAAAAACCTCGGAGGTCCCCTCATGATCGGCGCGATGGCCGGAGAGGCCGCAAAAAGCGGGTACCGCGAGTTGATGATGCTGACCGCATTCATCAGCCTGAATCTGGCGCTGATCAACTTGCTCCCCATCCCGGTTCTCGATGGCGGACTCATCCTGTTCCTGATCCTCGAAGGCATCCGCCGCAAACCACTCAGCGACAAGTCTCAGATCGTGATTCAGAACGTGTTCTTTTATCTCCTGATCTGTTTCGCTCTGCTGGTCACCTACAACGACATTATCCGACTGATCCCGTTCTTTGCGAACCAGTGACCCGCGCGCGAAGGCATCACGCCTCTGCCCCATCGGTCAGCACTTTGAAAATAGCCATGGAAGGGATCGCACCTTCGCGCAGGATGACCGGTGGATCTTTGCAGAGGGACACGATCGTCGATGTTCGCGTGGATGGAAGACATCCGGCATCGAGTATCAGGTCGACATCCCGCACGCACTGGTCAACCTCATAAGGTTCCGGCGCACCGTGCAGATTGGCGGAAGTCGCTGTGAGCGGAACGTGTAATCGGGACAGCAGATCCAGAAGCAACGGGTATCCCGGAACCCGAATTCCAACGTTGTCATCCGGAATTCCGTGAATCCGGCCGGTTCCCGCCCTGAGCGGCAGGATCAGAGTCAGCGGACCGGGCAGGAATCGATCGGCGAGCCGGTGAGCACGGGCATCCCAGAGTGTCCACCGCTTCGCACTCTCGATGTTGTGAAATGCCATCGATAACGGCATGTTCCTCGGGCGATTCTTCGAACGGAACAGCCGCCCGACCGCTTCCGCATTGTGACCGTCCGCACCCAGCAGATAGCTCGTTTCGGTCGGGAATACAATCAAACCTCCCGCTTGAATGATCCGGATGAATTCGTCCAGAATCACACGCACGGCATCGGGGCTATCGCCCGGTGAAATCACGATTCGACGGGGTGATTCAGATCCCACTTGATTTCAGCCTCCGATTTACGGATGTACTGCGGAACCGCTGAAAAAATTTCGAGTCGTTTAACGACGGGATAAACGCCAAGATCTGCGAGTCTGTCGGCGCATGCTGCCCGTGGAATCCATTCCGCCTTGTGTGCCAGCAAGCAACGATCGCCCAGCCTGTTCCGGATGATCGCTTCATACAATTCCAGTCCGTCTCCGGTCACAATGCAAGGCTCATCCGGAATCTGGACCTGCCCCACATCGCAAACCTGGTATGGGCTGATCCGAGTCAGCCGAGGGGTCGTTCGGTAACAGGCCGAATACACTTCCTTCCGATAGGCATTCTGAATGGTGATGACCGGCATCGGTTGGTGACACTGAGCACTTGCCAGCACGTCGAGAGACGGAATCAGGTGGAGGGGTTTGTCCAGAAAGTACGCGATCAGTTTTGCAGCGATCATGCCGACTCTGAGCCCGGTGAACGATCCCGGACCGACACCGACCACCACTCGATCGATGGACTCAAATCCCCGTTCATTCCGGGCGAGCATGTCGCGAATGGTCGCGATGAGCAGTTCAGACGCCGTTTCTGTCTCGGAAAATACCTTTTCTGCGACTGGTCGCCCATCGTGCAGCAGACAGCAGCTGCCTTGTTTTACGGATGTTTCAAGCGCAAGCGTGATCACGATCACCCCTCATCCCCCGACTCGATACTGGTCGTAATCGTCAAGATGCATGCCTTCGAGTTGCCGAGTGATTGCCTCTCGAATGAGAATCTCGATTTTCGACGGATTCCGATCCACATCATCGGAACCGCCGGAATCCACCATATGGATCAGCCGCCCCAAGTCAACAGTCGCCGGGTCTTTCACGAGATGAAAGGTGTGGTTTCGGGAATCGGCGACGACCAGTCCGGATGCCTGGAACACGTGCAGATAAAGCTGAATCAGGTCGGACGGCAGCCGTGACTGCTCAGCGAGAGCATTGAATGTGATGGCGGGAGCTTCACCTCGGAATGAAGGGAACAGAGCATCCAGAAGGGCAAATGCCGATTGGCGCATGCGTGCCGGGAATCGATTTCTGAACTCATCCTCATACGCTGCGGTGATGTGCAAATGATAGAAGTGATGATGGGTATACGCGATCTCGGCTCCGATCAGAAAGATGGTCCACGACAGGTCCACCCAGATGAGGAAGATAGGGATGATCGTGAAGGATTGGTACAGCACGGTCAGGTTGGATGAAGAGGACACATAGAAGTTGAAACCGTACTTGCTGATCTCCCAGAGTAGAGCTCCGCAAAAACCTCCAAGCGCAGCGGCAGCCCACCGGACCGAGGTTCGAGGGACGAATTTGTAGACGAGTGTCAGAGGAATCCAACTGGTGGCCACCGACAGGAACCACATGAAAAGTCGTATGATCCCCGCATGCTGGAAGGTCTCGAGGTCTTCTGCGCGGAGCCATTGACTGGAAAGGTAGATTGAGTATCCGATCGCGAGAGGGGTCACAGTCAGGATAAACCAAAGGTTGATCAGACGGGTCAGAAAGGATCGATCACGATGAATCCCCCAGATCGCATTCAGCGATGAATCGATCGATGCGAACAATGAGTACGCCGAAACAATCAGGAAGGCCACGCTGACGATGGAAACAGTCGTGTAGTTGAACGAGCCGATGAGTGCTTGAATGTACTGATTCATCGAGGCAACGGACTCGGGCAGGAGATGCCGAAACAGAAGCTCCTCGATACTGCTCTGAATTGTGAGCACCCCCCCGAAGGCTTTGAAGAGCACGAACGACAGGATGAGGATCGGGATGAGAGTCAGAAGAGTGGTGAATGCGAGCGCGGAGGAACGGAGAAAACACTGATCGCGGATCATCTGCTGGATGAGAATGAAGAAATAGCGCGCGGTCATGATCAGAGGGCGACATCGTCCCTGATCCCATTCCCGATTCTTCCCGGTCAACGCATTTCGGATCCGGAGCATGATCGTCTCGGTGATCTTTGTTTTGGACATACTCGACTCCCGCATCTTCCTCTTCGAGAGATTGAACACGACCTGTGGAAAAAGCATAACCTTCATTGTGATCAAATAAAAGGATCCTTCTCCCGCACGAGACTCGGAATCACTCGAATCCGGGCCGCGAGCGGACGACTCGTTTGCATCATCTCCGATCAGATAATAATATCTGCTCGACACGTGTGCCCGGAGCCCGTTGGAGGAATTGCATGGAGCCGTTCGCCGATACAGCACAATTGCAGGAGTCGCTTCAGGGAGTCGTCAAACTCCGCCACGGCAGCGAACTTCACCTGCTTATCCCACAGATGTTCCGCGGGGAACTGGTCGACCGGTTTGTCTATACATCGGTGCTGGGCGGAACCGCCAAACTTCGCCATCTCTGTTCGCAGATCATCCGTTCCGCTGCGCTGACCCATGGCATCTGGTGCGATTCCATTCATGCTTTTTATCAAGCAAACGCCGTTTCTCGCGGACGAAGCATTGTGGTGCCTGCCTTCAATATCAGAGGATTGACATATTCCACGATCCGCTCCATTTTTCGCGTCGCACAGAAGACAGATTCCGGACCTTTCATCATCGAGATTTCGCCTGCAGAGATGAGCCACACCCAGCAACGCGCGGATGAAATCGCCGCGTGTGTTCTGGGGGCGGCACTGCGGGAAAACTACTCCGGTCCGGTTTTTCTTCAGGGAGACCATTTCCGACTCGATCCGCGTCGCTGCCAGAGCGATCTGCAGACCGAAACATCCCGTCTGCAGGCATTGATCCTGGATGGCATGAACAACGGGTTTCTCAACTTCGACATCGATGCGACGATTGCGACCGGACCCGATACTGAATCGCACTCCGGCCAGAACCCGTCATATCTGGATCTTGCGGCGGATCTCTGCACATTCATTCGCCATCATCAGCCGGAATCCGTCTCGATCGCCCTGGGAGTGGAATTCGCAAATCTCCGTGGTGTTCTCCGGCACTCCCAAACGCTTGTATCCGATTTCTCGAGGTTCAAGGAATCCCTCGATCGATGCGGCTTCCCTGACCACATTACGAAATTCAATATTCATCTCGATGCAGTATCCGGAAACAACAGCGGTTCCGCTCATACTGCAAAGCCTCAGATCCCGAATGTCTCGGCTGATGAGTGTGCGATCCTCCGCGAATTTGCCGAGTCGATGCGAGCTGCGTATGGGGTATGCGGACTCGAGGTGCACAGCAGCACAGCGATACCGGAACCGTATCTCCCGTTGCTGCCTTCAAGCGGAGTCGTCGAAGCGCACCTCGGCACACGGCTCCAGGATGTTGTCTTTGATCACCCCCGGTTCCCGATCGGATTGACCGAAGAGATCCACTCCTATCTGGAAACTCATTGTTCGCTCGAATCCAGATCAGGACTCCCACAGGAACAGTTTTATTATCTCGCGCGGAAAAAAGCCTGGGGGCCGTTTAAAAAAGCGATCTGTTCTCTGGATGAGAGAACCAAACTGGCGATACTTCAGGACGTTGAGAAGGAAATCACGATGAATTTTGAGAAACTCGGGGCTGTTTCGCAGCGGAAACGGATGGATGAGATATATCCTGTGCCTGCACCTTCGCTCGCGGTCAAACCCAGGTTCTGATCAGGAGGAACGAACGTGAAATTTGCTCGAGTGATCGGGACGGTTGTTGCGACACAGAAAGACGACGGGATTTCGCACCGGAAAATGCTTCTGATACAGCCGATTTCATCTCAGTTGAACCCAACCGGAGATACCCATGTAGCGATCGATGCTGTCGGTGCCGGCTTCGATGAAATCGTCCTGTTTGCTTCGGGATCCTCCGCACGGCAAACCGTCACGACGAAAGATACTCCGTGCGACTGTGTCATTATGGCAATCGTTGATTTGATCGAGATTGACGGAAACATCGTTTACGATAAATCAAAGCAGGTTCTGTAATGAAACCGGCGCGTGTTGCGGGTCGGGTGATGGCGACACGAAAGGATGAATCGCTGATCGGCCAGCGGCTATTGATTCTCAGATTGACGGATTGGAACGGATATGAGTCGGGAGATGAGTTAGTTGCGGTGGATGCTGTCGGATCCGGTGCGGGAGAGTTTGTTTTTTTCGTCGAATCCAGAGATGCATCTGTCGCATTGTCCTCGAATCCACCGGTTGATGCAGCGATCGTCGGAATCATCGATGGCGTTGCATTGACGGAAGAACCGGACGGGATGGATGTTTATCGCTAAAGTGATCGGACATGTCTGGGCAACGCAGAAATCCAGAGGGTTGGAAGGCAAGAAACTGCTTCTGGTGAGCCGATTGAAAATCTCGGATTCCAAAATTGCGTTATCCCGCGAAACCCTGATGGCGGTTTGCGACAAAATCGATGCTGGTCCGGGTGATTATGTTTTGATTCTGGATGAGGGGGGGTCCGCTCGGTCGATTCTTGAAGATAAGACAGCGCCGGTGCGAACGATCGTTGTCGGGATTGTGGATCAAGTCGAATGCGGCTCGCGCATTTTCGAAATGCGCGATGGCATCTTAGAAGAAAGGGGCACGCGATGAAAACACAGGAAACGATGTGGGCATTGGTATATGACAAACAGATGGATGACTGGGATAAGAGCAAGGGTTTCCGGAAGATGGAAGTTCCCAAACCGTATCTGGATGAAATCAAGGATCCCGAAGATGCAGATAATGTTTTAATCAAGGTGATCTATGCGGGTTTCTGCGGTTCGGATCGAGGGATCTGGTTCCGAAATTCGTTCAAAGGCGCTATTTTCGATTCGTTGAAACGCGAGAAGAAGAACACGCGAATAATCGGGCATGAACTGATCGGTGAAATTGTTGATGTCGGATCGCATGCCCGGAAACACTATGGATACAAACCCAAAGACATCGTTTCAACGGAATCCCATATCATCTGCAACCGATGCTATCAGTGTCGCACGGGCCAGACGAATGTCTGCGCGGACGATATCATCATCGGCATTTCGCGGGACGGATGTTTCGCCGAATACATCAAACTCCCCGCACAAGTGCTCTGGCCAACAGACAAAAACAGGATTCCATTAAAAGTCGCCGCGATTCAGGAACCGTTCGGCAATGCTGTCCATTGCTGCACGAAGGTCGACCTTCGAGGGAAAACGCTGGCCATTTTTGGATGCGGCACGATCGGTCTTTTCGCGATTCTGATCGCCAAAGCTCTCGGAGCATCCCGTATCATCGGAATTGAACCGATGGAAATCCATCGAAAGATGGCGTTGGAACTGGGTGCTGATCACGTGGTCCCTCTCGAAACCCATTCGCATAAAACCCACGCCCATCAGTTCGATCAACCGGTCGTCGATGCAATCCGGGAATTGACGGGAGGCATCGGTGTGGATGTGGCCATGGAGATGTCCGGGTATAACGCTTCGTTGAACAATGCGATCAAGAGCGTGAGGCGCGGTGGCGATGTCGTCCTGTTCGGCTTGAAGTCCGGAGAGGCGATCATCCAGGATTTCGATCGGATCATCGTCAATGGCCTTTCTTTACATAGCGTTATCGGTCGACGCATTTTCGAAACCTGGTTCATCACCCGGAATCTGCTTGAAGCCAAATCCAATGGGATCCAGGATAAAATCATGGATGTCATCCTCAACAAGGGCGAAGGAACGATTCACCACATCGATGATTTCGTTCCGGATCAGTTCGAGCAGGCGATCACCGCCCACCCGAAAGTTCTGCTTCAATTCTGTTGAATTCCGATCAATGACCTGACGTCGGGAAGCCATACCGAAATCCTTGAAACCGGGTCGATATAGTTCCACCCGCTTGACACCGTCTCAAGACTCAAGAACAATATGAGGTGGATGTAACAGAGGACATGATCCGATGGATTTCCTGATCGCAGATCTTCCAGAAAATGACCCGGTCAAGCAGGCAGCGGGCAAGTACCGGACACCCTCCGAACAATTGCGGGTCAGGCACGGTCGATTATCCGAACGGACGGTGTCTGAATTGCTTTTTTTCGCTTTTACCACCGGAATGGATGGCACCCTGGCCTGTTCGCACACCCAGACCGTTAAAACACTGCGATTCAAGGCCGGAAAATTGCTCGAAGCCCGCTCCAATGATCCCCAGGATTCCGCCGAGTATATTCTGCATGAGATGGGTGTGATCGAGGATTCGTTCAAATCGAAACCGCCACCGGCCGACGAGATTCAACCGAATCAGACAAACACCTACAGATTACTGGCAGAACAGATAAAAATCGGCCGGATGCAACCCGGTGAGATAGACGAGTTCATTCATCGTCGATTTCGACGCATCCTGCACGATTTGATGTCCTGGCGCGAGGGCAGTTATGTTCTCGAGTTATCCCGTATACCCAAGATCGAACCTGCTTTGAAAGTTCACCGAAGTATCCCTGAAATGATTCTGAGGGAAATGAAGACTGCCCCCGATCCTTGCGGTCTGCGAGAATTGCTTGCAAACCCACAGACCGAGATCGAACCGCTCTCCCTTGCACAAGATTTTCTGCCTCTCATCAAGCTGACTGCCGTCGAGCAGCGTATTCTGAGAGCCGTGCGAAAACCCTTGTCGCTCGCTTTCATCTCACGCGAAGAAGGTCTCGGCCTCGAAGCGACTGCACGCATTATCCTGGGTCTCCATTCTGTCAGTCTTCTCAAAATCACCTCACATTCGATTCCGTCCGGCGAGTTAACTCAGCCGATTACGCAACCGACTATCACTGATTCCAGAACCTCACAGACAGCACAGTCGGGCCGCTCCGACGGAACAGACACCCGTGAAAAGCCCGCGAGACCGCTCGATGTGACATCATCGGGAATTCTGGAACGCGCCATGACATTCAACCCCTACATCACGCTGGATGTCGCCGATACGCTTTCTCTGGATGCCATCGAACGGAAATACCGGCATCTATCCGAACAAATCTCGAGCATGTCGATCAGTTCCAGCAAAGAAACACAGGATGAACTGGCATCGGTTCATGCATTGCTGGAAGAAGCCTGGACGATTTTAAGCACCCTGAGTTTACGAACTCGATTCGATACGATCCGGAGGACAGTTGATATTCAAAAGAAGATTCAGTCGGCCGTCACCGAGCAGAAGCGCGGGTTACAGGCATTCAAAGATAAACATTTGAATCTCGCCGTCATTCACCTCAAATTCGCGGCGTTCCTCGATCCAAGTAACTCTGATTACTATTACAAACTGATCTATCTGTGCGGTCAGAATCGGCGCCTCTGGAGATTCGCCCGGATACTTGAGGAATTCGCGGTGGAGCGTTTCGGAACGAACGCGACGATTCTGGCCTTATCGGGATTTCTGTATCACCGCATCAATGATCCTGTCAGAGCGCGTGACGATTATGAAAAAGCGCTGCAGATGGATCCCGATAACGAACTTGCCCGTCAGGGACTCGGCGTCATTTTAAAAAGGAACGTATGAGAGTCAGCTTTTTAGGAACTTCGGGGGCAAAAGTCAGCCCGGACAGGGATAACTTTTCGGTTTTGATTGAAATCAATGATCGACTGATTCTGGTGGACTGTTCCGGCAACCCGGTCGGAAAGATCATGAAACTGGGCCATCGGATGCCGCATCTCGATGCGGTGCTCATCACGCATCTTCACATCGATCATTGTTATGGGTTGCCTGAATTGCTGTTTCACATGTTTCTGGAAGGCAGAACCGTACCGCTGTTGCTGGCGTCACCGCTCGAGGATTTTTTGGAACTCGAGCAGCAACTCGGGGCTTACCATCTCTATCCATCGATCCGCACCTATGATCTCGTCCCGCTGCGAATTCCTCAAGAAACGGATTTCCTCGTCACCAATCTGGGTTATGCAATCGTGCGATCCTCGCCAGTTGAGCACAGCCGTGCGTCCAGGGCGTACCGGATTGAGGATCCCCTGTCGGGGCATGCCGTCGTAATCTCCGGAGATACGCGCCCCACGGAGTACCTGCCGGATTTTGCCCGGGAAGCCGATCTGCTGATTCATGAATCGACATATCTGGAAGATCTTCAGGAGCTCGCGCACGAATATGGCCACAGCACGGCGAAGGATGCCGCAAAGACTGCCCGGGCGGCTTCCTGCAAAGCATTGGTGTTGATCCACTTCGACCTCGATGGAACGCGTTCAGTGGAGATGTATCGCGCGGAAGCAGCCTCTGTTTTCGATGGGCCGATTTACACTCCGGCCGATCTCGATACGATCGACCTGTAAAAACATGTTATTGGGAGATGACCATGAAACTGCTGATCAAGAACCTCAGCGCTGTTCTCTGTGATGCCGCGGAATCCATCCCCGGACCAGTCGATATCGCGATTGAAGATCATGATATTCTCGAAATCGGGCATAATCTTGCCATAAACGATGGATCCGTCATCGACGGCAGCGGATGTGTTGCGATTCCTGGATTGGTCAACACCCATCACCATTTTTATCAGACTCTGACACGGGCCATCCCGCTGATGCAGAATTCCGGTCTGTTCCAATGGCTGGTCGATCATTACAAGGTGTGGCAGGAATTGACGAGGGATGCGGTTTACTGGAGCACTCTGACCGCCTGCGCCGAACTCATGCTGACCGGCTGCACGCTCACCACCGATCACCACTACCTTTTTCCTGAGGGGGAATCGGATCTGATCGGAACACAGGTCCAGGCTGCTCGGGAAATCGGAATCCGGTTTCTTGCGACCCGCGGATCGATGTCAGTTAGCGAGGAGGACGGGGGATTGCCGCCTCGCTCGGTCGTTCAAAAGGAAGATGTGATTCTCGAGGATTCACTCAGGTGCATTCAATCCTTCCACGATCCGTCGGAAACGGCGATGACGCGGATCGCCCTCGCCCCCTGCTCGCCGTTCTCCGTTTCCGAGAATCTCATGCGATCCTCCGCCGATCTCGCACGCCAATACCGGGTGAAACTTCATACTCACCTGGCAGAGACCCTCGATGAAGAGAAGTACTGCATTCGTACGTTCGGTTGCAGACCGGTCGATCTGATGAAGCGCTTCGATTGGCTGGGCAGCGACGTCTGGTTTGCCCATTGCGTGCATTTGAATGAATCGGAGATTCAATTATTTGCTGATACGGGAACTTCTGTCGCTCACTGCCCGTCCTCCAATATGCGGTTGGGCTCAGGTATCGCTCCGATCGTTGAACTTCGCTCCAGAGGCGCTCCGGTTGGGTTGGCGGTCGATGGATCGGCTTCCAACGATTCATCCAACATGCTGGGTGAACTGAGACAAGCGCTTTTTCTCCAGAGAGTTTTGAAGGGCGCTCGCGCGATGCGAGTGATGGACGCATTCGACATGGGAACAGTCGGCGGCGCTCGATTGCTCGGATTCAACCGGATCGGATGCCTTCGACCGGGATGGATCGCCGATCTCGCCATGTTCCGAGTCGATCGCATTGATTTCACTGGGGTTCATGATCCGATCGCCGGCCTGATTCTGGCAGGAACCTCGAGCCGCGCCGACACAGTGATCGTGAATGGAAGGATCACCGTGTCGAACGGCAGACTGGTGACGGGAAATGAATGGGAGATACGCGATCAGGCCAGCCGAATCGCGCGCCTGATGGTTGAAAAAGCGACTCAGCGGACGGGAAAACAATACAACAAACCGAAATCATGACATGGGTCTCGATCAGACCGATGTTCCGGAGAACAGTCATGGGAGTAAACCGTGGGTTTGAGAGTTGGAATCGTCCTTATCTGTTCCAGCAACTTGAAGATATCATGAGAGGATTTTCGGACTCGGAACGACGCGACGTCATCTCTCTCGGGATCGGCGACCCGGACATCGCAACTCCGATTCCGATCCGGGAAGCGATGGCTGCCGAGCATCTGAATCGGTATCATGGGTATCCGAGTGTCGAAGGCCGGAGGGAACTTCGGGAAGCCCTCGCGCGATATTATGAGGAGCGCTTTCATGTCGGTGCCGATCCGACTCATTTCCTGATCGGGCCCGGGGCGAAAACAGATCTCTTTGATCTTCCCGCAGTATTCTCGAATCCCGGTGATTCCGCGCTTATTCTCGATCCCGCCTACCCTGTATACTGCGATTCGTGCTCCTTCCGAGGCCTTCGCATTCACTTCCTCTCCGGAACATATGAAAATGCATATCTGCCGCCCATTCCGCCTTCCGCTGAAGCCGATCCTTCCGTTGCACTGATCTTTATCTGTTACCCGAATAATCCGACAGGTGCCATTGCGAATCACGAATATCTGGACCGGATGATCGAGTTTGCGTTGGATAGACATGCGGTGATCATCCATGATATCGCCTACGCGGATTTCACTCCCGGAAACAAGCCATCCCAGGGGTTCAGTATTTTCACACGTCCCGGATCGGATCGATGTGCAATCGAAGTCGGCAGCTTCTCCAAACCCTTCTCGATGACCGGTGATCGAATCGGATGGGTTTACATCCGGAATTCGGATCTCAGAGCTGCCTGGAGACGTTACCGATCCAATCGGGATTCCGGAGTTTCGGATTTTGATCAGGCCGGGGCTGTTGCCGCGCTGAAGGATCCTGCCGTGAAGCCGATTGTGCAGGCGAACATGGAGGTGTATGGACGTCGGGCCGAGTTGCTTGAAAAAGGACTCACTTCGCTTCATCTCAGACCGTCGGGCCTCGCCAATACTCCCTACGCCTGGTTTCGAAGCCCGATCCCGGATTCGCGCCGCGCGACTGAAATTTTTCTGAAGGAAGCACGAGTGCTCGTGACCCCCGGCGCAGGCTTCGGACCGGGAGGTGAGGGATTCCTTCGCGCCACGATTTTTCAGCCCGAGGCATCGATTTCCGAGGCAATTTCCCGACTGAAACAATTGAGCTGTTTTGAACCTGAGCGATGAAAAAAATACTCACAAAATGCCGTTCCGTCGAATCCGCGCTGTCACTGATGCGGCATCCTGTATGCATCATCCTGGACAATATCCGGAGTCTGCACAATGTCGGAAGCGTGTTCCGCACCGCCGATGCGGCATGCGTTGAGAAACTCTATCTGTGCGGAATAACGGGACACCCTCCGGAACCTGAAATCGCAAAGACCGCGCTGGGAGCTCAGGCGGCGGTTCCCTGGGAATACCATCGGGATGCGCTCGGACCGGCCAGAGATCTCAGAGAGCGCGGTTATCAGGTATTGGCCGTTGAGCAGACTGATGAGAGTGTTTGCTTCTGGGACCAGATGTATTCGGAGAAGATCGCGCTTATCTTTGGATATGAAATTGAAGGCATTTCAGATACTGTTCTCGCCGAGTGCGATGGTGCGATCGACATCCCGATGTTTGGATACAAAGGGTCGCTGAATGTGTCGATCGCTTGCGGAATCGTGTTGTTCGATATCCTGAGAAAACGGCGACCCGGCTGCAGTAGATTTCGATCTTGACATCCGGAAACCGGATACATAGACTTTGACGGTCATTTTGCTTGGAGGTTTACAACGAATGGCTCATCATCAATCAGCACTGAAACGAAATCGTCAGAACATCGTGCGGAACCAGCGCAACAAGGCCTATCGGTCACGCGTCCGCACCGCAATCAAATCCGTCCGCATGGCGTTGGACGCCGGAGATCTCGAAAAAGCACGTGAAGCCTATCGGCAGATGGTGCCGGTCGTGGATCGCATGAGCAACCGACGAATCATTCACAAGAACGCGGCAGCACGTACCAAGTCACGGCTGAATCGGCGAATTTTCATTCTTGCGAATAAATCCGAGCAGCGTTAGTCTTGATCCGAATCGACGTCATCTGCCATCGAATCTGAATTCGATCGATCAGGAGGCAATAATGGATCGGGTTATCGCAGTGAAGTGCGCGGTCATCACGCTCGTCGTATCACTTTTTTGGGCCTGCGGCAGTTCCAGTGTTCCGGATGCAGGGTTATGGACGGACGGAGCATGGGCTCTGTACGAACAAACGAAAAAGGCAGCGGACGGAAAAGAGACCAAAGGCACGCTTAAAGTTTCAGCGGTCGGCAAAGAAATGCTGGATGGGAAGCCCTATCACTGGCTGGAAATCCGTGAAGACACCTCGGATGGGGTGAAGATCACCAAGTTTCTTGCCACGGAAGCCGCCTCATTCGATCCGATGAAGAGTTTCACTTTCTGGGATGATGTCAAGCGGATCATCATCCAGGAAAACTCGAAGGCCCCCGAAGAAGTGCCACCTGAACATCTCAAACGCTTCGCGCCGTCGTTTGTCGAAAGTCTGCAATCGAAAAGATTCGGCAATGCAAAAGACGTTACCCAGCCCACCGTGACCGACCTGGAACCTCTCGCTTTGAAGGCTGGCAATCAAGAGTTGACAGGGGCCGGTAAAAAATACTCGCGCACCTTCACTTCCTCCGTAAATCTCGGATTCCTCAATCTTGAAGATACCACAGAATCCGGGACCGAGTTTTACATCAGCAAGTCGGTTCCTTTCGGAGGGATGATCAAGGTTACGCACAGCAGTAAAACGAGCCAGGTCGATAAGCTCAAACCGGATCAGGCCCCCAAACCGCCAATCGTTTTCGAGAATTCAATGGTTCTGAAAGACTTCGGGACCTCAGGAGCGACTTCGCAGATTATCGGCGAACCCGTCAAAATGCAGGTCAATCCATTTCCGTTCCTGAACAAGAACGACGGCTCCAAATCGAAGTAGCACCGATTGTCGCCTTCCTCTCCGCGTACTCGCGCGCAGCCGCTGCAGATTCGTGAACCTTGGGGATCGCGACTGAAAGCATTCTGCACACATCTCATGGTCGAACGCGGGCTTTCGAAAAACAGCCTGTCTGCGTATCGCTATGATATCGAGTCGTTGCTCCTGTTCCTAGGTGAATCAGACCGCTTACACGAGTCGATTACGGAACAGGACATCGAGGATTATCTGACCGAGTTGCAATCACGAGGGTTGTCGCAACGATCCATGGCGCGCAAACTGACCGCAATCCGTTCGTTCTGCGCGGTCATGAAAGACGAACGTTGCATGGATAATGACCCGACTGAAAAGATATCCGTTCAATTCCGCGCAAAGCGATTACCGAAGGTTGTTCCCTTGGGTTGGATCGATTCGTTGTTGAAAGCTCCCGAACAATCCACACGAGAGGGGTTGCGCGATCGGGCAATTCTGGAGACGCTCTACGCCACCGGTCTCCGCGTCTCTGAGTTGTCCTGCCTCACTCTCGGAAACATCAATCTCGATCATGGCTTTGTCAGGACCATCGGGAAAGGGAACAAAGAGCGTCTGGTACCGATCGGCCGTTCCGCGATCCGGGCTATTCTGAAGTACCTGCGAGATGCTCGGGCTTCGTTTTTGAAAAATGAACGCACCAGCCCTTTCATCTTTCTGAACCGGAGCGGATCGAAACTGTCCCGTGTTTCGATATGGGCGATCGTGAAGCGTGCGGCGATCTCGGCAGGCGCTCCCGTCAATATCTCGCCACACACCCTGCGCCACAGTTTTGCGACGCATCTCGTCACCAATGGGGCGGACCTCAGAGCGGTTCAGGAGATGCTCGGGCACGCTTCGATCACGACGACCGAGATCTACACGCACATCGCCCGAGAGACTCTCAGACGGATCGTCGTTGAACACCATCCCCGCGGGAAACGGCCCGGAAAGCGCGCAAGTGCTCGATAAGGCGACCTGATGGGGCGAACACTGGCAACGAACCGATGATTCTCGTATGATGATTTGGGAGTGACTGATGGCGTATTCCGAACTGCTGCCCAATATGATCGTGAGTTTTATTGCCGTTCTGGCGTCCTTGAGTGTCCATGAGGCTGCGCATGCCGCCTCCGCCAACTATCTCGGCGATCCAACCGCCCGGCATCTCGGTCGCTTGACACTCAACCCCCTCGTTCACATCGACCTGTTTGGAACGATCCTGCTGCCTCTGATGCTGTCTCTGTCAGGCATGGGGGCTTTCGGCTGGGCAAAACCGGTGCCGGTCAATCTCTATAATCTCCGCCACCCGCGACGCGACAGTGCAATCATTTCCGCTGCCGGTCCACTGTCGAACCTGGCTCTCGCATTTATCGCCGCGGTTTTCATCAGAATCGTCGGTACCGTCGCTCTTGTGCCGACCGGTTTCTTCGCATACTTCATGGCTGTTCTTCAACTGCTGATTCACATCAATGTGCTGCTCGCGCTGTTCAATCTGATTCCGGTTCCGCCACTGGATGGATCCGGCATTCTGGCGTACTTTCTTCCCGACCGACATGCCTCCAAGTATCGATTTCTCGAGCAATACGGTTTCGTGATTCTGTTCGCGCTCGTCTTCTCCAGCATCCTCGGGACCGTGTATCTCCGTCCGGTCGGATCCGTTCTGCTGACGATTTTCTCGTTTATCAGTGGCTACAGATGATCCTCGGTGATCCTGTCGGATCCTCCCAAGACACTCCCCGCGTAACGCTCTCGCTGTTTGAGGGTCCGCTGGATCTGCTGCTGCATCTGATTCAGGACCAGAAAATCGACATCTCGGATATTCCGATTTCGACCATTACATCTCAGTATCTGGAAACGCTTGAATGGATGCGGGATCTGGACTTGACCGTCGCGGGCGAGTATCTCGTCATGGCCGCAACCCTGATGCTGATCAAATCAAGAATGCTGTTACCCGTCGATCCTGAGGATGTGAATGTCGAGGAGCACGACCCGAGAAAGGAGTTGACCCGGCAGTTGCAGGAATACCAACTGTTCCGAAATGCCGGCGGTTATCTGCAGAATCGCCACGAACTCCAGGCGCTCGTTTACGAACATCCGGTCGCGGAACAGGATGATCTCAATCGCGAATGGATTCTGGAAGCAACATTACTCGATCTGCTCAAAGCACTCGGGGATGTGATTGCGAAGCATTCGGCTGCTCCCGAACATATTGTCATTCCCGGGGTTGTTTCGATACGTGAGAAGATGACTGATTTATTGACTTTTCTGGGCGTGCAGGGTCCGACGCTGTTTTCCGAGTACTTCAGGCGATGCACTGGCCGGCAGGAGGTGATCGTCTCTTTCCTGGCGATCCTCGAACTGGTAAAAATGCATCTGATCACCTTGCGTCAGCGACGGCTCTGGGCGGAGATTCTCATTGCTCCGGTGCGGGATACCTCGAGAGATTGATGGGATTGATGGATTTTAATCGATTCGGACAAATCTGCGAATGCCTGCTGTTCGCCTCAGGAGAACCCGTATCACGCGACGCCATGTGCCTCGCGTTCTCCGATGAGCTGGACCCGAATCGTTTTGAAGAGATGTTTGATCAGTTTTGCATTGAGTACAACAGGATGCATCGTGGACTGCAGATCATCGAAGTTGCGTCCGGGTATCAGTTGACGAGTCGTCCGGAGCATGCGTCATACATCCGCAAGATCCGGACGATACGCTGTAAAACGAGGCTGAGTCGTGCGGCATGTGAAACGCTGGCGATCATCGCGTATCGTCAACCCGTGACCGCGCCGGAAATTGAGCAGATTCGAGGAGTGGATGTAAGCGGACCATTGAAAAATTTGCTCGAGAAAGATCTGATCACGATTTTGGGAAGGAAACGCGGGCCCGGAAATCCGATGCTCTACGGAACAACCTCACGTTTCCTTATTCAATTCGGGCTGAAGGATCTCAAATCCCTCCCGGACATCCATGAATTCGACGAAGTGTTATCGCGGACAGAGCCGCCGAAACTGCCGTTTACCGTCACGAATTCCGTGGACGCGCATGAAACACCGTCGGAAGATCAGCATTTGACAGATCGCTCCGAACATTGAAGGATAGAGTGGAGATGCCCATGAGTAACTCGCTTGAAATGCCCTTGATCCGGTACCTTGCCATGTCCGGGATCGGGTCGCGTCGTTATTGCGACAAGTTGATTCAGGATGGACGAGTGTCGGTCAACGGAGAAATCGCAGGAAATGGTGTGCGGGTCGTACCGGATAAAGATCGGATCCTGATCGATGGCGCGCCGACGCTACTCGCACCCGAAATGTTGTACATTTTGCTGCACAAACCCCGGGGATTCATCGTCAGTGACAATGATCCAGAGGGCCGCCCGCTTGCACGAAGCCTGTTACCGGACATCGGCATGCGTCTGTTCCCTGTCGGACGCCTCGATTTTCAGACCGAAGGCGCCATCCTGTTTACGAATGATGGGATCTGGGCGAACAAAATCGCTCACCCGCGCAATCGAATCCCCAAGACATATCTCGCGAAGGTGCGTCATGTCCCCAGGAAAGAAGACCTTGAAAAGTGGACACGAGGCGTAAGTGATCAAGGACAGATCCTGCGTGCATCGCATGTTGAAATCGACAGGAGGACCGAGAGCAATGCCTGGCTGAAAGTCACCTTGACGGGCGGAGTGAATCGTCAGGTTCGCCGGATGGGCGATGCAACCGGATTCCCCGTGGTGAAACTCGTTCGCATCGCAATCGGCAATATCGAACTCGGATCGCTCAGGAGCGGCGAGTACCGATTTCTGACGCCGAAGGAAGTGCGGAGTCTGAGCGACTATTCAGGAACGACGACCAAACCTTCGGATCGACCTTCCGTGAGAACACACAGCAGTCGCCCATCGAAAGGAACATCTCGGAGATCGCGCTGATGAACCGGAATGAAGTCGTGAAAAAATCGCGATATCGAATCGGAAAAGTCGCCCGGATGCTGGATGTGCCGGCGTATGTATTACGGTATTGGGAATCCGAGTTTCCGGAACTCAGACCTGCGAAAACACATTCCGGACAGAGGGAGTACACGGACGCGGACATCGAAGTGCTCAAGAGGATCATCCGGTTGCGATATGAGGAAAAGCTGACGGTTTCCGGAGCAAGGAGCAAGATGAGCATAGCGGAGCAACCGGTTTCAGATCAGGATCTCAGGCGAACCCTTCGCGAGATAAAAATCTGTTTACAAGGCATTTTGTCTGAACTACGATAGCGGCGTCTGTCGGGGCGTAGCGCAGCCAGGCTAGCGCACTTGCATGGGGTGCAAGTGGTCGGAGGTTCGAATCCTCTCGCCCCGACCATTTTTTTTATCTTCACATTGATTGAATGCCCGAATCCCGCATGAGCATCTTCATCCTGACCGTACCACGCAATTCATGGTCTATCGAGGCTCAGGCAGAGACCCACACAGATCCGAAGCTCACAGGAACATGCCGATGAAATCAGTTTCGGAGGAATTCCGATACACTGAAGCACGACGTCGCATGGTCGATCGGCTGATGCAGGAAGGCATTTTGAAATCGGAGCGGCTGATCAATCTGATGAAGGCAATGCCACGGCATTTTTTTATCGACCAGCCTCTCTGGGAGATTGCCTACGAGGATCGTCCGTTACCGATCGGAGAAGGACAGACGATTTCCCATCCTTCAACAGTCGCTCGAATGCTCGAACTGCTCGATGTTCACAATCCGCATCGTGTCCTTGAAATCGGAACGGGATCCGGATACCAGACTGCTCTTCTTGCAGAGCTTTCAGCAAAACTCTATTCGGTGGAGTGGTTTGAATCTCTTGCGCGACGAGCACGATCGAAACTCGAGCAACTCGGGTTATACACCGTGAGAATTGAAGTCGGAGATGGTTCGCAGGGGTGGCCGAGTGCTGCTCCTTTCGATCGGATTATTGTCTCGGCAGGGTCGCCCGAAACAGCGATTGTCTTACAGAATCAACTCACTCCGGGCGGGCGCCTCGTGATCCCTGTCGGATCTCGCGCCCGGCAACGCGTGTGGCTGATTCGACGGACTGACAAGGATTTCATTCGTGAGGAGTTTTCGGATTGTGTGTTTGTTGACCTCCTGGGCCGACATGGATGGACGGTTCAGAATCCGTGATCCAATGTTGATTTTTCTCTTGCTCTGACATCCGAGTTCAGCTATCCTTCGCCATGGTCTTGCGGACCAGGTCGCAGATCGACGGGGCGTAGCGCAGTTTGGCTAGCGCGCCTGCTTCGGGAGCAGGAGGTCGGAGGTTCAAATCCTCTCGCCCCGATTTTGAATCTTACATCCATCACCACAATTCGGCGTTCAGGACAGCTTCCGAGCTTTTCCCATTCGGATTTATCCGCTATTCTAGATATAGCTGAGAACCGTTTGGATGGAGGAATCTATGGCATTTGAAGGAAACAACGAAGCGCTGGCATTACATTCCGTTCTGACACTCATACGTTCAAAGAAACATACGGGCATGATCACGTTTCATACGGACAAGGGCTCCTATCATCTCGCAATCCACGACGGCAAAGTCAGTGGCATCGCCAGTTCCAATCCATCGGTCTCGCTGATCAGAATCCTGAATGTTCGCGGCATCATTTCAAGCGAGCAAATGCAGAAAATTCAGACCGAGCTGCTGCCGTTTTCCGATGAGATTTCAGCGGTTCGATCGATGTCGTCCGTCAACGAAGAACAGATCCAGCTCGCAATCTATCACCAGGCCGAGGGTTTGTTTTTTGATTTTCTGGAATGTCAGGACGGTCGCTATGAACTTTTTCCGGACCTGCGACAGAACTTTCTGATGTTTGACATCGCATTCCGAGACTGGATTGATGAAATGATTCCGGATGTTAGCGGGATGAAAGTCATTCACAAAGACATCCCGGATTTCGATGGAAAGATCATCTGGGTCAGCCCCGAGGAAATCCGTAACTTACCCGAGCAGTTAAGTCTGGACGAACTCAAAGTTCTCGCCGGTTATCGCCCCGGAATCACTTTCCGCGCATTCTGGTATATCCTGACCGAGCCTCGGAATCGAATCCTGAACGCATTGAAGCGATTGCAGGATGTGGGGATCTTCACGGTTACTCCGCCGGTGAAACCGAAACTGCCGGATTCCAGACCGTTTCTCAGAGCATTGCTCGCGACCGCAATCGCAAGGCTCGAAGATGCATTTCAGGCCCTCGGCACACAAGGTGAGCTCGTATCCGTGCTTAGATCGATCGCCGAGCATCTCGAAAAAGCGCCTTCGACAATCCCATCTCCACCCGTTGCCTCTGCTTCTGAATCCCTGGATGATCTCTCGTCAATCACATCATCCATCGAAGATATCCTTTCGATCGACAATCTCGATGATCTCGAGATATCCGCCAAACCAGCAACACCGTCCGAACCTGAACCCGCTTCAACCAGCCAACGACCGAGCGGTCCGCCGGTTCATTCCAAGCCGGTGGCGAAACCGGCAGAATCTGCTGACGACTCAATGCAGATGGATTCTTCCGACGGAGATGCCATCACTCTGGAAGATATCGTCGCCGCGAAGGTTCGATACAAGAAGTTTATTTCTAACGTTACCATGGGCTACAACCGACTTCGGATGAAAAACATCACCTATTTCGACATGTTGAACGTTCCGCCGAACGCCGATCGAAAGGCGATTCACACCGCCTTCGTGAAGCTCATCCGCAGGATCAACCCTTCCGGAGTCGATCTGAAGGAACGCGACAAGGAATACCTGGACAAGGCGGTCTGGATTCGGGACAGGTTGAAAGAGGCATATCAGACCTTGATGGATCCGAAGACCCGGAAGCAGTATGTGTTGTCGATGAAAGAGGTGCGGGAGATTGATGAGCGCAAGAAATCCGAAGCGATGATTCTGTTCAATCGCGGTATGCTGGAGTTCAAGAACAATAATTTCGTCAAGGCCAGGGAGTTGTTCCAGCAAGCCATTGAATTCGACCCCAAGAGCCCGGTCTATTACGAGATGATCGCGGACATCGACAAGGAAGAACTGGCCATCAGCGCGAATAAATTTTTCCAGGCTGGCACACTGGCATTCACCCAGAAGAACGATTATGACCGCGCAATCAAGCTGATCAAAAAGGCCATCTCCATGCTGCCGAGACAGATTCCGTTCCATCTGAAGCTTGCTGAAATCCAGGCAACTCGCTCGGAACTTCGCAAAGATGCGATTCAGAATTATGAGATTGTCATCGACATGGATCCCAGTAATTCCGAATTGCACCTTGCGCTTGCGAACTTCTACAAGAATTCGGATATGAAACAGGAAGCTTCGAACAAATTTCAGGACGTCCTGAAGTGGAATCCGGACAATCTGACAGCTAAAAAGGAACTGCTTGCGCTGAGGAAAGAGGGTATCCTTCCTCAGAAACGAACCGATCAGGAAAAGGACAAACAACAGGAACAGGCCGATGAGGATCTCCTGTGATGCACCCCGATCGATTCGAGGCGATGAAATGTACGTGGGTCAAGACCTTATATCTGATAGAATTGATGCTCTGAAGCTTCGTAATGGAAGGGCTTTGATCGATGGTGATAACGTCAGGATGAAAACGATTCGGTGGATTGTCAGTGGGCGTGTACAGGGTGTCGGATACCGGTTCTTCGCCAGGAAAACCGCCACTCGGTTGGGGATTGCCGGGACGGCTCGAAATCTGATGGATGGAACGGTCGAGATCCTTGCCTGTGGAGAAGAGCCTGTGCTGACCGAGTTTTACGCAGAGTTGCTCAAGGGCCCATCGTTTTCAGATGTCAGCAACATCGAGATGTATGAAATTCATGACGAGTTTGTTCAATTTGAGGATTTTTCGATCCTCTACAAGTAAACGAGGAGGTTTGTGTGATCGATCTGAATCAGTTTATCCGCAACATCCCAGATTTTCCGAAACCGGGTATCCAATTCAAGGATATCACTCCCCTGCTGGCCTCTCCGGATGCGTTCCACTCCGCGATTGAAGCAATGGCGAGCCCCTTTCGGGATCGTCACGTGGACAAAGTTGTCGGAATTGAAGCGCGTGGATTCCTGTTCGCAGCACCGATCGCAATCGCATTAGGCACCGGTGTCGTTCCGGTCCGCAAACCGGGGAAGCTTCCTTTCCGATCCATTCGACACACCTATGCACTGGAATACGGGTCGGATACGATTGAGATTCATGAGGATGCGGTCGCCCGGGGCGAACGGGTGCTGCTTGTGGACGATGTGCTTGCCACTGGCGGAACAATCCGTGCGGCGTGCGATCTGATCGAGAAATTGGGCGGAAACATTATTGGGGTGTCGTTCCTGAGCGAACTGTCGTTTCTGGAAGGACGCAAAAAAATCGGTGGCTACGAGACCCATTCTCTGTTAGTATTTTAGGTTATTGGAAAGAACTCTCTTCTTTCCGAGAAGCGCCTGTAGCTCAGGGGATAGAGCACCGGATTCCTAATCCGGGTGTCGCAGGTTCAATTCCTGCCAGGCGCAATTGGACGATCTCCGCAACACGTTTTCGTTTTGCGTCTGACTTCAGGAGGCGATCATGGCAGAAACAACTCATCCGAAATCTCGAACATCAAACCCCTTACCCAATGAAACACCGGTGTCCCGTTTCGATCAGTTTTTTCAATCACATAAGGATGCCATTGGATATGTCGGCGTCGCAGTCGCAATTGTTCTCGCATTGATCATCCTGATCAACATGAACAAACAAGCCAAGGAACAACAGGCATCCGTTCAGTTCCAGGAAGCGGTCAATGCCTACCAGAATCGCCTGAATTCGCTCGCGCAGGTCCAGCCCGCCGACCCCGATGAACCACAGCCGGCGACCAAAGACCCGATTTCGGAAATTCAGGAGATCGTGGATAACTTCCCGAACACTCATGCCAGCACCAACGCTCAGTTGCTCAAAGCCGGTGTATTGATCAGCGAGGGAAAAAACCAGGAAGCCCTTCAGACTTACTCCGATTGGATCGCTTCGCATTCCGGGCATGCGCTGCTTCCCGGAGCCTTGCTTGGAAAATCCACCGCCGAAATGAATCTCAATCAGGTATCGGAATCCCTGCAAACGCTTCAAAACATCCGAGCTCAGTTTCCCGACTCGCTCATGATGGATATCGTCATTTTTGAGATCGGAAAACGGTTTGAATCGCTTGAAAATTGGGAATCAGCCAAACAGAGCTATCAGGAGTTGATCGATCGCTACCCGGATTCCTCGTGGCGATCGACCGCGCAGACGCAGATATCAGAGATCGACCGTAAACATCCTTCCGGACCTTCTGAGAAGCCCGAGGCCGATCAGAAGGGTTGATCGACCTGTCAAGGAGAATGAGATGGGTGTGAAACTGTTGCTTGCAGACGAAAGTATCACAATCCGAAAGGTCGTTCAGATCATTTATCGTAACTCGGATACTCAGGTCTCAATCGCAAGCGATATCAACGATCTGGTATCGTCACTCAAAACCTCCACTCCTGATGTCATCCTCCTATCGGCCACATTCCCGGGAATCAATGTACAGACGGATATCCGCACCATCTGTCAGACCCAGGATCACACGGCCATCCCTGTTCTGCTGCTCGCCGACCGGGGTGACAACATCGACGCCCAGACCAGCATCGCGCTCGGAGCTTCCGCGTTTCTGTACAAACCTCTCGATAATCGTGAGCTAAAGAAAACCGTCGAAACTGTCTTGCAGGCCGCCAGTTCGCAAGTCGCCGAAATGGAAACATCGGTACAGACTTCCGTCGGCGCGGAGCTACCTGAATCTCCTTCTGTTCCTGACGCACCCCTCGCTCCGACCCCGCTCATCCCCAAAACATCCCAGCAACAGTCTCCAGAACAACGCGCCAAAATTCTCATGGAGATTCTTGAAAGCTATCTGAACGAAAATGTTGTTCTGCTCACTGATGCGCTCGCGAAAAATCTCGCCCCCAAAATCGCACCTGAAATCGCCGGAAAAATTCTCGAACAGATCGACTTGTCCGAGTTGCCCTTCAAAATTGCCCGTATCATTGAAGGAGTCATCAGCGACCTGGTTCCTCAACTCGCGGAAGAATTAATCTCGCGGGAAATTGACAAGATCAAGGATGAAGCCGGCCGGATTGTCAATGCGCGGAGCACGGATCTCCGCAACTGACCTCTCACCTCGAACCGATACATTTTCAACGCATGAGGATGTTAGCGTATGACACTAGAAAAATCGTACGACCCTTCCGCCATTGAATCGAAATGGTTTTCCCATTGGGCATCCCATGATCTGTTCGCACCACGGGGAGACGTTTCCGACCCTACCTATTCCATCGTCATCCCACCGCCGAATGTTACGGGAATCCTCCATATCGGGCATGTTCTCAACAACACCCTGCAGGACGTTTTGATCCGGTTCAAACGTCTACAGGGCTACAGAACCGTCTGGTTCCCGGGAACCGATCACGCTGGCATCGCGACTCAGAACAAGGTCGAACAGGCCATTGCCCGAGACGGGAAGCGCAAAGAGGATCTGGGGCGCGAAGCGTTCATTTCCAAAGTATGGGAATGGAAGGAACTGCACGGCGGAATCATCATCCAGCAACTGAAAAAACTGGGATGTTCATGTGACTGGGATCGCGAACGCTTCACGATGGACGCCGGATTGTCGAAGGCTGTTCGCGAAGTGTTCGTACTGCTGTACTCGAAAGGCTGGATCTACAAGGGCAAATACATTGTCAACCAATGCCCACGGTGCCATACCGCTCTGTCGGATGAAGAGGTGGTCCACAAATCGGCCAACGGGAATCTCTGGTACATTCGATACCCATCTCCTGGCGGAGATGAAGGCATCGTTGTCGCCACTACCCGCCCGGAAACAATGCTCGGAGATGTCGCCGTCGCAGTACATCCTTCCGATGAGCGATATGCGAACCTGATCGGACAACACGTTCTCCTTCCGCTTCAGAACCGTCTGATCCCGGTCATAGCCGATCCCATGGTCGACCCGCAATTCGGAACCGGTGCGGTCAAGATCACACCGGCTCATGATGCCAACGACTTCGAAGCCGGTCGTCGATTCGGTCTCGAGCCGATTCTCATCATGAATTCCGAGGGGATCATGAATCAGAATGCGGGAGCTTCATACGAAGGCCTGGACCGATTCGAATGCCGGAACCGGGTTGTGGAAGACCTGAAGGCAACAGGATTGCTCGTCAAAATCGAACCGTACCAGAACGCTTTGGGGCATTGCTACCGATGTGACAGCGTGGTCGAACCTTATCTGTCCTCGCAGTGGTTTGTGAAAATGGCTCAAATGGCGAAACCTGCCATCGACGTCGTTCAGGAGGGGCGTGTCGTTTTCTATCCGGACAGATGGACAAAGGTCTATTTGAACTGGATGGAAAATATCCGGGACTGGTGCATCAGTCGACAACTCTGGTGGGGACATCGCATTCCGGTCTGGACATGTGATTCCTGCGGTCATCAGGATGCGTATCGGGATGAACCGGTTGCTTGTCCGAAATGTGGATCTTCACAACTGACCCAGGATCCCGATGTGCTCGATACTTGGTTTTCGAGCTGGTTATGGCCATTCTCAGCCATGGGATGGCCTGAAAAGACAGAAGATCTCACGGTTTTTTATCCAACCTCCACGCTGATCACAGCCCCGGAAATCCTCTTTTTCTGGGTCGCTCGAATGATCATGGCGGGGCTCGAGTTCATGCATGAAATCCCGTTTTCAAAGGTGTATCTGCATGGAACGGTTCGCGACAGCATCGGACGAAAAATGTCCAAGTCGCTCGGAAACTCGCCTGACCCACTTGAAATCATTGCCTCTTGTGGAGCGGATGCGCTGCGCTTCAGCATGATAATGGTTGCGCCACGCGGAGCGGATATCTTCTTTTCCGAGGATACCATGAACGTCGGAAAGACATTCCTGAACAAAATATGGAATGCATCCAAACTGATTCTGACCAACTGCAAGGATGTTTCTCCCCTCACCCCTCTTCCCCCTGCGGATCTCATGCAGCCCGACGATATCTGGATCCTGACACGACTTCACGATCTTGAAATCGAACTCGCCTCCCACCTGGAGGCTTTCCGTTTCAACGAAGCCGCAATGGCCATCCACCGATTCGCCTGGCATGAACTGTGTGACTGGTATCTGGAAGTATCGAAACTGGCACTGTACGATAAAACCTCGCCGGAACATAAAAATGCGGTTCAGATCATCCTGGTCCACTGCCTGCGCTCCCTGCTCCAGCTCCTCCACCCGTTCACACCCTACATCACCGAGGAAATCTGGCACCATCTCATCCCCTCGGACCTGAGCATATCGATATCGAAATTGGGCCGGACGCCGATCGAACCCGAGTTTCGAGAGGTCGCGCAGCGTGTCGAGGTGATTCATCGTCTGATCACGACGATCCGGACCATGCGATCGGAAACGGGTGTTGCGCCGTCTGCGCTCGTTCATGTAACTCTTTCCGCTCCCTCGCCCGAAATCCTTGACGGCATCGGTGATCTTGAAACGATAATCATGCATCTTGCCCGTATCCGAAATATCGAGATATCTCTATCTCCAGCTATACCGGCCATCCGTGCGACATCAGTAACTTCCGACTCGATAGAGGTGTATCTCGATCTGGAAGGCTTGGTTGATGTCCCGAATGAAGTGAGCCGGTTGAACAAGGAGATCGCCAAGTCGGAAGCGGAATTGACCAAGGTAATGGCCAAACTGGCAAATCCGAACTTCGTGGACCGGGCACCCCCCGAAATTGTCGAAAAAACGAAGCAAATCGAGGCAGAACTCAGCGGTCGTCTTGCCAAACTCGTTGATGCACGGAAACTCTTTGCGGGAGCGGATGGAGCATGAGACTGGAACAGCATCCTTCGATCATTCATCTTGTGGACCATGCATTGATGGAAGATCTCCAATTCGGTGATATCACTTCCGAGATGCTGATACCGGAAGACGCTATCGGATCGGCGTATCTGATTGCCAAGCAGTCATGCGTCCTCGCAGGGCAACATGTGGCCGAACTCGTTTTCTCCAGAATCAACCCGGAGATCCACTACGATGTGCTCCTGAAAGATGGTTCGGTCCTGAGCGAAATGACCAAATTTGCCGTGATTTCAGGTTCCTTGCGGGGAATACTTGCCGGAGAACGTCTCGCGTTGAACTTCCTCCAGCGTCTCTCAGGAATCGCAACCACCACGGCCAGGATCGTTGATCAATGCAAACACACAAGATGTGCCGTCGCGGACACACGAAAAACGACCCCCGGACTGCGCTGCCTTGAAAAGTATGCCGTGAAGCAGGGTGGCGGTACGAATCACCGCATGAATCTCAGTGATGGCATTCTGATCAAGGACAACCACATCCGGGCTGCCGGTGGGATCAGACCGGCCGTCGAACAGGCGATCCGGAAACGCAGACACGCTTTGAAAATCCAGATCGAAGTCACAACTGAGGGGGAAGCCGCCGAAGCCGTCTCATGCGGAGCGGATGCCCTGCTGCTCGACAATATGGCACCGGAGATGATCTCAAAACTGGTTGCCGCCTATTCCCGGAAGGTTTTCCTTGAAGCATCCGGAAACATCTCTCTCGATAATGCCAGACGATATGCTGAAACCGGCGTCGATCTCATTTCACTCGGATCACTAACTCATTCGTTCAAATCAGTGGATATCTCTCTGGAAATCGAATGAGCGGAAGACCGACTCTTGGAGATCTGATCCGAGCGCCGTGGCACCATTTCGACACGATCGACTCGACGAACGATTTTCTGATGGGATTGGAGACTCCTGAGAGAATTCCGGGCACATCATGTTCAGCTGATGTTCAGACACGTGGAAAAGGTCGCAACGACCGGATCTGGTTTTCCCCTCCCGGAGGACTCTACCTGAGCGTGCTTTTTACACCCGCTCGTCCAATGGAAGACTGGGGCTCAATGTCCTTCGCGGCTGGCCTCGCGTGTAAAAGGGCAATCGAACGAGTCGACACGAGTATGGCCATCACGTTCAAATGGCCAAATGACCTCATCATCCACGGAAAAAAAGTTGCAGGAATTCTGATCCAATCCAGACATGGAGAATCCCCTTTCGCCGTCGTCGGAATCGGGATCAATGTTCAAACGCCGATCGATGACCTTCCACACCGCCTCCTCTTCCCCGCAACATCACTCAGGAATGAACACGATGTGGATTGGTCGATCCGCGATCTGATGGAGATGGTGAGATGCGAGTTGATCAGGACGGTACTGGAATGGGAAGAGTCTCCGAAATCAATTCTGGATTTGTGGAAAACGAGTTCTGCGACGATGGGGCGAACGATCCGTGTCCGCTTTATGGGTCAGACTATCGAAGGAATCGATCGCGGCATCGATGCGCTTGGCAATCTGATCCTGGAAACCGGGTCGGGAACGCGAACCATTTTCGCCGGTGATCTCACGGGGATTCAATCACATGAACCCGAAGCTTCTTGTTGATCTCGGCAACTCGACGATTGTGATGGCGATGTCGATGCCATCCGAGACTTTTATCCGGCGAACAGTGCAGCACAATCGCGACATTGACAGAAAAACACTCGATCGAACCGTTACCGAGTTGATATCGGAAGCATCGATCTCTCCTTCAGCATGTGCTCTTTGCAGCGTCGTGCCTCAGATGACCGATCGTTTGATCGACTGGGTGAGTGCGCGGTTCGGTTTGAGCGTGTTCCTTCTGGCTCCGGGGACACGGATCGGAATGCCGATTTTATACCGGAACCCCGCCGAGATCGGCCCCGATCGAGTGGCCAATGCGATTGCGGCATGGGACCGGTTCCATCGGGATTCCATCATCATCGATTTTGGAACGGCAACAACGATGACAGTCGTCGATGGTCACGGAGCGCTTCTCGGAGGAATCATCCTGCCAGGGGTGTTTACCTTCTCGTCGTCACTCCATCGAGCGACCGCTCTGCTGCCCGAAGTTTCGATCGCTTCCCCAGAATCCGCCATCGGACGCTCGACGATCGACTGTATCCGATCCGGATTTCATTTCGGTTATTCGGGAATGGTTCGCCAATGTATGGCCGCCTTAACCAGTGAGTTGGAGGTGAAGCCTGCCGTGATTGCGACGGGTGGAGCGGCAACTCGGATGCATACCATTCTCGATATCGCTTCCCTGTGGGATCCGGATCTCACTTTGAAGGGACTGCTGCTCGCCCATCAGATGAACACGGAGCAACGCGAAGAGATTCGAATCTGGTGAGCGATGCCGGTTTGACAGAGCGGAACGGTGATTGCTAACATCCGGGATATCCGTTGCGGAGGATTGTAATGAAGGAAGTTTGTCCACAGTGCCGCGGAACAACATGGGTCACGACGGTCGTTGAAGGCCGGAAAAAATGTGTCCGTTGCAGTTGCCATGTTCTCAACAGAAAAGACGTGCTGATTCAGAACGCCCGCATCCCGCAGCGGTATCAACTGTGCTCGATCGCCAACTTCAACACACGCGGGAATAAAGACTTTATTCAGATCAAAGACCAGGTATTGAAGTTTGTCGAGTATTTTCCGGGCGATCGTAAGGGGTTGCTGTTTCAAGGGCCTCCGGGGGTCGGCAAAACCCATCTGGCAGTCAGCATCCTGCATTATCTGATCGATGATAAGTACATTTCCTGTATTTTTTATGATTTTCGCGAGTTGCTCAATGATATTCGCTCAACATACGATCGCTCATCACAGCTGACCGAACGGGCAGTCATTCAACCGCTTCTCGATTCTGAACTGCTCGTCCTGGACGAACTTGGAGCCGAGAAAACGACGGATTGGGTGCTCGACACACTGATGTATATTTTGAATTATCGATACAACCGTCTGTTACCGACCATCATCACGACCAATTATCTGGATGACGCTCCATCCTTTTCGACGGGACGGGATGAATCCCTTGAAGACCGGATCGGAGCCCGGTTGCGATCACGTCTGTATGAGATGTGCCACACGATTCGGATCATCGGTGAAGATTATCGGAAAAATGCCGATGCAACTGCTTTTCACAAAGGTATTCGGCCACAACTGAAACGACGCAGGCAGGAGGTGGATGGATGAGGATAATCAAGGTTTTGCTCGGATTGGTGATACTCGGCCTTTTCACCATGTTTGCAACGGCCAACACTCACACCATCCCATTGAATTTTCTGTTTGAGAATCAATCGTTGATCGGCTATACGGCGATTCAATCCGGCCCATCCTCCGAAACGCAGGTAACACCTGTCACGACACCGCGAAAAATTCCTGTATTCCTTCTCGTCTACTCGACATTTCTGATCGGATTCCTGTCCTCCTCGATCCTGACTCTCGGTATCCATCGATCGATTCGCCGGAAACTCAAGATAACACAAAAGCAATTGGCTGAACGCGACATGGAACTGATGAACTTTAAACAGATCGATCACCCCCTGGATTCCTCGATAGATCCAGCGAATGGTATTCTGCCGATCCAACCGTCCTGATTCCGGATTCGAAAACACTGAGCGGCATCTGTGAAGTTAATCGATCGATACATCCTCCGTGAATTGATGGGGCCATTTTTTCTGGGTCTGTTTGTATTCACTTTCGTCATGCTGGCGAATGTACTCGTCAAGCTGCTCGAACTGTTCATTTCCAAAGGAGTCGCCCTTGGCACGACCGTTTCACTCCTGGTGATGAGCCTCCCGTTTCTTTTGGTGATGACCATCCCGATGAGTGTATTACTCGCGGTACTCGTAGCCTTCAGTCGTCTGTCAACGGACAGCGAGATCACGGCGCTGCGGGCCAGTGGAATCAGCTACAACCGGATGCTCCCGCCGGTCATCGGTTTCGCGTTGTTTGCTTATATCCTGACTTCCTACATCTACATCGGATTACTGCCGAGATCCAACTTGGCGGTGAAGCAGCTGCGGTATGATATTCTGAGAACGCAGGCCAATGTGGGGATCAAACCACATGTATTCAACACCGATTTCATTCACTTCGTGATCTATGTAAACAACATCATCAATCCTTCCGGCGATCTGGAAGGTGTTTTTATCGCGGATAACCGGAATCCGGAAAATCCCTCGGTGATTGTCGCGGAGAGCGGGCATGAGATTACCGACTCGGAGCATCAGACCGTTATTCTTCGACTTCAAAACGGGTGTACACACGAAGTATTCAGGAATGATGAAAAGCTGTACTCCGTGACCCCGTATCAGACCATGGATCTGATTCTGGATATGAATTTGTTCAAACCTGAAACGGTCACGAAATCCGATCGCGAGATGACGATCGGGGAGCTTCTGAGAAAAGCACGCGACCGCGAAACAGCCGGTAAATCCTCTAACAGACAATGGGTTGAGATTTACAAGAAAGCAGCCTTGCCCTCCGCGTGTCTCATCTTCGCATTCCTGGGAGTTCCTCTTGGTATTGTTAGCCGTCGGGGAGGCAAGTCAGCAGCATTCGCCAGCTCTATCGGTTTGATTCTTGTCTATTACATATTTCTCACGGGCGGCACCGGCATTGCCGAAGAAGATAAAGCTCCTCCGTTCATTGCGACCTGGCTTCCCAATTTTGTCCTGTCTGCTCTTGCCGTTTTTCTGTATCTTCGAATGATCCAGGAATCACCCTCGAAGATCTGGTCTCGGATATCCGATAGTATTGTCATCTCGTTCAATCGATTCATGGAGTACTTTACACGCCGAAAAACCAACTTGCATGCTGCTCCCCGTGATCATTCTACACAGAAATTTGTGTTCAGTCGCATCTTGGATCGATACATCCTAAGGGTATTCGTACGAACATTTACGTACGTTCTTTCCTCTTTGCTGGCGATCAGTCTGATTGTGCATGCTTTTGAAAAAGTGGATGTATTGATCGAAAATCAGGCGGGTTTTCTGGATTCTTTGATTGCTCTCGTTCTCAAGGTCCCATTTTTCGGATACATCGCGATCCCATTCGCCACTCTCGTCGCAACAATCCTCACGATTGGAATTCTGTCACGGCACAGCGAAATCACCGCCATGCGCGCTTCCGGCATCAGTTACTCCCGGATTGTTCTACCGATGATGGTGATGGGGCTTTTCATCACGATCCTCACCTTTTTCCTGAATGAATCCATCATCCCCTTGTGCAACCGCAAGGTGGAATCCGCTTGGGACCGTATCAAACAACGCCAGAGAACTCAGTTTGTCCGGTATCAGAGATGGTATCGAGGAGAGAACGGAGACATCTACTACTTCAAGCATTTTGATTCAGAAAAAAAGGAAATTTCAGGATTTTCACAATTCACACTGGATGATGACATGAAGATCCGGAACAGGATCGAAACAAATCGTCTGTTCTGGGATGGACATCAGTGGATTGCCGATTCCGGACGGACGCTGAGTATCAGCGAGGAGTGTCGACTTGACGGCTTTGAACCGTTTACGAATACGAACGTTCCCATTCCTGAGCGCCCTGAGGATTTCTCAAAGGAATACAAAGACTCCGATGAAATGAACATTATTGAACTCCGTGAGTACATTGATGTTCTCAAACGGGTCGGTTTTGAAACGCTTGAGTATGAAGTGGATTGGCATGCGAAGCTTTCCATCCCGTTTCTGTCCTCCATCATGGTCTTGATCGGAATTGCGTTTTCATCGATAAAACCTCGAGCAACCGGCGGTCTGGTCGGAATCGGAACGTCGATATTCTTGGGAGCCGGCTATTTTATTGTTTTCCGAATCAGTCTGGAATTGGGCCAGGCAGATCGATTGCCGCCGCTCATGGCCGCTTGGCTTGCGAATATCCTCTTTCTATCGGCCAGTATCTATTTCGCTTCGAAAATCGATCGTGAATAGTTGATCGGGATCTCTGGAAGAGTCAAATCCGGATCATGGATGCAATCGACAGCGCTCCTTTGGCAGATACGGTTCAGCGAACAACTCTGAATATACATTGGGACATCCCGCTGCAGCCATCTGCCCGGAATCCTTACAGATCTTGATTTCAACTGCGTCCTCCGGAATCGCGAATCCTTCGGATTCTGTCCCGGCATAAATCTGGTCCAGAAACTCATATAGAATCGGCCCGGCAAGCGCAGATCCGGTTTCGCCGCTCCCCAGGCTTTTTTTCAGATCATAGCCGACCCATACACCCGCGGCGAGTGACGGTGTGTAGGCAATCAGCCACGCATCCGTATAATCACTTGTTGTTCCCGTCTTTGCAGCGATCGGCCTGTGGAGTTGCTTCAGGCGCCAGGCCGTTCCGTTCTGCACAACTCCCATCAGTAATCGCGTCATGACGGCGCAATACTTCGCAGAGAATCGTTCCTCGATATGGGGAAGGTTTTTATCAAGGATAGTCTTCTTATGATCGCGAATCTCCTCAATCAATCTCGGTTCAGCAAACATCCCGTTTGCCGCTATCGTTGCATACGCGTTCACCAACTCGAGAAGCGTCACCTCCCCTGAACCCAACCCAACCGACAGGAATCGGGGCAGTTGCGACTGGATACCGGCCCGATCAACCACTTGAAGAAACGCATCGAGACCGACTTCCTGAAGCAATTTGACCGCCACGATGTTATTGGATGTTTCAAGAGCTTTCCGAAGCGTCATGGGACCATGAAACGATCGATCATAATTCTGTGGTTTCCAGATCTGACCGGATTGAGGATCGATGTATTCGAAGGGACTATCGTCAATCATCCGATTCGGAACAATGCCCTGAAGCAAGCCGGTCAGATAGATAAAAGGTTTGATCGCAGATCCGGGTTGCCTGCGAGCCTGCATGGATCGGTTGAACTTACTGGCATCGAAATCGACCCCTCCGACCATGCAGGTGACGGCGCCCGACCCCGGTCGAACAGCGATCAGAGCAATCTGGATCTCCGTTCCCTCCGGATGCCCCGCGGTAAATCGCCTGTAACCGGCTTCGACCGCTGATTCTGCGGCGATCTGTTGCTTCATGTCCATACAGGATTTTATCGTTAAGCCTCCGGTGAGGACCAGATCGTTGCCTTGCGCATCGACTGCATACTGACGGACTTCTTCGACATAGAACGGGCCGATACGGCTTCGATCACGAGTCGTCACAACCCCAAGCGGGGTGACAGACAACTCCTCCAACTCGGCATCAGACAGGAAACCGACTTCCTGCATGCGTCGCATCACATTGTTCCTGCTCTGGAGTGTCCTCTCGGGATGATTGAACGGACTGAAGCTCGCAGGATTTTTCAGCAGACAAACCAATGTCGCCGCTTCGGCAGTATTGATCTGCGCGACGGATTTATTGAAGAATGTACGCGCAGCTGATTCGATGCCATACGCGCCGTGCCCGAAATAGCTTTGATTCAGATAAAGCGTCAGAATTTCGTCCTTCGAATAACGACGTTCGATCTGAATGGTCAGCAGGGCTTCCTTGATCTTGCGGGTGTAAGTCTTCTCATTGGACAGAAACAGCATGCGGGCGAGTTGCTGTGTCAGGGTGCTTGCTCCTTGTCCCTTTCTGAACTGCAGCACATTTTTTATGCCGGCTCGGATGATGCCCGGGAAATCAAATCCGGTATGGGTGTAGAAATCAGCGTCCTCAGCGGCGAGAATGGCATGAATGACTGCAGCAGGAATTTCATTCCGGCTCAAGGCGATACGGCGCTCGGTGTAAAACTCACCAACCGTCTGTCCGCTGCAATCCAGAATCTGTGTGACGACATCAGGGCGATAATACTCAAGTGCTTCAACCCGTGGCAGCGTGCGCATGAGGAGTCCGAGAGTGACTCCGAACAGGATTCCCGACAGAAGAGCTCCTGATGAGATCCAGATCAAGGTGTGTTTCCAATTGGCATCCGTCATGGGTATAAGATACGATATTTCGTTGGAGTTTGTCAGCCGATCAATCGGTGTCACAAAAGACAGGGACACGATCCGGGGAGAACCAGATGCCACCTGAATTTTCAATGCGAACAGCGTTCGAAGCCCGAGGTGATCAGGCCAAGGCCATCCGATATCTGTCAGAAGGCGTGATTGGCGGACAGAAGCATCAGGTTTTAGTCGGCGTCACCGGATCCGGCAAAACATTCACAATGGCAAAAGTGATTGAAACCTGCAACCGTCCCGCCCTGGTGATTGCACATAATAAAACCCTGGCAGCCCAGTTGTTCCGCGAGTTCCGAGTTTTTTTTCCGGATAATCATGTGGAGTACTTCGTCAGTTATTACGATTACTATCAGCCGGAAGCCTATATCCCTTCGTCTGACACTTACATTGAGAAAGACTCGTCGATCAATGAGGACCTGGATCGAATGCGGCATGCCGCAACTCAATCGCTGCTCGAACACCGCGATTCCATCATTGTAGCCTCGGTGTCCTGTATCTATGGACTCGGCTCTCCAGCAGATTATGCCGGTATGTTGATCAAACTTTCCATCGGCATGTCGATCAGCCGCAAACGCGTGGTTGAACGCCTGATCGAGCAGCAGTATTCGAGGAATGATATCTATCTGGCTCGAGGAAAGTTCAGGGTTCGCGGGGATACTCTCGAAGTGTATGGAGCGAGCGAACAGGATGCTTTTCGAATCGAGTTTTTTGGTGATGAGATCGATCGGATATGCAGAATCGATCCACTGCGAGGAACTGTTCTCAAAGAAATCCCGACTGTGACGATATTTCCTGCATCCCATTATGTAACTCCGCCGGGTCGAATGCCTGAGATAATCGATGGGATCCGACGGGAGTTGTCTGAACGTGTGCGTGAACTCGAAGCGAACGCCAAACTGCTTGAACGACAACGCTTGATCGAGAGGACAGAATACGATCTCGAGATGCTTGATTTGACGGGGTACTGCAATGGGATTGAAAACTACTCCAGGCATCTTACCGGACGAGCACCCGGCGAAGCCCCTCCAACTCTACTGGATTATCTTCCGGACGATGCGATTGTCTTCATCGATGAGAGCCATGTGACGTTGCCG
Organism: uncultured bacterium; assembly: GCA_937951895.1. GTDB lineage: Bacteria > CSSED10-310 > CSSED10-310 > CSSED10-310 > CALFER01 > CALFER01. The sequence goes on from CALFER010000091.1 coordinate 63,731, forward strand.
CAGTTGCAGGCGATGTACCGCGGTGATTATTCACGAAAACGGGTTCTTGTGGAGTTTGGATTCAGACTTCCGAGCGCTATCGACAATCGGCCCTTGAAGTTCGAGGAATTTCAGGAAGTGGTCCCGCGATTGATATATGTTTCTGCAACACCTTCGGAGTATGAGTATCGTGTTTCCGGCGAACGGATCATCGAACAGATTACCCGCCCCACCGGATTACTTGATCCGGTTGTCGAGATCAGGAGCGCACAGACGCAAGTTGATGATCTCTATGCCGAGATCCGGATGAGGGCGGAGAAGAGTCAGAGAACACTGGTCACGACATTGACTAAAAAGCTCGCCGAGGATCTGACAGAACACTATACGGATAGTGGGCTCAGAGTCGTTTATCTTCATTCGGATGTCGCAACTCTCGATCGGATTCAGATTATCCGTGAGCTCAGAGCCGGTAAATATGATGCGCTGATCGGAGTCAATCTGCTGCGCGAGGGACTCGATTTACCGGAAGTATCACTCGTTGCCATACTGGATGCGGATAAAGAAGGATTTCTTCGTTCCACAACCTCATTGATTCAGACGATCGGACGGTGTGCGAGACATATTGATGGGAAAGCGATTCTGTATGCCGAGACCGTGACCCGGTCAATGCAAACGGCACTGGAGGAAACGAGTCGTCGACGAGAAATCCAGCATCAATACAACCAGGAAATGGGAATCATTCCGCAGTCAATCAGCAAAGATCTCGATTCGGAAGCTTTCAACATCGCGAACTCGGATTATCTGACGGTGCAGACAACCAACGATGATCCTTCAACGTGGACCATCGATGATGCGATCCAGAAAGTGGCCGGATACGAAAAAGCGATGCATCAGCTCGCTTCGGAATTGAAGTTTGAGGAAGCAGCGCAGATTCGGGACAAAATACGATGGATTCAAAAGCTGATTCTCACGGCCAACCGGGACGGATCACCCTGAACGATGCCGTTCGTCTCGCTCCTGACGAGCCAGGAGCCTATCGTTTCTGGAGTGATTCCGGGAAAGTATTGTACGTTGGTAAAGCGTTGAATCTCAAGAATAGAATCCGATCGCACCTGCTGAACAAATCCGAAACAGCCCGGCATGAACGCATGATCGCTGCATCGACAACGTTGGATTGGATCGTCGTCACGAATGAAATCGAGGCACTGATTCTCGAGGATTCGCTGATCAAGAAACATCGCCCGGAATTCAACATCAAGATGCGTGATGACAAACGATATCCACTGATCAGACTCGATATCCAGGATCCCTATCCATTCATCACAATCGTTCGTCGATGTGCAAGTGACGGCGCGTTGTACTTTGGTCCCTATCCTTCCGCAAAAATGCTTCGAATCGTCCTCAGATTGATTGACAAGCATTTTGCCTTGAGGAAGTGCACGACTCCGATTCGTTCAACGACCTCCCGCCCATGCCTGCATTTTCAGATGAAACGCTGCCCCGGAGTTTGCGCGGGACTTATCGATCGCACCACCTATCAGGATGCAGTTTCCAAAGTGAAATTGCTCCTGTCAGGGAGAAACAGCGATCTTATGAAGCGACTTGAGAGTGACATGAGAGAAGCGAGCCACGCGTTGGATTTTGAAACGGCTGCGCGGATTCGCGATCAGATCCATGCCGTTCGCCACGTGTCGAGAGGTCGGGATCTTCTGATTCCCCGCCCCGTCGATCTTGATGTCGTTGCCGTTCTACCGGGGGAACTGTTTTCGGATGTAGAATGCGTGATGATCCGCGCTGGCGTTATTTATGGAAACATTCACAAGGAGTTCGAGACACCTCCAGAAATTACACCGGGGGAGATACTCGAATCATGGTTGGGTAGTTACTACTCAAGCGGAGTCCCGATCCCATCCACGATCATATGCAGTCATCTGCCGGATAACCGTGATCATTTAGAGGCCATTCTCAGACAGTTGCGAGGCACGCGGGTTTTCATCCGCAAGCCGGAACGCGGGATAAAGATAAGGTTATTGAAATTGGCCTTTATGAACCTTCAACACCATACGCGTGTTTCCCGTCAGGACAGAAAGCAGCAGTCTCAGATGGAAGCACTGATGGAACTTTCTCGTGTTATTGGCTGCACGGGCATCCCAAGCACGATCGAGGCAATAGATATATCCGAGTTCCAGGGGCGGGAGGCGGTCGGATCCATCGTTCATTTCAAGGATGGGAATCCGGTCAAATCACGATATCGAAGGTTTAAAATCAAGTCAGAGGGATCAACAGGTGATCCGCAGAGGATTTCTGAAGTTTTCCGGAGGCGTTTGAGCAGGCGGAACGATAAAGGGTGGGAGCTTCCGAGACTCTTTGTGATCGATGGGGGTTCCAGTCAGCTGATGGCCGCCATGGAAGTTATGCGTTCGTTTCCTGAACTGGATGTGCCGATACTTTCGATGGCCAAAATCAGGAATCGTCGGACTTCGGAATCTCTGTTTCTGCCCGGTGGAAGAGAAGTGCCGCTGGAGCCTGCGTCTCCGGCAACATTACTTCTGGATCGAATTCGAGACGAGGCTCACCGGTTTGCGATCGCGTATCACCGGATACTGCATGAAAAGGTAACGATGCAGAGTCCATTCCGATCTCAGACCGGACTTTCATCTTCCTCAGTTCATCGACTCCTCGATGCATTCGGGTCAGTAGACGCCATTCTGGCTGCGGGGGACACTGAGTTACTGAAGATCAATGGCATCGGTCCTGTTACCATCAAGAAACTGCGGCAGTACAAAAATAACCTCCCGGGAGGCAGGAGGTCATGATGGTTTTGATTTGGACTGTCAGCTACGATTCGATTGCGCTTTTGACACGTGCGATGAATCGCTCCAGATCGATCGGTTTATCGAAGTAGTAACTGGCTCCCATCGACAGAGCTTTCCGCGCGATATCAAGCGTGCCGAATCCGGTGATGATAATCACTTTGATCAGCGGATACTCGGCACGAATTCGGCTCAGGACATCGAATCCATCGTGATTCGGCATTTTCAGGTCGAGGATGACGAGGTGGTATGAGAGGTCCTGCAGCAGAGACATCCCCTCATCCGGATCACTGACGGCAGTTACCTGATATCCTTGATAATTCAAGATGATTTTCAAGGAATCCTGTACATTTGCCTCATCATCGATGATCAGAATTCTGGGGTGGTCCTGGTTCGTCATTTCTTCAAGTTCCTGGCAGGGAAAGATGGCCGTCAGTTACTCTTTTTTTGCCGGTTTTTCGTTTTGTTTGACTTCGGCATCCACGAGTTCGATAACGACCATGGGAGCCGCATCACCGTGACGAAAACCCAGTTTGTAGGTTCTGGAGTATCCACCATTTCTTGAAGCGTATCGAGATGCCAGAGTATCAAACAGTTTGCGTACAAGATTGCGATCAGAGATATACTCGGCGACCTGGCGATGAGCATGCAAGGTTTCCTGTTTCGCCAGAGTAACCAGATGATCGACAACTTTGCGAACTTCTTTTGCTTTTGAGTAGGTTGTCTGGATGCGTTCGTGTTCGATCAGGGAGGAAGCCATGTTTCGCAGCATGGCCTTCCGATGGCTCGAATTGCGTCCAAGTTTTCCTTTTAATTTCAGATGTCTCATGTCGTCAGCCCTTTATAACAATAATGTTAGTCGTTTATTCTTCAGAGTCGTCCGAGATATCGTCGTCGATATCCGAGTCATCTTCGTCCCGATCGTCATACTCAGAATCATCGTCATCAGGGATGTCGGAGGGTTCCGGCTTCTGGAATCCGTACTTCGTAAGGTCCATCCCGAATGACAATCCCATCTGAATCAGAACCGCTTTGATCTCGTTGAGGGATTTCCGGCCGAAGTTTCGAGTTTTGAGCATTTCAGCTTCGGATTTCTGAACGAGATCTGCAATGGATCGGATGTTTGCGCGATTGAGGCAGTTCATGGATCGAACGGATAACTCTAGTTCGTCGACACTCCTGCTGAGATTCTGTTGCATGGATTCGAATGAAGCATCAACTGTCTCGTCTTCGTCGTGCTGAATATCCTCAAAATTGATAAACAATGCGTAGTGATCGCGCAATATCTGTGCGGCCTGAGAGATGGCGTCGTCAGGAGTGATGGTCCCATTAGTCTCGACTTCAAGTGTCAGTCGATCGTAGTCGGTATCACGGCCGAGTCGAGCCGCGTCAATCCGATAATTCACCCGTTTGATGGGAGAGAAACTGGCATCGATCGGGATCACACCAATCGGGAGTTCTTCCTCGACGGTTTTTTCCGCAGGCACGTATCCTCTACCCTTTTTGACGGTGATTTCCATGTGGAGTTTTCCGCCGCGATCGAGCGACGCGATATGCAGATCGGGATTCAGGATTTCGACATCGGCATCGGTCTGGATATCACCGGCGGTTGCCGTGCCGGGGCCTTTTTTATCGAGAGTGATCGTTTTAGGATGATCAACATGCAAACGAACCAGCAATTCCTTGACATTCAAGATGATGTTGGTGACATCCTCGACGACATCCGAAATGGTCGAAAACTCATGGAGAACTCCATCGATACGAACTGCGGTAACGGCTGCGCCGGGGATTGACGAGAGCAACACGCGTCGGAGTGAATTTCCGATAGTGATGCCGAAGCCTCGTTGAAACGGCTCAGCCCAGAATTTTCCATAATGGGTTGTGAGCGTTTCGAGATCAACATTCAGGCGCTTCGGTTTTGGTAACCCTTTCCATTGCATCGGTCGATTGACCTCCTTCGCATGGGTGCGCGTTAGAATTACTTGGAGAAGAACTCGACGATCAGCTGTTCCTGAACCGGCAGTGCGATGGTTTCGCGTGTCGGCATCGCAGCGACTTGAGCTGTCAATTTGGCAGCATCGACAGTCAGCCACTGCGGGATTTCCCTACCGGATTCCATCGCAGCTTTAATCGGAACGATCTCCCGGCTTGATTCGCGAATAGCGATGATATCTCCGCTTTTAATCAGATAAGACGGGATATTCACTTTTTTTCCGTTTACGGTGATATGTCCATGCGAAACGAGTTGCCGAGCTTGATTTCTTGAAATGGCAAGGTTAGCTCTGAACACGACGTTGTCCAGCCTGCGTTCAAGCAGAATCATGAAATTTTCACCCGTGACCCCTTTGATTCGTTCAGCTTTCGCAAACAGATTTTTGAACTGTGCTTCGAGAAGGCCGTAGATACGTTTGACTTTTTGTTTTTCTCGCAATTGCAGTCCATAATTCGAGTTACGTGGTCGCTTCTGTCCGTGCTGACCCGGGGCATACGAGCGTCGGTCATATGCGCATTTGTCAGTTGAACACCGATTACCTTTCAAGAAGAGTTTTTCACCTTCTCGACGGCATAACCTGCAAACAGATCCTGTATATCTAGCCAAGGTCAATATCCTCCTGATATCAATTCCAACATGGTTAAAACATCATACTCTGCGGCGCTTCGGCGGACGGCATCCATTATGCGGAATCGGCGTCACATCTCGAATTGCCTTGACTTCAAGACCACTCGCCTGAAGCGAACGGATCGCACTTTCACGACCGGCACCCGGTCCGCATACTTCAACTTCAATATACTTCATCCCGCTCTCCATCGCTTTCATTGCAGCAGCTTTGGCTACCATTTGAGCGGCAAATGGCGTACTCTTCCTCGATCCCTTCTGTCCGGTTCCTCCTGCTGAAGACCAGGCGATGGTGTTTCCCTGCATATCGGTGATGGTGACGATTGTGTTGTTAAAGGTTGACTGGATATGCGCAACCCCTTGTTTAATATCCTTGCGTACGACTTTTTTTCCTGATCGCTTTTTCTGAGTGGCCATGAGTCTCTCCTTTTACTCCTTTGTTCGCTTCGCAGCCCCAATACGAGTTCGGCGTCCTTTTCGTGTTCGTGCATTGGTATGAGTTCGCTGCCCGCGGACCGGCAGGCCACGGCGATGTCGCAAGCCACGATACGAGCCCAGATCCATCAACCGCTTGATATTCATTGCGATTTCCTGTCTGAGAGCGCCTTCGACTTTAAAGTCTTTTTCAATGACTTGCCGCAATCGTTTGACTTCCGCTTCGGTCAGATCCTTGATGCGTGTTTCGCCGCTGACATTGGCGATCTGAAGGATCCTTTTTGCACTGGATACACCGATCCCAAAAATATAGGTAAGGCCAATTTCTGTTCGTTTGTTCTTGGGCAAATCAACGCCAGCAATACGCGCCATGCTTTCCTCCTAATTCGATTCCGTTAGCCTTGACGTTGTTTATGACGAGGATTATCGCAAATCACTCGCACAACACCATGACGTTTGATGATCTTGCATTTATCGCAGATTTTTTTAACTGATGCCTTTACTTTCATTATCTCTCTCCCATTCTTCCCATTATCAAATCAGATCCTGCTTCAATTCGCTTAAAATCTCCGGGCGGCCATCTCGAACAGCAATCGAGTGTTCAAAATGGGCTGATAGCTTACCATCCTCAGTAACGGCTGTCCAGCCATCATTCAGTATTTTAACACCATGTCTTCCCTCATTAACCATTGGTTCGAGCGCAAGCACCATTCCAGGACGCAGACGAACTCCATGCCCGGCATTTCCGTAATTCGGGATCTGAGGATCCTCGTGCAGAGCACGGCCGACACCATGGCCGACGAACATTTGAACCACACTGAATCCGTTGGACTCTACATGTGTCTGAATCGTGTGGCTGATGTCATACAATCGATTTCCCGGAGTTGCCATCTCGATCCCGCGATACAGAGCCTCTTCAGTCACATTGATCAGACGCTCGGCCTGGGATGATATCTTTCCGACGGGATATGTGCATGCGGCGTCGCCGTAATAATCATCATAAATCGCGCCGATATCGCATGAAACGATGTCGCCATCAGTCAGCCTTCTGGCCCCTGGAATCCCATGAACGACTTCTTCATTGATAGAGATACACAATGCGTGTTTGTAACCGCGATATCCCTTGAAAGCGGGTTTGCCCCCCTTCGACAGAATGTAATCCTCGACCATCCGATCCAAGTCAATGGTTCGCACTCCGACAGCAATTTGATGCTTCAGGAGGGAGAGCGCGCCTGCAACGATTTGATTCGCCATACGAATCTTCGCAATTTCGTCTTCAGACTTAATGATGATCATACATTTAGCAACTTCTGCAGACGGTTCATCACCAATGAATGAACCGAGTCAGGTGTAGCGGTAGCTTCGTGAGGTAGAATATGAATGAAGATGATCTGTGGATCATTCCGATAGTATTCGATGAGCGGTTGCGTTTTTTCGTGATAAACCTGCAAGCGCTTTCGAACAGTCTCTTCCCTGTCGTCTTCACGAATGACCAATTCCACGCCACAATCATCACACACATTGGGTGATCGGGGCGGGTTCAGGTCAATATGGAACATTCGCCAGCACTTTGAGCAACTCCGTCGCCCCGTCATCCGACGTATCAATTGCTCATCGTTGATATCGATCAGCAGAACGGCATCGATGGCAGGTTCGATTGACTTGAGTTTTTCAGCCTGTTGAGCGGTGCGCGGGAAACCATCCAGAATATAGCCCTTATGATGAACGGGAAGGTCCAGGTACTGTTTCATGATACGGATGATGAGATCATCAGGGACCAGCAAACCGTTTCGAGCGTATTGATTGACTTCCCGGCCGAGATCTGTGTCTTTTTCGATTTCTTTTCGAAGGATATCTCCGGATGACAAATGGGGTAAGCCCAACCGCTCAGATAACAGGCGTGCCTGTGTACCTTTGCCTGCGCCCGGAGGTCCGAGCAGAATCATCCGAATCGAGTTCCTCATTCCCATTGTCTTTTCAACCGCGACGGCCGCGAATACGTCCTTTTTTCATGAAACCTTCGTAATGCCGCATCAGAAGATGTGATTCGATCTGCTGAACCGTGTCGAGGCCGACGCCGACGACGATCAGTAAAGCGGTTCCGCCGAAGTAAAACTGAACATGAAGCCAGCTGTACAGCAAGGTAGGTAACAGAGCGATTGCTGAAAGGAAAACAGCGCCGACAAGTGTGATCCGGGTCAGCGTTTTATCGATGAATTCAGCAGTATTCTTGCCGGGTCGGTATCCTGGGATAAACCCGCCATGCTTTTTCATGTTGTCTGCCAGATCGACCGGATTGAAGATGATGGCGGTGTAGAAATACGTAAAGAACACCGTAAATCCGATGTACATTACCATGTAGATCAATGAGCCGGGCTGAAAATTATCGAACAGCCATTGCACCCAGGGCCGATCGGGACTTGCCGCAAACTTCAGGATTGTTATCGGGAACATGATGATCGATGACGCGAAGATGACCGGCATGACTCCGGCCGTATTGATTCTGAGGGGAATATGGGTCGATGAGCCACCCATCAAGCGGCGTCCGACGACGCGTTTGGCATACTGAACCGGTATTCGGCGTTGTGCCTGCTGCATCAAAACTGTGCCTGCCGTAACAGCAACGATCACAATCAGGATAATGGCCACTGTCCAGGGCTTCATCTGATTGGTGAATACCTGCTGCAATGTTCGGACCACTGCAGAGGGTAATCGGGCAACGATTCCCGCAAAGATCAGCAGGGATATGCCGTTTCCGATGCCACGTTCGGTGATCTGCTCACCCAGCCACATTAGAAATGCAGTTCCGGCCGTCAACGTTATGACCGTCATCAGACGGAAAATCCAACCGCCGCCGTTCAGCACCAGCGTGCCGCCCTGCATGCCTTCCAGTCCGATTGCGATACCGAATGACTGAATGACCGAAAGTACGACTGTGCCATACCGAGTGTATTGGGTGATTTTTTTTCGTCCCGCGTCACCTTCCTTGGCAAGGCGCTCCAGGTAAGGAACAACAACAGCCAGCAACTGCAGAATGATTGACGCGCTGATGTATGGCATGATTCCGAGCGCGAAGATGGTCAGTTGGCTGAAAGCACCACCGGAGAACATATCCAGAAATCCGAAGACTCCCTCGAAATTACCGGCCATTGCAGCTGCCAACTGTTGACTGTCGATTCCCGGGGTGGGGATGTAGGTGCCGACACGAAATATGGCGAGCAAGGCCAGAGTAAAGAGAATCCTCGTCCGCAATTCGGGGATTCGGAAGACATTTCCAATTGATTGAAGCACTACTTTAACTCCTCGATTGCGCCGCCAGCAGCTTGTATTTTTTCGACGGCAGTTTTTGAGAACGAATGTGCCTTAATCGTGAGCGGCTTGGTAATCTCACCAAACCCAAGGATTTTAATGCCATCAAGAGTCTTCTTCACGAGTCCGCAATCATGGAGTTCGACGGGACCGACTAAGCTATTGGCTTGGAAATGGGAATCCAGATCGCTGACATTGACAACCGCGTAAGTTTTTTTGTGGATATTGGTAAACCCACGTTTCGGAATACGGCGGGAAAGAGGCATCTGGCCGCCTTCAAAGCCGCGTCGAACTTTTCCGCCCGAACGCGCCTTCTGACCTTTAGTTCCTTTACCGGCAGTCGTGCCTTGTCCCGAACCGGTTCCACGGCCCAGACGCTTTTTACTTTTCCGTGCACCAATCGGTATTTTCAAATTATTCAATTCCATGATCGTACCTCTTTGGTTCGCAATGTCGCTGTCATTCCGAGATTTCTTCAACAGACAACATCTGGATTACTTTTTTAACCATTCCTCGAATCTCGGGTGTATCGGACCGAATGATCGTTTGATGCATCCGACGTAAGCCAAGGCCAAGAATGGTATCTTTGACATGCTGGGGGTGTTTGATGGGGCTTTTAATGAGCGTGATCTTTAGTTTCGCAGCCATGTATACCTCTTTGAATTGCATCCCGCAATTTGTCTGCTCAGATTGTTTTCCCGCGAAGTGCTTCGGTTTTCTGCCGGTCGATAAGGCGCATCAGGCCGTTCATGGTTGCCTTGACCACATTACCGGCATTTCCCGATCCGATCGACTTCGACAAAATATCGTTCACTCCGGCTGCTTCAAGAACCGCGCGTACGGGGCCACCGGCAATGATACCCGTTCCTTTTGCAGCCGGTCTCAGGATAACTTTTCCTGCGCCGAACACGCCGAGAACCGGATGTGGGATGGTGGTTCCGTTCAATGAGATCGTCACCATATTCTTCTTGGCTTGTTCCATGCCTTTTCGTATCGCCTCGGGTACTTCTTTGGCTTTCCCCTTGCCGATTCCAACACTGCCTCGCCCATCCCCAACGACAACGACAACGCTAAAATTGAACCGTCGCCCGCCTTTGGATACTTTGGCGACGCGATTGATATAGACGACTTTATCAATCAACTGCAGTTCGTCCTGATTCAAATAATCCATCGGTAACTCCTGTTAGAAATCGAGTCCATTTTCGCGGGCCGAATCCGCCAGGGCTTTTATACGGCCATGGTATAGGAAGCTGCCCTTATCGAAAACAACCTGTTTGATCCCTGCATCATTGGCTTTTTTTGCGATATCTTTTCCAACCCACTTTGCTGCTTCAATTCCAGTCGGCTTTGGTTCTAGACCTTTGAAGTCTTTAAGCAGCGTCGATGAACTGATCAGCGTTTTTTGTTCTTTATCGTCGATGACCTGGGCATAAATATGATTAGCGGTTTTAAAGACAGACAGCCGCAGGCGATCGCTTTTCTGCTTCAGTCGCCGGCGGGTTCTTTGCTGGCGAATCTGCTTCTGCTCGTTGGCCTTATTCTTACTTGTATTCACGTCTCAACTCCTATTGTCAATTGGCGAAACACCGCGCATCAGGTTCCTGTTTTGCCTTCTTTGATTCGGACTTTTTCGTTTTCATACCGGAAACCTTTGCCTTTGTAAGGTTCCACTTTCTTTTTTGATCGAATATTGGCTGCAGTCTGTCCGACGAGTTGTTTATCGATTCCCTTCAGGGTCACTTTGTTTTTTTCGACTGCGACCGTGATCCCTTTGGGGCAGTTAAATTCGACCTGATGAGAAAAGCCGACGCTCATGAGCAATGTTGAATCGCCTTTTGTAGAGACTTTGTATCCAACTCCTTCGAGCATCAGACTTCGCGTGAAGCCGGTCGAAACCCCGGTGACCATATTGGCAAGGAGTGCTCGTACCAACCCGTGAAGTGCGCGATCAGTCTGTTCATCTGATGCTCGCTTCACCATGACTTCATTGTTTTCGACAGAGACTTGGATGGATGGTGGAGAGGTATAATCGAGTGATCCAAGGGGACCATTGACTTTTATTTTGCTACCGGAGATGTCGACTTTCACCCCGGCTGGAATCGGTATCGGTTTTTTTCCTACCCTAGACATTATTGGATTCCCTTCCTTCGCATGGCACGGAATTCATCTACCAGATTTCGCAGATAAGTTCGCCGCCGATATTGAGTTGCTTTGCATTTTTTCCTGTCATCAGGCCTTTGGAAGTCGAAAGGATATTGATACCAAGGCCGCCACAGACATCTTTGATATCTGTGGATCCGACGTACATCCGTCGACCAGGTGAACTCACCCGCTTGATCTCGTGGATCACGACATCGGATTTCCCGGCGTATTTCATATTCACCCGGATCATGCTTTGAACGCCGTCCTGATAAACGGAATAGCCAGCGAGATAGCCTTCGTCAACAAGAATCTTGGCAATCTCAACTTTAATTTTCGAACTTGGAGCGAGGATTTCTTCCTTGCGCACCATTGCGGCATTTCGAATCCGCGTCAAAAAATCAGCAATCGGATCTGTCATCATTTTGTTCAATCTCTCCCTTGAATGGTCTGATAATTACCAACTGGACTTTGTTACTCCGGGTATTTCCCCTCGCGAAGCCAACTCACGAAAGCAGATTCTGCAGATTTGGAATTTTCGGATAAATGCTCGAGGTCGACCGCATCGGCGGCATCGATTGTAATTCCGAACTGCGAATCGGTTACCCCGGAGCCATTTCACGACCATGGATTTCTTAGCCAATGTACTATCCCCCTGTTCAATCAACGTCTGAAGGGTAATCCCATCAGTTCGAGAAGTTTTCGACTTTCTTCATCCGTCTTTGCTGTCGTGACGAATGTCACGGAGAAGCCTGTAACACGTTCGATCTGATCATATTCGATTTCGGGGAAAATGATCTGTTCGGTGACGCCGAGTGTATAATTACCGCGCCCATCGAAGCTTTTTCCTGAAACACCTCGGAAATCGCGAATTCGCGGGATGGCGACATTGAGCAGACGATCCAGGAACTCGTACATCATGCGGCCTCGAAGTGTTACGCGACAACCGATCGGCATGCCTTTGCGCAGCTTGAAACCTGCAATCGATGTCCTGGCTCGTGTAATGACCGGTTTCTGGCCTGTAATAATCCCGATTTCTTTCGTGACGCCTTCGATCAATTTGTGGTTTTGAATCGCTTCACCGATTCCTGCGTTCACAACGACCTTGGTCAGTTTCGGGATTTCCATCACGTTTTTATAATTAAACGCTTGTTGCATCGCCGGAATGACTTTTTCGCGATACTTGATTTTCAAATTGGGTATTTTTGTTTCAGCCACAGCTTAACTCCTAATCAGTCTGAAGACTACTTGTCCAGAGATTCGCCGCATTTCCTGCAGACTCGGACCTTTTTACCATCGTTCAGCACGGTGTGTCCGGTGCGGGTCGGTTTCGCGCATTTTGGACAGAATATCATGACATTTGACACGGCGATCGGGGCTTCTTTTTCCAGAATTCCTCCCTTGGAGTTTTTCTGAGTCGGACGCTGCGCTTTCTTCATGTAATTCAGACCCTCGACTACGACTCGGTCTGACTTGCGAAGAACTTTCAGAACGCGCCCCTTTTTCCCGACTTCCTTGCCGGCGATTACAAAAACCTGATCGTTTTTACGGATATTGATTTTCTGACAGCTTTTTTCTGTTTCTTTCATGGTCGAATTACCCTCAAATCACTTCTGGAGCGAGCGAAATGATTTTCATAAATTCTTTTTCACGCAACTCACGGGCGATCGGTCCGAATACGCGGGTTCCAATCGGTTCGTTTTGAGTATTGATGATAACTGCCGAATTTTTATCGAACTTGATATAGGAACCATCCGGACGACGCACTTCTTTTTTGGTACGGACGACAACGGCACGGGCTACCGATCCTTTTTTGATATTTGATCCTGGTATAGTTTCACGCACGGATACCACGATGATGTCTCCAACGGTTGCATACTGTCGTTCGGACCCACCCAGAACTTTGATGCACTGGACTTTTTTGGCCCCTGAGTTATCCGCCACGTCCAGAATTGTTCTCAACTGAATCATACCCATTCTCCTTTACAAGCCGACACTCTGATCCATTTCTTATTTGGCTCGCTCGATGATTTCAACAATTCTCCACCGTTTCAGCTTGGACAACGGGCGGGTTTCCTCGATCAGAACCCGATCTCCCATTTTCGCGTCGTTGTTTTCGTTGTGCGCCATGAATTTGCTCTGTCGTTTGATCTGTTTAAAGAACTGTGAGTGCGTAACGATCCGCTCAACGAGCACGCTGACCGTCTGGTCCATCTTATCGCTGATAACGATTCCTGTTCTTTGTTTTCGATGTTTCAATTCTTCCTGCATGGTGTTTTCCATCACTTCATTCATGATTCTGAGTCATGATTCAGTTGTTTGATTTCTTCAGTTCTTTTTCCCGGAGGACGGTTCTGACCCGGGCGATGTCCTGCCGTACGGTTCTCATTGTGACCGGGCTTTCGAGCTGGCTCTGAGATGCTTGAAAGCGATATCTGAAAAGGAGTTCTTTTAACTCGTTCACCTTAATCTTGAGTTCCTCGATGCTCATTTCGCGTAGAGTGGCGGCTTTCATCGGTTTCATTGGATATCAAACTCCTTATTCTGCTCGACAAACCGCGTGCGGATCGGCAGTTTGAATGATGCAAGCCGAATAGCCTCGCGGGCGACGTCGGAGGGGACACCTTCCAACTCATACAACATACGTCCGGGACGAACGACAGCGACCCAGTACTCCGGGTTTCCCTTTCCCTTCCCCATGCGGGTTTCAGCGGGCTTCATCGTAATCGGCTTATCGGGAAAAATCCGAATCCAGATCCTGCCGCCACGTTTGATGTATCGAGCCATGGCGATACGGGCAGCTTCGATCTGACGGTCCGTGATCCAACCGGCTTCGAGCGCCTGGATCCCGAATGTTCCGAAGGCAAGTTCCACGCCACGTGAGGCCTGGCCACGAACACGACCTTTATGAATCTTGCGAAATTTAACTTTCTTCGGCTGTAACATTATTCATTCTCCATCTTTTCGACACGGCGGCGAGTTCGGTTGAATGAACCGCGATCTTCACTCCCACTTCGGGACTGCCGCGATGATTGTGTCGGTCGCTGGCGACGTCCGTCTCGATCTGCGCGAGATGGAATCACTTCACCCTTGAAAATCCAGACTTTCACGCCAATGACTCCGTAGGTTGTCTGCGCAATACAGAATCCATAATCGATATCGGCTCGCAAGGTATGGAGAGGCACACGCCCTTCCAGATACTGCTCATATCGTGACATTTCAGCTCCGCCGAGGCGTCCGGAACAGCTGATGCGAATTCCTTTGGCTCCGAATCGAAGCGCACCGGCAAGGGCTTTCTTCATGGCACGTCGGTAAGAAACTTTGCGTTCCAGTTGAATCGCGACCGCTTCCGACACGAGTTGCGCATCCATTTCGGGATTCTTGACTTCTTTGATATTCAAAAATACCTGTTTTTCAGTCAGACCCTGCACGGACTTTTTGACTTTCTCGACTTCGCTACCACGAGTTCCGATAATAATACCGGGGCGAGCAGTATGGATGTTGATCCGAATCTGATCCGCCGCGCGTTCAATTTCGACTTTTGAGATACCGGCATGTTTCAGTTCTTTGTGGATGAATTTTCGAACTCGAAGATCTTCATGGAGAAATTTGGCATAATCCTTATCGGCGTACCATTTGGACAACCACGTTTTGACGATGCCAAGTCTCAAACCTATTGGATTTACTTTCTGCCCCAAACCACACCTCCTTGAAATCAAGATTTGTTTGATCTGGTTGTTGTCGTATTGCTCTTTGTTTTTGTCGATTCAGCCAGAACCATCGTAATGTGACTCGTGCGCTTCCGGATGCGATAAACACGTCCCTGGGCCCGGAACATGAATCGCTTCATAGTTGGACCTTCGTCAACGAAAACGGTTCGGACATAGAGGTCTTCCGGGGCGATCGGTTCGGGGCTCTGTTCAGCGTTGGCAATCGCTGATTTCAGCATTTTATCGAGAATCAATGCGGCTTTTTTGGGCATGAACTTCAGAGTCACCAAGGCGTCTTCCGCTTTTTTGTCCCGAATCAGGTCTGCCATTTTACGAGCCTTGAATGGCGAAATTCTTACAAACCGGTGCTTGACTTTGAATTCCATAAGATGATCCTTCTTTATTTGACCTTCGTCGCTTTTTCGCTCTTGGTTCCGGCATGTCCCTTGAAGGTTCGAGTCGGTGAGAACTCACCGAGTTTATGTCCGACCATGTTTTCCGTCACGTAGACCGGAACAAACTTCTTTCCGTTGTACACGGCGACAGTCAATCCGACGAAGTCAGGACTTATTTCGGATGCTCGAGACCACGTTTTGATGACTTTGCGATCTCCGGAGTTTTTCATTTGACTGACTTTTTTCAATAGTTTCGGATGGATGTATGGACCTTTTTTACTTGACCGAGCCACTTTGTTTTCCTCCGCTCATTACTTGCGCCGTTTGACGATCATGGTATCGCTGGGTTTGCGCTTTCGAGTTTTATGACCTTTTGTCGAAATACCCCATGGGGTGCAGGGATGACGTCCGCCGGAGGTACGTCCTTCACCACCGCCATGCGGATGATCCACCGGGTTCATAGCCACACCGCGCACTTTCGGACGGTGTCCCAACCACCGGCTTCTGCCTGCTTTTCCGATCGTGATGTTTTCATGATCCTGATTCCCGACCTGACCGATCGTTGCAATGCAATTGAGGTGAATCATACGGACTTCACCGGAGGGGAGTCGGACCTGTGCGAACTTGCCTTCTTTGGCCATGATCTGCGCATAGGCTCCGGCAGCGCGTACGAGTTGCGCACCCTTACCCCGTTTCATTTCAATATTATGGACATATGTTCCGATCGGGATCTTTTCCAGAGGAAGGCAATTACCGACTTTAATATCGACGGCCGGACCGGACACAATCAGATCATCCACCCGCATTCCATGCGGACATACGATGTATCGTTTTTCCCCATCTTTATAGTTGATGAGAGCGATTCGTGCCGACCGATTCGGGTCATACTCGATGGCAGCTACTTTTCCCGGAATGCCATCTTTTTCGCGAAGCATATCGATGATTCGATAGCGTCGTTTATGCCCCGATCCTTTTCGGCGCATCATGATACTACCGGTATTGTTTCGACCTGCTTTTGATGGTTTTCCGGAGGTCAAAGATTTTTCCGGCTGTTTTTTAGTGATTTCTTCGAATGTAGAAACCGTAAAAAATCGTCGTGCCGGAGACGTTGGCTTAAATGATTTAATTCCCATGATTACCTCGCCGCTTTCCTATCACGCGCCTTCGAAATATTGGATCTTGTCACCAGGTTTGAGAGTTACAATCGCTTTTTTCCAGCCTGGCCGGCGTCCCATGAATCGTCCCATTCGTTTGATTTTTCCGAGTTGTCGCATGGTGTGAACATTCAGCACCGTCACGCTGAAAATCTTTTCCACCGCAGCCTTGATTTCTTTTTTTGTTGCCTTGACATCAACCCGAAATGAAACTTGATTCGAATCCGATTTCTGCAGGTTTGTTTTTTCGGTGATGAGCGGGCTCCTCAAAATGTCATAATGCGTTTTCATCAGATGAGCCTTTCATGGATGGACGAAATGGATTTTTCCATTAAAATCACCCGTTTGTGCAACACAAGGTCATACACGTTCAGGCCATCGACGCTGAGCATCTTGAAGTTCGGAACATTTCTCAGCGATCGCATGAAGTTCTGATGTTCTTCGCTCCATACGATCAAGGTCGAAACGGTTTCCTTGCCGGGCGAGAGTTGGCTGAGTATCGGTTTTGTTTTCGGTGTTCCAGGTTCGTATTCCCGATACACTTCCAACTGGCCTTCCCGCAGTTTCTGCGACAGTGCCACCTTCAAAGCACCTTTTCGAACTTTCTTGGGCGGATAGAAGGAGTAATCGCGCGGGATCGGTCCGAAAATGACGCCTCCGCCCCGGCGTAATGGAGATCGTCGATCGCCGGATCGTGCGTGGCCAGTGCCTTTTTGGCGATAGAGTTTCTTTGTTGAGTAGGCAACTTCGCTTCGCCCTTTCGTCTTGTGAGTTCCTCGGCGACGATTCGCGAGTTGCATGCGTACGATTTCCTGAATGATGTACGGATTATACGGAACCTCGAAGATGTCGGCAGATAATTCAGCCTGTCCGACAATTTGACCGTCAATAGTTTTTATATCCAGCTTCGCCATACTGTCACCTTGTTCCGATCATGCTTTTCGAATGAAAACGACGTCGTTGTTTGCTCCGGGAATTGCGCCTTTGATCAACAGGAGATTATTCTCCGTGTCCACAAACATCACTTTCAAATTCCGAGTTGTGATTTTTCGCGCACCCATATGCCCGGCCATTTTCATGTTTTTCCGAGTATGTTTTGGTGTTCGCATTCCGATCGAACCGCCCGTCCGGAATGCTTCGTGGGTACCGTGTCCGGTATCTTTTCCGGCAAACCCGTGTCGACGAATAACGCCTTGGAATCCACGGCCTTTCGAGACTCCGGTGATCACAACTTTATCCGCGGGTTTAAACTCACCGACCGTGATGGACTGGCCGATCGAGAAAGCGGAGACGTCATTGTACCGAATTTCCTTCAAGACACGCTGGGGTTTCAATCCGGATGATTTGAAATGCCCTTTGTAGGGTTTCAGAGCCGCCTTCTGTCGGCCGGCATCTTCGAAACCGATCTGAATCGCTGTGTATCCATCTTTTTCATGTGTTTTTTTCTGAACGACCGGGCAAGGACCAGCCTGAACGACTGTGACGGCAACCATGGAGCCACGGTTGTCGAACATCTGGGTCATGCCTAACTTTTTTCCAAGTATTCCGACGGACATGCTCATAATCTCCATCTGTTACAGCTTGATTTCGACATCGACACCGGCGGGGAGTTCAAGTCGCATGAGTGCATCAACGGTTTGAGGCGTTGGGCTCAGGATATCGATCAAACGCTTGTAGGTTCTGATTTCAAATTGCTCACGGCTTTTCTTGTCGACGTGAGGGCTTCGAAGAACGCAAAATTTATTGATTTTCGTAGGAAGCGGGATCGGTCCGACGACTTCGGCACCGGTTCGCTTTGATGTTGCCGCGATTTCACCGGCTGATTGATCCAGCAACCGATAATCATATGCTTTTAATCTGATTCGAATTTTTTGATCGGCCATTTTTCCCTCTTACGATGAAGGTGAAAAAAGCCGCCGCTTAAAAAAACGACGGCTTGGAACCTCTATCAGAATGCTTATTCAAAGATCTTGCTGATGACTCCGGCGCCGACTGTCTTGCCACCCTCTCGGATCGCAAACCGCTGGCCTTCTTCCATCGCGATCGGGGTGATCAGTTGCGCCAACATCTTCACATTGTCGCCCGGCATCACCATCTCCACTCCCGCCGGTAACTCCACCGACCCCGTCACATCCGTCGTCCGAAAGTAAAACTGCGGCCGATACCCCTTGAAAAACGGCGTGTGCCGACCACCCTCTTCCTTCGACAATATATATACCTCACACTCAAACTTCGTGTGCGGCGTCACACTCCCGGGCTTCGACAATACCATCCCACGCTCCACTTCCTCGCGCTTCGTCCCGCGGAGCAAACATCCCACATTGTCTCCCGCTCGCCCCTCATCCAATAACTTCCGAAACATCTCCACTCCCGTCACTACCGTCTTCCGAGTCTCCGTGATCCCAACTATCTCCACCTCTTCATTCACTCGGACCACTCCACGCTCAATCCGACCCGTTACCACCGTCCCTCGCCCAGATATCGAAAATACATCCTCTATCGGCATCAAAAACGGCTTCTCTATCTCACGCTTCGGCTCCGGCACAAACGAATCCGCCGCCGCCATCAAATCATAGATCGGCTTCGTCCACTCCTCATAACTCGGATCCCCAGGATTCACTTCCATCGCCCTCAACGCCGCTCCTCGAATGATCGGCGTCTCATCCCCGGGAAACTCATACATGTTCAGTAACTCCCGAACCTCTAACTCCACCAAATCCAATAACTCAGGATCATCCACCATGTCTACCTTGTTCAAAAACACGATGATCGACGGCACGTTCACCTGCCGCGCCAACAATACATGCTCCCGCGTCTGCGGCATCGGTCCATCCGCCGCCGATACCACCAATATCGCTCCGTCCATCTGCGCCGCTCCCGTGATCATGTTCTTGATGTAATCCGCATGACCTGGACAATCTACGTGCGCATAGTGCCGATTCTCCGTCTCATACTCAACATGCGCCGTCGCGATCGTAATCCCTCGCTCCTTCTCCTCCGGCGCATTATCAATCGACCAAAAATCACGATACGCAATCTTCGGATTCTTCGCTGACAACACCTTCGTGATCGCAGATGTCAACGTCGTCTTCCCATGGTCAACGTGCCCTATCGTTCCAATGTTGACGTGCGGCTTCGATCGTTCAAACTTTTCCTTAGCCATGATTCATTCCCCCCTGCACTACCAGCGATAATGCGCGAATGCTTTGTTTGCTTCAGCCATTTTGTGCGTATCTTCCCGTTTCTTGATCGATGAGCCTCTGTTGTTAGCTGCATCGATGATCTCGCTCGCCAGCTTCTCAGCCATAGAATTTTCCGAACGAGCTCGCGAGTATGTGATCAACCAACGAAAACTCAATGCAAGTCGGCGGTCAGGCGGCACTTCGATCGGAACCTGATAGGTTGCTCCACCGACCCGACGGGATTTGACCTCAAGTAAGGGCTTCACATTTTCGACTGCTTTTTTAAAGATTTTGATGGGATCTTGTTTCGTTCGCTCTTCAATGATGTCCAGCGTATTATAGAAAATATTCTCTGCCAGACTCTTCTTTCCGTGTTTCATGATGCTGCTGATAAACTTGGCTGCAACCACGCTGTTATACTTCGGATCCGGAAAACTTTCTCTTTTTTCAACTACCTTACGACGCGGCATTCGAACCTCCCGCTAATTTGTCCACTCCCGCATTGGGATCAACTGAAAACTATTTCTTCGGCCGTTTGGCACCATATTTCGAGCGTCCCTGCATTCTGCCGTCGACTCCTGCGCTCTCAAGAGTTCCACGAACGATATGATAGCGAACACCCGGTAGATCTTTGACACGACCTCCTCGAACGAGAACCGTCGAGTGTTCCTGAAGATTGTGACCTTCACCCGGGATGTACGCGGTGACTTCTATCCCGTTCGTCAAACGGACACGCGCAACTTTTCGCAGCGCCGAGTTCGGTTTTTTCGGGGTCGTTGTCGATACTTTTGTGCAGACACCCTTGCGCTGAGGGCAATTGACGAGCGCGGGTGATTTCGATTTGACATTGATCTTCGAGCGACCCTTTCGAACAAGCTGATTAATTGTCGGCACCTTTCCCTCCTATGGGTTCAAGAAACTGCACGAGCTTAGCGATGCATATTTCGATTGTCAAGTGAAAATTTGGAAGATCGGTATATCTGGCTTTTTTCCTTATAATACTTGTGAGGACTTTTCCTCAGAAGTATCCGCCGCGGATACAACCGGATCCGCCTTGTCTCGTTCACCTTCGACCCTGACCGCAGTATGCCGATACATCTTGAATCCGGTACCTGCAGGAATCAGACGGCCGACGATGACGTTTTCTTTCAGCCCCCTGAGATTGTCAATTTTTCCTGAAATTGCGGCTTCGGTGAGCACGCGGGTGGTCTCCTGGAATGAGGCAGCCGAGAAGAAGCTGTCGGTGGACAGAGAGGCTTTGGTAATTCCCTGCAGAAGCAGGCTTCCCTTCGCCGGCTGTCCGCCATGACGCATCACTCGTTCATTCTCTTCTCGGAACCGCCATCGATCCACCTGCTCACCCAACATGAACTCTGTGTCGCCGACCTCGTCGATGCGATACATTTTCAGCATCTGCCGAGTAATGACCTCGATGTGCTTGTCGTTGATCGTGACGCCCTGAAGACGGTACACGGCCTGAATTTCATTGATCAGATATTTCTGCAGTTCTTTTTCACCCAGGACCGCCAGGATATCGTGGGGATTCAGAGATCCATTCATGAGCGGTTCGCCGGCTTTCACCAGATCGCCTTCCTGAACATTGATGTGAGTTCCTCGGGGAATGGCATACTCTTTGGTTGCGCCAGAGACGCCCCTGATCATGATTTTCTGCATGCCCTTTTCGATGGCACCGTATTGAATCTCACCGTCGATTTCCGCAATGACCGCGCATTCTTTGGGTTTCCGGGCTTCAAACAGCTCGACGACTCGCGGCAGACCGCCCGTAATGTCCTTCGTTTTCTGACTTTCTCGCTGAAGCAAGGCGACTTTATCTCCGGCATTGATGATCTGCTTGTTTTCAACTAGCAGATGTGCGCCGGTCGGGAGTGCGATACGGGTTCGCGAACCCTTGATCGAAAAACTCGGATGCAGAGGATGCAGTTCCTGCTGGTGAACGGGACAGTATTGTTTTCGTCCTTCCCGCTTTTTGATTTCACGATAGCCGCATTTCTGTGCAGGGCATTTCAATTCTTCCCGGAAGATGCCGATGACCTTCCGTGACTGACCGGTCACGAGATCCAGTTCTTCTTTCAGAGTGACTTCCTCGATGACATCCTCCAGTTGCACCTCTCCACTCGTCTCAGCCAGCAACGGCATCGCAAACGGATCCCACTCTGCCAGGAGGAATGTTTTCTGTTCCGGGTTGGACGGCATTTTGGATGCAACGACCAGTTGATCCCGTTTGACGCGCTGCCCGTGCTTCACGTGAACTTTCGCTCCTCGAGCGATGTAATTCGTTTCCAGTTCCTGATTCGTTTCATCATCCACGAATACTTTAAAGAAACAGGCACGATCGTTGACTTCATACCCACCCTCGATGGGTGTCAAGACCGAGGCGGATTCCACGAGTTTATCGCCTTCGAGATGGTAGAACTTGACGATTCCATTCACTTTTGCAAAAAAGGCTGGCTGTGTGATGTCGCCATGGAGCACTTTGAGTTTTGCGCCGTAGGGTATTTTCTCCGGCACGGTCCACTGCTGGCGCATTTTTTCCACAAGGATCTCACCGGGAATGATATCAGCTCCATTCTCACGCAAGATCTGCAGCTTTCCCTCAAACTCCTTGACCTTGTCATCATACAGATCGTCCGTTTTCACGAAGTAGGATTCTTCCCGATCCTCCCCTTTCAAGGTGATCAAGACACCCGGCACATAGTCCTGACGATGATCGGCGATGGTCAGTTTGCCGGCAAAAGTCGTGCGGATATGAGGTTGAGCGATGATGACACGGCCTTCTTTTCGAGACAGCACCACGACTTCGCCTTGTGAATTGGTAGCGACTTTCAGCGATGGGGAGATAATGACACGTCCGGAAATTTCCGTTTCTGCCGTCACATCTTCTTCCATTACCTTCGCCGTTCCGCCGATATGGAATGTCCGCATCGTCAACTGCGTTCCAGGTTCTCCGATTGATTGAGCCGCAACAACTCCAACGGCTTCACCCATTTCCACGAGGTGCCCCTGAGAGAGGTCGCGTCCGTAGCATTTGCGACAGATTCCGTGGCGGCATTCACATGTCAACGTTGAACGGATACGAACTCTTTCGATTCCGGCGTTCACGATCCGCAAGCCGCGGACTTCATCGATTTCGGATTGAGACGGGCAGAGAATCTGGCCGGTGAAGGGATCTTTGACATCGTAAACCGCGACACGGCCAAGAATACGGTCGTAGAGGGGTTCGATCTCTTCGCCACCTTCAACGATGGCAGAAACATCGATTCCATCATCCGTGCCACAATCCTCGTCCATGACGATCACATCCTGAGCGACATCGACGAGACGTCGGGTCAGATAGCCCGAGTCGGCGGTTTTCAATGCGGTATCCGCTAGGCCTTTGCGAGCTCCGTGGGTCGAGATAAAGTACTGAATAACCGTCAAGCCCTCGCGGAAATTCGCAGTAATCGGAGTCTCGATGATTTCACCGGAAGGTTTTGCCATCAAGCCTCGCATTCCAGCCAGCTGTCTGATTTGCATTTTGGAACCGCGAGCTCCGGAATCCGCCATCATGTAGATGGGATTGAAATGGCCACTCTCACGAATCTGCTCACCATTGGGCTTCAGGCGCGGAGCTTCCAGTGATTTGAACAACTCGTTCGCCACCTTTTCCGTCACATGAGACCAGATATCCACAACTTTGTTGTACCGTTCGCCGTCGGTGATGATGCCATCCTGATACTGTTTCTCAACTTCGATGACCTCATTCCGAGCCTTGTCGATGAAATCGACTTTGGTTTCAGGGATATAGAGATCATTGATGTTGATCGAGACACCGGCTCGGCAGGCATATGAAAAACCAAGATCCTTGATCGCATCGAGGGTTTCGACAGCCTGTGCCTTACCATGTTCGCGGTAGACCTGCATGATGATGTTTGCGAGTTCTTTTTTCCCGGCAACTTTATTGAAAAACGGGAAGGTCTTCGGAAGGGCCTCGTTGAAAAGAACCCGTCCGACGGATGTGGATATCAACTGGCCGTCGACTCGGACAAACACATTTGCCTGCAGAGCGACGACATCCGCCATGTATGCCTGAATCGCTTCGCGAGGCGATGCGAAGATGCTGCCCTGCCCCGGTTCGTTATCACGCTGACGGGTGAGGTAGTAGCATCCCAGAACGATGTCCTGACTCGGCACTGCAATGGGGTTCCCATTGGCGGGTGACATGATGTTGTTCGCACCCATCATCAGCAAACGGGCCTCAAGTTGTGCTTCAATCGAGATGGGGACGTGCACCGCCATTTGATCGCCGTCGAAATCGGCGTTGAACGCGGTGCAGACGAGTGGGTGAATCCGGATTGCCTTGCCTTCGATCAACATTGGCTGGAAAGCCTGGATGCCAAGTCGGTGCAAGGTTGGCGCCCGGTTCAGCATCACCGGATGATCCTTGATCACTTCTTCAAGGATATCCCACACTTCCGGCACTTCCTGCTCAACCATCTTCTTGGCGGTCTTGATTGTCGTCACGAGACCTTTTTCTTCCAGTTTATTGAAGATGAAGGGCTTGAAGAGTTCGAGCGCCATTCTCTTTGGAAGTCCGCACTGGCTGAGTCTCAGTTCCGGACCGACCACGATGACGGAGCGTCCGCTGTAATCGACACGTTTGCCAAGCAGGTTCTGACGGAAACGTCCCTGTTTTCCTTTGAGCATATCCGAGAGCGATCGTAGAGGACGATTATTGGGGCCTTTAAGAGCCCGGCCGCGCCGTCCGTTATCGAACAGCGCATCGACCGCCTCCTGCAGCATCCGTTTTTCGTTCCGGACAATCACGTCGGGTGCTTTCAGTTCCTGGAGGCGTTTCAATCGATTGTTTCTGTTGATGACACGGCGGTAGAGATCATTGAGATCGGAGGTGGCGAATCGTCCGCCATCCAAAGGCACCAGAGGTCGCAATTCAGGCGGAAGCACGGGGATTACTTCCATGATCATCCATTCCGGGCGATTCCCGGACACTTTCAACGCCTCCAAAACCTTCAGTCGCTTGACAACTTTTTTCTTGGTCTGCAGCGAGGTTTTCTCATCCCGCATCTGTTGTCTGAGATCCGGGATCAGGCTGTCGATATCGATTTTAGCGAGCAATTCGCGGATCGCTTCCGCACCCATGCCGGCTTTGAATCGAGGCCCGTACTCTTCCCGATACTTCTGATACTCCTCCTCGTCCATCATCTGCTTTTCCTTGAGAGGTGTATCGCCCGGATCCACGACGACATACAGTTCGAAATACAGAACCCGTTCGAGTTCCCGCAGCGTCATGTCCAGAACATTTCCGATTCGAGACGGCAACCCCTTGAAAAACCAGACATGGGAGACTGGGCATGCGAGTTCGATATGGCCGAGACGTTCGCGTCGAACCTTTGATTGGATTACCTCGACACCACATTTGTCGCAGATCACGCCACGATGCTTCATGCGCTTGTACTTACCGCAATTGCACTCGAAATCCTTGGTCGGACCGAAGATCTTCGCACAGAAGAGTCCGCCGCGTTCCGGTTTGAATGTCCGATAATTAATGGTCTCGGGTTTCGTCACCTCACCGTGCGACCAGGATCGGATTTTTTCAGGCGAAGCGATGCGGATCTGAATCGAATCCCACTTTTTCGTATCGCGTGGTTTTTCAAAAAGGGTATATATATCGTCCAAAGCTGGAACCTCCATGCTGAAGGGTTTATGTCAAGCGACCCACGGATCGATGCGCGAAATCTTCGCACATCCGGCGTGAATCACTGTAACAACGCATCCGTCTGCGTCTGAGGCTCAGGACCCGTCTGCATGTCTGCGACAGTTCCCTTTTCCGAATCGAGCAGTTCGACATCCAGTCCGAGGGCTTGAAGCTCTTTGACCAGAACATTGAACGATTCCGGAACTCCGGGTTCCAGCATACTTTCTCCCTTGACGATCGCCTGATAGATGCGGGTTCTTCCCAGAACATCATCTGATTTGACCGTCAGCATTTCCTGGAGAGTATGCGCAGCCCCATAGCCTTCCAGCGCCCACACTTCCATTTCTCCGAATCGCTGCCCACCGAATTGAGCCTTGCCGCCGAGTGGTTGCTGGGTGACCAACGAGTATGGACCGATGGACCGAGCGTGAATTTTGTCATCGACGAGGTGAGCCAGTTTCAATATGTAAATATACCCGACAGTGACAGGCTGATCGAACGCTTCACCGGTTCGCCCGTCATACAGGATTGTTTTACCATCCTCAGGCAATCCTGCCAGCTTCAGCATCTCGGATATCTCAGACTCGTTCGCGCCATCAAACACCGGAGTCGCCATATAGACGCCTTCTTTGAACGACTTCGCCAGCTCAACGAGCTCGTCATCCGAAATGACGTCGATGGTTTTCCCCAACTCGTGATTGGAGAACAGATGTTTGAGCATGTCGCGGAGGGTCTGCAAGCCGGACTTCTGATACTCTGAAACGAGTTGATTGATGCGTTGTCCCAACCCTTTTGCAGCCCATCCGAGATGTGTTTCGAGAATCTGGCCGACGTTCATTCGAGACGGAACGCCGAGAGGATTCAAAACGATCTCGATCGGCGTACCATCCGGAAGGAACGGCATGTCTTCGATCGGGACGATCTTGGAGATGACACCTTTGTTCCCGTGTCTCCCCGCCATCTTGTCTCCGACCTGAAGCTTCCGTTTCGTCGCGATGAAAACCTTTACGAGTTTTACGACGCCTGGGGGCAGTTCATCCCCGCGTTGCAAACGATTGACGCGCTCATCAAAAATCAGTTTGATGATATCGGCCTGTTCTTCCGTCCGTTTCTTGATTCGTTCGATTTCGATGGCGACCTGAGATTGCTGAGACAACGGAATTCGCTCAACGAGAGCATCCGGGACTTTCGAGATCGATTTCAGGGTAATGACATTGTTTTTTGCGAACAGCAAGTCCCCGCTGACCGGATCATAAAAATCCTCACTGACCTTCTTACCGACGAACACTCTCCGAATCTTGTTGATCTCTTCATCACGGATAATGGTGATTTCGTCTTCGTAATCCTTGCGGAGACGAGCCAGGTTTTCGTCTTCGATCATCTTGGAACGTTCGTCCTTTTCGATTCCTTTTCTCGAAAAGACATTCACATCGATTACCGTTCCTTCGATACCCGGCGGCACCGTCAACGAAGCATCCCGAACATCACCGGCTTTTTCTCCGAATATCGCTCGCAGCAGCTTTTCTTCAGGCGTCAGTTGAGTTTCGCCTTTCGGAGTGATCTTTCCGACCAGCACATCACCGGCCTTGACTTCCGCACCAATCCGGATGATTCCGCTTTCATCGAGGTTCCGAAGCTGTTCTTCCGAGACATTCGGGATATCGCGTGTGATTTCTTCCGTACCAAGTTTTGTGTCGCGCGCTTCGATCTCAAACGATTCGATATGGATCGACGTATAGAGATCTTCCTTGACGACTTTCTCCGAAATCAGGATGGCATCTTCGAAATTGTAGCCGTGCCATGGCATGAAGGCGACGAGGATGTTTCGTCCGAGAGCGAGTTCGCCGCTGTTGGTTGCCGGACCGTCCGCAATGATCTGACCGGCCTTGACGCGCTGTCCACGTTTCACGATCGGTCGCTGATTGATGCATGTGTTCTGATTCGATCGTTTGAACTTGGTCAGCGTGTAGATTTCGACCGGTGATTCCTGTGTAGGGGAATTGGGGTCGAGTGCTTCTTCGGAGCGCAGAATGATGCGGTTTGCGTTGACCGCTTCGATAATACCGGATCTGCGGGCTGTGACGACAACCCCGGTGTCCCGAACTGCAACATGCTCCATACCGGTGCCCACGACCGGAGCATCCGTTCGCAACAACGGTACCGCCTGCCGCTGCATATTCGAACCCATCAGCGCTCGGTTTGCATCGTCATGTTCCAGGAAGGGGACAAGGGAGGTCGATACTGACACGAGTTGCATCGGACTGATGTCCATGAAATCGACCTGATCGGGCGGGGCAAGTTTTGGTTCGCCTCCGTACCTGCAGGTAATCAACTCACCTTGCAGTTTCATTTCGGAATCGAACGGTGTGCTTGCTTGTGCGATATAGTATTTTCGATTACCGAGACTATTGAGTTCCTGATCTTCGTCCAGAGCGGTCAGATAATCGATATCGTCGGCTATTTTCTTATCGTGGACTCGCCGATAGGGTGTTTCGATGAAACCATGCGGAGTCACACGGGCAAACGCAGACAGCGATACGATCAGACCGACATTGGGACCTTCCGGAGTCTCAATCGGGCATATACGTCCATAATGTGTGGAATGGACGTCACGAACTTCAAATCCTGCTCGTTCGCGTGACAAACCTCCCGGACCGAGTGCAGAGAGGCGGCGTTTGTGCGTCAATTCCGCGAGCGGATTGGTCTGATCCATGAACTGACTGAGCTGACTCGATCCGAAGAATTCATTCAGAGCAGCGGAAACGGGTTTTGCATTGATCAGGTCGTGGGGCATGACGGCAGTCAGATCCTGGATGCTCATGCGCTCACGAATTGCCCGTTCCATTCGGACGAGTCCGATACGGAATTGATTTTGGAGCAGTTCACCGACGGCTCGAACACGTCGATTCCCGAGATGATCGATATCATCGATGGTTCCATGTCCGTTTTTAAGCATCAGGAGGTATTTGACGACTCCGACGATATCTTCAGGAAGAAGGGTCCGTTGAGACATCGGGCTGTCAACCCCGATCTTCTTGTTCAGTTTCAGACGACCGACTTCCGAAAGATCATAGTATTTTGCGTTATAGAACAGGCGCTCGAAGAGACTCGTCGCGCTTTCGGCAGTCAACGGATCACCGGGGCGGAGTCTTCGATAGATTTCTATCTGAGCCTCATCACGGCTCATGATCTTGTCTTTCGCCAGTGTTCCGTGGAGGGATGCTCCGACCGAGGAAGTTTCGACCGAAACCAACTCGAGTTCGGGAACTTTCAGTTCCTCGATCTTCTGACAATTCTCGTGTGTGATCTCCTCATTACATTCGATGATGATCTCACCGGTCTCCAGGTTGACGACATCGGACAAAGAAATCTTTCCGATCAGATCCTGGACGGAATACTTGAGACGATCGATACCGGATTTCTTGAGATCCTTGACGGATTTTTTCGAGAATTTCTTATCCATCTTGAGGAGAATTTTACCGGGCGCTTTCGGATCCTCGATGTCCCACGGGATTCGCTCACCGATCAGACTCTGATCAACATCACGAAAGTAATGATCGCCTTCCCGGATGAGGACATCAGGGGTATAGAACAGCTTCAGAATCTCTTCGTCGTTCTCGTACCCGAGCGCTCTTAAAAGGATGGTGCTCAGAAGCTTCCGCTTGCGATCGATGCGTACGAACAGCAGATCGTTGATATCGAATTCGAATTCGATCCAGGAGCCGCGATAAGGGATAATTCGAGCGGAATAGAGCAATTTCCCGGAAGTGTGTCCTTTCCCCTTATCATGCTTGAAGAATACGCCGGGGGACCGGTGCATCTGACTAACAATGACCCGCTCCGTACCGTTGATGATGAACGTTCCCTTATCGCCGATACGGATACGTCCGGTCCGGTCCTGAAGGATATCCGTCATCAACGGCAACTCGCCGAGATACACTTCCTGCTCTTTGATATCGCGAATCGAGCGCGCTTCGGAATTGGCATCCTCGTCCCAGACGACCAGACGAACAATGACTTTCAGAGGCGCAGAGAATGTCATGCCGCGTTGTTTACATTCGTCAACGGTATATTTGAGTTTGAGCTCGACTCGTTTTTCGCAATGATCACACGTGATGTATTTGGGCATACTACCGCAATGAGGGCATGCTCCCGGGTCCTGATGTTCCTCGCGAAGCTTCAGCAGATCACCGACTCCTTCGTGATTCCCGCAGGCGCACCGCCAGCGATAGCGGTTTTGCATACCCTTTGTCTTACCGCAACTGCATTCCCAAGTACCGATTTCGTATGACACGAATTCGAGAGACGCGGTTTTATTGAAATTGGTGATTGGGAAGACTTCCTTGAAGACTTCCTGCATTCCGACCGGTTTGCGGTCTTCGGGCAGCATATCCATCTGTAGATACGCTTCGAACGAAACCTGCTGGATTTCCAGCAGGTTCGGGATGGGGATCACCGATCCAATTTTTCCGAAATCACGTCGAATTCGAGGTGCATCGAATGATTGGGAGACAACATTCCTTACAGTCATGTATGCCCTTTCTTGGAATGAATTCCCAGTTCTCCACGTGGAGTAACCCAGCGGAAAACATTATTTACTTAACGTTGATCTGAGCACCGGCTTCTTCGAGTTTTGCTTTGATGCTATCGGCTTCCTGTTTGCTGACACCTTCTTTGACCGGTTTCGGCACGGCGTCAACAAGGTCTTTGGCTTCTTTCAGCCCCAAGCCGGTAATCTCGCGGACCACTTTGATGACCTGAATTTTCTTGTCACCGAATCCGACCAATTCAACTGTGAATTCGGTTTGTTCTGCTGCTGCTTCGGGAGCGGCGGCGGCGGTGGCCATGGGCATGGCTGCGACTGCGACCGGAGCGGCGGCGGATACACCGTAACGATCTTCCATTTCCTTGATGAGTGTCGACATCTCAAGGATGGTAAGATTATCAACGAAATCGAAAAACTGTTCCTTGGTAATGGGTGCCATTTCTTTATCCTCCGATATGAGTGAGTTAACAGTCAAACAGGTTACGACTCTGATTTAGAGTCTTTGATTGCGGTCATAACGTTAAAGAAACCGGAAACGGTTCCTGACATCACACGGGCGAATGCTTCTGCGGGGGCCTTGATCGTGCCCATCAACTGTGAGAGCAGGACATTGCGCGAGGGCATCTTGGCGAGTTTGGGGATATCGGTTGGAGAGAACACGGTATTTTCGAAGATTGCGGCCTTGTATTGGAGTTTTTTCGTGCTCTTGAGGAACTCCTCGAGAGCTTTGATGCCGTCGATGGCTTCTCGTTTACTGATGGCCGCGATGGTAGGACCGGACATATAGGATTCGAGTTTTTCGACGGATGTTCCTCGTGAAGCAATGATAGAGAGGGTATTTTTAAGAACCTTCACGTCAACGGCGGAATCCCGCAACTTGCGTCTCAAATCCGTCATCTCCGCCACAGTCACTCCGCTGAACTGAAGAAGGACTGTCGATTTTGCAGCGGAGAAGTCAGCATGCAGTTGCGATATGAGATTTTCTTTATCTAGGCGTTTCACGTTCGGTTATCCTTTCCAGATAAACGCTAATGAATCTATCGAAACAGATTCATTATCTGGTTAACGTCCAATTTCAAACCGACACCCATTGTCGTGGACATCGTGGCGCTCTTGACATAGGTGCCTTTCGCGGTCGCCGGTTTTAACTTCAGAATCATTTCGATCAATGCCTTGCTGTTCTCGAGGATCATACTCTGGTCGAAAGAAATTTTCCCGATGGCTGCATGAACGATACCGGTCTTATCCACTTTAAAAGAAATTTTACCGGCTTTGATCTCTTTGATCGCTTTGGCGACTTCGAGCGTAACGGTTCCTGTTTTGGGGTTCGGCATCAAGCCTCGTGGACCCAGGATTTTTCCAAGACGCCCGACTTTTCCCATCATGTCCGGTGTGGCGACGGCGATATCAAAATCGAACCATCCGCCCTGGACTTTTTCGACGAGATCGTCGGCTCCGACTTCGTCAGCTCCGGCTTCCTTCGCTTCGGCGATTTTTTCACCGGATGCGAACACGATGACGCGTTTCGTTTTCCCGGTTCCGTGAGGGAGAACGACGGTGCCGCGAACGATCTGGTCTGCGTGTCGGGGATTCACGCCCAGGCGCATGGCCACATCGACGCTTTCATCGAATTTCGAGTATTTGTTGTCTTTCAGAAATGCGATTGCCTCTTCGAGCAAATAGACATCTTTGTCTTTTGCTTTGGCCTTGACGGCCAGGTACTTTTTCCCATGAGATGCCATTGAGACCTCCTGTGGTATAACGTCTCGATCACGAGACTCCCACGATAATCAATTAATCAACGACTTCGATACCCATGCTTCGGGCTGTACCGGCAATAGTCCGAATGGCAGCTTCGAGGGAAACCGCATTGAGATCGGACATTTTTTTGCGGGCGATTTCTTCCACCTGTTTCATGGATATCTTGGCGACTTTTTCCTGTTTCGGGTTGGCGGACGCCTTCGCGATTCCGACCGCCTGTTTTATGAGGACCGAGGCGGGAGGGGTTTTTGTAACGAATGTAAATGAGCGATCGGCGTAGATTGTGATGAGCACGGGGATCGTGATGCCGGAATCAAGTCCCTGGGTGCGGGCATTGAACGCTTTGCAGAATTCCATGATATTGACGCCGTGCTGTCCAAGTGCCGGGCCGACCGGGGGTGATGGAGTTGCCTGTCCGGCCGGGCATTGAAGTTTGACTTGAGCGACTACTTTTTTAGCCATTATAACCTCCAGCCATCATCTACTAGATGGCGTATCAGGCACTTTCTACCTGAGAAAAATCCACATCGACGGCAGTTGCCCGTCCGAAAATACTTACCATTACCTTCAAACGGCTCTTTTCCTGATTGACTTCTTCAACGACCCCGTTGAAATTTGCGAACGCGCCCTCCGTGATTCGAACGCGCTCACCCTTTTGGAACCGGATACGGGGTTTCGGTTTTTCGATTCCGGCCTGCATCTGCTGAATGATGTTTTCGACGTCGGAGTCCGCGAGAGGCGCGGGTTTCTGTCCTGAACTGATGAATCCAGTAACTTTGGGTGTGTTTTTTACCAGGTACCAGAGTTCATCAGACATATCCATATGGATAAGAATATAGCCGGGGAAAAAGCTTTTCTGGCTGATTTCCTTGCGGCCTTTTTTAAAATCGACAACGTTTTCCATCGGGATCAGGATCTGGTCGATTTTTTCGTGCAGAGCATTGGCTTTGATTTGCTGTTCGAGATGCGCACGAACTTTTTCCTCAAATCCAGAATAAACATGGACGGCGTACCATTTTTTCGCCATCAAAAACTCCTTGAAAGCAAGTTCCGGTCGCTCAATTGGACTTATAGACCCAGAGCAGCAGGAAAACGAAGATCGCGAAGGTCGCGAAGGTCATCATGCCGGCGTTACCCGCGAGAGCAGGCTGGATACCTCTTGCGAGGATAAAATCGACGATACCGAGATAGACGCTGATAAGGACGGTCGCGGAGAGCAGAGCGATCGTGGAGCTACTGACTTCCTTTCGGGACGGCCAGGTAACTTTTTTCATTTCCGCGAGGACTTCCTGAAAGAAGACGATCCAGCCGTCGATCATCCCTTTGGCTTTTGATGTTTTAACGGATGAATCTTTCGAGCGAGGTTTGATCGCCTTGTCTTTTGTGGCGGTTTGGTTTTTTTCGATATCTTTCGCCATACAACCTTGCCTTTGAGTGCCGATTTCGAGAATCGGCCGGATATTAATAAGAAAGAACAGGCCAGGAGGGACTCGAACCCCCAACATCCGGATTTGGAGTCCGGCGCTCTGCCATTAGAGCTACTGGCCTATTCTTAATGTACATGCGCAACTCGACGCACCGGGAGCAGATCGCTTACTTCACCTGCTTGTGTTCAGTGTGTTTCCTGCAGAACGGGCAGAACTTTCTGACCACAAGTTTATCAGGTGTTTTTTTACGATTCCGCGTGCCGGTATAATTCCGTTGTTTGCACTCACCACACGCAATCTGAATGTTGTCTCTCATGAAACTCACTCCAGTAATTTATTCAAAGATCTTGCTGATGACTCCGGCGCCGACTGTCTTGCCACCCTCTCGGATCGCAAACCGCTGGCCTTCTTCCATCGCGATCGGGGTGATCAGTTGCGCCAACATCTTCACATTGTCGCCCGGCATCACCATCTCCACTCCCGCCGGTAACTCCACCGACCCCGTCACATCCGTCGTCCGAAAGTAAAACTGCGGCCGATACCCCTTGAAAAACGGCGTGTGCCGACCACCCTCTTCCTTCGACAATATATATACCTCACACTCAAACTTCGTGTGCGGCGTCACACTCCCGGGCTTCGACAATACCATCCCACGCTCCACTTCCTCGCGCTTCGTCCCGCGGAGCAAACATCCCACATTGTCTCCCGCTCGCCCCTCATCCAATAACTTCCGAAACATCTCCACTCCCGTCACTACCGTCTTCCGAGTCTCCGTGATCCCAACTATCTCCACCTCTTCATTCACTCGGACCACTCCACGCTCAATCCGACCCGTTACCACCGTCCCTCGCCCAGATATCGAAAATACATCCTCTATCGGCATCAAAAACGGCTTCTCTATCTCACGCTTCGGCTCCGGCACAAACGAATCCGCCGCCGCCATCAAATCATAGATCGGCTTCGTCCACTCCTCATAACTCGGATCCCCAGGATTCACTTCCATCGCCCTCAACGCCGCTCCTCGAATGATCGGCGTCTCATCCCCGGGAAACTCATACATGTTCAGTAACTCCCGAACCTCTAACTCCACCAAATCCAATAACTCAGGATCATCCACCATGTCTACCTTGTTCAAAAACACGATGATCGACGGCACGTTCACCTGCCGCGCCAACAATACATGCTCCCGCGTCTGCGGCATCGGTCCATCCGCCGCCGATACCACCAATATCGCTCCGTCCATCTGCGCCGCTCCCGTGATCATGTTCTTGATGTAATCCGCATGACCTGGACAATCTACGTGCGCATAGTGCCGATTCTCCGTCTCATACTCAACATGCGCCGTCGCGATCGTAATCCCTCGCTCCTTCTCCTCCGGCGCATTATCAATCGACCAAAAATCACGATACGCAATCTTCGGATTCTTCGCTGACAACACCTTCGTGATCGCAGATGTCAACGTCGTCTTCCCATGGTCAACGTGCCCTATCGTTCCAATGTTGACGTGCGGCTTCGATCGTTCAAACTTTTCCTTAGCCATAACCACTCCTCCACTGCTATTAGGAGCATCAGCGAATCCGCCCCTTGGTTCCCGACATTGTTAGCCCACGACCGGGCTCGAACCGGTGACCTCCTCCTTACCAAGGAGGTGCTCTACCTACTGAGCTACGTGGGCAACTCAGAAAACAAGCGGGAAACGGGGCTTGAACCCGCGACCCTCAGCTTGGAAGGCTGATGCTCTACCGACTGAGCTATTCCCGCGGAAGCATTGCTGCTTCGATGGGGAGAGAAGGAATCGAACCTTCGAAGGCGTCTGCCAACAGATTTACAGTCTGCCCCCTTTGACCTCTTGGGTATCTCCCCGAACAGCGAACTTCACTTCCAAGCTGGCGAAGGGATTTGAACCCCCGACCTAGTGATTACAAATCACTTGCTCTACCAGCTGAGCTACGCCAGCCAGGCAAAGTCAAAAGCTTAATTGTTTGCGGATGAAAGTCAAGGAAAAAGTTTCTGCTATCGCGTCCGGCCCATACGTGTCCTGACCCATTCATATAAAACGATGCCGGCCGCGACCGAAACATTCAGGCTGCCCGCAGGTCCACGCATCGGAATTGCCCGCACGTCATCGCATTCCTTGCGCAATACCGGCCTCAACCCCGTGTCCTCACCCCCCAGGATAAACACCGTACGCTCGGGAAAAGTGGAACTGTCGAGCACAGTGGTTCCATCGTGTGAAACACCAACAATCCAAAAATTGCGACTCTTGAGATCGCGCAGAGCCGCCGCCAGGTTCCCGATCAGAGCCACCGGAACTTGGGAAAGTGTTCCGGCAGAAGCCTTCATCGCAACCCCCGATAGCGGAGCGGACGCGTGGCGCGGGAGCAGAATCCCATGAATACCGGCGGCTGCCGCAGATCGAAAGACTGCTCCGAGATTCCGAGGATCCTGAATGTGATCCAACACCATAAAACACCGGTGCTCAGACACATCCGGCATGTTCAGCAGGTCTTCGTAATCGATCGGCCGGCAAACCATCATCCGGATGACGATCCCCTGATGAACCGCCCCATTCGTAAGCCTGTCGAGCGTTTTCTTATCGACAAAATTCAACTTTATCCCGCGTTTTTTTACGGCAAACAGAACGGATCGGAATGCGTCCGGGAAATGGACATCCTGCTGAACCCAGATCCGATCGATGGTCGCTTCGGGATTCTTCAGGATCGTTTCCGCCGGGTGCCGGCCAAAGGCGATATCGTCCGGGAGTCCCCTGTTCATGCCTGGACACTGAGGGTGGCGATGGCATGAGCCGCGATCCCCTCCTCCCGTCCTTCAAAACCCAATCCCTCGGTTGTCGTCGCCTTGATATTGATACGCGTTTCCGGGATACCGAGTGCTCTTGAGACAGCGACCTGCATCATCCCGATGAATGGCCTGATCTTGGGCTTCTGGGCCACTACTGTCGCGTCAAGCCATTCGATCCCGAGACATCTGTTGTGCAGCATCCTGCTGATTCGTTCGAGCAGCGCCATCGACGAGATTCCTTCGTAGGAGGGATCCGAGTCCGGGAAGTGCACACCGATATCACCCAATCCTGCTGCTCCGAGCAGGGCGTCCGCGATCGCATGTGCCAGGACATCAGCATCGGAGTGGCCGAGCAATCCGAGCCCCCAGGGAATCTCGACACCCCCCAGAATCAGCTTCCGATCCGGCACCAGGCGATGGACATCGTATCCGAGTCCTGTTCTGATGAGTCGGTCCGTCATGGCCGTGTCTCTTCCGTCATTTACCGCTGACGAAGGGCAGGAAGCCGAGCAGCATCTTAAGATCGTCATCCTCGATGAAGAAACCCCCGCCAAAAAAGACACTGTTCTGATCGTTATCCCGCTCCAGGAAATCATCCCATCCCGCGGAGACGTAAAAGTTTTCAAACAGGTTGATACGCCCGCCGAACTTGAGATGCGGATTGGAATCTCGAGAAAAATCCCAGGCATCCATCGAGAACCGGATGCGATCGCGCCAGAGTTGATAATCCATACCGAACCCACCGGTCGATTCGATGAGTCCGCCTCTGAACGTAAGATTGTGGTAGATTTTTGCGAACTGGAGTGAATAGGTCAGGTCTGATTTATCCCATCGGCGAAGCGTGAAACGAAGCGGATCCGGATAGTCCGACTCCGATTCGAAATCATATTCATATTCTTCTTCGATGTAGCGACCTCTGGGAGAGTTTACGAGTTCGAGCAAGTAATACTTATCAGGACGCGGTTGGATTTTGATCGAGATAAAGCTTTTTGTTTCGGATGGTTCCGAGAGATATTCCCCGCGATATCCGACGAAGAGCCTGTAATCGCTGACTCGCCCCATGAACCCTCTGAGTTCGACAGCGGCTTTGTCGATGTTCTTGACGGCGCTGTTGAGATTGGTATGAAACTCGTCTTCGTTGACCAGTTTTCCGATGGAGCCTTCTCCCTGATCAATTTTCTGAACGACCTCCCGCAGATCACTCACCGTCGCATCAAAGTTTTCAGATGCTTTGGCGACATGATCCAGGGTTGTGCCGATGTTACCGCGATTATCGCGCACGATATCGCGAAGGTCGGCAGCGATTGTTTGAATGTCGCGAGAGATCTGAGGCATGGTTTCCGCCAATGCGGCCACGACCTCGCGCAAGTCGCTCATGGCCGCATTCACATTACCTTGGTTGGAATGGATGATGTCCTTGAGATCACGGGAAATGACCGAGAAATTTGCGATGATCTCGCTGAGATTTCCCTGGCTGGAGTCGGTTGAATTCGCGAGCGCGGATGTCATTCGATCGATGTTTTCGACGATTCGTGTCAGGCGGTTCGTTCCCTGATCGACTCCGACAGCTTCTCGCAGTGAAGACGTGATTGCTTTGATGTCATCCCCTATTTCGCTCATCGATGTCATGAGTTGGTCCATTGAAACCGGAGCGCTGCCATCGATTGTGTTTTCCGGTTCGAGCCATGGCGTGTGTGCGGTACCCCCCTGGATAAGCACGAATTTTTCACCCATCAGTCCCAGTGATCCGACCTCAACTCTCGCATCCGCGCGGATTTTGGCATCCGGATTCAATTTCAGGGTGACCTTGGCCTTTCCATCTTCGAGAGCGATTGCATCCACCAGGCCGATCTCCACACCGGCATACCGAACGAGAGCTTTAGATTCGAGGCCCGAGATCGTATCGAAGAGGACGTGAATCCGGTATCCATTGTCTTTCTGCCATGGCATCCGATCGCCGTTGATCTTGAATGTAAAAACAGTCACGACGGCAATGAACGCCAGCACCAGCAAGCCAACCTTTGATTCAGGTCTCATGATGAAATGCTCCCGCAATCCGGATCGGGCTCCGGAGTCTTTTCGTGGATCGATCGCGTCAATCGTGCTGTTCTGTCTGCGACGAATTCCCGGACTTCCGGAATCGTCGCGTGTGAAAACTCCTCGGGAGTGCCGACCATGATCACTTTGCCCTTATACAGCATGGCAATGCGGTGAGCAATCCGATATGCGCTGCGCATGTCATGGGTAATAGTTATAGACGTGACCCGGTATCGATCGCGAGTGCGCACGATCAGGCGATCGATGACTCCGCCGACGACCGGGTCCAGCCCCGTTGTCGGCTCATCATAGAGCATGATGGATGGATTTGGGGCCATTGCGCGAGCAAGGCCGACGCGCTTTTTCATGCCTCCGGAGAGATCGGAGGGCATCAGTTTTTCTCTGCCGTCCATTTCGACCAAGCTGAGCATTTCGGTCACCTTCGTCGCGATTTCCCGCTCGGACATACCACCACGTTCCCGCAACGGGAACGCGACATTGTCATAAACATTCATCGAGTCGAACAAGGCTCCGCCCTGAAAGAGCATGCCGAATCGCCGGCAGAACAGGCCAAGTTGATATGGATGGAGGGAGGAGACGTCGACACCGTCCACTCTGATTTCACCTGAATCCGGTTTCATGAGGCCGATGACATGTTTGATCAGCACACTCTTGCCGGTGCCGCTCGCACCGATGACTACCATGGATTCACCACTTCGGATATCCAGATCGACACCGTCGAGTACGACTTTTGAACCGAATTTCTTCTTCAAACCGCGGATTTGGATCGTTGCTTCTTGCATCCGGAAAGGTCTCTACACGCTGAAAAACAGTGCCCCCATGAAATAGTCAATAATGAGAATCAGCATCATCGAGATGACGACGGCAGAGGTTGTCGCCTTGCCGACCCCTTCGGCACCGCCTCTCGTGAAGAATCCCCGATAGCATCCGATGATGGCGATCACCACGCCGAATACAGCGGATTTGACAAGACCCGAGTACACGTCTTCGAACTCAAGAAAATCGAATGAAGCACGGATGTAAACCGTGGAGTTCAAACGATACACCTGAGTTCCGACAAAAAAACCACCGGCAATGCCCAGGCCATCCGCCAGCATCGTCAGAATCGGCATCATAAAGATGCTGGCAAGAAACCGGGGAACAATCAGATAGTGGATTGGGTTGACGGCGAGGGTGTACAGAGCATCGATCTGTTCGGTGACGCGCATCGTGCCCAACTCGGCCGCCATGGCGCTGCCCACACGTCCCGCAACGATCAGACCGGTCAGAACCGGGGCGAGTTCCCGGCAGAGGGCGATCGCCACCATCGTTCCGATCAGGTTTTCTGCATTAAATCGTTTGAATGAGGAATAGCTCTGGAGAGCGAGAATCGCTCCGGTTGACAGTGCCGTGATCGTCACGACAGCGAGAGAACGGACACCGATTTCCTCCATCTGTTTAAAAATGAGTTTCAGACGGAAAGGGCGACGAAAAACCCATAGCAGGGTCTGGTACATCATGATGACGATCCGGCCGCTTTCCTCGATGAACCGAAGGATCGGCAGACCGAAGTATCCGAGAAACCGTTCGAGTTTCTGTGTCATGATTCCTCGACCGGAGCAGGAATCTCACTGTAGATATCATCTGCAAGATCCCTGAATTTCAGGCTGTTTCTGATGAACGCAAGGAAAACCGAACCGGTTGGCCCGCTTCGTTGTTTCGCCACGATGATCTCGGCAACCCCCGCCGAACTCATTTTTGCGTTGTCTCTTTCGATCTCCTTGATTTTATAATACTCGGGACGATAGAGAAAAATCACGACATCTGCATCCTGTTCGATAGCCCCGGATTCCCGCAGGTCAGACAACTGGGGGCGATTTCCGGTGCGACTTTCCACCGCTCGGGACAATTGCGAGAGAGCGATGACGGGACAATCCAGTTCCTTGGCCATAAACTTCAAAGAGCGTGATATTTCACTAATTTCCAGTTGACGGCTCTCGACATCGCGACGTCCTTGCATCAGTTGGAGATAATCGACCATGATCAATCCGAGTCCGAAGCGGGATTTAATGCGTCTGGCTCTGGAGCGCATTTCGAGGATACCGAGAGATGGTGAGTCATCGATAAAGATCGGTGCTCGGGACATTTCGATCGCGACATGTGCGATTTTCGCCCAGTCATCCTGACGAATGTAACCCGTTCTGAGTTCCTGTCCGTCGACTTCAGCCTCCGCACAGAGCATTCTCTGCACGAGTTGTTCTTCAGTCATTTCCAGGCTGAAGATCAGGACGGGAGTGGACAGGTGCGTGCCGACGTGTGCGGCAATATTCAATCCGAATGTCGTCTTGCCCATTGCCGGACGGGCGGCGACAATGATCAGTTCACCTCCGTGCATTCCTGCGAGCATTTTATCGAGATCGCTGAAACCGGAAGGAGTGCCGGTGATGAGTTCGGGTTTTTTGGAAATTTTATCGAGGTTTTCAAACGTCACCATCATGACGTCTTTGATTGATTTGGGTCCTCGCGATTCACCCGCCTGAGCGATTTGGAAGATCGCCGATTCAGCGCTTTCGACAAGGTCTCGTACATCGCCTTCAGCCTGATATCCTCGATCGGTAATTTCCTCGGTAACCTCGATCAGTTTCCGGAGTACCGCTTTTTCATGGACAAGTCTCGCGTAGTACTCGATATTCGCCGCTGAAGAGCCCTCGTCGAACAGGCTGCCCAAAGCGGCGACGCCACCGGCGACATCGAGTTGTCCGTCTTTCTCGAGTTGCGACTTGAGGCTGACCAGATCGATCAACGTGGAATGATCGTTGAGCGCACACATGGACTGGTAGATTACCTGATGCGATTCTCTGAAAAAATCGGAAGGTGCGAGGATATTAATGACTGAATTGAGTGCGGAGTTTCGCAGGAGAATGCCGCTGAGCAGGGCACGTTCGGCTTCGAGATTGCACGGAGGTTTTCGTGCGGAGTATTGAGGGCTTGTCGTCATGATGCTTGCGACGACATCACTTGTTGACGACCCAGACCTTCAATACCGATTCTATATCCTGCGCGAGCCTGACCTTGACCGAATAGATACCGAGTTTCTTGATGGGTTCATCGAGGAGAATCTGCTTTTTCTCGAGGGTGATTCCCTCTTCTTCAAGGCTCTTGATGATATCCTGGGTGGTCACCGAACCATATAGTTTATCGTTCTCGCCGGCTTGCCGAACAATCGAGCAAGAGATATTCCGGAGCGCGGCGGCGAGTTCGGAAGCATCTTTGAGTTTTCTTTTTTTAAGATTCTCCTGCTTCTGGGTTTCGCGCTGGCGTTGCTGAAGATGCGTTTCTGTTGCAGGGACAGCTAGCCCCTTGGGGATCAGGAAATTTCGTGCATAGCCGTCATTGACAACGACCTTCTGACCCTCTTTCCCTAAACCCCTGACGTTTGCTTTCAGTAAGAGTTCCACTTCAGTTCCCTCCTGACATCAAGGCAGCGAGACGATCTTTCCCGAGGTTATCGAGCCGAAACGATACGAATGAAGAACCGAAGCGTCAGATGGGATTATTCGTCCCGATTCGAGGCGTCGTCGCGTCCGTCTTCGAAGTCATCCTCTTCCTGGAAATCTTCACCGTCTCCATCACGAGTCGGTTTGCGCCGCGGCGTCTGGTCGGATTCTCCGTCATCAAAATGTCGTTCGGCATCCGTAAAGGCTGTCGTTGATGTTTCGATTTTTTCGGCAATCGACTGTGCAATGGATAGTTGTGATTCATCGAGCCGAACGGTCTGAAACTTGATCACATCTTCCGTGATCTTGAACTGACGCTCGATCTCATCTTTGACCTTCGGTTCGCCTTGAACATGCATCAACACAAAGATGCCCTGGCGAAATTTGGCAACATCATAAGCCAGATTGCGTTTTCCCCAGCGGGAAATCTTCGTGACCTGGCCGCCCATTCCCGTAATGATGCCCTGCCACTGTGTGATTCGTTGTTCGACGATTTCTGTGGCGAGATTCGGATTCATAATCGTAATCATCTCATAAGTTTTTGCACTCATCGCTACTCTGAAACCTCACTACGTTTGTTTGTTTCACCATCGGCGCCGGTATTCGTCTGCTCCCGTTGCGCCGGACGGCTGTTGAAAAGATTCATGGCTTTCTGGATCCCTTCGAAAACGATCATATCGACGGCATCAGCAGCCCGTTTCATACCCGTGAAAAACCGTTCCTCATCACCCACGCTCGGCGGAGACAGGACAAAATCGATGGTCTCTGAGGGTGTCTCCGGTTTTCCGATTCCGATTCTAACACGGATAAACCCGGATTGACCAGTGGATTGCACGATCGATTCGATGCCCTTGTGTCCGCCCGTCCCTCCGCCATGTTTCACTCGAATTGACCCGAGGGGGATATCGAGATCATCGTGGAGGACGATCAACTCATCCGGAGCGATCGAATGTTGCCGGATCAAGCGTGAAACCGGAATTCCGGAACGGTTCATGAACAGCAACGGCTTGATCAACAATACCTCTTTCTGAGCCAGCCTGATTCTCGATTGCATGCAATCTCCGGACATCGCCCAGCGTGTTCCGTGATGGCGCGACTTGCAGATATCCAGAGCGAGCCAACCGGCGTTATGCCGAGTTGTTTCGTATTGCAGCCCGGGGTTACCGAGTCCGACAAGCAGCATGCCCGATCGCGTTCAACCGGATTCAGGATCAACCGGCGTCTTTCGCTGCGGCTTTCGGCTGTGCTTCCGTTGCAGCAGCTTCGGTTTCAAGAGGCTGTGCTTCGGTCACTTTGATTTCCTTGATAGCAGCAACCGTCACCATGACCCGATCGGTATCATCCAAGAACTCAACATTCGGATAAGTCCGAATATCACGGATTGCCAGATTCTGCCCGATATGGAGCGTCTCGACGTTGACTTCAATGTACTCCGGGAGATTTTCCGGCAGACACCGAATCGAGATTTCGCGCATCAAAGTCTG
Organism: uncultured bacterium; assembly: GCA_937951895.1. GTDB lineage: Bacteria > CSSED10-310 > CSSED10-310 > CSSED10-310 > CALFER01 > CALFER01. The sequence goes on from CALFER010000091.1 coordinate 106,731, forward strand.
CATGGCGCCACCTTGTTCGGTCACACCAAACGCTTTCCCGGTGTAGACAACCGGAATCGAGGTTGTCAGCTTGTGCCCGCTCGTGACCTCATAGAAATCGATATGAGTGATCAACCCTGTGACGGGATCTTTCTGAACATCCTTGCACATGACCATGTGGGCCGTTTCGCCTTTGTCACCCGCAATGTCCATTCCCCAGATGCGATGCAAACCGCTTCCTGTGAACAGGCGGGTTGCTTCCATCCGATCGAGAGTCAACGGGATGCCCGGCTTCTTCGGAGCATAAATGACTGCTGGAATCAAACCGGCACTTCGAAGTTTTCGAGTGCCACTTTTGCCTGTCTGCGTTCGGAAATTTGCTTTTACCCGACTTTCCATGTTTTGTTCCTCCAAGACATCCACAAATCTCTCAAATACGACGGTGGATTGCTAAACAAAAAGAGAACTGATCGACGTTTCCATATGGATCCGTTTGATGGCTTCCGCAAGAAGTGGAGCGATAGTCAGAGTATGAATCTTCGTGTGGTCTCCGATGGTGCTCCGGGGTGAGATCGTATTCGTGACGATGACCTCATCCAGATTGGTATTGTTTTCGATGCGATCGATAGCAGGGGGAGAAAATACAGCATGAGTTCCGCATGCCACAACCTTTTCCGCGCCGGCTTCTTTGAGCGCCCCAACCGCCTTCATGAGTGTTCCGGCCGTATCGATAATATCGTCGAGGATCAGGACATTTCGGTTGCGGACATCACCGATGATCCGAATCGACTCGGCGACATTGGGGCTTTCCCTGCGCTTATCGGCAACCGCGAGATCTGTATTGAGACATTTGGCCAGGAAACGTGCGCGTTCGACACCCCCTGCATCCGGCGAAACGATCATGAGGTTTTTCGCGTAGGATTGCTTTTTGATGTATTCAAGAAAAACCGGGGTGGCGTAGAGATGATCCACCGGGATGGTGAAGAAACCTTGGATCTGTCCGGCGTGAAGATCCATGGTGAGAATTCTGTGAGCGCCGGCGATGGTGAGCAGATCTGCGACGAGGCGCGCGGTAATCGGAACCCGGGGTTTGTCTTTTCTGTCCTGACGGGCATAACCATAGTACGGGAGTACCGCCGTGATTCTCTGTGCGGAGGCGCGCCGTGCCGCATCGATCATGACGAGCAACTCCATGAGGTTTTCATTGGCGGGGGCACAGGTCGGCTGGACAATAAACACATCCTTCCCGCGAATGTTCTCTTGAATCTGCAGGTGAATCTCGCCGTCTGCAAAGCGATCCACTTCAATTTCACCCGGACGAATCGACAGATACTCGCAAATCTCCTGTCCCAATCGCGGATGTGCTTTGCCGAAGAATACCTTCATGGTATCCCGGATAGAATCCGTTCCCGTTCCGTCTTGCCAGTTCATGCAGTGAAAAACCCCTATATCAGAGATGCTGGGGCGGAAGGATTCGAACCCTCACATGTCGGGACCAAAACCCGATGCCTTACCATTTGGCGACGCCCCAGTTTCGCATTCTCAAGGCAAATCAGTCGACTGTTTCCACGCACCTGACCCACTGAAATCGACGCTCGGCCGCACCCCGAGCTTCCTCAGCCAGCACGGTGGAGTTATAAACACCAAACACCGTTCCACCGCTCCCGGATACGATTGCTCGACATGCGCCATTCTGCTTCAGCCAATCCAGTGCTTCACCGATGACCGGATATCGCTGCACGACCACGGCCTCCAAATCATTGGAAACGTGATCGAGAACCAAAGCAGTCCAGGCCGGGTCGACCCGTGAAGCGGGACGTATATTAAGAGGCTGCCTGGGGGTTGTCAAGTTTAAGTTGAGTCCTCCGTAAATCATAGGCGTCGGCACGGGAAATCCCGGATTGATTAGTAAAAGTGGCAGCCGACCGATCGATTGAACCGGTGTGATGACTTCCCCCCGCCCCTCCACGAGAGCAGTCCCCCGATACAGGAAAAAGGGGACATCCGATCCGAGCCCTGCAGCGATATCCTCGAGTCGACTCGGTGAAACGGGTTCACCGAAATGGACGTTTAAAAACTGCAGAACCGTACCGGCGTTCGAGGATCCTCCTCCCATGCCGCCCCCGATCGGTATCGCCTTCCGAAGCTCGACTTCAGCTCCGAACTCAATTCCGGTCTCGCGCTGAAACACCCGAATCGCACGCACGATGAGGTTGTCGTCGGCACAAGACAGACCCGGGACGTCCGCGGTCAACGAAACGCCTGAATCACGCCAGACCCATGCGATTCGATCGTACAGCGAAACAGTTTGCATGATCGAGAAGATTTCGTGAAATCCATCGGTTCGTCGGAACAACACATGCAGGATCAGATTGATCTTGGCGGGAGATAAAAGTTCGATCATTGCATCCACTCCTCCCACAGTTCTCGAATCTCGTTCGATCGGCAGTCTTCATATTCCATCTCACCCGATCGATCCAGACAGCCTCCGATATGCAAATCCGGAAGATTCAACCATGTCAGACGCACTTTCAGAGCCTGGTCCTGACTGGACAAAACAACAGCCTGCAATCCTGAACCAGGGTCCGGTTCCACGGACAACGTCGCGCTTCGATCTCGACACACAGAATCCGTCATCTCCATGTTTTGCGAACTCATTACATCGAGAATCCGGAAGAAGGTGTTCCCGTCAAGTTCGATACCGATGGCCTTTTTTGTAATGCGGGTTAGAGAGCGCAGGCGGATGGCACACCGGGATCTGAGATCGATCAATCGTCCGTGTCGCTGATCGATTTCAAGGATCCAGATCGAGCTGCCGGTGATGTCGAGGGCTTCTGCACGGAGGTTACCGTCTGAGGATGCGCAGACCATGACCGTAAATCCCACACGGCGCTCCCGCGTCTGCACCTGGACTCTCAAGAGTCCCGATAATCCGGCAACTTCCCGCGGATTGGGCTCCGGAATTCGTCTGCAATCAGCGAAGAGGATGGCCATGGACAGCACCGCCGCCCATCGACGCAGGCGGACCCATCCCGAAAACAGCTCAGTGGGGCGCATCCAGAGACTTCAGGCGGTCTTGATAAGTGGGGTTTTCGGGATCGAGCAGAAGAGCACGTGTCAATGCGTTACGTGCATCGTCCATCCGACCGGCAGCGATCAATGCCTGTGCGAGGTGATCGAGAATCACCGCGTCATCCGGCATCGACCGTGAGGCTTTTTCGAGATACTCGATCGCCTGGCTGTATTGCGCGAGGCGAAAGTAAACCCAACCCATGCTGTCGAGAAACGCAGGATTCTCCGGGTCGAGGTTTAATGCCTTTTCGATCATGCGAAATGCGCGATCGAGTTCCTTGTCATAGTCTGCCAAAGTATAACCGATGAAATTCAACAACTCGGCATCGTCCTGATTCTGGGCCAGCAAAGACTCCGCAGTCTCGACCGCTTTGCTCCATTCATCCAGTTCCTCGTAAGCATATGCAAGCGTCAGAATCAGTTTCCGATCGCCCGGGATGGCCTGACTCGCCGCCTCGAGCACGGACACGGTTTTTTCCCGATAATCATGTCTTCGATACAATCCCGCGAGTGCGATATAGAGGCGCGGTTCCTGCGGGATGCGCTGAATCGCCTTTTCCAGTAATCGCAACCCGCCCACGAGATCTCCGTTGTTGTCCATCATCTCCGCGACGATCTCGATCAGAGCAACATTATCGGGGTTCTTGTCGAGAATCGGAGAGAGGACGTCGAGACCGGCTTGCCACTCTTTTCGTTCGGCGTAGGTCAACCCGAGATACATTTTCGCTTCCTGGTCATCCGGATATCGTTTCAGCACATCCATCAGGTACGTCAGAGCCTCATCGGTCTCTCCGGAAAACAGTCTCAGCTTGCCGATAAAAACCCGCGCTTCCCGATCAGCGATGGGGTTATCCAGCATCGGAGTCAGAATCTCGATCGCGTTTGTGTAATCCCCGCGTTCCGTATGGATGGTCGCCATCTGAAATCGCGGTTCGATCATCTTGGGGTACTCTTGAACGAGCTTTTCAAAAAGAGCCGCCGCATCATCGATTTTGTTCTGCTTCAAATATGTCACAGCAAGGTTGAAGCGCGCTTCGTAATCATCCGGAACACGATGCAGATACAACTCGTACTCCGACTCCGCTTCAGAAAATCGTCCGCTCGTCGCATACGCAAGCGCGAGTGCTCGTGAGATCTTCCCGGATCCGGGAAATGCTTCGCGCGCATGCTCCAGCATCTCGATGGCATCACGCTGGCGTGAAATCTCAGTCAGGATCGATGCGAGTTTCAAAGTGACATCCAGGTCCGTCGTATCAGAGGTGTAAACCGGCTCCAGATATTGAGCCGCAACATGGAATTCACGTCGTTCAATACATCGATCCGCCATGAATACGCGCAATTCCACCTGATCCGGAAACCTCTTCAAGCCTTCTCGTGCCACTTCGATGGAACGGTCCACAAGGCTGGTCGCAAACTTCTGGTCGTTGGTGTATCCTGCGAGCTCAAACCAGAACCGGGCACAGTGAATCCAGATTCCGGGAACATCTCCGTGCTGACTCAGAAGCTCGTCCATCGCTTCCATGGCACGTTCGTACTCGCCGGAGAAGTGCATGTAGTTTGCGTTCAGAACTCCATAATACAGGTCGGTTCGCGATTCGGTCGTGTGCGTCGCCGACCCCTTTCCGGGCTCGGGAGGTCTGTGCCAGCACCCAACCAGAATGAGCACCACTCCGGTTGAGATGATCCATTTCTGAATTGAGATCGCTGTCGAGTATGCCATCTGTTTCATCACTTCCAGGAAAATACAGAACAGGGAGACAGATTACGCCTAAAAAGGGAACAGAGTCAAAAACGAATCCGGATCACCGATAGAGCGATGAGAGTGTGCGTTGTCGCAGATTGGAGAGTTCATCAGCGCGTCCGGGTTCATGTGCGGCTTTCAATGCATCGATCTCAAGTCGGCACGCGTCGATCGCCATCCCGATCGCCTTCTCCCATAATCCGTTCCGAATCGCCTGGATAAACTCACGTGGTTGTGCCATCAGGCGTTCGGGGCAGCGTGCATCCGGCTCGACCAACGCATACAGGTAGTCGCTCAGCGGCCGTTCGTGCAGGACAAGCGGATATCGGAACTCTTCCATCCGGGAATGTTCCAGCCACATCCGGCAGACGATCTGGCCGGGTGTCTGTTCCATTCTTTTGGCAAAAATCGAAGAGGAGGGATAAGGCACCAGAGTGCCGGCATTCGGCAGCACATTAAATGTTGCGGAGTATCGCGTACCGAGACTTCGGAGAATCAGGAGTTCGTGAAACAGTTCTTCCCAATCGGAATCGGCATCCGTGATAATCCAGTAATGGTAGCCGGAAACTGCAGCTGCCTCCAGATCCCCGCATATCGCTTCCAGATCCACGGAATGGGTGATTTTCTGCAGACGTTTCAGGCGATCCGGAGCGAATGCGTCCGTGCCGATCCATAAAAGAGGGCGGCCTCCCGGATACAAATCCGGAATCCCGACTGCTCCCAGGATACGTTTTCGCTGTTCCCCGCTCTGAAGGGCTCTGAGTGACGTTTGAATTCCCCAGACTTTCAAGCCCACATCACGAAGCACCTTCATGATGCTCTCGGCACGTGACGGATCAGCGAGAAGATCATCATCATTGAGATTGACGGTCCAGGCATCGGGCGGAAGACTGGACTGCCGGTTGAGGTGTCCCAGATGTTCGCGATAGTCTTCCAGTTGCGCCTTAATCCGATCGATCGGCATCCTGCGGATTTTTCGGCCATGGACGTGTGAGCAGAAGACACATCGGTGCGGGCACCCGCGCGAAGTGGAAAACTCCAGCCCCGAACGAGCGAATTCCGCGGTCACACCGGAGAAATCGATCGGTGAAGATCCCGGATCCCGAGTCAGGGGAATTCGATCCAGATGTTCGGTCCACCAACCATTCAAAGCACGGACGACACAACCTGCAGGCCATGTTGTTCCTTCGTTCGCTTCGATCGCGCCACTGCGGATGATTTGATCGAGTGCATCGATGAACACAGCTTCCGCATCCCCTCGAAGCACGACATCAGCTTCGGGAAGGTGCGTTGCGACGATTTCCGGTGCGAGTGTCGCCATGGGTCCACCCACAATAATCGGGCCGTCGAACTGCAGGCGAATCGACCCCAGGAGCGAGCGGACAGCCGGGAACAGGTCTTCCAGGAGCGATACGGCAATCATGTCCGGTTTGCCGATCGGAAGCGGATTCTGAGCATGCAGATCCACTGGAACGAGATCGGCTTCGATTCCATGCCTGCGTGCCAATGAAAAGAGTATCATTGGCGCCGGAGGGATCCCCATGCTTCTCCAACGGTTGTCTCTTCGGTCGATCGGAACGAGAATGGCCAGTCGTGGAGAAGCGTTCATCCCGGGGAGAGATCGAAATCGGAGTGCTTCCTTTGGGTATGGAGTGGCTGTTTCAGCGGTCTGTTCCACTCCGTACAGATCATGTTCCAACGTGTGCTCGAGATGATCAAGGCGGATCGATCGCGGTACGATCAGCCGGGTGGCTCCGAACTGGGGTTCGATGAACCGTATCGTGCGACCGAGTTCGGTCAAATCGATTCGACAATGACCGGTGATTGAACGCCGCGAGGTCAGCCATCGAGCGGTTTTCCTGAGCATTGCGAAACAGAAAACGGGATCGAACGGCGGATTGCTCAGGATCGACCAACTCCCGGCCCACCCCACGGACGGGAAATCAGACGCATTCATCCCGGGCTCCGTTTTCGTTGCGAATCATCAATCGCGCTTCGGGAGGATTGTCGGCCTGCCGGGATGTTTCAGAATGGAGCGAGCCGGATAGAATCCACGGGGAATCGAGAGACACGGATAGATCCAGGTGTCACGGCCGATAAATGCCGCCGGAGCGATCGTTGCGTTACATCCGACTTCGACGCCATCCCCGAGACAGGCGCCGATTTTGGCCCGCCCCGTCGAGAACTCACCGTCAGGAGTGGAGACGACCATGTCTGCAAAGCGGACATCCCGTTTATCTTCAAAAGTTCTGAAAGGCAGATTGGCAAGCTTCGTGCCCGCCCCCAGATTCACACAAGAACCGATCACGGAGTCTCCGATGTATGCGAAATGACCCGCTTCTGTATGGTCCAGAAAGATCGATGACTTCATTTCGGTGGTGTGCCCGATCGTGCAGCGCGATCCGGTAATGACATCGCCGCGCAGGTACGCTCCCTGGCGAATTTCAGTGCCAGGTCCGATGTATGCCGGTGCTTTGATGATCGCGGTCGGTTCGACGATAACGTTTCGGGCGAAGTAGAAACCGAGATTCGGGCAGCAGATGTCTCGATCAAAAACATACCCTGTCCGTGCGAAGAGGACGGTTTCGGACCCGCCATCCGGTGTGGGTCGGACCCAGAGATCGAAAGCTGAAGGCAAGGCGGCTTGTTCGTCAAAACCTGCGAAGAAGCCGGTCAATGCGGGACGGATACCATCGAGCGTCTCCCATACCGGTCTCCCCCATCGAATCAATTCGGGGAAGTGCCGGAGGGGGTTCGACTGGAAATAGAACTCCGGCAACAGTTCCTCTCGAAAATCGGGCATCGATTACTCCTCCCAGATGCCTTTGCCTTCACGAACGAGTTTCGGTGATTCGCCGGTGAGATCGAGGACGGTTGTGGGTTCCGGAAAGATGTAGCCGGCGTCCACGATCAGATCGAGGCCATGTCCGAAATGATCTTTGATTTCTCGGGGATCTGCAAACATCTCGTCGTTCGATCGCGCCGTTGTCGAGATGATGGGGTTCCCCAGAGCGACGATCAGTTCATGACAGACTGCATGGTCCGGAACTCGAATCCCGACGGTATACCGATTGGATCGCATAATTTTAGGAACGAGCTGGGTAGCGTCCAGTAGAAACGTGTAGGGGCCGGGCGTCAGTTTCTTCATGAGTTTATAGGCATAGTTCTGGACGTTGGCGTATTTGGCGAGATCCGAGAGGTCGGCGCAGAGGAAAGTGAATGGTTTTTTCTGGCTTCGGTTTCGCAACTGATAGAGACGATCGATTGCAGAACGGCTGTAGATATCGCATCCCATTCCATAGGTCGAATCTGTAGGAAAAGCGATGACTCCCCCGTCAACGAGGCATTTTTTAACCATGTCAACTTTTCTCGGTTGAGGGTATTCGGAGTGAAACTCGATGATTTGAACGGGCAACGCGTCATCCTCCAGGCGCGGGACTTTAGCAGTCCGCTCCCTCATGGTCAATACGCGTCGGAAGCCGTCTAATCAGTATCGGATGGATCGACTAAAAAACGACTCGAATGCCTGTCCTCGCAACAATTCCTCCCAGGTCGGATTCGTCGAAATAGTAACTGGCACCAAAGTTTCCGATGGTATCCGGATAGGAATTGTATTCGGCCTCGAAGAAGAATCGGAAGTAACGTGAGATGTAGACATCGCTTCCGGCCTGGACCAGGAACCCTGCACCGTCAATCGTTTCCTCTCCGGATTCCTTGAACTGCACGTATCCGACTCCGATGCCGACATATGGCGAGAGAATGCTTTCGCGTAAAAAATGCCAACGGGCGGTGAGTGTGATGGGAGTCATGTCATATGAAACGGATTCCCCCGTCGGTTCGAAGCCTCCGTCCTCCGACGGCCATACTCTTTCGCCGCTTGCCGAAAGCACATCGACCGCGAGCGTCAGGTCGAGCGGAATGAAAAACTGGTAGGTGAATTCGGCTCCGATCGAGTATGTGCCGGGCGAGTCGTAGATCAGATCATGCGTTTCGGACCATCCGTTTGCAATGAAGTATCCCCCTCTGATACCGATTTGCAGGGCCGCCGAGCATGGAATCGAAACGGCCGTCAGAACGATCAGCACACAGAGCGTTCGAATCCAGAGTTTCGTGTTGTTGTTCATCAGCTGTCCGCTCCCCATCCCTGACCGCGTTTAATGATATCCAGCAGGTCGATCAACCCGTAACCATATTCCGGATCGAGTCCCGAAGCACCGAGATCCCGTGAGGTCCGGGCGATCGCATCCATGAACTCGGCAGGTCCCCCTCCGCGTCTCGACTTGAACAGCGCTGCCGCGGCCGCGACGTGAGGAGTTGCCATCGATGTTCCCTGATAGAAATAATATTCGAAGGTCGCCGGATTTCCGGGACTCATGGTCTGCTGGAGAATACCGTCGCCGTACCCGTCACGGTTCTGATCCACCCGCACATCTCCTCCCGGCGCGACGCAATCCAGACCGTTGCCGAAATTCGAGTAGTACGCGCGTTTCTGATCATACCGAATCGACCCGACACAGACGCACTCGGGGTAAGCGCCGGGGTATTCGAGACCTCCGGTGTACCCGCTGTCGTCCGCATCATTGCCTGCCGCTGCGACGCAGATCACCCCGCTCCGATATGCCTTCTCTATCTCGTCTTCCACAATCTTTCCGGGATTGACACCGACGGGGAATCCGAGACTCATATTGATGACGGCGGCCCCATTGTCCACTGCCCAGGCAATCCCTTCAGCAAGCGAGTAGGAACTACCCACTCCGTCGCTGCCCAGAATCTTGATCGGCATGATGGCGCATCCGAAGGCGATACCTGCGACGCCCAGAGCATTGTTCGTGGTCTGAGCGATTGTTCCGGCGACATGCGTACCGTGGCCCTCGTCGTCGTTCGCATGAGTATCGGAGTTCACAAAATCGTAGGGATGAACGAAGCGCGTTCCGGCCAGATCGGGAGCGCGTGAAAAATCGATGTAATCTTCATAGGCAACACCTGTGTCCAGGATTGCCACGCTAACCGAGTCCCGTCCGCCTGCGGTGAGATCCCAGGCTTTCGGCACATCGAGCATGCTGAAATTCCACTGGTAGCGGTAATAGGGATCGTTCGGTTCACCGAGTTTTCTGCAGAGATAATCGAGTTGCGCGTCTTTAACCTTTGGATTGTGCTTCAATTCCTCGATGAAAAGCTCGGCTGTCTTCCCCACAGGGACACTGATCCTGAAGTAACCGGTATGGCGGGGAAACTCCACCGGATCGATTCGGTGAGCGCCGAGCTGTTCGAGCATCGTATCGACCGATGCAATCGTGTCCGTGTTTCTGAATCGGATCAGCACATGAGTGGAGTGAAACTGAACGGTCGAATGCCCTTTGAGCGCGTGTCGCTCGAGGGTGCGCTCCCCGAGTCCGGGACCGGATTCACCGGCCAGTATCGGACCGAGACAGCCGATCAGAAGAACGGTCACGATCCCCATTGTTTTGGTCATTGATTCCTCCATTTGACGATCCTATACTCGGCGACACGCTGTGTGCTGCGATCGCTTCCGCAACGCAGGCACACCTCCCTGGCCGCCATCGAGCGTTTCCGGGAGATCCGTCGAGTGATCGACCGAAACCTTAAAGGGTATTCTACCGTCCCGCCGCGGGATACTCAACCACCCCGGACAGACCGGATCAACCCGGCAGAGGAGATCGATGAACCGAACCAATCTTTCGCGCAAATTCCTGGAGTTGATCGACATCATGAAGCGCTTGCGGGACGAGAACGGTTGCCCATGGGATCGCAAGCAGACGCACGACACGCTCGTTCCGTATCTGCTGGAGGAAAGCTACGAGGCGATCGGAGCGATCGAGTCCTTGGACTGGGGAGGGCTGGCCGGCGAACTGGGAGATGTTCTGCTGCAGATCCTGTTTCATGCTCGGATCGCCGAGGAATCGAATGAGTTCACGATGGAAACGGTGCTCGATACACTGGCTCGGAAACTGATCCGAAGACATCCGCATGTATTCGGTACAGCTACCGTGGACGATGCCGAGGAGGTCTTGCGAAACTGGCAATTGATCAAGAGGGATGAAGCGAAAGAGTGCGGAGCGCGGAGTGTCCTGGACGGCCTGACATCGGCTCTGCCGCAGTTAACGTATGCGCAGAAGAGCCAGGAACGAGCCGCGCAGGTCGGATTCGACTGGGAAACCACGGATCAGGTGAAGCAGAAAGTTCGGGAAGAGTGGCGTGAGTTATGGGATAGCGTGGAAGGCTCGGAGTCGCCCAGGCGCATTGAGGAAGAGATGGGCGATCTGCTGTTCGCTCTCGTCAATCTCGCCCGATTCCTCGATGTCCAGCCTGAAGAAGCACTCAGAAAGGCCAATCTGAAGTTTGCGCGACGATTTCGTGAAGTCGAGCGCCGGGCGGGGGGCGGAGACGTGATGAAGACCATGCGTCTCGAGTCTCTGGATGCGATCTGGAATGATGTGAAGGCAGCCGAGCGGAACGATGCGGCATCAGGCGAGTGAGATCTGACTGACGACGACGCGATTGCGACCACTGCTTTTGGCTTCGTACAGGGCCTTGTCCGCGGCTTCGATGATTTCCGCCGGAGTGAGCGCTTGCGTGGGGAAGTTGGCCACACCGATACTCATGGTCACCGACACAAGCTGATCCCCGATCTTGAACTGCTGTTTCTCGCATAACCGTCGGATCCGTTCCGCGGTCTTGGTGGCCATATCGAGTTTGCTACCGATGAGAATGACCGCAAATTCCTCGCCGCCGTAGCGCGCGACGACATCGACTTCGCGAGCCTGATCTTTGAGGAGTCTCGCGATGCTTTTGAGAATCTGATCGCCTGCCTGATGACCGAAGGTGTCGTTGAACTTCTTGAAATGATCGATATCGACCATCAACAGACTGAAAGTGATCGGTTCCCGTTTGGACCGTTTGATCTCACGCAGCATGCAATCCTGGAAATACCGATGGTTGAACAACTGCGTCAATCCGTCTGTGACCGCGAGACGTTCAATTTTTTCGGCATTCAATGCATTTTCGACAGAAAACCCGAACTGGGCCGCCAGTGATCCGAAGATGAATTCATCATCGTGGGTGAAGTAATCCCTCCGGTGTGATCCGAGAATCATAACGCCGATGATGCGCTCTTCCATCGGGAGCTGCACGATGAGCAGTGAATTGACTTTGAGTGATGGTTCGGCGGGAGACACGATCCCGTGATTATCGATGGACATTGTGTCGCTGCTGAGAATCGACGTGACCTGACCGGCTGTCATCAGTTTTCCGATGACTGAATCCGGGTGTACGGATGCGCCGATCAGTTTCTGGAAAAAGACGCCTGCGGCAGCGCGAACGACGAGGCGTTCGTTATCTGAAAGTACCGCAACCGCGATTTCATCACTGGTCTTGATCATCTGGCTGATCTCGACCAGCAGTTCGAGCCGTTTTCCGAGATCCAGTTTGCTTTCAAGGAGTCGTTTGATGGCCTTGTAGAAGGCTTCCATGTAAACGGCGTGGGATTCGCGCTGCTGATACAAGCGGAATGCCTCGACAATATCCGCAATGATTTCGGCGAAAACCCGCATCGATTGTTCCTCGTCCACACCGAACGAGTTACTCCTGCGGCTGTCCACGCCGAGGATCCCCTCGACACGGTCATTCGTGATGACGGGATAGATCATGCATGACAGGATGCGTTCGCGGGACGAGTAATAGGACGGGTACTGTTTCGCGCGAGGGAGTTTTTCGTGTGGGAGTGGCCGTTTATTTTTGTACACCCAGGACAACAGGCCTTCTTCAACCACTTCGAAGGTGGCGTCCGGATTGAAAAACTTGCTCTTACTCCTGAACGCCAGAAGCTTCATGTATCCCGCATCATGGTCCAGAAAGAAGAAAAAGCATGAAAACGGATGGAGGGATTCGTTGATCAGTTCGAGGATTTTCTCCACGAGTCGATCAATGCGGAATACGCTGGCGACCGCTTTGACCATCTGGGTATCGCGTTTGAGATCCGGGAGCAGATCACCGTTCTGCTCCGGCTGGTCGATTCCCGTCAGCAGACCTCGAGCGCGATGCTCGATGCTGGAAATTTTGGTCCGGAATCGTTCGCGTTCCTGGAGCATGAGCCAGAACATGCTTCCCCAGACCAGCCCGTAGACCGGCATCCACATCACCAGAGACAGGTCTGTTCGGGTCGAAACCATTGCGACGATGGTATTGATCAGGAGGAGAACGACTCCGGCGATCGCGAGTTTCAGATGAAAGCAGAAGAACATGACCGAGATGGTGATGATGAGAATGGGGGTGAGATCGATTTGGAGTGATGATGCGAAGAGCCAGATTGTGACGGCTGCGATGGGAAGAAGAGCGATGAAATGCTGTTCAGTCCCTTCAGCGCTGAGAATCAAGCGGAAAGAGAAGAAGCACAGGAGAGCAATGATCAGGAGCAGCCACCATGCGGACACCAGAAATCCGGGCGCGTATACGGCGAAGGAAATGAACAGAAGAGCGGCAAGGATTGTACTGGCTGATTCAATGATTGCGGACACATTCGTCCTTCAGCGAGCGGTCGATTATTCTCGTTCGTGACGTTCTTGCTCAATCTTGCATGAGATGCACAAACTGGCTACCGGTCGAGCTTCCAGGCGTTTGAAATCGATCTCTTCTCCGCAGGAGTCGCACTTTCCGTAAATGCCTTCCTTGATCTGCTGCAGACACTTGTCGATCTTGGCGATCAGCTTACGTTCGCGATCCTTGATGCGAAGGAAGAAATTCTGATCGGTTTCGATATTCGCGAGATCTCCGAAATCGCCTTGCCGTTCACGGTCCGGAGAGATCTTTTCGCCCATATTGACCGCAGCTTCCTTTAGAAGTTCCTGTTTCCACTCGAGTAATCTCTCTTCGAAATGTTTCAGTTTTTGCTCGTCCATATCGCCTCCAATCACGACGCGTATCACGCACTTAAAGAAGGATAATAGTAAATAGGACGGAATGAAGATGTCAAGTGTCACGATCAAAGTGTCTCGACCCGCAAGTTTCTTGATATCGAATCCCCGATATAGTATTTTCTGCACGGTTATGTCGGAACCTTGGAGGTCTTTCAATGAATCGTTTCCTGAATCGTATGACAGTTTTCATCCTGCTGAGCGCCGTCAGTATGCAATCGGCATGCTTCGACAAGGATCGCGCCGCACGCCGGAAGCGGATGAAGGTGGAAAAAGAGATGCACGAGGCATTCAAGGATGGGGATGTGGCGAAGGTCGAAGCCAAACTGATCGAAGCCATTGCGATCGACCCGAGCGCGACGCATCTGAAGAATTCCCTCGCGATCCTCTATGCGTTCAATCTCAAGCAGTACGACAAGGCCAAAGCTCTCTGGGAAGAACTCGTCCAACTCGAACCCAAAAACGCCGCCTATATCAACAATCTTGCGGGAATCTACCAGATGACCGGCGACATGGACCGGGCGATTACTTTGTACAACCAGGCGAAGACGCTGCATCGTGAGTATCACATGCCGTACTACAACATCGGGAAGATTTTTATCTCACAGGGCAAGTATCCCGAAGCGATTGCAGAACTTCGCGAAGGACTCACGAAGACCAAACGCGACTCCATTCTGATCTTCACACTCGCACGTGCCCTGATCCTGAACGGTGATCTGACCGAAGCGGAGTCGTTTTTACGGAAGGAAATCGATCAAGGGGATCATTCGCTCGACACCTCCTTCCTGCTCGAACGCCTCATGATCCGCCAGCATCGCTATGATGAAGCATCGAGCGTACTGGACGCATTGATCGCCCGATATCCTGAGAATCTCGCGATCATCAAGGCCGAGTTCATTCAATTCATGTTGTTTCGCAATGATCCCGCGGAAACGATCCAGAGTGAACTCGAGGCATTTATGAAGATTCCGGATGCTCAGAAAATCATTTTCATGGAACCGCTCGTTCGTGCAGCACTCGGTGTACTCAACGGCACCTGCACCGAGAATTTCGACGCCTTGACCGCTCTGGACGGCAAGATCGGTGAGGAGTTCTTCAATTTCGAAGCAGTGCGGCAGCATTTCCTCGGCGTGTGTCACGAAAAGGCCGGAAACCACGATGAATTCTCAAAGGCCAGACGCCTGGCTTATGAGTTGACGCCTGAGCTTTTTGAGAAGCCCGTCGATATTGAGTCGATGGAAAAAACGGCGGAACCGGTTCTCACGGATACCCATCCGTCGGCATCCAACTGAAAGGAGAATACGGGTTGATGAAACGCGTATCAAATCTGCTTGTGATTGCACTCGTGACTGTGATTCTGACCAGTATTGCATGTGTGCCCGGAAAGCAGACACTAAGTTCTCGAGATCAGCAACTTGATGACCGGATCAAGCTCGAAGAGCGGATGAGGGAGTACATGACATACCGGGCACAGGGGCGGTTTGATATGCTGTATGAGATGCTCACGCCGGCATTCCGGAAGGAAACGACGCTGAAGCAGTTCCTGGCCAACCCGCTCGAACTTGTCAAGAACTTCTCGGCATATTCACTCGACCGTGTCGATTTTACCGCTCCTGATCGCGCTACGATCTATTACAGCGAGCAATCGACAGGGGGCACTTTCGGGATTTTTCTGATAAAGCCGGGGGTACCTGCGGAATGGGAAAAGGTTGACGGCATCTGGTATCATTCGGAACTGAAACAAGCTCCTCTCAAGCCCATCATCTGCGGCTCTCAGCAGACCTGGCCTCCTCAGGATTTCAACGGGAGCAACTCTCAACCTCAGATTGAACCCGG
The DNA here is from genome assembly GCA_937951895.1 of uncultured bacterium. Classification (GTDB taxonomy): domain Bacteria; phylum CSSED10-310; class CSSED10-310; order CSSED10-310; family CALFER01; genus CALFER01. The sequence continues at coordinate 122,289 of CALFER010000091.1, forward strand.
GACGATACCAACGCCTCCACCGGATTATTGCGGCGGCAGATAAAGAGAATACAGAGAATAAAGAGAGTAAAAAAAAGCCTTCCCCGAGCGGGAAGGCTTTTTGCTTTTGAAGCAACAGGATCAGAGGCGGCGACCGTCAACGAACATGATCGGAGTCATCCCTCCACCCTTGTGAACATTGATGACCGGGCTGTCCGAAGAACGGACCACACCACCGGCGTAGATGCCTCCGTAGCAGTAGAAGTTGACGTTGATCTTTTTCGGCTGGAATTTCAATTGTTCGCCATCGAACACCGGCAGCATTTCCTCGGGAATCTCGACTGCTTCCTGAACAACGAATTTCCCTTTCGGAGCACAGGCGGCATCCACCCATTTCGCCCATTCGGAGTCACTGGTTGCGAAGCCCACGATGACATCTTTGCCGCCGTACTGATCGATCGGTTTCAGAACGAACTGATTTTTGTTACGGGCAACCGTTTCCACGAGATCGATCGTTTTTCCCTGGAAGTCAGTCTTCGTTTTTTCGAAGACTCGCGTCCACGGCAGATACTTCTGAATCACCTTGCGTTCTTCCGCAGTGAACAACTTCTGCATCTCCGGCATCTGCAGAACCGCGAAGATGGATTTGTTAGCGGCAAGAGTCGACGACAGCGGGTTGACCATGCAAACTTTTCGGTCACGGAGCGCCCGGATAACCGGTTTGATTCCATCCATATGCTGAATCCAGTCACCGATCCAGCCCCGACGATAGATGATATCCGGCTGAAGCCCGTTGGGTGTTGTGAGTTTTCCGTTTTCATAAGTCCATTCAGTTGTTCCGCAGAATTCGGCCTTGAATCCGATCGTATTCAGCCAGGCTATGATCGCGTGAAACTCGGGGGTTGTTCCACCTCCCGGGCCTGCGCTGATGCAGATGTTCGGGAAATCCTTCCTGCCGCCCCACTCCTTGTAGCATGTGATCAACATCCGAAGGATCTGCCACATGATGAGATCGCGGCCGATCATGTATTTCTTGCACAATTTGACGAACACTTCGGACTGCTGAATCAGATCACACTGGACGTCAGAGTACATCGGACCTCCCGGGCTGTCCGCATTGAATTCAATGTATTTCAGACTTTTATCCGTCATAAACGCATCGTTCCGGGTGATTTGAACGCGATTGTGAAATCCCACCGGGATATCCGCGAGTTCGGTTTCTTCGGGCGACAGATAGAAGAGAGGTTTCGAGGCGGGGTTTTTGTAATAGAGTTCCGCGATTTTGTTCATGACACGCATGAGGACTTCCGTGGTCCATCGAATTTCGGGCATCCGTTTGCCGTCGATGAAGTACGGTTTGACGTACAGGGGCATCGGACCACTGCCGAAGGTGCATCCCTTGGCGGACATGCCTGCGGAAAGCTGGCTGTAGACGCTGTAGGGATTGGGATGTGAACTGAGAATTTTCTCGAAGTCCTTGTTGACCTGGTTGATGAGTTTCGACATTTCGATCTCCTTTCTGGAAGAATGACTGAACTGCAGCGGATACATTACCAGCCGGTTTCCAGAAATTCCAGTCTTGAATCCTGGGGACCATGCGCTCATTTTATGTCGCTCCGATCCGAGTTTCCATCCGGGTATAAGGTTTGCATATCGAAGGTCCGTTTCGTTGTGGACTGCACGGGTCGGATTGCAGTGAGACCGGGATTGAGGTAGGTGCTCAGACCATGATCGATGAGATCGAACATTCTTTTTTTTTCAGGAAGTGGCTGGATGATATGAAGAGAAATCTTGCAAAACTGGTGTTTCTGTCGCTCTCGTTGCTCGCCGATTTCCGCTCTCTCAATGCTGGAGCCGAGAAGGCCTGGGATCATTTTAAAAGGCAGGAATATGCTCTGGCGGCGGCACAATTTGAGCGGATCATGGCCTCCGGTTCTGAAGATGCCGCCTCCCGGGAAGGACTCGGATGGTGTTACTACTGGCTGGGCCGGTATGATCAGGCGGAAAGGGAGTTTTCACGGGCCTTGGAAATCGATCCGCAATCATCCGGTGCCCGGAACGGGATGGATGAGGTAAAAAAGTGGCGGTATCTGGTTTTCAACAACGCCTGGCAGCTGTTCTACTCGAAGGATTATTCCAACGCCCTGGCCGTTTTTATCTCGATTCTCGAGGACACCTCCGGAAGACTCCCGGCCGCCGATTTATGGCAGGTCCACAGCGGAATCGGCTGGTCGCAGTATTACCTGCAGAACTATTCCGCGGCCCACAAGCAATTCGAAACCATACTCGGGATCTACAAAGACAACGCTTTCGCCCTCAAGGGACTGGGCTTTTCGCAGTATCAGCTCAAGCAATACGATGAGAGTCTGAAGACGCTTCGCTCGGCACTCGCCGTCCAGCCTGAATGGGCCGATGTTCAATCGATGATCGGGTGGAACTATTACTCGAAGGGTGATTACACACAAGCGCTGACGGAATTCCAGAAAGCACTCGATCGCAACACACTGCTTGCCGATGCCGAGTATGGAAAATCCTGGACCTATTACAAAATGAACCAGATCCCCGATGCGCTGACCCATTTCAAGACAGCCATTCAACTTTCCCCGTACCACCCCGGCAACTTTGCGCTGCTTGACCTGATCGAACGAGAAAAGTCCTGGTGGCCGCTCTTCAAAGAACTCGGGTGGAGTCACTATCGTGCGGGTGATTACCCCTCCGCCGCCAAAATGTTCTCGGACGGACTGACACGTCTTCCCGACGAGATCGATCTGAAGCGGGGACTGGCATTCAGTATATTCAAGCAGGGCAAATACTCCGATGTGATCCGGATCCTCAAGGAGATTCGTTCCGTTGCATCCGAATTGCCTCCGGTAATTGAAACCGGTTTTGCATCCGATGGAACGAGTTACACGGTCAGGAGCAATGCCGGGAGCATGCTTGCCTGGAGTTACTATTACATCGGAGAACTGGCCCGTGCGCAGACGCTGTTTGAAGAGGAGATCCGGACGAATCCCGACTGGACGGATCTGTACACAGGGATGGGGTGGTGTCAGCTCAAAAAAGAGCAGTACATGGAAGCCGAGAAACTTTTCAGGAAGGCATTGGAGTTGAATCCTTACTACCCGGTGGCAATGTCGGGGATGAACGAATTGAAAAAGTTCAGATACACGGATTTCAATGCCGCCTGGACTGCCTATTATGCGGGAGATGCCGCCACCGCTCTGGCAAAGTTTGAAGCCATCGCCGAGACGGGACTGGGAAATCTGGATGAGAAGGACCGGTGGCAGGTTTTCAGCGGTATCGGCCACGCCAGGCTTGCGTTATCCCGCCCGAAAGAAGCGGTTGCGGCATTCATTCGTGTCCTCGAATTATCCCCCGGCAACTTCTATGCCTACATGGGGAAGGCTCGGGCCGAGTATGCACTCAAGTCATTCAAAGACGCGGAAGCCAGTGTCGTCCAGGCGATCAGAGTCAATGGCGACACATCCGATGTTCATGCGTTGAAAGGATGGATTTTACTCGGGCAGAGCAAGCTGTCCGAGGCACGCGAGGCCTTTGACCGAAGCCTGGCGATCAATCCATCGGATGCCGATGCCCTGGCCGGGTACGGTTGGTGTCGGGCGGAAATCGGGGAAAAAGAGGAGGCGCGCAGTTTCTTCGAGAAAGCGCTTCAAATTTCTGCCGGCCACGAGAAAGCTCTCGAAGGCATCGCACGACTGAACAAATAGCTATACAGGAGATCCATCATGCTGGAACACGTGGCATTTTATTCCGATCACGACCGCGGTTTTTTAATCGACCGTCGAACCGGTGACCTGTACCGGCTCAATGCGACCGGAGTTTTGATTTTAAAGTCGATCCGGAGTGGCGAGAGTCCATCGAGGATCGTTGCGGAACTCTGCAAGGAGTATCAGGTTGCGCCGGAGCAGGCCGAAGATGATTTCGAGACGTTCATGGAGCGTCTTCGCGACAGGGGGATCATCCAGTGAATGGACGGACCGTCGCCATTACCGGAGTGGATTCGCGGGAGAACCCGTATCCGGGTCTTGCCATCGCCAGGAGTCTCAGGGCGGACCCCTCCTTTTCCGGCCGCATCATCGCTCTGACCTATGGCGTGTTCTGCACCGGCATCTACCGTGATGACCTGTTCGATGCCGTGTATCTCTCGCCGCCAACTTTCGATTCCGAATCGAAACTCCTCCACAGAATTCTCGAGATCCACTCGGAGGACCCGATCGACGTGCTGATTCCGGCTTTGGACACCGAGATCGCGATATATTCGAGACTTGCATCGACCTTTGCCGATAACGGTATCCGCACGCTTCTGCCTTCGGAAAAATCCGTGAAACTCCGGAACAAGGATATTCTGTACCATACCTGCCGTTCGCTCGGGATCCGAACCCCCAAGACCCTCACCATCACCCAGATTGAACAACTCGACGAATCCATCTCCATCCGATACCCGCTCGTCATCAAAGGCCCGTTCGCGGATGCGCACGTGGTCGAGAAGCCTTCCGAAATCAAAACGTACTATCTGCAGATACTCAAAGAATGGGGTTTTCCTGTTCTGTTGCAGGAAAAGATCGTTGGTGAGGAGTTTGATATCGCCGCGGTCGCGGGCCGGAATCACGAGATACTAGGGCATGTGCCGATTCGGAAGTTTGCCATCTCGGAGAGAGGTAAGGCGAGTGCAGCCATTGTTGTACAGGATCCGGAACTCGGAAGGCTCGCAGGTGAAATTCTCGGAAAGCTGAAATGGATCGGCCCCTGTGAACTCGAACTGATGCGCGAAACTGCCACGGGGCAGTATCACCTCCTTGAGATCAACGCCCGTTTTCCCGCCTGGATTTATCTGACCGCGGAAGCCGGATGCAATCTGCCGGCGCTCGCGTTGAGATCCGCCCTGGGAGATTGCGATCCGGAACCACTCGAAGCAATCGCGGGAGGACATCTGTTTTTTCGCAATCGCATCGGACGAATCGTCGATCCCCGCGTCATGTGGGATCTGATCAAAAGGGGTGGCTGGCGAAAACCGTCTCCGGAGTTTCAGGATATCGATTCAGGAACGATCGCGCCCCCGAGGGGCGAATCATGAGTCCGGCCATGGAAAGACCAAACCGATGAAGACCAAGACCTTGAACGTGTTTCTGATGGGGTTGGACCCTCTGGGCAGCCTGACCCCGATCGATGGGATTCTGGAATCGATCCGATGGATCGATGATGCCTCGATCCGGACCATCGGAGTTGCCGATGATGTGCGTCAAAGCGCGGTCGCGATGGAAGACGCGTTCGATGACATCCTGGTGATCGAGGGTTCAGGAGACGAACGGATCAGGCAGTTCATCAACAGTGCCAGTCATTATGAAGGGCTGAAACTCGTCATTCCCGCCCGCGTCAGCGATCTCGAGGCTCTCTGCACCGCTCGAGTCGATCTGCAGAAACACGGGATCGCCGGAGTCGGAGTTTCAATCGCGCAGATGCATCCGTTCCAGCAAGACGGGCCCGAACTGCTCGACATCGTGCCGGGACCGCATACTTCCTGGCATCGTATCGAGTCCGAAACACTGGATGAAGCATTGCTCGAGACGCTCGAATTTCCGGTCAAACTGACGACACCTGATCGGATCGAATGCAGACTGTGCACGGATCAATCCGCCCTGGAAGTCTACACGGAGAGGCACTTCAGGACTTCCGGCAAACCGATGCTGGCACGGTCGATCCGCGAGGAATCATCGTTTCAGGCATCGTGCATCATGAATTCGGATGGGATACCGATCGAATGGACTCTGGTCCGGGAACTCTCGAACGATCCCTGCCAATCGGCATGGATGTTCATGGATGTCGATGATGAATGTCTCGTGAAGCGAGCGAACGAGATAGCCGCAGTATTAAACTGCAAGGGTCCGGTCACAATCAGTTTCACCCGCAGTGATGCGAACCGGACGTATGAGTTCGACGCTATCCGGTTTCTGTTACCCTGCTGGTGCGCTCTGCCGGCATCTTGCGGCGTGAATCTGGTCGGGCAGTTGATCGCGACCATGACGGGCCGGAGCACCGCATCCCGTAATCCGCCCGGGCCGCGCGGCAGGATGATCGTGTTCAACTCGTTCGATATTCCCATTTCAAGCGAAACCTGGTTGAAACGGATTACTCCCGGAGGTAGATAAATGGCACCGAACAAAAAACGCGCACCGTACGAAGCACCGGATTTCAAACTCGTTCCCGTCAAGGCCTGGAGTTCGGAAGCGCTTCAGACCCGATCGGGCCATGCCGATGAAACAATCGATGGAGTCTCGTTGAACCGCATCGCAGACCAGTATGGGACTCCGGTTTTCATCATCAGTGAAGCCACTCTGCGGGATCGTTACCGCTCCATGCATCACGCGTTCTCCCGCATTTACGACAATGTTCAGTTATCCTGGAGTTACAAAACCAACTATCTCTCGGCAATCTGCTCGATTTTCCGATCGGAAGGCGCCTTTGCGGAGGTGGTTTCGGGATTCGAGTACTCGATAGCGAGAGATCTCGGGGTTCCCGGCACTGATATCATTTTCAATGGTCCGATGAAGACGGATGAGGAACTGATCCGGGCATTCGAAGATGGCGCGCGAGTCCATGCGGACAGTTTCGAGGAACTGGAGCAGATGAAACATGTCGCTCGATCGCTCGGACGGCGCCTCGATATCGGCATTCGCGTCAATACACAATTGAATTATCCTCCCTGGAGCAAATTCGGGTTCAGTTTCGAGGATGGACAGGCTCGGGAAGCGATCCTGACCGCTGAAAAGGACGGTTTACTGAGAGTCGTCGGATTGCATTTGCATGCGGGGACCTACATTCTGGAACCGGAAATCTACACCACGGCGGTCAGCAAGGTCCTTCAACTGGCACTTTCGATGGAAAGTGAGGGGGATTTCGCCCTGCAGTATCTCGATCTGGGAGGCGGGTATGCCTCGCCCAATACACTGCACGCGCAATTCCTGCGGGGGGAGGCGACCTGTCCGACATTCGAGCAATATGCAGAAGCGGTTTGTCTTCCGCTGGTCAAGAATCTGTCGCGCTTGAAGCTGCGACCGAAGCTGTTCCTCGAACCCGGACGTTCGATTGTGGACGAGGGGGTTTCGATGATCACCAGGGTCGTCAGTTCCAAGCACCTTCCGGACGGCACGCGAGCCATCATCGTGGATGCCGGAGTACACATTCTTCCGACGGCGTATTGGTATAAGCACGAGATGGTCGCGCTGAAAGAGGGGCCTTCCGGGATTGAGACCATCAATGTGCTGGGGGGATTGTGCATGAACATTGACGTGCTGTGCACGGATGTTCGTCTGCCGGCTCTGAAGCGGGATGATCGCATCCTGATCAGATGCACCGGCGCTTACAACTTCTCGCAATCCATGCAGTTCATCTACATGAGACCGAATTATGTGCTGATATCGGACGGTCAGGTGCATTGTGTCCGGGAGAAGGAAGACTGGAACTATGTGCGGATACCCGAGCGATTGCCGCCGCATCTCATATCCGCCGAAACGCGCGGATCATTCCTTGTGAACACGCATCACCGGCCGGGTTGAAATCCGGAACGGAATCGATCATGCACGCAGCGAACTGGCGTCATGACCTGACGCGGCATGTTGTCCTGGATCACCTCGACACGCTGTTCCGTTCGATCGGGGCGGCTTTTTTCGTCACGAATCCGGCAAGCGGGATACTGCTGACCGTCAGTTTCTTCATCTTCTCGCCTTATCTCGGCTGGATGTGCCTGGCAGGATGCGCATCCGCGCTGATCACGGCACATCTGCTCCACCGGGATCGTTCGTATCTGAAGGTCGGTTTTTTCGGATTCAACGGTGCGCTGGTCGGGATGTACTGGGTCTATCTGACTCCCTTTTCCTGGATCTCTTTCGGCATCATGCTGCTCGCAGCTGCTCTGACGGTTCCCGTTCTGATCCTGCTGAATCGTGTGTTATGCATGAGCCGCCTGAATCTGCCTCCTCTGAGCAGCGCCTCGCTGATCGTGACCTATCCCGCAATCCTGCTCATGAAGCACCTCCACATCGCCTTCCCGCCGACGATCATCCATCCTCCCGGATTCGGCATGTGGTTTTCAGGAGAATACCTTTCGAACGGAATCCGGATTCTCGATGTCCTGCGCCATTTCGATCTGCACTTGATTCTGGGCATCACGCTGATGATGGCGGGAGTGGCCTCTCATTCACCGTCATCTCTCAAATCCGCACTTCGTGGACTCGCGATCGGGCTTGCCGCGGCATTTGTGCTCGGGGGGCAATCCTCTGCCTGGTGGTCGAGTCTCTACATCATGACGACGACTCCGATCGCCATCGCTCTCGATGGATTTTTTCTCGTTCCGTCGCTCCCGACTCGTATTCTGAGTTACATCGCAGTTCTGGCCGGTATCGCTATCTGGATCCTGCTCCTCCCGATCTTCGACACGATCGGGCTACCCGAATTGACGGTTCCCTTTTTTCTGACGACGTTCAGTATTTTAGTTCTGACCCGGCTGAAGCGTTTTCAGAAAATGGTTCCGGACCTTGTGCCGGTTCCTCTGATTTATGTATCCTCACCGGAGTATTCCGCTCGCTGGAAACGCGAGTTGGATCTGGCGGAACGTTACTGGCAGATCGTCAGTCCGTTGACGAGCGCCCGGAACTGGGAAGGAAGCATGAAACGCCGCATCGATACCGCAGTGGATCTGATCCTCAAGAGCAAATCGATCGTTGTGTTTACCGGTGCCGGGGTATCGACCGAGAGCGGCATTCCGGATTTCCGGACGCATGAGATCCATTGGAAGCAGTATGATACATCGCATTTCCGCTATGAGAAGTTCGCTGTTTCGGAGGAAAGCCGGCGCAAGTATTGGGAGATGAGCCAGGATTTCTTCCTGGTGATCAAACAGGCCCGGCCGAACATGGCGCATCTGGCGATGACCGAATTCGAAAAGATGGGCAAGCTGACCGGCATCATCACGCAGAATGTCGATCGTCTGCATCACAAGGCGGGTGTTTCCGCCGAGAAGATCATCGAGATTCATGGCAACGAGTTGTTTGTGAGTTGTCTGAAGTGCGGTGCGAAGTACTCCCGGGATGAAGTGTACCACTGGATCATCAACGGTGTGAAAGTCCCGTATTGTCTCCAATGCCAGGGTCTGCTGAAACCGGATTCGATCGCTTTCGGCCAGCCGATGACCCGGGAGTCTTCGGTGCGTGCATTCGAGATGACCATGAAGTGTGATCTCTTCATGATCGTCGGCACATCTCTTCTGGTCCAACCCGCCGCGCTATTGCCGTGGAAAGCACGTGAAAACGGTGCCAAGCTGATGATCGTCAATCTCACATCGACCGTCTACGACCAGCACGCGGACGTGCTGATCCGGGGGAAGGCGGCCGGCACATTCGGTGAGATTCTGACGCGGATCGACGAATTCCGGGATTATCTGCAGATATGACATTCCGATCGTTTGGCATGTTCATGCTGCTTTTTGCCCGGGTTGCATTCGCCGAGTTTGACACGACAGCATCGATCACGACGGCCGGGTACTCTCTGACGAACGAGCCGTTGCAGCATGACGTCCTCCAGTCCGACACAGGGTTCCTTTTCAGAGCCGATGCCGGCATTCACTGGAAATTTCGGGATCTTCTCTCGGCGGACCTGATCCTGGCCGTCGAGGGTCCGTCCCGGTACGGTCTGCTCCTGGGAGACGGCCGGAATACCCTGTTCGGTCACGATGAATCCGCAGCGATCGGCGATCTGAGACCGTACATTGATACCGCTGCATGTCGTTATGATTCACCTTTGAAGCACCTCACCGTGCAAACAGGCATCATCCGGCATGGAGCGGATGACAAGTATGCCAATCCGGGCCTGGATGTGAGCGGAGCGTTCGGCGGTTTTCGCACGGGGTGTCATTACAGCGATGTCGGAACCCGGGATGGATTTTTGCATCAGGCAGCCGAATTGACTGAACCACCAGACGGAATCGACGCGCACTTCTTTCGGGCGTTCATCCAGTATCTGCACCGCTATTCAGACCCTCACGCTTTCATTCGCTCGATCGATCTTCTGCTCTCGGTCGGATTCCTGCGAGATCGCACGCCGTCGAATCACCGCTGGAATGCCCTTCGGGACACCTGGGGAGCGATTGCCCGCGATGATCTCGGAACAGCCTCTGTCCGGTTCTCGGCGGAATTCCCCTTCGTCACTCTCACCGGAGGATATGCAGAAAACTTCGGACAGGCGGAAACCGATACGGGTGAGCGCGAACATCGAGAATACACCGGCACATGTCTGGATGCAGGGATTCGAGTCCGGTATGGGATGGTAGAACTGAACGCAGGGTACATGAACTCGAGCGGGGATCCTTTCGAGAAGCAGGATCTTGTGGAGGAACGGCCGCCTTCGGAGTTTGAAGGATTTGTCGATTATCCACCGACCGATCTGGGTCTGTATGATTCCCATTATATCAGACACGATCTGCCGCTCGTCTTCACCGGCGGCACCTACACGGCGTTTTTCGGATTGCCGCGACCGGGTTACCAACGGGATGCTTACAGTATTGAGAATCTGGAGACGATACGAGTGGAGAGTCGGTTTTTCCCGTTGCCCGATTGGGCCATTACACTGAGATACTGGCATGTTCGGGCGGATCAGAGCCCCTGGATGTATCAGGATGGGCACTGGGTGCAGCCGTCGAAGGATCTCGGCGACGAGTTTGATATCGAGATACAGTGTACGCTGTTCGATCACATTGAACTATGGGCATTGTATGGACTCGCGGTGACCGGTCAGTATTATGCGGATTCGCGCGATTACTTCGCCCCGGGACCGGTAGCGGGTGACGGTTCAACGCCGTATCTCAGCGGACGAACAGTGACGCTGGCGGAGATGGGAGTCACGGTGACGCTATGAACCGATGGTTTCATTCAGGGGTATGGGTCGCAGGCAGTCTGATCCTTTCCGGTTGTGCGGGGATGTCGGCGAATCACCACCATCGACTTGGCTTGCAGGCATTTGAACAAATGGAATACCTCAATGCCTGTCTCGAATTCCAGCAGAGCGTGGATCGGAACCCATCACGCGCCGATTCGAGGCTCATGCTGGGTTGGAGTCAGTTCTATCTCTCCAGGACCGAGTCCGCGCTGGCCGCTTTGCAATCCGTTTCAATCAGCAGAGATCTGAGTATCGTCCAGTATGCCGATGCATTCGAAGGAATGGCGCGATGCTGGTATCGCCTTGGAGATCCGGTTCGAGCTTACGAGGCCATAATCGCGTGCGGTGAGATCCAGCGATTGTCGGCGGATCAGGAACTTCTGGCCGGCTGGACGGCTTACGCCTCGGGAAAGACGGAAGCGGCGTATCCGCATTTCGCACGGGCATCGACCCTGCGGACGGCCGACGCCGAGGCCTTGTATGGAATGGCCTTATGCGCCTGGACGGAGGGACGGCACGAGGAAGCCATCCGGTTTGCCACGCGCTCGATCCGATGGGACGCATCAACTGCGGGAAGCTACGTGGTCCGGGCGGAAGCATCTTTAGCGCTGAAGCGGATCGATGACGCGATACGGGATTTCAAATCTGCGCTGGCGCGAGATCCGGGATCTGCGGCTGCACGCGACGGACTGGCCCGTGCAACCCGAAACGCCGACAGCCAGGTCGAAATCTGATCGACTCGATTCGCATCACTGCGCTCGGATCGTCATCAGGGAAATATCCAGGAAGTCATATGAGTCCGGTGCTGCAAGGGCCGCGAACCACAGGTAGTCCCCGGAGGGTATCGCCGCGCCTCCCAGAGGAATCTCGGCGAGCAGATCCTGAGACAGGAAAAAACCCGGTTCGAGTATCTGGTTTGCGCGCATCTTGCGCAGGTCCAGAGTGAACGTCGTGCCGTCGTGGAATATGGCATCCGAGGTCGGCAGCAGGAGTCCGAGATAGACATCGACGGGATGTGAGGCTCGCGTGAGATTATTCATATTCCAGCCGACACTCAGCGTTGATGCGGATGAGAAGGTTGTGGGAGCACCCAGAACGGAAATTTCCGGGTGAGACTCCGGGATGATGACATGGATCCCCGCCGAGATGTATTGACCATCCGGATTCGTGACTGCGATGTAGAGCGGGCCGAGTGATGTGCCGGATGAGGTCGACAGCGTCACGAGCACCGTATCGGGTGAAATGACCGCGTTCGACAGGACTGGCAGCGTTCCCGTTCGGTTCACGTAATAATCATCGATCAATTCGATTGTCGCACCGGCGTCGAAGTTTGTCCCCTTGATGGTCACCTGGCGCGTATCTCCCTGAAAGATCAGATGAGGTGAGATCGCGGTGATGACAGGGGCCGCACCGAGGTCTGATACGGGTGTGAGAAGCAGGTTGACATCCGAGAGAGTCTCGCCTGATTCGATTTCGAGAGGCGTTGCGAGCGCGAGAGTCGTCGTGCGATTCATTCCGTTGTAAATCTGAGGCAGATAACCGGTAGCGGTTACCGCAATACCGACGCGTCCCGGTCCGATACCGGTCAATTCATACTCACCGGCATCATTCGTGTATGTCGCGCGCTGACTGATCGGGACAAAGGAATTGAGCGCATCGGAAAGCATGAAATCATAGACGTACGCGCCGGATACAAATGCTCCACTCGTGTCCTTGACCTTTCCGCGAATCACCCCGAAACCGTCCGGCATGATGATGTCGATGCCGCTCGTTCCTCCGCCGACCGGTGTGACCAGAGTCGCCTGGGATGGGTTTGTAGCGGATGGATGGAACGTGCCGGGCGACGTCCAGAACAGATACTCGGGGTGGAAGAGACTTCGGGCCAGCACACGGTACGATCGTCCGACGGGAAGTCCGCCGATCGTGTATGCACCCGAGGCGTCCGTTGTCGCAGAACCGCTCGAATACCCGGTCAGCGAATCGATCGCGTCAACGCGGATCGATGAGACAGGCTGGGATGTCTGAATCGTGACGGTGCCTGAAATGGATGCCGAGCCCGGCAGAACCAGATTCAGACCCTCGATGGAATCGTTGACATGAACCGTCAGAATCTCGGCATGCGCAGCCCCGGAATCCGGATAAGCGATCAGCGTGAAGACCCCCTGAGGCAGATTCAGAGTGAATGAGCCTTCTCCGGTTGCTTCAGTCTGATACCCGGTCAATCCCCAGAAGTAATAGCCCGTGGTGTTATCGTATGCATAGAGTGAACCCCCCACCGGTTGATTGGATCCGTTTTTCAGACTGCCTTTGACGACGTATCCGGTCAGGAGATAGAAGTCGATTCCGCTCAATGGAGCATCGTCCGTCACCGCGAGGGTATCGGTATAATAGGGAGAATTGACGCCGAGGTGGTACTGCGGGAGATAGTGCGACTGTCCGCCGTTGGGATTGACCGATGCGATGTAGACACCGGCAGGCACTGAAACGGTGTATCGCCCCTGTGGTCCGGTGAGGGATTCGTAAACCGTCGTGTCATTCCCGTAATAATCCAGGCACTGCACCGCCACTCCGCCGACAGGCGTGGTCCCGTAATAATCATACACCGTTCCCGTGATATCGGCCGCCCGGATCGCCTCATTCTGAATCAGCAGGACGCATACAGCGAGCGCGACATATGCCAAATTGAAACACCTGCGAATAGTCATTTCTGATAACTCCTTCTTCCCTATCGAATCTGGTGCGACCGATCCATCACCGCGGTCGATCCGCAGGTTGACATGCAAATTCAATACCAGGTGATTCAGTGAAGGTACATGACGAGCAACTGCGTCGCGAGGACTCTCAGAAACATGGTCAGAGGGTAGACCGTTGCATAGGCGATCGAAGGTGCTTCGGAATCTGCAGCAGTGGTGAGATAAGCGAGAACCGGCGGATCGGTCATGCTCCCGGCCAGCATTCCCGAAAGGGGCATGAAGTTCATTTTCATGACGAGGCGTGCCCATATTCCGACGATCAAAGGCGGAACAATAGTGATCATTGCCGCGAGACTGATCCATCTGAGTCCATCGCCATGAATCAGAGTTTCTGCAAAGCGGTCGCCAGCGCGCAGTCCCACACAGGCCAGGAACAATGAGATTCCGATTTCACGCAGGGTGATGTTGGCGCTGATCGGCATATACCATACCAGTGGTCCGATTTTGCCGATCCTGCTGAGGATGATGGCCACGAGAAGCGGGCCACCGGCGATTCCGAGTTTGACCGGGACGGGAAGGCCGGGCAAGGTGATGGGATAACTGCCGACGAGCACGCCGAGGACGATACCGATGAATAGCGGCACGAGCATGGGATGGTTGAGTTCCCGGGGTGAGTTCCCCAGTTTTTCGGCTGCTTTGTTGAGATTTTCGGCTGGTCCCACGACCGAGAGACGATCGCCGAACTGGAGGCGCACATCGGCGCTCACCGGCAGTTCGATGTCCGCTCGCGCGATGCGTGTGACCGTGACCCCCTCCCGTTCGCGAAGCCTGAGTTCATGGACACTTTTGCCGATTGCGCCTTTTTTCGTGACGATGATCCAGTTCCACGCAATGTCGCTCTTGACCTCGATCAGATTGACGTCACTCTCACGCCCCACGACGATACGGAGGCGATCGAGTTCCTCGATGGGGCCGACTGCAAGAAGAACGTCTCCGAGATGTACCGTGACGTCAGGCTGAGCCAGGCAGACCGTATCTCCATGCATCACTCTCGAGATGACGATCCCCGAATGGTCCTGCAAGGGGATATCGCGAATCTTCAGGCCATCCAGGTTCGGATTCCGCACTTCGAGGTTGATCATCTCGATATGGGGTTTCTGTTGATCCTGGCCGCGATCGAATGCTTCACGTTCGCCGGTGAGGTTGATTCGGAGCAGTGCACGGAGCAGCAGCATGGCGAGGATCAGGCCGAGTACGCCGAAGGGGTATGAGGCGGCATAGGCGAGGCCGGGAAGCGCGCGCTGATCCTGCGGAATACCACTGTCCCGGAGCGCCTGTTGCGCCGCAGCGAGACTCGGGGTGTTGGTCGTACCGCCTGAGAACAGGCCCACGGCGACGGGCAGGGGGATATCCGCGAAGACGAAAATACCGATCGTCATCGCCACGCCCAGTATGACTATCACCAGGGCCATACCATTGAGTTTCAGTCCATCTTTCCGGAGGCTTCCGATCAGGCCGGGGCCGACTTGCAGTCCGATGGAATATACAAACAGGATCAGGCCGAACTCACGGACGAATTCCAGAATGCCGGGATCGATGGTGAGGCCAAAGTGGGCGAGGATCAGACCCGCAAAAAGGACTCCGGCGACGCCCAGGCTGATCCCGGCGATGCGCACGCTGCCGATGGCGAGACCGGCGGCGGCGGCGAGTCCCAGGACAATGAGCGCCTGTGCGACCGCCGAGTAATTCGGAGCGTCCGAACTGAAAAGAGAAACGAGCCAGTGCATCCCGAACCTCCACCGGGGCGGGGACTATAATCCGCCCGAGATGCCACGTCAAGCCGTCAATCGGATCTTCCGGCATTGCGCAGAAAAGTGAGGAGTGTCATACTATTCATGAGGTATGGCGAATCAGACCGATGTGACAGTTATGCACTCAGACACGCCGGAACGGATCGGAGCATATCGGATCGACGGTATTCTCGGACGTGGCGGCATGGGTGTGGTGTATCGTGCAACAGATCCGGAATCCGGCATGACGGTCGCTCTGAAAACCGTGTTTACTCCGAATGAGCGCCAATCGATGAGCCTTCGGAGGGAAATACGAGCCCTCGCGCAGTTGCACCACCCGGGCGTCGTCAGAATCCTCGGCGAAGGGGTCGCCGACGGATTGCCCTGGTATGCGATGGAGTTCATCGATGGAATTCCGCTCGATCAGTACTGCGCGGATGTAATCTGGAAGGGAACCGGTTTCGAAGCGCACTGGACTCAGGCGACGAGACGCCAGTTCAAGCATGGAACCTCATCGAATTCCGGAATGGACCAGCCTTGGATCGAATCACTGAAAACAACGCTCGACAGCGACGCCTTTCAGCCCATGCAGCCGGTGGTGATCCCCTCAACCGGAATCTCGGTGCCGGGCGTCATGTCAAACCGGTGTGAGGTGGCCGGCGGGCGTCTCGCGGATGTACTGACGATTTTCAATTCGATCTGTCTGACTCTGTCCTATGTTCACGGGCATGGGATCGTTCATCGAGATCTGAAGCCGTCCAACATCATTGTGCGATCGGACGGCACTCCGGTTCTGATCGATTTCGGTCTGATGCTCGAGTTCTGGGGTCAGGTCAGCCGGGATGACCTGGAATCGATCCGCTCGACCGGCGGAACGCTGTTTTACATCGCGCCGGAGCAGATTATGGGCGATGCGATCGATGCACGTGCAGACCTGTACGCGCTCGGATGCATGTTGTACGAGTTCGTGACGGGGCAACGTCCCTTTGAGGCATCATCCGCGATGCAGGCGATCGAAGCACACCTGCGGCTGGTGCAGGTTCCTCCGTCCAAACTCGTCGATTCGATGCCCGCGGAACTCGAAGAGTTGATTCTGAGCCTTTTGCAGAAAAAACCGCACGACCGGATCGGGTATGCGGACGATGTCTCCCGCCGCCTGACCGCTCTCGGCGCAGGGCCGGGAATCTCGCAACCCCTGCCCCGCTCGAAGGATTATCTCTACCGACCCAGATTCACGGGGCGCGATGAATCGATCCGCGTGATCAATGAACATATCGAGCAGGCGATAGCGGGACGAGGCCGATGTGTCATGATCGGAGGGGTGGGTGGGATCGGAAAAACACGTCTGCTCCGGGAAATCTTCCGCATGGTTCAGAGGAAACATGTGCGTGTATTGTCCGGTGAATTCCGACCCGGACTCGACACGCACACCGGCGCGTCGGATGTCGCCAACAGACCCCCGTTCGGCGCGTTCCGGCATTCGATGCGTGATCTCATCGACGAGTGCCTCGATCAACCGGATTCTCCCTTGACCCAAGCAATGCTCTCAAACGGTACGATCCTGTGCCGTTTTTTTCCGGACATGTTGCGACTGCCGGGGATTGTCACACCGGAGCATCTCGAGGAAGCCGATCTCAACGCGGCGCGCATGCGCGTCTTTCAGGCCATCACAACGGTGATCCAGACGCTTGCCGCACACCGCACCGTGCTCCTGTTGCTGGACGATCTGCAATGGATCGACGAATTGTCGAGGGATCTGATCATGTTTCAGATCCGGACCGGTTTTTTCACCCGAAACCGGGTCATTCTGATCGGTTCATATCGCCCGGAAGAAACGTCTCCTGCTGTCGAGCGCCTTGTGGGTTCAGCTCAATCGACTCACCTCGAACTCCTGAGACTCGATGAGACGGCGGTGCAGAGCATTATCGGGGATATGCTGGTCAAATCTTCACCGGCCCGGCGTTTCGTTCGCTTCCTGTCCCGTTTTTCCGAAGGAAATCCATTTTTCATCTGCGAGTATCTCAGGGCCTGTATCGAAGAAAACCTGCTGTTCCGGGATTCCTCAGGCCAGTGGCAGATCGCGAAACCGACGGATGAGGGGGTCACGAACGAGGAAATCGAGTCGCTTCCTCTCCCGAGCACGCTCCGGAATCTTGTCGAGCGCCGCATCGATGTGCTCTCTCCCGATGCTGTCTCACTGGCTCAAATCATGGCAGCGATCGACCGGGAACTGGATGTGATGCTTCTGTGGACGGTCATTCCGTTCGAAGACACCATGCTCGATGCGATGGACGAACTGATCCAGCGTCAGATCATCATTGAATCTTCTCCGGGAAACATCAAGTTCGTGCATGATATTCTTTTCACGAAACTGTATGAATCGATCGATCCTCGAAACCGCCCCGGAATTCACCGTCGGATCGCAGAGGCGATCGAGATGTCTTTTCCCGATTTTGGGCGGGAACATCCGGATGTCATGGCGCGACACTGGAGGCAGGCCGGTGAGATTTCGCGGGCCGCCGATTACTTTCTGGAAGCAGCCGGGAAAGCGACCGGGACCTATCGGCCGGCGGATGCCGAGAAGATGTATCGCGCTTATTTCGAGATCGTTACGGATATTACTCCTGCGAGCATCCGCGCGATGAACGAGTATGCGCGAAATGTCCTTCGTTTTCAGGCGCGTTCGGCCGAAGCATACCGGATCCATCTGAGGGCATTCATTCAGGCGAAGAAACTGGGGGCTCTCCGTGAGCAGGCTGACAGCATCATTGGAATCAGCCAGTATCAGGTCATCAAGGGCCAGCATCGACGGGCGAAGCTACTCGTCATGCGCGCGATGGAGCTCTTCCAGCAGACCGGCGACGAGGACGGTGAACTCAAGGCCGTCAAGCGCCTCGCGTTCATCCTCTCCCGTGAAGGCGCATCGAATGAGGCGGAACATCTGCTCCGTGAAGCACTGGATGCATCGATCCACCGTCGTGACCGGCGCACGGAAGCCTCGCTTCTCTCGGAACTCGGCACGCTGCTGCAGAGGGATGCCCGGTATGATGAGGCTTTGAGTGCTTTCATGCGTGCGATGGATATCCAGCATGCGCTCGGAAACAGACATCTCGAAGCCCGCGACATGAAAAGCCTCGCGATGATTCACAACTCACGGGGCGATCTCCGGCTGGCCGAACAGATCTGCGAGAGAGCCATGGAGATTTTCCGGGAAATCGGAGACACCGCGCAGGAGGGCCAACTGGCGTATGCTCTGGCCGGAATCGTTCATGCGCAGGGCATGTACGATCGCGCCCGGAACCTGTACGAAAATGCTCTCGCATTCCGCAGAATCCACGAAGACAAACTCGGAGAAGGACTCATTCACACGAGACTCGGAGATGTCCTTCGCGATATGGCTGCGTTCCCGGAGGCCCATCAGGCTTACCGACTGGCGATTGCTCTCTTCGAGCAGCTCGACCTGGAGCATTATGCCCGGTATCCACTGACCGGACTCGCATCGCTCGAACGTTTCGCACGGAATGATCCTGTGTCTGCCCGTTCATTGCTGGACAGAGCCAGACGGCTGTCGGAAGCCATCCGCGATCATGCCTGCCAGGTGATGATTGCCTGCGAGTATGGCCATCTGCTTCTTGCATTGAATCTCGATGCCGATGATGAACTCCGGCACGCTCAGAACCTTATCGGGAAGCACCTGCTGGCCACACATCGCGATGCCCAATCGGCCTGCGATCGACTGTCCGCTGCCCTTCAACCCGAGAATCGTGCGCGGCTGTTCCGGGGAGAACTGGTTGAACTCCGGAGTCCCGCGATCCGCGATTGGTATCGATCCGAAACCGGCTGAATCGGATCACCCGGTCGCCAATCGCATACGGTCGCGAATCATGTCGCAAGCGCTGCACGAACGCCTCCCAGATTATTCTCCTTACAAGCATCATCATTTCGCTTAAAGGAGGACATCTTATGAAACAGATAGCGATGATATTCGTCAGTCTCACCATCACAATCTCATTCTCTTCGGCATCGAACTGGATAGTCGGGAAAACCGGTCCGGTCGATTTTACGAGCATCCAGAGCGCTGTAGATGATGCGCGAGTCGTATCAGGCGATACGATTCGGGTACTTCCCGGGGTTTACCGGGAGAACCTGCTGATTCCGGCATGCAAACGACTGGCTGTTCAAAGCACCGAAGGGTATGAATCCACGATCATCCGGAGGCCCCAGCAACCATCCAATGGTCCCAAGATGACAGTACTCATTCAAAGTCAGAGCATCTTTGAGGGGTTCACCGTCGACGATCCGGTGGGTGAATCGACCGGCCCGATCGAACTGGCGGACGTGCCGGGACCGGGAGACATGCCGGAGAACACCGCGGCGATCACTCTGACAGGTCCCGCGCTCGTGCTCCATAATCGCGTGAAAGGGCACCGTTTCGGGATCCTGCAGGAATGTCCGTCCGGCGCTCTGGGTCTGACTCCCTCGATTCGATTCAACATCTGTGACGAGAACGACATCGGGATCTGCTGCTGTGAAACATACTCGGAAATTCGTGACAACATCGTAGTTGACAACCATTGGATTGGAATCCTGAGTGCGCATGCCTCATGCGATGACATCGTTAACAATCTCATCACACGCAACGGCACTTCCGGAAGAGACTTCAGCAGCGGTATCCTCTGCTGGCAATCGTATGACTGGCGGACGTTCGATCTGACACCGCGTATCGTCCTGAACACCATCACCGCAAATGAAGGCGACGGGATTGTCTGCATCTGGGAATTGGGAGGGGCGAACCGACCGGTCATCGAGCATTCGATCATCACGTCCAATACGGGCTGCGGTGTCCGGGCCGTTTCGGTCGGGGATCCGGTTCATCTGCCCAAGCCTCGAGTTTACAGATGCAATCTCTGGGGCAATCTCAAACGCGATACTGAATCGGTGGACCGGATCGTCGATTGCATCTCGGTCGATCCGATGTTCACCGCGGAATACCAGCTTCGGGCCGGATCTCCGTGTATCGATCGAGGTGGACTGCCGACGAATTGGGGAACGGCCTCGGAAGCAGGCGCTGATCGAAACCAGTTGGATCTCGGGTTCCATTATCCTCCCCGCGTGATCGTACCGAAAGGTTTGATTGAATAGCGCAACAAAACCGCTTACAATACGTAAATTCAATCAGATGCCGTAAGCGGATGATCAGGGATCGACGAGGTTTGAAATCCGGCCGGCCGATCATTATCACGATAATGGAGGCTGCACATGGGATCCGGTGGTCGAAATCGAGTTTTCAGGCGATGCGGATCAGTTGCAGGACTGACCGCATCGCTGTTGTTGCTCCTCGCATCAACCCTGCATGCATCGACCCGGGAAACAGCCGTCCGGAACACGCTGGAGCAATTTGAAACATGCATCCAGGCACGGGATATCGAAGGTCTCGCCGGGATGCTCAGTCCGAGCGATTCCGAATGGTTTCGATCGATCATTCAGCAGTACAGCCGGTTCTGGCAGCGCACACCTCATTTTGAATGTCGGTTTGAAGTCGGAGGAGCCATCATCCCCGAAGATGACCGTATCATCGTACCGGTATTGCGCGAGTTGACGGTATTCGGTCAGGAGCCTCCCATCGTTGAAACGACATTGCGTTCGATCACATTCATCGGAGATGACGCGGGAACACTCCGGATCGCCGGCGACATAAAGATCGATGCTGCGAAGACGGCAGTCACGGATCTCGATGTGAATCTTGATATCAAAAACCATCGCATGGACGTTCGGGCAAGAGTGCGTTATCAGAATCTGATCGCCGACCGCCGATTTTTCATCTGCACCCTCAACGCCTCGCTCGATGTCCGCTCTGTGCATTCCCCGGGTGGCCCAGAACTCTCGTTCAGACGATCCGGAGACTTTCTGATTGTGGAATTCGACGACAGCGTGACCTCTGAGACTGAAGAGCTGATCATCGACTATTCCGGAGACCCGGGGGAGCGACCGGAGAGCGATGGGTTACGGCAGGCGATGATCGATGAACCCGTGTCGTTCGCCATCTGGACGACGAACTGGTATCCGTGCGTGTCTGACACCGATCGGCGCTCAACTGGTAGACTCGTGTTCGATGTGCCATCCGGAACGACGGTTGTCTGCAATGGAACCTTGGTTTCACAAGGTCAGTATGGTCGGCGATCCCGGCAGACCTTCGAGGTGAGGACACCTGTGTCATATTCATTTGCCGCAGGGGATTACTCAGAGAAAAAGCGGGCCAGAGACGGGACCGAGTTCAGTGTTCATCTTCTGGATCGCGATCGGGGTCATTCCGGTTCATTGATGAAAGCGTTGATACGGATGGTGAAACGTCTCAGTGACTGTTATGGCGAGTATCCCTTCGATAATCTGAAAGTCATCGAGATACCCGGGGGGGTTTTGGGTTCGATCGGCGGATCGAGCGCACAGGGGATGATCTTCGTGCCTGAGACCATGATTGAAGGCGATTACTTCAATATGGCGCTTCTGAGTCACGAGATCGGTCATGCGTGGTGGGGGAACGCGATTCGATCTGCGGATGGTAAGGTGATCGATGAAGGATTGGCTCAGTTATCCGCGCTGTTATGCATCGAGTATCTCCAGGGGGAGCAGGCCATGCGTGCGTTTCAACGAGCAGGCTTTCCTGGTTTTCCTCAGTCCGCGCAGTATTACTTTCTGGTTTCGGCTGATCGCCCCGGCCGTGATTACATGCTGGGAGATCCTCTTTATGGTCAATCCCGTGAGATGCATTCACTTGCGGAAACGAAGGCAGCCTCGGCCTATCTCATGCTTCGGAATCTGATCGGTGAGCGACCGTTTTTTGCCGGCTTGAAACGCATTGTGCGGGATTTCAACGGGAAAGCAGTGAGTCTCGACGACCTTCTTACCGCCTGGACCGTCGAATCCGGAACCGATCTGACGCAGTTTTTCGATCAATGGTTCCACCGGTGTGGAGCGCCTGAGTTCGAATTGAGTTGGGAAGCGGGACGAACGCGGGAAGGCTGGCTGATCACCTGTACGATCACCCAGAGTGGAGAGTGCTATGAAGTTCGGGCGGATATCAGGATCGAGGGAGAGGATGAATCGGTCTGCCGCACGGTCTCGATCACCTCGACTCCGGCCGTCGTGCAGTTCACTACGGATTTCGAACCGAGCGGAGTATTCTTCGATCCCGATGGAAAACTCCTTCGATGGACATCCCGGTATCGGATGAATGTCGAACTCGGCGATGCGCTGTTGCTCCAGAGCGAACGCAGAAATACTGAAGCGGAATCCGCGTACAACCAGTTTCTATCGTCGCATCCCGAGCATTGTTTCGGGCAGCTCTACTTCGCCAACTTCCTGTTTCTCAATCAGGATTTCGATCGCGCCATTCAGCATTATCGACTGGCTGTGGAGCATTCAGATTCCGAGATCGATTTTGCGCCTTTCACATCATTTGCGCTGCTTCGGATCGGACAATCCCATGAAATCCAGAAGCGAATCAAGGACGCGATTTCGACCTATGAAGAGATTTTCAGGAGAAGCGACATTGCAGGGTCTCATCAACTTGCCCGTGAGGCGCTCCGTGAGCTTTTCGCCCGAAACGATCCCCGGGTGCTCGAGAAGTACACACCGGATCTGCGAACGCTCTGGCGCCAGATATACTATTTCGGGATGTAGAACTCGGCGGCGATGACCCGATAAGAAGGTCGGTACTGATCGGAGTATTCTCTGGAATGATGCATCGCGGGGAAGTTATGGCCGATCAGCAGACGGTTCAGGGCATCCAGATCCCCAGCAAAGCGGTTCATGACACGTGTTTCGAGATGATCCGTGACGGACGACCAGGATCGTAGCAGGGCTTCGGTATCCGGCAGGATCGAGCGAGCGGTTTCCAGGAATGCATCGGCGAGACGCCGGGGATCGAGGCGGGCTTTTCGGAAAGGCCGCAGATGCACGCGAATGATGTGTCCTGACGGTGAGATCGGATCGATGATCGGTTCGTCAGGCCCCTGGTCGATCCTGTCGAGTTCGGATGTCAGCATTTCGAGTACCGATCCGGTGTCGGGGATCGCGTGTCCGACTCCCATGCAGCACTGATAGACGAGTTTGTAGACATCGACCGGTTGCATGGCCGGATAGCGCGTCAGATGACGTTCGATGAGGTGGATCATGGAGTGTGCGTGCTGTGAATTCGAGCAGGGGGCTACCACAGATGCGCCATTTTGAGGAGATCGAAGCAGAGCATAGCGGCGATTGCCGAGAAAGGGATCGTCACGATCCAAGCCCAGACAATACGTGTGGCGACACCCCATTTGATGGCGGATAACTTCGATGTCGCACCGACACCGACGATCGCGCCGGCAATGGTATGCGTGGTCGAAACCGGAATTCCGCAATGGGTTGCGAGAAACAGAGTGAACGCGCCGGCTGTTTCGGCGCAAAACCCGCCGATTGGTTTGAGTTTGGTGATTTTCATGCCCATGGTCTTGACGATCCGCCAGCCTCCGAGCGCCGTGCCGATTCCCATTGCCGCGTGGCAGGACAGAATGATCCACAATGTGTCGGGATTGGTGAGTGTCAGTTGAACGTCGGGTTTCATCATGTTCGCAGCGATCAGGAGTGCCATGATGATCCCCATCGTCTTCTGTGCATCGTTACCACCGTGACCCAATGAGTACAGAGCGGCTGAAACGAGCTGCATTTTACGGAAAACATGATCGATGGATGTCGGTCGCTGGGAACGCACAAGCCAGAGCACTCCCAGCATGATCAGGAATCCGATCAGCATACCGATCAGTGGTGACAGGGGGATGAAGCTGGCGGTGGCGATGATTTTTTCCCATCGTATCGAGTCACTGCCGGAGTATGCATAACCGGCTCCTGCAAAGCCCCCGATCAGGGCATGGGACGAACTGGTCGGCAATCCGAGATACCAGGTGATGAGGTCCCAGATGATAGCGCCGAGGAGACCGGCGAGAACGACATAGAGAAACACGGGATCTTCGGGGCGGATCACGACGATTTTGGAGATTGTATCGGCGACACGCGGAGCGAAGATGAACATGGCGACAAAGTTGAAGAAAGCGGCCCAGAGCACTGCGATCCGCGGGCTCAGAACGCGTGTTGAAACGACCGTGGCGATCGAATTGGCGGCATCGTGAAAACCGTTGATCACGTCGAACGCAAGTGCTATCAGGATTGTGAGGATGACGAGGAACCAGCCGAGGTCCATATGTTCAGGTGGCCTCGATGACGATGCCTTCGATGATGTTCGCGACATCTTCGCATCGGTCGGTGGCCTTTTCCAGAAACTCGAGGATTTCCTTCCACTTGATCACTTCGATCGGTGATGTTGCATCCTTGAACAGCCTGACGACCGCATTCCGGTGAATCACATCCGCTTCGTTCTCGAAAAGATGAAGCTGAATACACCTTTTACTGATTTCCTGCGCATTTTTCATATTGCGCATCAGTTTGAGAATTTCTTCAAGTTCCGTGCCGGCACGCACCAGAACATCCGCCATTTTGGCGGCCTCAGGACGGATTTCAGTGATCTCATACAATCCGATCCGCGCCGCCGCTCCATCGATGGAATCGATGACATCATCGAGCTGTTTGATCAGGTGATGAATATCCGTTCGATCAACCGGAGTGATGAATGTCTGATGCAGCGCGCGGATGCATTGATGTGTCACGGCGTCCGCTTCATGTTCGAGTTCCTTGATTCGGAGAATATGGGTTGTGAAGTGCGTCGTTTCCTGTGTCAGAGCCAGGAACTGACGACAGGTTTCGGACGCAATCTGTGCGATCTGATCGAAGAAGTCATAAAAATCGAGGTTTTTGGGGAGCAGTCTTCTGAACATGGTGTGAACCTCCGCGAGCAACCTGAGAACGGTTTGATCGGAGATGATCTCAAAACCGGCGTCAGGTTAGGATTCGATCAGGATAATGTCAAGGTACAGTCCGATTGGGTCTCTTGAGAACAGCGAATATTCCCTTGTATAGTGAATGCCATCACGGTGTGATTACCCTGGAGGAAGTCAGCATGGAACCGTCAGCATTGATCTACAGTTCTCACGACCGATGCAACCTCATTCACAATGACTGGATCGTTCAGCGTGCGCTGAGAGGCAATCGCAGGATCTTGTACCTGCCATTCTCGGAGGGCGTCACCAATGACGGGAACATTGTTGAGCGTCAGGAATACGGCTGGAGCAAGTTCCGTTTTTTCTTCAACTACTATCAGTCTTTCGGGTTGGAACCTTCGACTTTCTTCTGGTCCGATGATCTCAAGCGTTCCGACATCGATGTGCTCTATCATTCACTGGCTCATGATGAAGTGGTCATCCTGGGTGGAGGAAATCCTTCGACCGGTCTGGAACGATACAAAGCGACCGGCGCGCTCTTCTATCAGGATCCGGACTCATTTGAAAAGACATTGAAGTGGCGGCAGGAGCGCGGGATGCTGACTGTCGGTTTTTCGGCGGGTGTCGACCAGTTGTGCCAGTTCTTTCACGGGGCCGGAGAATACGATATTCCGGACCCGCATGGTTTCGGTTTGTGCCGGAACATCATTGCCGCATCGCATTTCGATTCCGGCCGGGAGGATTCCCTCAAGCGCACAGCCGCACGATTCCCGACCTGCTTCGTGTTCGGATTCCCGAATGATTCCGGTCTGGCACTCTATCAAGGCGGGCTTCCGTCCGGGAACATGTGGCAGGTAATCGAGATGATCATCGATAACTCCTGGCATTGGCCGCGTGATCAGCATCACATCAAGACACGGCACGGGATGAAGATACAGCACGTTTATCCGGACGGCCGCCATTGGGGATTCAATGGCGGCGACAGACTGGTCCGCATCCAATCACTCGATGGACAGTACAACGAATCCTTCGTGGTACCTCCGTTCGGACCGATCCGGGATTACTGGACACAGAACGATACCGGATATCATTCGATCGGTCAGATACTCGAGACGCATTGAACCACTCGATTTCAGCAGAGTCTCAAGGCACAGCCTCATTCCCAGAATCGGTTCGCCGGCTGAAAGTCATCCGGCAGCGACGTCGAACCCAATTCGGCAGAGCGGTGTTTGTGGGGGCGGCGTCCGGACTGATCGCTGTCGCGTTCCAGGCGTCTCTGTATCATGCCGAAGCGCTTCGTGTATCGGTGATCGGGTGGATCCAATCCCAAATCGGCTCATTCGGAATGATCGTCCCCATGGTGTTTTCGGCATTTCTTGGTTCCGTTGCGGTGTATCTGACGCGACGGTATGCTCCCGAAGCTTCCGGAAGCGGTATTCCTCATCTGAAGGGCGTTTTGATGAATGTCCGGAAGATGAACTGGATTCGCATCCTTCTGGTGAAATTCACGGGTGGATTGTTGGCAATCGGAGCTGGGTTTTCGCTGGGTCGCGAAGGTCCGACGGTCCAGATGGGTGCCGCAGCCGGGAAAATGGTCTCGATGATCGTGAAAGCGCGACCGCGAGAGCGGAAGCATTTGCTTGCATGCGGTGCGGGAGCCGGTCTTGCGGCCGCATTCAACGCCCCGCTCGCCGGATTCATCTTCGTGATCGAGGAACTGCAGCGGGATCTGTCACCGATCACATACGGCACCGCACTGATTGCCTCGGTCATGGCCGATATCATGACGCGGACACTGATCGGGGAAGCCCCGGCTTTTCATCTCCAAGGATTCCCGATGGTTCCGCTCATCGGTTTGCCCTACATCGCTGTGCTGGGTGTCCTCGTCGGATATCTCGGTGCATTGTTCAATCGATCCCTCCTCTACGTCCAAGCCTTCTATGCGCATTCATCCATGAAGACCACGATACAGCGAACGGCCCTGGTAGGCGCGCTCGTTGGACTCGGCACATGGTTCATTCCGCTTGCAGTCGGGAGCGGTCATGGAACGGTCGAAACGATTCTGGCGGGTCAATCGGAGTGGACCAGCATAGTGAAACTGGGCGTCTTTCTGCTTCTGTCCAAATGGTGTCTCACGGTTCTGAGCTACGGAACCGGATTACCCGGGGGAATCTTCGCGCCGATGCTGGTTCTGGGCGCCATCACCGGCGTCCTGTTTACCGAACTCGTCACACTGATTCATCCTGCCGCTCCGCTCGACCCCTCATCCGTCGGGTTGATCGGAATGGCAGCGTTCTTCACTGCCACGGTTCGTGCTCCCCTCACCGGCATCATTCTGATTCTCGAGATGACTGGCAATTATCACCAACTCTTCCCGCTGCTGGTCGTCTGCATGACAGCTTACATCACATCGGAGCGACTCCGGAGCAAACCGATTTATGATGCGCTTCTCGAGGCTGATCTCCAGCGACAGGGCGTTTTCCGGGAGGGGCAATCTGAAGTTGCCGCGTTTGAAGTCACGGTTGAACCGGAATCGAGAGTCTGTGGGAAACAGGTGCACAAAGCCGGGTTTCCAAACGGATGTCTGCTGATATCGATCAAGAGAGGACACCGGGAATTGATCCCTCACGGCAGCACGATCATCGAGCCGGGAGATGAACTGACACTGGTCGTTTCAACCGACGAACCCGACGCCTATGGCTCAGTGCTGACGATGTGTCGGGCGGGATGGTAACCAGCGGCGCCCATTCAATACGATCAGACCACTCACGACAAGGATCAGCAGTGCGGATCCGCTGCCGGATGTCGCCGGTACGGGTTGAGGTGTGACAGTCGGCGTGACGGTCGGAGGCGGAGAGGTGTGCGTGGCGGTAGCCGTGGGAGTCCGGGTCGGCGTCATCGTCGGCGGCACCGGCGTGCTTGTGTAAGTGGATGTTGGCGTTCGCGTCGGGGTCGCCGTCGAGGGCATCTGCGTCGGGGTGCGCGTGGAAGTCGGTGATGCGGTCGGAGTTCGGGTGGGTGTGACGGTCGGAGGCGGAGCAGTGTGTGTGGCGGTAGGCGTGGGAGTCCGGGTCGGCGTCATCGTCGGCGGCACCGGCGTGCTTGTGTAAGTGGATGTTGGCGTTCGCGTCGGGGTCGCCGTCCCGATTGCCGTGGCCCATCCGGTCAAACAGACATCGTCGATGTTCCAGCCGCAGAACGTCCATCCGGAATCGGTCGGCCCCATGGTCCACCGGAGTTTGACCTGTGACTGGTTATCGGCAATCGCGCTGATATCGAAACTCCAGTGCTCCCATGCTCCGCCATTGAGCGTCCCTGTGTTCTCCCAGACGGCACTCCAGGTCGTCCCGTTGTCCGAAGATACATGAATACGTGCGTGATCGTAGGTGGATTCTTCGACACCGAGCCAGCACCAGAAATCGAGCATGGTATCGGTCGACAGGGAACAATCGATCGTTCCTGTCGTCAGGGTGCGTTCGGTTGTGATACTGTTCGCATAATCTCCGCTGAGATTGTATCCATATACATTTGTACCGGTATACCCGGAAGTCGGGTCCGGTTCTCCGTATGCGCCTCCGCTGCCGGTCGGTTGTCCCCATTGGAACATCTGGCTGCCGGTGCCGCCAGAAACAGTCCACCCCGGATTGACATCCATGTTCCAGCATGCGATCGAGACCTGGTTTCGGGCAGTGACGGTCAGATCGATCGGGGTCGTCCGCATGTATCCGCCGTCTGCCGTGATCGTCACACCGAATCGCACGACAGTCCCTTCCGCAGTACCGGCACCGAAGGCAATCTGAAACGGCGCAGCCGAGTTATCCAGAATCTGCATCTGCGACATGGTCCCGAAAGCATGCGCCCCCTGGACAATCGTGACATCCGCGCAGTTGACCGAGCAGGAAAGGGAGGCATTCACATTCGTGGCACTGGATCCCAGACGGTTCTGGATTGTAATCGTCAGACCGATCTGTTCACCGGGATCCACATTTCCGTCGTTATCCCCCGAACTGTCATCGATTGTATGGGCTGTGAGGTAGATATCGAGGGGGATTGCGCATGTCACAAGAGTTGCCAAGGCGGCTTTTGTGAAGTTCATGGCGAGAGGCCAGGAGTTCAGACTCAGAGGAATCGTATCGTTCGCCGAGTGAATGTAGGGGCTGTAGTTCGGTTCGTCCTCGAAGAACATGATCGCCGAATATCCGTGATCGTTAAAGGGTTCATGATCCGATCCGGCACCGTACGGAAGCTCGTTGTCTTTCTTGAGCGTTCCCGGAATATAGTCATCGATTGCCTGGAAGGCGATCGTTTCAAGCCACATGGAGGCGGAGTCGGCGACGACATCGAGATCCGCGGGATACCCGGGCTTTTCATAGCCGATCATATCCAGATTGATCATCCCGACGATATTCGTATTGGCACTGTCGGCAGCGGCGGCATAGGCTTCACTGCCATACAATCCTCTCTCCTCGCTGGCAAAAAGAACAAACTCGATTGTATCTTCAAAATCGTATTGATTCAAAATACGCGCGATCTCCAGAACCGCCCCGGTGCCGCTGCCGTTGTCGTCCGCGCCAGGAGCGTTCGTTTGCGCATAGGAATCATAGTGAGCACCGATGACCCAGATACGATTCGGGTTGACACTCCCTGTTTTTTTGGCGATGACATTGTCCGAGCATGTGTCGAAGCTCTGATAACGGATATCTGTGAAGCCATAGGATGAAAACTGATTATAAATATATGTCGCCGCATTCGCTCCATGTCCGGGCGAACAGGAATAACGGTCTCCGAAAGCGACCAGGTCGTTCAGCAGCGCCTGGTAGTTGGTCAGCGAGACCTGGTTCACCATTGACTGGATGAAAGACTGAGCAGCTCGGGAAGCCTTGGGTTGTTGTGCCGGCCGTGCCTTTCGGATCGGACGAATCGGAATGACCTTGACCTCATAACCGGCAGCAGCGAAGATACCGGTATCCACAGTATCCTTCACCCTCAGCAGCAGGACGCCGTTGCGTTCGAGCATCACACTGCTTCGGAATGATTCCGGGAAATCGACTGATGGTCTCACCGGGCTGACCACAACGAGCTTCATGTCTGCAGGCATCGGGAAACTTGCGATTGTTGCGGGGCTCGGAAGCACGTCATCCGGCACCAGAATCGGGCAATCCAGAAAGCGACCGATGACCATGTATCCTTTGTTCAACAATGAATCCACGGTGTTTTGTTTCGGATCAGCAACCAGAATCCGTGTATCGGCCCGAGCGCTCGAAACGAAACAGATGAAGCATGCGAGTGATATGAGAAGACGGTTCATTCTGACCATGTGCTCAACCTCCGGCGGTTCCTCATGCAAGTTGCATACACAAACGGCTCGTTCCGTCATCGAGCCGGGAAAGAGAGATCGGTCAAGACAAGTGCATGATCGGAGAATCGGAAGGGGACAATTTCGGTTCCGCGAATCGGGATTCCGTTACGCACCCAGATGTGATCGATGGCCATCATGCGAACGGGCAACGGCCATGTTGCATGGAAGCCCATTCCCGCTGATTCGAAAGCGTTATGAAAGTTCTTCCTGATCGGTTCGAACGAACATGCTCCGGAAGGGGTATTGAAGTCACCGAGAATGACATCGGGAATACTTCCATCCGGGTCTCGCGACATCCTCTCGAACATCGACCATCGAGATCGGAAAGGGTTGCTCGATATATCAACCAACCGGATCCAGACATCCCGGTGCGAAAACCGAATCCGGCAATCCGAGAACCAGCTTCCATGTCCGGTTTTCTCCCTGATCCCCCCGATGACGTCTCCCCGCGTGATGACCGTCATACCCTGGCCGAAAGACACGACCTGGTATCTGCCATCAGGACCGATCCGCGTCCGGCTCGGGATTCGGGAGATACCGTTCGATTCCACGAGTCCGACGATATCGGGAGAGAACTCGATGAGCGCTTCGAGCGCAAGCGGGAAGCAGTCCCCGATCCGTCCTGCGTTCCACAGAAGAACCCGGGTGTTCGTTCGATCGTGGCCCGGTCTGTTGAAGCACCAACTCTGGTGTACCCAGAAGAAGACCAGGAGGACGATCAGCATGCACATCGTGATGAGATGCCGATGGTGATGATGGATACCGAAACAGACCGAGATGCACAACAGGGTGAACAGCACGATTGGCATCGGCAACATATAGAATAGCGGCGCAGTCCAGTCCCATCGATCACGCACTGCGACGTGGAGCATCGTGATGAGAAAGGCTATCAACCACAGGAGTTTCTTCAAGTTGTGATTCCCTGATGAGCTCTTGAGATCAAAGGCTCTGTCCGACACTGGTACGCTCCGGAGACATCGGAGCAATGAATGCGAGACTTTACGTGAATTACGAACGCTTTTCAAACCACGTGAAAAAAATCGGATCCTCGGATCGGAAGGGCACGGGAGAACCGGGATCATTGCAAATTTAACGGTAGCGATCTATTATTTTCAGCATGATCGTTCCAGAAAGCGGAGTACCAGTAACCGGGTTATCCGGCATTCGAGTTCTTCTGGTTCAACCGGTCGTGATCATCAATGCGGAGAACCCGAAGAAGTATGTTTTCAGCCCGGGCAATGAACTGCCCTTGAATGTACTGTGCCTGGCGACTTTTCTGCGTACGCATTCGATCGATGCGAAGCTGCTTGATCTGAGGATCCAGTCTGCTCCATGGGAAGAGCTTGAACGAGTCATCAGGGACTTTGAACCACGGGTCGTCGGGATCACCGCATGTTCCTGTGAAGAAATCGGCGCATCGGTCACGGCAACAAAGGTGAAGGCGATCGATCCCTCGATCATGACGGTTTTCGGTGGCATTCAAGCCAGCGCTGAACCGGAAACGATGATCAGTCGTTATCCTCAGTTCGACACACTTGCAGTCGGAGAGGGCGAGTTCACACTTCTGGAGATCATTCACGCGGTCGCTTCAAACAGTCGCTGGGAATCGATCGAGGGAACGGTGGTTCGCACCGACGGTTCCGTCAGAAGGAATCCAACCCGCAGCATTTCGGATTCGATCGATGTCTTCCCTGCCCCGGATCGAGATCGGAAGAGCGTCGTGTAGGGAAAGAGTGTAGATCTCGGTGGT